>FR889234.1:20348-64529 GCA_000431815.1 Butyrivibrio sp. CAG:318 | reverse complement strand
GCTTCCAAACGAAAGTGTGCCGACGGAAGTGTTCAGTCCGGCGGCTTCCGGCACTTTATATTACTTCCGCAAATTCCGCTTTTGCGGCTTTTTTTAAATCTTCCGGTTTCAGGGTGAGCTGGACACCGATTTTGCCGCCGCTTACCACCATTTTGTCGAGTGATGCGGCACCGGCATCGATTCGTGTCACATACTGTTTTTTCATGCCGATGGCAGTACAGCCGCCGCGCACATAGCCCGTAACGGCGGTTACATCTTTGAGTGGCAGGAGCTCAACTGACTTCTCACCGACTGCGTGAGCCGCCTTTTTGAAATCTATCGAAGCTTCTATCGGGATTACAAAGACATAGTAATTGTGACTGTGTCCGATTGTTACTATTGTCTTATATACTATGTTGTGGTCAAGACCGAGAATGTCCGCGGTGTGCACACCGTCTATGAACTCATCACACTCATAGAAGTGTGCCTCGTAAGGGATTTTTTCACGGTCAAGAATACGCATTGCATTGGTCTTGATATCTTTATTTTTAGCCATAATTCTACCTCTCCGGCTGTAAGTACATTACACTGCAGCCATCCATGCTTACACCGCTTCCCATATCATAGATTTTGCCGGTAAGCAGATCCGTCACTTTGGCTGCTCCGGCATCGAAACATGCCGTGTATGGATTCTCGTCGGCATTTATTGCCACGAAGATAACATCATCACCGGCAGCCCGCCTGAACACGCACTGACGGTTCGTAAGTATTACAGAAGTGAAATCACCGTAATTGAGCGCATTGCTCGATTTCTTAACCGATGCAAGTCTTGATATGAAAGCGGTAAGCTCATTTTCCTCATAAATTTCAAAATACGGACGTAAAGCCGGATCGCCCTGGCTCTTGTCGGCTTTAAAACCCCATTCACTTCCGTAGTAGACGCACGGAATGCCCGGCATTCCGAACTCAATGCCGTAAGCAAGCGGAATGTGCTTAGGGTTGGTTATGACACTTGCTATTCGTGATACATCATGATTGTCCACGAAGGAAAGCATGTGCTTGCCTTTGTATAACGACCACTGTTCCGGACCGAACTGTCTTAAGAGCGAATGAATTATCTCGAAGAGGTTCATGCTGTTAAGTGCGGAATAGATACCCTTGTAACACTCATAATTGGTTGCGGAATGCAGCATCCCGTCATTGACAAGGCGGTTGTAATCGCCATGCACAGCCTCTCCCAGAAGGAAGAAATCCGCCTTCATGCTGTCGGTAAAACTCCTTAAACGGCGCATGAAATCCTCATCAAGGCAGTAAGCAACATCAAGTCTTATGCCATCTATGTCAAAATATTCAATCCAGTAACGGACGCAGTCAAGAAGATACTCTACGACTTCATTGTTGCGAAGGTTGAGCTTTACGAGATCATAATTGCCCTCCCAGCCTTCGTACCAGAGACCGTCATTCCATGCATCGTTGCCGCCGAGGTTGATATTGAACCAGTTAAGGTATCTTGAATTCTCACGGTTCTTAAGCACATCCTGGAATGCGAAATGTCCGCGGCCCACATGGTTGAACACTCCGTCAAGAACGACCTTAATGCCCGCCTCGTGCAATGCATCACAGACGGATTTGAATTCCTCATTGGTTCCGAGACGGACGTCTATTTTCTTGTAATCACGGGTATTGTAACCATGAGTATCGGACTCGAATACCGGTGAAAAATAGATGGCATTGCATCCGACACTCTTAATGTGCGGTATCCAATCTATAACTTTAATGATCCCGTGGCGCTGTACACCATCGTTTTCAAAAGGTGCATTGGCAAATCCCATCGGATAAATCTGGTAAAAAACACTTTCATATGCCCACATCGGCTTAATCCTCCATTGCTTTAATAAATTTATCATACATATCGGCTCTCTCACGCTTTAAATTGAGCGGTTTGAAAGTCTTCGCGTCTACAAAACAGTGCGAACTTGCACCTGTCACAACTGCCGAACCATCATCGGTCCTTACAACTTCATATTCAAGTTCAATGACAATGCCGTTAAATTTGCGTACTTTGGTATTGACCGTTACCTCATCATCAAAGGTAACCGGGTTCTTGTATTTACATTCGACAGTTACAACCGGAACCATGATTCCCTCGTCCTCCATATGGCTGTAAGGAAGGCCTATGTCGCGCATAAATTCCACACGCGCCTCCTCAAACCACCTTATATAATTGGAATGGTGAACTACACCCATTCTGTCCGTCTCATAATACTTAACGACCCTGTCATATTTATATATCATATGTTATCTCCTTCCTGTGAAGCCTGTTTTGAGAAAACACAGCCGCAGAAATTCTGCCTGTACAGATTGTACTCCTTTGACAATTCCACTGACTGCTTGTAGCCCTCTTTTTTCTTAAAATCAGACGGCAGATGCTTAAGTCCCGATTCGGCTGCAATTCTCTCGCCGATTTCATTAATCTTCTGTGCATTCTTAAGCGGGCTTATCGACAATGTAGTTGTAAAATAATCAAACCCTCCGGCTTTGGCATACGAAGCAGCCTCGCGAAGCCGCAGTTCATAACATACAAAACATCTCGCTCCGCCCTCGGGTTCTTTTTCGAGTCCCTTTACCGCATTATAAAATTCGGCCGGTTCATAGCGGCCTTCGATGAATGTCACCGGATATTTCACCGGAAGTTCAGCAATCAGGCGCTTCTGCTCGGCAACCCTCTTACGGTATTCTTCTTCCGGACTTATATTGGGATTAAAATACAACAACGTAATTTTAAAATAATTTGACAGATATTTCAATACATAACTGCTGCAAGGTGCACAACAGCTGTGGAGGAGAAGTGTTTTCGGTTCTCCCGTGCGTTCTATTTCTGCAGTAATTTTATCAAGTTCTTTCTGATAATTTATTTTGTTCATAATTTTCCTCTGATTTTTGTTAAATGTTCACAATTTATTAACTATTTTAACACAAATTATCTACAAATCAACTGTATACTCTAATTATCAAATGAATAAGACATTTACGAATTCTTTTTCTTTTTCATAAAGCCCGGCGGCCACCCGTCGGGCCCTCCTTTTATCAAGGAGAATATTACCCATTCAGGAGGAATACCACACTATGAGTTTACAATCAATTCCGGAGCGTAACGAAATCGACGCCGCTTTTAAATGGCATACCGGGGATTTATATCCGGATGATGCTTCTTTTCTCTGCGAACTTGAATATCTTGGAACACAGACAGAAAGACTGCCCGAATTGGAGAAGCGAGGTTTTCCGGATGCGGCCTCGTTACTTGCTTTCTATGATTTCTGTTCGGATATGATGCCTGTTATCAACAGACTTAATACGTATTCAATGTTAAAATGTGACGAAGACACTTCCAATCAGCTCTATCAGGATTACAAGTCGCGTGTGAGTGCTGCCCTCGTAAAATACCGGAGTGCATGCTCATTCAAACTGCCAAAGCTTATGGCACTTTCCGACGAGGACATAGAGTCATATTGCAAAGCCGAACCGGCACTTGTTTTTTACAGGCATGATATTGATGAGTGCCGCCGTCTCAAAGCACACACGCTTGATGAACAGTCAGAACACATTCTCGCCAAAGCCGGCGATATTCTTGAGACACCCGACAATATTTTTGCGATGATGTCATACGCAGACCTGAAATTTCCGCCTGTTGAACATGACGGGCAGACTTATCCTCTCACCGCCGGAACTTTTATTCCGCTTATGCAGAATAATAACCGTGATATAAGGGAAAAAGCATACAATAATTATTACTCTGTATACAATGATTTTCAAAATACTTATGCAGCAATACTTTCGGCCCAGGTTAAGGCTCTCTCTTTTGAATCAGAGCTGCGCGGGTACCCGTCAACGCTGGATGCAGCACTTGATGCAACGCATGTGGACACTGCCGTGTACCACAGTCTTATAGACACTGTGCGCGCAAATATGCACTATATGCACAGATATGTGGGGCTACGCAAACGTATGCTCAATGTCGACAAACTTCATTTCTACGATATATATGCACCTCTTGTGGATGATAATTCTGTGAGTAACATTCCTTTTGACAAGGCACGCGAAGACGTCATCAATGCGATGAGTGTATACGGTGACGAATACGTCAATATACTTAAGGCAGGATTTGATAACGGATGGATCGATATATATGAGAATAAAGGCAAACGAAGCGGTGCTTACTCATGCGGGGCTTACATTCATCCATATGTCCTTCTCAATTACCATAACGACCTTGACAGTGAATTTACACTTGCACACGAGATGGGGCACGCAATGCACTCATACCTGTCAAATACACATCAGAAGCCTCTTTATGCCGGATACAGGATTTTTGTGGCAGAAGTAGCATCCACATGCAACGAAGCATTATTGATGCAATACTTGTTAAAAAATACAACTGACAGCAAAGAGCGTGCGGTGCTTATTAATCATTTTCTTGAACAATTCAAGGGAACCTTGTACAGGCAGACAATGTTTGCTGAATTTGAACTTGAGATTAATGAGAGAGCTGCAAAAGGAGAATCTCTTACAGCATCCGCCTTATGTGACATATACAGAAAACTGAATGAAGATTATTTCGGACCGGATATGGAAATCGATGATAATATCGCTCTTGAATGGGCAAGAATACCGCATTTCTACTATGATTACTATGTATATCAGTATGCGACCGGATTTTCTGCGGCGATTGCCTTATCAGATAAGATATTAAATGATGGGGAACCGGCGGTCCGCAGGTATCTTAATTTCTTGTGTTCCGGCTGCACCAAGGACCCTGTTTCACTCTTACGTGACGCCGGTGTGGATATGTCAGGCCCCGAGCCCGTTGAAACAGCTCTTAAGCTTTTCAACAGCCTTATGGATGAGATGGAAGAGCTTCTGTTAAAATAAGTGCTCCACGGTAATCAAACTCATCGGCTGCATTCCTTATACGGGTAATTTTATCACGTACATCAGGTGATATCTCATATCCGAGTATATTATCGGCTGCATCCACGGCACCATCGGAATCGTATGCCATGAGACATTCTTTCATCCGACTGACTGTTTCGTTATATCCGGCGGCAGTTATATATGTACCGTTACTATGGACCGGTGTTTCAGACACCGGTCCTGTAATCTTAAGCACATCTTTATCGATAATTTCCCATTCTTCCATCAATGGCTGCATAAGCCTGCCCAAAGACATCCAGTCCCCATCTTTAGCCGCCTTTTCCATCTTATAAGCAATCTCCGACAATTCATCGGCACCTATCCTTTTGGCATTGCTCTTTAGCGAATGCGTCTCTACGTAGCATCTGTCCGCATTTTTATTATCATATGCTTTGCGTATTTCATTTTTCCTGTCCTGTGTATATCTTAACCAAAGCTTCAAATCAGCTTTGTACATTTCTTCGTCCCCTGCATATTTTATTCCGTTATCATAATTCATATCATCACGTCCCGTACACCTTTTTATTCAGTATATCACATGATATGAATTATGTGTTATTTTTCTTTGCCGAGTCTCAGCCTGAGCAGTTTACGTGCCAGCATTTTACCGTCAAACGGTATCAACGGATAAAGGTAGCTTTTTTCCGAAATGGTACGGTTAAATGCCATTGCCAGCACAAACATGACGATTCCGGCAGCAAAACCCCATATTCCGAAAAACCAGGCAAGTATCAGCATTATCATTCTGAAAAACTTAATTGCATATCCAAGTTCATAGCTTGCCTGCGTGTATGTTCCGACTGTTACAAAAGCCATGTAAAGCATGCTTTCGGGGTCAAACCATCCTGAACTTACCGCATACTCTCCTACTACGATGCCGGCTATGATACTGAGCGGAGTTGTTAAAAGTGTCGGCGTGTTGACTGCTGCAAGCCTGAGTCCGTCTATACAGAATTCCAGAATCAATAACTGCAATATCACCGGCACCGTTGATCCTTCTTCTTCAATCATAATGAATTTTAACCATTCAGGCACCATTCCGGGATTGCGCAGGAATACGATCCACAATGGTGTCATGATGAGTGACATTATGGTAAGGAGGTACTTGGACAGCTTGATATATGTTCCCGTAAGCGGTGGAAAATAATAATCGTCCGCCTCTTCTATGACATCAAATACGGATGTAGGAACTACAAGCACTGCAGGTGAATTATCAATTAATATAACTATATTTCCATCGTAAATCGAAGCTGCGGCACTGTCCGGCCGTTCCGAATATTTAAATTTCGGAAATGGATTGATAAAAGGGCCCCGAAGCAGCACTTCGGCAAGACTTTCTATATTCATCGTAAGTGCTTCAACCTTGATTTTTTCCACTCTTTTTTTCAGATTGGCAAGAAGTTTCATATCAGCTTTCCCCTGAATGTATGCAAATGCGATATCTGTATTGGACATCGTTCCGGCATTCATTATTTCCACGCAGAAATCCGGGGTTCTTATTCTGCGCCTTATAAGTGTGACATTTGCTACTATCGACTCCACAAATCCGTCCCTGGAACCGCGCAGAACCCTGTCTTTCCATGGTTCACTTACGCTTCTCGCCGGGTATGTCCGGCAGTCGATGACAAAACAGCATTTATATCCGTCAACAAACATGCACACCATCCCCATTAACAGATAATCCACAGCCTCTTTAAGAGTGTTTTTCGGCGTTACATCTATATACGGAACAAGTTTCGCAAAATCACCTGCTTTTTGGGGGATATCCTCCGGCTTAAGCGCTATAAGCGACTCTATTAATTTTTCCATTATCTCATCTTTTGTGAAACCATCTATCATAAATAATTGTGTGGCTCTTTGGCCGATATTTATTTTTTTATTGATAATATCAAAATTCCGCTCCGGCCCGATTACCCCGGCAAAATGGCCTGAATTTTCCGATGCCGAATCTGTCATTTCATACATAAAAAAATCCCCCGGAAAAAATATTCTGTAAATATTCTCTCCGGAGGATTGATAAATTATTCGATTACTTATTTATCTACAAATGTAATCTTAACATTGCAGTCAATGCTGTCAGCAAGTCTTACAAGCATATCAAGTGTAGGATTGTAATATCCGCTCTCAAGTCTGCTGATATTCGGTCTCTGAATACCTGTTACAGTTGATACATCGCTCTGTGTCATTCCTCTTTCTTTTCTCTTGGCAATGAACTGCTCGATAACGTTATCCTTAACTGCTTTCTGAAGTTCTACAAGTGCCGGTGCATTCTTTGCATCCTTAAGAACCATTTTCTTTGTGACTACTGATTTCTTCATTATAATCATACCTCCATATATTGTCCCATATCACATCGGGAATAATTAATTGCAGATATAGTATTTTCTGCGGTAGTCCTCTCTCTGGTGCCATATATCCCTTTGATGTATACATTTTGACACATAATATCAGTAAAAGCAACCTTTTTTTTCAAAAAATATTCTATTTTATAAATTATTAATAATTCGTTCATAATTTGTTACGATTTGTCAAAAAATCAATCAAGTTGTTTGACATTATTTTATCAATCTCGTCATATGAAAGTCCACCCGAGGCCAATGCATCTGCCAGCCTGTGTATTTTATCACAGGAATCTATCTCCAGCCGTCCGCTTATACCGTCCAGGTCACTCCCGAGAGCGCACACATCACTGCCCCCGAGGTTACGGATATAAAGAATATGACGCACCATATCTTCCACACGGCTGTCTTCTTTACCGGAATCATAATCCAGAAATGCCGGACAGAAATTAATTCCGATTATACCTCCACGCTCACCGATAATGCGTATCATGTCATCCTTAAGATTACGCACATGTCCGGCAAGCGCACGGGCGTTTGAATGACTTGCAATAAACGGCTTTGTCGTGTTGCATGCCACATCATAAAATCCTGCATCTCCAAGATGTGAGACATCTATTATCATACCAAGTCTCTCCATCTCTTTGACGATTTCTATTCCGCACGGCTTTAATCCGCGCTCTGTTTCCGGTTCGCATCTGCCGGTAACAGTATCTATTATATTAGGATATCCGATTTCATTCTCATAATTCCATGTAAGCGTAATTAAGCGCACTCCTTCTTCATGGAATTCATGAAGCCTGTCAATGCTTCCGCCAAGAACACCGCCTTCTTCCAAAGTAAGCAGGGCCGACATTCTGTTGTCTGCAATATTGCGCCGGATGTCATCTGACGAACGCACAAGTCCGATAATGTCACTGTGCTTATCAATTTCGGATTTGAGAAGCTTTACCATTCCCAAAGCGTCGGCTGTAATATCTTTTGCTTTCATTTTATTGACAAAGCAGGCAAAAAACTGCATCAGATACCCTGCTTCTTTCATCCGCTTAAAATCTACCGAAAAATCATTATCCCACATTCCGGTCTGTTTTCCGGATTTTAATGCATAATATACCCTGCTTACCGTATCGCAGTGCATATCAGCTATTCTCATTATGCTTCTCCTTGTTAAAAAGATACTGGATTATTGCACGTCTGGTAACAATTCCGACAAAGATATTGTTGTCATCCACAACAGGCACAAAATTCTGGTTAATAGCCTTATCTATAAGATCCTCCATAACCGCATGTGCACGTACCGGCTGATTGTCCATACGTCTCCGTATCGTCTTAAGCGGTATGTTCTCCGCATCACGGATATTAAGCGTATATTCTTCCTTGATCTTGGTAAGTAAATCGCCCTCCGTGATTGTTCCTACATAGTGTCCGCTGCGGTCTATGACAGGCATGGCGCTGTACTTATAATATTCTATTTTTTCAAGTACCTGACGCACATTGAAGTCATCATACACAAATGCCACATCGCATTTAGGTATTATAAAATACATTACATTCATTAAATCATCCTCTTAATCCCGCTTCAAATTCCCGTAATTCTTCACAAGTATCCAACTCCGCAATCTGACTTGCGTCCACCGGACATATTCCCAGATTAATCTCAGGCAGACATCTGTCCACAATTTCATCCCAGAAAAGAGTCTCATGTCCGGGCTCCTTATATGCTTTCAATATGGCATCAGCTATATATGCTGCGTCATCTGCCTTAAAATAAGAGATTCCGACCATATTATAGGTATCATCCCCGCCTTTGCCGACGCGCACGATTCTCTCACCGTCCATGTCAAAAACCCAGTCATCCGAATGTCCTGCAACATACTTACCGTAATAGCATGATTTATCGTGCGGAATATCAAAAATCGCCGGATCGCTTACATATAAATCCGCCTCGCATATAAAACAGTCCGTCTTACCCATATACTGGCACACTGCATGTATGGATGAAATATTGTTTTTGACAGTATATTCTTCATTATTGACGAGTGTAAGTCCCGGATATTTCTCCGCAAGATAATCAAACTGTTCTGCAAGATATCCCGTGACAACATATATTTCACGGACTCCGTGCTGCCATAATCCGTCAATGACCGTCTCAATAAGCGGCTTTCCTGCTGCTTTGATAAGCGGCTTCGGTGTATTGTCGGTCAATGGGCGCATTCTTGTACCAAGCCCCGCTGCCATAAGTATCGCACTTTCCATATTCCACTCCTTAGATCTCGTCAATAAGTCTTATAATGTCCTTGAAAGGCATAAGAGAAGAATCTATCTCCATTGCCCTGTGGTTCTTAAGAATTGACTCAGCAGTGTTTTTCATTGCAGGGAAAGCACTTCTCATAAGCTGATTGGCATATATGACAATATTAATGCCATGAGCCGCAAGTTCTTCCTCAGTAACACTGTTAAATGATGTAGGAACCACAACTATCGGTGTGGTCTTATTCTCCTGCCTGAAAGTATCACAGAATTCAAAGATCTCATCCGGCGTCTTCCGTCTGGAATGTATCATTATTCCGTCCGCACCTGCTTTGACATATGCCCTTGCACGGTTAAGTGCATCCTCCATTCCCTGTTCAAGAATCAGACTTTCAATCCGCGCAATTATCATGAAATCATCAGTTCTCTGCGCATCCTTGCCGGCCCTGATTTTCTCACAGAAGTGCTCTATGCTGTCCTGCGTCTGCACAACCTCGGTTCCGAACAATGAATTTTTCTTAAGGCCGGTCTTATCTTCTATGATAACTGCCGACACACCGACTCTCTCAAGTGTTCTGACATTGTATACAAAATGCTCCGTAAGTCCGCCCGTATCTCCGTCAAGAATAATCGGCTTAGTCGTTACATCCAGCACATCATCTATTGTACGAAGCCTTGATGACATATCTACAAGTTCTATGTCAGGCTTACCCTTATCTGTGGAATCGCACAGGCTCGATATCCACATTGCGTCAAACTGTCTCAATTCATTATCATTCTGTATTACCGTTTTCTCTGCTATAAGGCCGGTAAGTCCGCTGTGGACTTCACAAGTCTTAACTATCGGACAAAGATTGATAAGCTGTTTAAGTCTCTTGCGTCTGAACTCAGGCATTGCAAGTTTCTGTGTTATCTGTGCATCTATCTTACGGATTCTGTCACTGTATGTATAACCTACCTCAATAAGCTCTCCGCCGTATTTCTTAAGATTGGCAATAACATTGTCCCTTATCGCCGCCTCAGGACCGCTTTTCCAGTTATCTCCGTGTATTACATAATCCGGCTTTAGCTCGTTGACTATCTCATCATACATAACCTCGTTCTGCACGATGACATGTGATACACCCGGTATATCTTTGACCATGTCAATGCGTTCCTGCATGGTTATTGTAGGAAACCTGTTATAACATATCATAGCTTTATCACTGAGGACACCTACGGTAAGTTCTCCGTATTCCAATGCTTTATTTATTATATTAAGATGCCCTTCATGTATGACATCCGTGCAAAAACAAGTATAAATCTGTTTCACCTATCTGACCTCCTGATATTCCATAAAATTAATTCTGTTCTGTCTCGCGCTCTCCTTAGGTCTTCCGAGATCCGCTCTTGACTGCATGCTGACAAAAATCTCCAGATATGCGGTTCCGTTAAATCCATGTACCTTCGCCAGTGCTTCTTCAAGTTCCTTCTCAGTCGATGCGGTAAGTACAAGATCGTAACCGCAGGCCTTGGCTATACCGGCATAACTCATTCCGGCTGCTCCCGTCGGCATTCCTCCGACCGATTCATGTGCCGCGTTATTAATACATATATGCACCAGATTGTCCGTCTTATGACTTCCTATGAAACTGAGTGCTCCCATGTGCATAAGTTCTGCACCGTCACCGTCTATACAATATACTTTCTTATCAGGACGGCTTGAAGCATATCCGTAAGCTATCATGGACGCATGGCCCATACCGCCGACTGTAAGAAATGCCTGCTTATGGTTTCCATTTATTATATCACTCTGTTCATAAACTTCCCTGGATATTTTACCGGTAGTAGATATGATAACATCATCCGGATCCAGTGACCTTATAATACCGGCAATTGCCTGTTCCCTTACCAGTTCATAATTATTGGTATAAGGTTCTGATTGTCTCGCCTGGAATGTGTCTTTCTTGATAATTATAGCATACTGTTTCTCTGATTTAAGCGTCTTACCGGCTTTCAGCATTATTTCATGAAGCTCTTCGGCAGTAGTATCTTTACTTATACATGAATGTTCCACGCCGAGCACATCGAATATCGGCTCTGTAATTTTACCCATAAACACATGCTGCGGCTCATCATGCACACCCGGTTCACCTCTCCATCCGACCAGAAAAAGCATCGGAATACCATATACGTCTTCATTGGCTATGGATGTAAGCGGATTAACTATATTGCCTATTCCGCTGTTCTGCATATATACACATGCCGGGCGGCCTTTTGCAAGATAACTTCCGGCAGCAAGACCGACCGCCGCACCTTCATTGGGCGGAACCATATGTGTAAAATCTCCACTGCCTTCCCTGTTAAGATAATCGCAGAACTGCTTCAAAGTGGAGTCCGGTACTCCGAACATTTCCTTTATTCCTATATTCTTAAGTTCCTGTACAAAATCTTCTACCTGCATACAAGGCTCCTTCTAGTTATTATATTTGAGAGGTATCGCAATATTATTGGCTTTGAGTGCCTGCTTAAGCACCGCAAAGAAATCCTCTATATCACTGACGTCAATAGCTCCAAGCGCACATAACCTGAATGTGTTGGCACCTGTTATTTTGCCGGGATATATGGTAAAACCGCGCTCATAACAATAATCGTGCACTTTCTCAAAATTCCAGTTCTCATCATCAGGATATATTACCGATGCAACCAATCCGACCTGAATTTCCCTTCTTATCGCTTCCCTGAAGCCAAGAGCGGCAAGTCCGTCATGAATGGCATTCATAACACGTGTATGTCTGGCCCATTTGGCTTCCTCACCCTCTGCAAAATATTCATCAAGCGCCTGCCTTGCCGCATATATGGTCTGTACAGGCGGTGTAAAATGCATCTCACCGGTTCTCTTAAAGAAATCATATTGCATGTAAAGATTACAGTAATATGAACGCTTCGGATAATCCTTCGATTTCTCTATGATATCCTTACGTCCGACTATAAACGAGAGTCCCGTCATTCCCATGATTCCCTTCTGCGCCGATGCCATACAGAAATCAATATTGTCCCGCTTAACATCTATCGGAACCATGGCATATGTGGATGTCGTATCGGTCACAAATATGGCACCATGTTCATGCGCCATCCTTCCTATCTCTCTTATAGGATTCCCAATTCCCGTTCCGGTCTCATTATGTGTAATATATACTATCCCAATATCCGGATTATCATCCAGAGTCCGGCCAACCAGTTCCATATCCGGAACATCATCCACCGGAAGGACGAGATTAATATGCGGCAGCCCGTAATATTCACATACTTCCGCCGCCCTTGTGCTGTATGCACCATTATTGATTATCAAGGCCTTCTTATCCTTATCAAGAAGAGAATTCAGACATATATCTATATTAATAGTACCTGAACCACAAAAAAGAACCGCCGTGTACTCATCAAGCGGACCATGTACAATTCTTACAAGGTCCTCTCTCATCTGCTTCATAAGTCCGGCAAATTCTTTCTCTCTTGGACATATATCAGGCACAACCTGCGCCATCTTAACGGTATCCGTAGTAGTGGAAGGACCCGGGTTAAGTAAAATGTTACGCTTAATCTGCATCATTAAACTCCTTTGGCTAATTAATCCGCGCATCGCGCTTTGGATTAATTATACCACACCCGGGTCCTACAATCCAATTATATTTTTCTAAACTGCAACTCCCTCGAACTGTGCTTCATAAAGTTCAAAGTACTCTCCTTTGGCCTTCATCAGTTCCTCATGTGTTCCGGCTTCTTTGATTCCGCCTTCATCGATTACGAATATCCTGTCAGCATTCTTAATCGTAGAAAGTCTGTGCGCTATCACAAATGAAGTCCTTCCATTAAGAAGTGACTCAATTCCCTGCTGTACCAGAATTTCCGTGTGTGTATCAATGCTTGATGTCGCTTCATCCAACACCAGGATGGCAGGGTTGGAAACCATTGTCCTGGCAAATGCAAGAAGCTGTCTCTGTCCTATGGACAGCCTCGCTCCACGCTCGCTTATCTCTGTATCGTAGCCTTTTTCAAGCTGCATGATAAACTGATGCGCATGCACAGCCTTTGCCGCTGCCACCATCTCTTCATCCGTGGCATCCCGTCTTCCGTACTTGATATTTTCCCTTATCGTCCCGGAAAAAAGAAAGTTATCCTGTGTCATTACACCCATCCGGTGCCTGAGACTTGCAAGCGTTACGTCTCTAAGATCCATACCGTCCACAAGAACCCTGCCCTCCGTCGCATTGTAGAATCTGCTTATAAGGCTGACTATTGTTGTTTTACCGGCTCCGGTAGGTCCCACAAGTGCGATTGTCTCTCCCGGTCTGATGTCAAAATTAACATCATCAAGTACTTTTACATCCGGTTCATCCGGGTACGCAAAACCGACATGTTCAAACTGCACATGACCTTTAATGTCGCCAAGTTCGATAGCATCCTCGCTGTCCGTTACATCCGCCGGTGTATCCATGATATCAAAAACACGCTCCGCAGCCGATATATTGGTTACCAGTTTATTGTAATATGATGCAAGGTTACGAATCGGCCCCCAGAACATCGACAGATAGATTGCAAAAGCCGTATACGTTCCGACTCCGACAGCATCCGTTCCGAGTTTCCTAATTCCTATAAAATATAAAAGGAATGTTCCTATTCCCCATGATATTTCAATTGTCGGACTGAATACATCCGCAAGAGCCACCGCCTTGATGAATGATTGCTGATGTTCTTTCACCAGTCCGTCAAATTCCTTTTCCGATTCTTTTTCTGCCGTAAAACTCTGCACAATTCCGATTCCTGACAAATCCTCGTGCACAAATGCTGATATATTGGATGATTTTTTTCTGAAGACCTGCCATCTCTTATGTGCAAGAATTTCAGTTATATACATTCCTGCAAATATTACAGGCAGTGCCGCAACCGCTGACAAGGTCAGATATGGGTTGACAATTATCATCATTACCAGCACGACTATCACCGTCAGAAAATCCGGCAGAAGCTGTGTGACTGTGCTTTGTATTACATCTTTGAGTGAGTTGACATCGCCGATTACCCTCGAAAGGATTTTACCGGTCGGCCTGCTGTCAAAAAAACTGAAACTTAATGTCTGTATGTGTGTATACAATTCATCCCTTATGGTAAGGAGCACATCATTGGATACATGTGCCATTGTTTTCATCCACATCCTTGCACTTACCATATAAATAATGCTTAGTACAAGTGATACCGCCACAATTATCACAAGTCCTTTCCAATTGCCGTTTACGATATCCACATCTATCGCGCGCTGCAAAAGCAGGGGATTTACAATGGATATTCCGAGTGCGATAAACATACATACCAGAACAAACGCAATCTGTTTTTTGTACTTGAGCATATAACCGAAAAGTCTCATTATCACTTTGATCTTGACGGAGTCTTTCTGTTCCTCGTCCTCTTTTACCGAGTTTATTGACATATGAGTTCCTCCTCTCCTATAACCTTGAGTGCTTTACGGTAGTCCCCGTACTGTGCCTCGTAGGTCGAATAATATAATCCTTCGCGTTCAAGCAGTTCCTTATGGGTTCCGCGTTCCGCAATTTTTCCGTTATCCAGCACAATTATTTCATCCGCTTTACAGACTGACGAAATCCTGTGTGCTATTATTATCTTGCTGACATCTTTCATCTGCAGCAGACCGTTCCGGATATCGCGTTCCGTTTCCATGTCAAGTGCCGATGTCGAATCATCCAGAATAAGTACGGGAGCTTTTCTTGCAAGTGCCCTTGCCAGGCTTATTCTCTGTTTCTGTCCGCCCGACAATCCGACACCTCTCTCTCCGATTACAGTATCGCTTCCAAGTGTGAGTTTATCTACAAATTCCGATGCATGTGCCATCTCAAGTGCTTCTTTTACCGTCTCATCACTCATGCTGTCTTTTCGTCCGAGTTTTATATTTTCCTTAATCGTATCGGAGAAAAGAAATACTTCCTGCGTAACCACTGCCGACTGCGAGCGCACCGCTTCAAGCGGAAGTTTTCTTATGTCGATGCCGTCCATGGTAATGCTTCCGGATTCTACATCATAGAAACGTCCTATCAGATTAACAATGGTACTTTTGCCGGAGCCGGTGACTCCCATGATTCCGAGTGTTTTTCCAACCGGCAGTTCAAAAGAAATACCGTCAAGTATCTTTCTTCCGTTCATTGAAAACGAAACGTCATTGAACGAAATTTCACCGTCAGGATCCGCATCTTTAACTGCATCCGGCGCGTCCTTTATCCCGGCCTCCTCAGCAAGGATTTTGTTGATTTTCTTATTGGAGGCTATTCCGGCGGCAAGTGAGTTCGTAAGCCATCCCATGTTCTGCATAGGCCATACGATATTGTTGGCATATTGTATAAATGCCGTGAGAACTCCGAGTGTCATATTGCCTTTTATTACAGCAAGTCCTCCCAGAAGCAGTACAAAAAGCTGCATTATTTTGGGAATAAATCCCATATACGGGTCAAACTTTGCCATCATGACTGCCTGGTCGACATTGAGTTCGGAATATCTGTTGTTGCTGCTTCTGAATTTTTTCAGCTCATATTCCTCCCCGGCAAATGACTTTACCGTCCTTACTCCGGAGAGATTCTCCTGAACGACAGTGTTTAATACGGCATTCTGCTCGCTTATGTCTCCGTATATTTTACCTAATTTCCGTTCAAGTCTTACCGCCATAACTCCGATAACCGGCAGTGTGAGCAACGGCACTATGCTTAACTTCCAGTCAAGCCTTACCATGGCAATGATCGCACCGATCGTATATCCTGTGGCTTCTATGGATAACATTCCGACAAATCCAAACACATCCCAGAGTTTGTCCACATCATCTTTAACACGCGCCATGAGTTCTCCGGTATTATTGCGGTTAAAATATGACCTCGATAATTTCTGGATATGATTGAAGAGATTCTTTCTCGACATACTCGCAACACGGCATCCCGATACATCGCAGAAAAATTCTTTGAGGTATTGCGAGACTGCCCTTCCGAAACCGTTAATCAGTATACATATCAAGTCGATTTTAAGCATATGCATATCGCCGCCGATTATCACATCATCAACGATCGACATCGTTATCAGCGGGAACCATATATCAAGCAATACACTCATCACGAGTGATGTCAGACCGATAAGATACCGCCACCAATTGCTGCCGGCATAACGCCACAGCGGGTTTTTATTTACCTTTTTCACCATATTCTCCTTCCTTCTTCCATCCCCGGCAGAACACACAAAAAAAGTCCGGGAGTGTTCATATCTGCCATAAAATGGCAATATAAAAGCGCAGCCAATACAGACTGCGCATCACTCTCGGACTTATAATTATATTGTATTAATTAGAATAATCCACCGAGGCAGGCTGTATTGTTCTTTGTGTAATTGTTAATGACATTTATTCTTATTTTTGTAAACATATTTCCTACCTCCTTGATTTATTAATGTCTGTTATCAAGCTAACACGGCAGATAATATTTGTCAATATGTTTTTTTATATTATCTGCACAAATCTTTTATAACTTCTCCGGCAATTATAAGTCCGGCAACCGATGGTACAAATGACACACTTCCCGGTATGTCTCTTCTTTCGGTGCATTTGTGCTTGGCACCCGGCGGACACACGCAGTTGGTACGGCAGCTGCCTGCCATATCTTCAACCGGTCTTTTGGGCTGTTCGGTCGAATATACAACTTTTAATTTTCTTACACCGCGTTTCTTAAGTTCATGGCGCATGACCTTGGCAAGCGGGCACATAGATGTCTTATATATATCCGCTACCTTAAGCGCTGTCGGGTCTAGTTTGTTGCCGGCTCCCATACAGCTTATTACAGGTACTTTCACTTCCTTGGCTTTCATAATGATGCTTATCTTGGCCGTAACCGTATCCACTGCATCTACCACATATGAATATTCTTCAAAATTAAATTCATCCGCATTTTCCGGCAAAAAAAAGCATTTGCGCACTTCAACTTCGGCTTTAGGATTGATATCAAGAATCCTGTCTCTCATAACTTCTACTTTATCTTTACCGACAGTACTTCTTAATGCAATTATCTGCCTGTTAATGTTGGTAAGACAGACTTTATCGTCATCCACCAGAACAAATGAGCCCACACCACTTCTGGCGAGTGCTTCGGCCACATATCCTCCGACTCCTCCGATTCCGAATATCGCAACTTTGCTGTGCTGCAATTTATCTATCCCTTCTTCACCAAGAAGCATTCTCGTTCTTGAAAACTGATCAGGCATTGCTATCTCCTTTATTCTGTATTTTATTATTGTACATAAGTGCGTCAGCCATCTTTACAAGCTTATTGATTTCATTACCTTTGCCGGTCGCACATCCCACTGTCGCAGATATATCAAAGCCCAGATTTTCCCCGGCAAGGTCCTTACGGACTGTCTCGATTATAGTCTGTGTCTCCGTCGCGTCCGGGTTCTCCACTATCATGATAAATTCATCGCTCCCGTACCTGAAGGCTTTAATTCTTTCGGTTGTCTTTCCGAACATGATGGCCGCCAGTACCTGTACAGCCTTGTTTCCGGCATCATGTCCATACTCATCATTAATATTTTTCAGATTATCAATGTCCCAGAATATAACTGAAACATGTTTTACATATGGGTAATATTTCTGTGCAAGGTCGTCAAACTTATCTTTGCTCGCTATCCCCGTGAGTCCGTCAGTATCCATGCGATATGTAAGTTCCGCTATTCTTACTTCGTCATCATGGCAGCTCATTATCGTATATTTTAACATTACCGTGAATACCAGGAGTATTCCTGCTCTCGGCACTTCTCCGTATATAAGTATATTAGCTACCGGATTCTCATACATCTGCATGGTAAGATACCCGTTCATGCTGTTTTCAATATACCATTCCCTTGTATGATTGCTTGCAAGTATGACATTGAGGTCACACAGTCCGTAATAGAATCCGAACAGCATACTGAAAGCCATCACAACTATGTCAAGTATATAGGTAAACCATAGAATTTTCTTATTCTTGTACTGGATGGCAAACAATAGTGGAAGCACATATACAAACGTCGCGTGGAATGACAACAGTGCTGCCACGATTCCTGACACCGCACATATAGATATCAGGAAGTAGTATTTAATCCATCCCGCTCCAAGTTTATTCCTGATTCCTATAATTGCAACAGGAACACATACTGCCGCAGTTATTATAAACGCCATTGTCATTATATGTGCGTCAACCACAAATAATCCTTCCATCGTAAACAGCCATATCATAAAAAGCAGTCCGAAAAGCCACATAAATCCTTTCAGCGTTCTTTTATTTGACTTGATTTCCTGATTCTGTATTTCTTTACTATATTGCTCCTTAAAGGCAGTCATTTTCCTTTTCCTTCTTTCAGGCAGCAGTAAAATTCGTCAGCTGATGAATTATATTATCCGCCGTAATTATACTCAAAACATAAGCATTATAGCACAGTGCCCGAGGACAAACAATAGGTATTTATAATTCCCGCGGGGAAGCCTGATTGGACTTCACGCGGCTATGCTACTGCGGCAGCGGTAATTTTTCCCCGCGGGGAAGCCTGATTTGGCTTCACGCGGCTATGCTACTGCGGCAGCGGAAATATTCCCCCGCGGGGTAGCCTGATTGGGCGGAATCGAATGTAGTATATTAAACTTTATCACTTTTTTGTGTTTATTTTGGTATTTGGTGAGATTATTTTTCTTCTCACCCGCATCACAAATAGCCTTTTTCTCACTTTTCTATAACATTTATAGTGTTCAGTGATACTCTACGTATAATTTACTACATTATGTCATGTTCGTCATTCCACCATAAATGCCAATTTTCACACCAAATTGGTGACTTTGGAGAATAAAGTGTGATTTTGGTGATTTTCAAGCCTCGTAATTTATTGAGAGTTATCACTTTTTTAGCTATAATGCTGAATTTAGTGATATTATTATGTTATTTAGCATCCGATTTTCTTGATTTGGCTCATTTCATTACAATAATAATCATCCGAGGCAATCCCGCGGCCAGATTATTCCGATTTTGTCCTGACCCGACCGCGGGTATTCTTTTACAAACCTACCCCTCTGCAATTTTATTTATTATTCTCTTCACATTCCCAATATCCAACGGTTTCTCCTGACATTCAAATGTTATCATAAGATTATCACAAGGTATAAACCCATTCGCAAGATACAGGTTGTATTTTCTGACGAAATCAGATGCATATTCTGTATCATCAATCATTCCTGCATGCTCCCAATATATAATCTTACCAGTAATCAGGTTATATACCGTAAAATCAGGATGCACCATTACTTCCGTCCCATCGTTTTCGAGATACAAAGGTTTCTCATATTGATATCTGAGAACATCGCTATACCCGTTTAATAAATTAGCTATGATTACTTCCGATTTTGAGCGGACTTTTTCTCCTTTATCCGTCTCATAACGACATCCCTCTGAATACGGCGCTGTATCGAACTTATCACTCTCTATTCCTTCAATCATCTTCAAAGTATCCGGATCATACGGCTTTACCAATTCCCTTCGATCTCCCGAAAGTCCCGCATAAACCACCTGCTCAGCCTGAGGAACATATCGCTCATTAAACCTTGTCAGTTCCTTTATGTTATTTTCCCGGATTTTCTTTACTTTCTCGTAATAATTGCGCTGTGCTATTAAATACATAAAATCAGATTTCTTCTTTGATAAGTATGTCTCATGCTGACCATCCGATAAACTATAATATTTTTGTCCGTTTTTGATATAGATTTTAAGATTCCCTCCAGGGCTTCTTTTTATAAAAGCATTAATTTCCTTTAGTTTCTTCGTTTCCGATTTAAGCATATCATTCAGTTCATTTTCTGTCATAGGCAGTTCCTCCGTATAATATATTACCAAGCTTTCCGTGGATTTAAAAAGATTATCACGACCAACCCCAAGCAGTTGGATTTGAAAAACAGAATTAAAGATTTCTGAGTTATGGATTAATTATACTTAAGCAGCCGGCGGACGTCAATGTACATTTTGCCTGTTTATTGATTTGGTTCGGCGATAATAAATCTTACCGCCGTTTCCAAATCCAAATGCCTGGTCCGTGCTCCTCCCATTTAACAGATTCCCTTAAATACGGATATTCATCCAATACCAAAACCAGCTTTTCCTTGGAAGAGAGTTCAAAAATATAATCCAACAGTGACTCTATATCTGAAAATCCAAGTTTCGGAAGATCCATGGTTTCAGACAGAATAATGCTTAAGCCTTCAACATTGCTCTCATGTGCAACCTGCTTACATTCATAATTCATCCGCATATATGGCCTTATCCAGTTTATTCAATTCTTCTTTACGTCCAATAAATTTCATTTACTCGGTTCCTTTCGACTCGGTTTATTCCGAGTTAATTGCACCAATTTTATTCTCATCTGTAAATATTAAATGTATGAAGTCATCGACAAATATCGTTTTAACTGCGCTGCCGGTTCTCTGTATGGCGCACCTACTGCACTCAGCTCGCCGACTGCCATGCTCATCCAATCATATCCCTAATATGCCAATGGTGAAAAAATGCATTTTCCACAAATAAAATCAGCCCCACATTTCTGTGGGGCTGACCAATAGAATTTCTATTATTTATTAGCAATAGCTGCCTGTGCTGCTGCAAGTCTTGCAATAGGCACACGGAATGGTGAACATGACACATAGTCAAGACCAATCTTGTGGCAGAACTCAACTGATGAAGGATCTCCACCGTGCTCACCGCAGATACCAACATGGAGCTTAGGATTAACCGGCTTACCAAGCTTGATAGCTGTTTCCATAAGCTTACCAACACCTGTCTGGTCAAGCTTAGCGAACGGATCGTTCTCGAAGATCTTGTTGTCATAGTAAGCACCGAGGAACTTACCTGCATCATCACGTGAGAAACCAAATGTCATCTGTGTAAGGTCGTTAGTACCGAAGCAGAAGAAATCAGCCTCTGTAGCGATCTCGTCAGCTGTAAGAGCAGCTCTAGGGATCTCGATCATTGTACCAACTTCATACTCAAGCTTAACGCCTGCTGCTGCGATTTCAGCATCTGCTGTCTCAACAACAACCTTCTTAACGAACTTAAGCTCTTTAACTTCACATACAAGCGGAATCATGATTTCAGGCTTAACATTCCAATCCGGATGCTCTTTCTGAACTTCGATTGCTGCACGGATAACTGCCTTTGTCTGCATCTTAGCGATTTCCGGATAAGTAACTGCAAGACGGCATCCTCTGTGACCCATCATAGGGTTGAACTCGTGAAGTGAAGCGATGATTGTCTTAATCTGCTCAACTGTCTTACCCTGAGCCTTAGCAAGCTTCTCAATGTCAGCTTCTTCGGTAGGTACGAACTCATGAAGAGGTGGATCAAGGAATCTGATTGTAACAGGATTTCCTTCAAGTGCCTCATAGAGAGCCTTGAAATCTCCCTGCTGATATGGAAGAATCTTATTAAGAGCAGCTTCTCTCTCTTCTACTGTATCAGAACAGATCATCTCTCTGAATGCAGCGATTCTGTCTTCCTCGAAGAACATATGCTCTGTACGGCAAAGTCCGATACCTTCGGCACCGAGCTCACGAGCCTTCTTAGCATCTGCAGGAGTATCTGCATTTGTTCTTACTTTGAGCTTTCTGTATTTATCAGCCCATGCCATAACACGTCCGAACTCGCCGGCGATTGTAGCATCAACTGTTGGGATAAGACCTGCATAGATGTTACCTGTAGTACCATCGATAGAGATCTCTGAACCTTCTGTGAATGTCTGTCCAGCTAATGTGAACTTCTTATTCTCTTCGTCCATAGCGATGTCACCGCATCCTGATACACAGCATGTACCCATACCACGTGCAACAACGGCAGCGTGTGATGTCATACCACCACGAACTGTAAGGATACCCTGTGATACCTTCATACCTGTGATATCTTCAGGTGATGTCTCAAGACGTACAAGAACAACTTTCTCTCCTCTTTCAGCCCATTTCTCAGCATCCTCAGCTGTGAATACAACTTTACCGCAAGCAGCTCCAGGAGAAGCACCAAGTCCTTTACCGATTGGTGTTGCAGCCTTAAGTGCAGCAGCATCGAACTGTGGGTGGAGAAGTGTATCAAGGTTACGAGGATCGATCATAGCAACTGCTTCTTCCTCTGTCTTGTGTCCTTCATCAACAAGGTCACATGCAATCTTAAGAGCAGCAGGAGCTGTTCTCTTACCGTTACGGCACTGGAGCATGTAAAGCTTCTTGTTCTCTACTGTGAACTCCATATCCTGCATGTCATGATAATGGTTCTCAAGAGTCTCACATACTTTGATGAACTCAGTGTATGCTTCTGGGAACTCCTGCTCCATCTGAGCGATCGGCATAGGTGTACGAACACCGGCAACAACGTCCTCGCCCTGTGCATTGATAAGGAACTCGCCCATGAGCTTCTTCTCGCCTGTAGCAGGGTCACGGGTAAATGCAACACCTGTACCTGACTCATCATTAAGGTTACCGAATACCATAGGCATTACGTTAACTGCAGTACCCCATGAATAAGGGATATCATTGTCACGACGATATACGTTAGCACGTGGGTTGTCCCATGAACGGAATACAGCCTCGATAGCAAGCTTTAACTGCTCTACAGGATCTGAAGGGAAATCTGTTCCTAACTGATTCTTGTACTCAGCCTTAAACTGCTCAGCTAATTCCTTAAGGTCAGCAGCTGTAAGTTCAACGTCGAACTTAACTCCTCTGTCCTCTTTCATCTTATCGATTAACTGTTCAAAATATTTCTTACCAACTTCCATTACGACATCAGAGAACATCTGGATGAAACGTCTGTAAGAATCGTATACGAAACGCTCGAATTTCGGATCTGGGTTACCAGCTATCATTGCTGCAACAACTTCATCGTTCAAACCAAGGTTAAGGATTGTGTCCATCATACCAGGCATAGAAGCTCTGGCACCTGAACGAACAGAAACTAAGAGAGGATTCTTAAGATCGCCGAACTTCTTGCCGTTGATCTCCTCCATCTTCTTAACACCTTCCATAGCCTGTGCCATGATTTCGTCGTTGATCTTACGACCGTCCTCATAGTACTGTGTACAAGCTTCTGTTGTGATTGTGAATCCCTGTGGTACCGGAAGTCCGATGCTTGACATCTCAGCAAGGTTGGCACCCTTACCACCAAGAAGATTACGCATGCTCATATCGCCTTCGCTGAACATGTAAACCCATTTGTTTGCCATTTGTAATTCCTCCTAATAATATTATTGCTTAGTTATAGCCATGCAACATCATAGGCTTTTGTAAAAAACAGGAAATGTCCCTTACAAAAACCCACGTACCGCACGGCATTAAGCATTTAGGGCGCAAAAATACCTCGCCCACTCGTTATTATAACATAACAATCCAAAATTTCAACTAAAGATTGTACGTTTTCATTAAGTTTTGTACCTGTTATTTTTCCATCAGGTCTGTAAATGAAACATATCCGGCATTTTCACTGACTCTGCCGTTTTGCTTAACATTATAAAGAATATTTTTATCATTAACGATATAATACCTGCGTCCGGAATAAAACGCACTGACAACACCTCCGGATATATCCGCCAGTTTCTTCGGTCTGCCGTCCGGTTTTAGAAGCAGATATGCGATATTATCTTTGGTGTATATTACACCTTTATGATTGGCAATTTCACTCACACTGTCAGCCGCCGCCGTTTCCCTGTCAGAAGATTCGCTAACGATATGAAGATTTCCATCCGATGAAACTGCCGCTATATATCCTGATTCAGCCGAATATACCGCCTTGCCCGGATCATTTATTTCAAACAATGCTTTGTCGGATGTACCTCCTGCCGAATAGAATTCTCCGGCACATATGTAGGAGTTTATTATATTTTCTTCATACCAGATGCAATCGGCATCATCTTTGCATTTGTTAATTCTGATAGGTTCACTGTCCGCACCGGCATAATAATATCCGTCATCTTTGCGGTAAATTATTCCTTTCTCCGTACCGGCAAGATTATCAGACAAATCCTGAACCTCAAAATCCAATGCCGTTACAGACCCATTCTGGTTCATTTCCGTCATACATATCTTTCCATCAGTTGTAAGGTAATAGATTTCATCACCGCTTGTCCTGTATTTGGATAAGCCGTCAGTTATCTGTGTTACGGAATCATCCGCGTACCTCATGATTTTTCTGCTGTTTACGATACCATAGTCTCCTGTTTCCATATCTATGTATACCACGCTTCCGTCATCATATACCCTGAGCACATCCTTATCGTTGTTGTCCCTGCTTATGAGTGTAAGATTACCGTCACTGTCACCGATGTAAAAAGAACTCTCACCAGATGAAAAATCATCGCTTTCGTCGCTCGTCGTAAGGACATAATATTTACCGTTGTCGCTCACTTTGCATGCATGTGTAAAACCCTGGGCAACATCTATATCTATTTTTAAGGAATCTTTTCCGTCCGTATAGAATACACCGCCGTCTGATGTTGTATATATAACACCCGTCAGCTGTTCATTATATGCTGCCACAGAAGAGATTGAAGCCTGTACGGTATATTTTCTGCCGGAGGAATACATATATATTCCGTCCGCATCATATCCGATAACTGCGCTGTCTCCGGCCGATGCGATTGTCATGTCACCGTCCGTACTGCCCCAAAGTGCATTATCCGTATCATCGGAAAGGTATGCATATTTTCCGTCATAATAAAATACCCTGCTATGGTCAATATTCCTGATAACGTTAATAATAACCACTGCTGCCACTGCAGCAAAAACAACCGCCGCCGCAGTTATGAAAACAGGTCGGAGTTTATCTTTAAATATTTTGTGGCTGACAACCAGTTTTGACGTATCAAGTGTCTCTTTGCCATCATCGAATTTCAGTTCCCTGATGACTTCAGCCGGTTTTCTCCTGCCAAAATGCTTTTTAAAAAAGACAATTACTCCGGCAACAGCTTTTAAAATTACATTTCTCACCACATCAAAAGAAAGGCCCGCCGTTTCCGACCCGCCTTTCTGTGTATTCTGCCTTCCGTAGGATTCCCTGGACACAACCGTGTCACGGCCTTTTTCCCTGTCATGTTCTTCCCTGGTGGAATGCATTATTCCGGGTGGGAGCGCACCTGCCGTACCGGCTTTCTGCGCTTTTTCCCACTCTTCTTTACGTCTTAAATAATCTTCGTTAACATAGATAACACGCGCACCGCATTTAGGGCATACAGACTTGCTGTTATGCTCGAATCCGCATTTATCGCATATCATATAAGATTCCTCCGGTCAATTATATGCCTAGAAACTCATTTTATCTTCGAAATATGCAGCAAGATCTTCTATCTTGATTCTTTCCTGCTCCATTGTATCTCTGTCTCTGACAGTTACACATCCGTCGTTCTCTGAATCAAAATCATATGTTACGCAGAACGGAGTTCCGATTTCATCCTGTCTTCTGTATCTCTTACCGATATTTCCTCTGTCATCGAACTCACAATTGTACTTCTTGGAAAGTTCTGCATAAATCTTTTCGGCACCTTCATTGAGCTTCTTGGAAAGAGGAAGCACACCGATTTTGACAGGTGCGATTGCCGGATGGAAATGAAGAACTGTTCTCACATCTTGGCCCTCAAGTTCTTCTTCATCATATGCTGAACATAAGAATGCAAGTGTAACACGGTCTGCACCGAGTGATGGCTCGATAACATAAGGGATATATTTGGAATTATCCTCATCATCAAAATATGACATATCGATTCCCGATGTATTCTGATGCTGTGTGAGGTCATAATCAGTTCTGTCTGCAATGCCCCAAAGCTCGCCCCATCCGAATGGGAAGAGGAATTCAATATCCGTTGTGCCCTTTGAATAGAAGCAGAGTTCCTCAGGAGAATGGTCTCTTGCTCTCATCTCGTCTTCTTTGATTCCGAGAGCCTTAAGCCAGTTGATACAGAATTCTCTCCAGTATGAGAACCACTCAAGATCGGTTCCCGGTTTGCAGAAAAATTCAAGTTCCATCTGTTCAAACTCTCTTGTTCTGAAAGTGAAGTTACCCGGTGTAATTTCGTTACGGAATGATTTACCGATCTGTCCGATTCCGAAAGGCACTTTCTTACGGGATGTTCTCTGGACATTCTTGAAGTTTACGAATATACCCTGTGCAGTCTCAGGTCTTAAATATACAGTGTTCTTGGCATCCTCTGTTACACCCTGGAATGTCTTGAACATAAGGTTGAACTGTCTGATTTCCGTAAAATTATGCTTACCGCATGAAGGACATGCAATGTTATGGTCAGCCACAAACTGCTCCATTTCGTCCTTGCTCCATGCATCAACGGCACCGTCTATGGTGAAATTATTCTCAGCTGCCCAATCTTCAATAAGCTTGTCTGCACGGAATCTTTCCTTACATTCCTTACAGTCCATAAGCGGGTCTGCAAATCCTCCAAGGTGTCCCGATGCCACCCAGGTCTGCGGATTCATGAGTATCGCACAGTCCACGCCCACATTATAAGGACTTTCCTGAATAAATTTCTGCCACCATGCCTTCTTGACATTGTTCTTAAGCTCAACACCAAGATTTCCGTAATCCCATGTATTGGCAAGTCCACCGTATATCTCCGAACCCGGATATACGAATCCTCTTGATTTTGCTAAAGCAACAATTTTATCCATTGTCTTTTCCATAATATATACCTCGCTGTTATATCACATTAATCTCTTAGTGAAATATTTTATATGTTTTGAACATATTTTTCAAGTGTTATTATTAAATTATATAAGTGCATCAAGAATTTCCAGCGAATTCATGCGCCTGTCTACATATGTATTCATACATCTCGCCATAACCATCCGCAATTCTTCGAGGACTTCATCAGACACCCTGAAAGTAAAAAGTCTGCCGATTTCCGAATATACAATATACTGAAGTGTATACACCGTCCCGCCGCATAAAGTTATCGCATCCGCAATGTTTCGTATACATCCGTCACATACAATACCGTTATGCGATATTGAAAAACCGGCGGCATTGTCTTTGGCACCGCACACCCGGCACACAAAGAAATCCGGATATTCTCCGTTTATGACAAGCATTTTCAATTCATACACATACCGCACCAGTCTGTTGTCAAGGCTAGGATTTAACAAAGCTTTAAATGCCGCATAGATAAGATTAAGCATTTCTGCACCATTCTGATTTTCCACTGCATAATACCCTGCCAGTTCAAGAAAATAACATGCCGTATATGTCATTGTAATATCCCCGGCCAGTTCCCTGAAATAATTGGAAATTTCCGCATTCACCAATGTGTATGAGTCCCTGCCGTATATCAGATAGAAACTTCCGAACGCAAAACTCTCGCTGGCTGCCATAAGATGATTGCCCGGTCTTCTTGCGCCTCTGGCAAAAGCACTTATTTTGCCTTTTTCTTTGGTAAGAAGCACTATTCTTTTGTCATGTTCTCCTATGGGCGCGGATGAAATCACCATTCCCATGACCTTAATCTGGTCAGCCATTCAGAACTTAATCCTCTTTTCTGTATCCGAAATTCTTGATAAGCAGATCGGAATTACGCCATTCTTTACGCACTTTGACCCAGAGTTTCAAATTAACCTTCTGCTCCATCATATGCTCTATCTCATAACGCGCCGCAGAGCCTATTTTCTTAAGCATCGCGCCGCCTTTGCCTATTATGATACCTTTGTGGCTGTCTCTTTCACAGATGATCGTTGCCTCGATGTCCCATATCGGTTCGCCATTTGCACCCTTACGTTCTTTCATCTGTTCAATAGTGACTGCAATTCCATGCGGAATTTCCTCACTCAGGCATCTGAGTGCTTTTTCACGTATCAGTTCAGATACTATCTGTCTCATCGGCTGGTCGGTTACGGTATCCTCATCATAGTACATCGGGCCTTCACCCAGATACTTAAATATCACATCCGTAAGATCATCCGTGTTCGTTCCCTTAAGTGCGGATACCGGTACGATCTCGGCGAAATCCATTTCCTTACGGTAAGTGTCTATGAACTTAAGAATCTCGTCTTTGCGTATCGTATCAACCTTATTGATAACAAGAATAACCGGTTTCTTGCAGCTCTTAAGTCTTGTTATTATGTGCTGTTCTCCGGCACCGATATAATCGGTCGGTTCAACAAGCCATAACACAACATCAACATCCGCAAGGGTTTTCTCCGCAACATCCACCATAAATTCTCCAAGCTTATTCTTAGCCTTGTGGATTCCCGGTGTATCGAGAAAAATAATCTGGCCTCTCTCGTCCGTATAAACCGTCTGTATTCTGTTACGCGTTGTCTGCGGTTTGTTGGATGTTATTGCTATCTTCTGGCCTATCAGCCTGTTCATCAATGTGGATTTACCCACGTTCGGGCGCCCGATAAGCGCCACAAATCCTGATTTTGTCTCCAATTCATCGTCCTCTGTTCTTATAATAAATTATATATTTCATCAAAAAGTTCCGCATTGTCATCAATGCTGCCACTGTTTCCTATTACACAAAGCCTGTTATCCGAAAGAATGGCCTTGATTACAGGTTCAAGTGCCTTTATGTCGTCCTGATAAGTGTTCAGCACTCCTGCTCTGTCCTTGCGGTAATACTCTTCATCCGCGCCGCGCATCCATGACTCAAAAGAGCGGCTTCCCTTGCGCTGAGGGGTGAGCGGTATATCCAGTCCGCTGAAAGTTCCGATGATATATTTGGTCATCTCACGCTCCGTTGCATTGAAGTTTCTGATATATTCTGGTATTCCCTCGTATATGATGTCGGTCTGTTTAAGATTCGGATCCCTGTACGAGCAGAAATATCCGTTTCCGGTCACATTATAGCCGTTCATACAGCCGTATGCCCCGCCTTTAACTCTTATATTTATCCACAGATAATCATAATCCATTATAGTCTTAAATACTTTAAGTGCAGGTGAATATTCTATTCCTTTATCTCCGAAACTTCCGCATCTTGCCACATAATTTACCTGTGACGCACTCTTATATGCCCGTCTGATATTGGTATATCTGAAATTCCTTTCAGCAGTATCATATGCCACGTCCGGAAGTCCGTCTATGAATCCCGCCAGACTATCCCTGACTGCCGTATATACAGTGTCATCTCCCGTTAATGATACTATAAGCCTGTCCACGGTAAAAATACGTTCCGTTATTTTGTTAAGCTTTGAGGATATGATTTCTTTACGTTCCTCAAAATTATCATACAGATCGGATATAAACCTGTAATATGATATTCCCGATGTAAGTTCCGAATATCTCGATGTTTCAAGGTATTGTGCATTACATGCCAGCACTGCCGATGAATGTCCGGCCGACACCATACGGTTCTGCAGTCTGGACTTGATTTCGGCAAGGATTTCCTTCATTCTCTTGTGATCATCATAATGCGCATTAAATATCATCTCACGGATGAGATCCATTGCTTTTGCATATTCTTCGCCTATCGCCTTACAGTCGACATTAAATCTGGCACTTACCTTGTGGGTATGGATATTCTCATATGTCGAAAGTCCCGATGTTATGCCTCCGGTGTGGATATCGATTTCATTGGATATCTGCTCATAAGTATAACTGTCTGTGTCGACATATCCGAGAGCTGTACCAAGCAAACCCACATACGGGATGTCTTCCGTATCAACAGCCCCGATATCAAATGATAATTTAAGATATCCTATGTCGTTCGTGTATACATTATGATGATCAACCGTCACACCGGATATCTCTTCAAAATCATTATAAAGAGGTGCCGGTTCTTTTCGTATGTCATCTCTTGTAAGCATCGGTATTGTCTTAAGTTCCTCATCGGTAGAAGGCTCAGACTGGTATTCTTTAAGTTCTTTTGTCTCTTTTACAAGTCTTTCTATCTCTTCAGCTGAAAGTGAAGCTTTATACGCGGCAAGTTTCTCCGCCACCTTTGCGTCATTATCAGATGTAAGATTAATTACAGGCTTAAGGATCACAAGCGATGTGTGTGTATTCTCAAGCAGATATCTGCGCACAAGTCCTTCAAAATATCCTGTATCTATATTGTTCTTAAGGAATTCATAAGTGTCATTCTGGGCAAGGTGTATGAACGGGCTCTTTTCATCATAAAGCCAGCTGTCCATAAGACTCAGGCCGTACATAAGTCCCTTAGGAAACTGTCCGAAATCCGCTTCACGGTATCTGAATTCCATTGAATTGATTCCAGCTCTTAAAGTATCTTTGTTAATTCCGTCGTCAGCTATTCTGGTCAAAGTGTCGTTGATAATACGCAGAAATTCATCAACTCTGTCTTCGTCGGTATTTTTCGCGGCAATCGTAAACATAGGCTGTTTTAACGAACTTTCGTACGAGCATATGATATCATCTCCGATACCTGCGTCGATAAGTGCCTGGCGGACCTGGGCTCCCGGTGCCGAAAAAAGAGCATAGTCAAGTACCTGCATTGCGATATACAGTTTCTTATCGAGAGTATCGCCAACGGACAGATTATATGACAAATAAGTTCTGCCCGATATTCCCTCGTCCTCGGTTACCGAGTACTGAGCCTCTACTCTGTGCATGGACTCAAACGGTTTCTGCGTCTTAATTTCAGAATCAACTTTCATACAATCATAATGTGAAAGATATTCCCTGTCCAGATATTCAAGTCTCTCAGCCATATCGCAATTTCCGTAGATATATATATAACTGTTGGACGGATGATATAATTTCTTATGAAATGCAAGGAAATCCTCATAACTAAGATCTGGTATGCTGTCAGGATCCCCTCCCGATTCCACACTGTATGCGGTATCAGGATACAACGAATTCAGACAATACCTGTTAAGCACGTCATCAGGTGAAGAATACGCACCCTTCATCTCGTTATATACTACACCGTTATACTTAAGAGGTGCCTGTGCGCTCTCCAGTTCATAATGCCAGCCTTCCTGCATAAAAATCTCTTTTCTGGTATATATATTCGGATTAAAAACAGCATCCATATATACATCCATAAGATTACGATAATCCACATCATTGCAGCTTGCCACCGGATATACCGTCTTATCCGGATATGTCATCGCGTTAAGAAATGTGTTAAGCGAACCCTTTACCAGTTCGATAAACGGATCCTTAACCGGATACTTTGCCGAACCGCACAGAACCGAATGTTCAAGTATATGCGGTACTCCCGTACTGTCAGGCGGCGGTGTACGAAATCCTATCGAAAATACCTTATTCTCATCATCATTAGCCAGTATAAGAACTCTTGCACCGGACTTTCTGTGTCTGAAAAGATATCCGTCGGATTTCAGTTCTTCTATTCTTTCTTCCTGTATAAGTTCATATTTGTCATTATCAAACTTAATCATTCCGCATTTTCCTTTCAAAAAAACCTCTGTTACATATTTTACTATGAAACAGAGGTTTTAATCAATATATTTTAATTGTTTTTCTTGAGAATCGGACGTAACGGATGATATATCAGTATCGTCACTAACGATACGGCAAAACCTTTAAGCAGATTAAGCGGCGCAACACACAGCACCACAAATGTTGTGATATTTTTAACATTCTTATTGACTGCCGTTCCCATTGCTATAAGCGCATCCATAGGCATTCCGTACATCTCGGCAAATTTCGGCAGAAGATATACCGCATTGAATGCTGTTCCGGCTACCGTCATAACCAGTGTACCTATTATGCAGGATATAACAGCGGTTTTCTTATTCTTCTTAATATGATATATGATAGTTGCCGTAAGTATAAATGAACAGCCGACAACAAAATTGGCGAGGTCACCGACAAATGCCGTTGACGTTCCCTTAAGAATGAGTTTTATCAGAATCTTAACAGCTTCCGCAAGCACTCCTGCAACAGGTCCGAAGGCAAATCCGCATATAAGAACCGGCAGTTCCGAGAAGTCCAGTTTATAAAACGGCGGTGCAAACCAAAGCGGTATTTCAAAGCACATAAGTATGCCTGAAATTGCTGACATTACACCGATTACAGCGACTTTACGGGTTGTAAGGATTTTCCCGGTGTCATTATTTCTCTTCTTAATCGCGCGTTCAACAACATACGCGATAACAAAAATTGCAGCGATTATTCCCACAAATTCAAGCAGGAATATCACATTGGAACTTATTGCGTCCCAAAGTTTCCCAAAGTGTGATAAAAATTTAGTCATAATTCGTTCCTCCTAACATCCGGGCGGCCATCTGCCTGCCCTATTGTTCAGGGATGCCTTTCTGGCAAAAAAAGCACCTGAATATAATTCAGGTGCATCAGAATCCGGGTGCAGGTATACCGTTAAAGATATACACACGCTCATCTTCTTCCATCCAGACTGTACTGTCGGTACCGGAATCTAACCGGTTCAGCAATGCTTCGCACCGCTCGCGGACTCTACCGCCGGTCGGGAATTTCACCCTGCCCTGAAGATTAATATTATTTTTATCACTAGGGATTATAACTCATATATTGTAAGTGTGCAAGCTTTTTATTACAGAATGCAGATATCAAAATCATATGCGTTCCGGAATGCTTCAAGTGCCACAACACCGGCAGGTACACAATCAAGAATATTGCCGAGAAGTTTGTACGAATATTCAAGTGAGTCAGACAATGCATGTGCACAGACATACATCGCAGCTTTCTGATTAAGATATACCGGCCACCAGGGTGAAATCTTTTTCGTATGATAGAAATTTAAGCAGGTATGGCATATTATTATCATCCCTTTATTATATAAATATTAAGGTTTTCCTTGCTGTTAAACGAAAACTCCCTTAACAGACTGAATTTATCGCTGAGTCTTAATTGTTTCTTTATGAGATTTTTTTCTTTGGAAAGCATGATTATCAAACCGTCTTCATTTAAAAGTTCGGCGCACTTATCCAGAAAAGCATCATAGACACCGGTATCGTCCGGCATCTCAGTTATAATCTCATCAAATTTATATTCATGTCTGAAATCGAAAAAATTTCTGTTTATGTAATTAATGTTTACTCCGGCAGCTGCCGTGTTAACCCTTGCTTTGGCTACAGCTTCTCCGAATGTATCAATTCCATACATATGAGATGCCCTGACAACCTTGTTCCGCTCGATCAGAACCGTTCCGACTCCACAGAACGGATCCAATATCTGAGCACCTTCTTTGAGGTAATCACGGACAAGATATATCATCATCGCCGCATTAACCGGTTTCATTGATGCTGCCACATATTCCCGTCTGTATGCAAAACGTCTGTCGCTCCATGTATGAAGCTTCAACATTATCCCGTAACCGCCGCTTTTTGATGCAATAAGTTTAATCTCAATCTCATAGTCGGATGGTGAATTTATCAGCCTGCCACCCGATGCTGCCTGTATTCTCGATGCAATGTCTGCCGTATCATTCTTTGATGTTACTCTGAAACGGAATGCCCTGTCTGCATCATCATGCATTTCATCAAGCAAGTGTATAAGATTTCCGGACATTATATCCGATGCTATCTCGGATTTAGCTGACGGTGCGAGTCCATTGACCGGGAACAGCATTTCCCTGTAAATTCTGATTGAAGAAACCGCGCGGATTTCTTTTGTCTTAAAAGACACACCGCAGAAAATCTGTTTTACGGCTGACGCATCTTTAAATTCACCGACAGCACCCATAAGGGCTTCAACCGTATCTCTTCCTGTTGTAAATATGACTTCAACCGGCTGTGCGGGGTTATGGAATTTATGTTTTATCAGTCCGCTGTGTGGGAATATGGAATAAAGCTCCTTCAATTCCGCAGATATATGTTTCATATCTGCATCATCAAAGCAGCCATTCTCAAGTTCATCTCTTCGATTAATAAGTTCATCCTTATATTTGGAACAATCGTATTTCTTCAATGCCGTAAGATATGAACTTTTAACAAAGAGTTTATCTTCATTCATATAAGCTTTCATTAAATCATCGGCACATGACGGTTCATTGATCATTCCCATTATAAGAGCTGCATTTTTGCGGACTTTGGCATCTTCATTTCCTAACAATGCCCTGAAAACCATGATGTCGTATAAAGGATTTTCTTTAAATGCTTTTACGGCACCATCCTCTTTAAGTCCGGTCTTTATATCAACCAGTGCAGCTCTCGTATTGTTATTTTCTTTTATATCCAATAACTGTTTTTCAAACATCAGGCTTCATCCTTTACATATCCTGCAATATTGATTGCATGGTCGGACACTCTTTCGAGATTCGTAAGTATATTGAGGAAAATAACGCCCGTCTCTGAATTGCATTCACGTTTCGAAAGACGTTCAATATGCTTATCCCTGATTTCCTCTTCAAGACTATCAACCTCGTCCTCGTATCTGAATGTTTTTCTTACCATATCTATATTACCGGTTTCGCGTGCTGCAACCGCACTGTCTATTGAAGATTCAACTGCTGCTCTCATAAGCTTAAGGTCATCAACACCTACCTCCGAGAACTTCATATTACCATCCCGCAGTTTACCGGCAAGTTCAGCCAGATTCTCTGCGTGGTCCCCGACACGTTCAAGATCTATGACGGTATACATAAGGTCTTTAACCTGTCTGCTCTGCCTGTCAGTGAGTCCGTCATTGCTTATTTTTACAAGGAAATCCGACAAATTGGCAACATGGTCATCAATATGTTTTTCCGTTTCAAAAACAACATCAATAAGTTCGTATTTATTATACATTATGGCATCAAGCGACCGTTTCAGGTTCTCGGAACATATCTTGCCAAGTTTGATAACATAGTTGCTTACAGCCTGGATTGCAAGCGAAGGGGTATTGAGAATACGGTCGTCCAAAAGCATGGTTGTATCTTTCTCAACTTTAACACTCGGTGCCTGCGTTTCTTCCTTATCACAGATGATAAGTTTGGAAAGATCTACAAGCTTGCCCGCTATCGGATAGAAAAGTGTAGTATTTACAACTTTGAATCCTGAGTGGAATATCGCGATTGATACTGCAGACATAATATATCCTTCCAGTCCCGGGAATATCTTGAATATAATAAATATCAATGTTCCCCATATGATAACACCGAATGTATTGAACAAAAGGTTGATCACAGCTGCACGCTTGGCATTCTTGGATACGCCGGCACTTGATATGAGTGCCGTGAAACATGAACCTATATCTGCACCGAGACATATAAATACAGCCGTAGGTGCATTTACAACACCGAATCCCGAAAGCGTCTGGAGAACACCGACGGATGCTGATGAACTCTGCATGACGCCCGTGACCACAATACCTATAAGAATTCCGAATAACGGATTTGATCCAAGTGTAAGGAACATATTCTTAACGGCTTCCCCTGCCATATAATCGCTCATTGATGATGACATGGTGGTCAGTCCGAAAAAGAGGAAACCAATTGCTATTATAATTTCTCCGAGTGTCTGTTTTTTATGTTTTTTGCAGAACATTATAAATGCTGCGCCGACTCCTATCATAAGCGGGGCATAGAATGAAGGTTTAAAAAATGTCGCCGCCTCGCCGAGTGAATCGAGTGATACGATCCATGCCGTTACGGTAGTACCGATATTGGCACCCATTATAACACCTACAGCCTGCATAAGATTTAAAATGCCGGCATTTACAAATCCGACGATCATAACGGTTGTGGCACCTGAACTCTGAATTATGGCTGTTACAAGTGCTCCGACAAGAATTGCTTTAATACGCTTATTGGTTACGGCTTCAAGAAGGCTTTTCATCTTCTCTCCGGCTGCTTTCTGCAGACCGCCTGACAGAAGTTTCATTCCGTAAAGGAACATTCCCAGTCCGCCGAGGAATCCCAATATATTGGATACGTCATCTATAGTCATTATAATTTACTCCTTATGTTGTCTTACTTAGTATTGACTGCAGCGAGTTCTGCCTTAACATCGAGTTTAAAACCATACCACTCATCTTCATGATTGACATAATACAGCGGACAGTATTTTCCCGTAACATCGTAATGTCTTATTATTCCTGTCTCCGGATCCAGATCGTATGTCCTGCATAATGCAGCCACAAGCTTAACCAGTGATTTATATGTAGCTGTGGTGAACTGACCGGTTTCATCCGGATGGCAGCATTCAATAGCTATAGTATCCTTATTGCGGTTGTTAGATGCATAAGAAATCTCGTTAAGCGGAACACATTGTATTATTTCGCCTTCCATTCCTATAATATAATGACTGCTGGCACTGGTTGCATGAGTATCCTTAAGATTCTCAAAATAACTCCTGTTCTGGGCAGCCGTAGTTCCCGGATTGCCTACATAATGTACAACAATAGCGTTAACTTCCTTTAATTCCTTACCCGGTCTTGAATATTCATTCGGAGTAAGATAATTCTTAATTACTTCGTCACTAAAAAGAAACGGGTCCTCAGTGGTCGTTTCTTCCTTCTGTGCAATATTATCGATTATCTCCTTAATACCGGTATCGTTCTTTTCAAGAATTTTCTCGGCTGCAACAATTATTCCGATAATGGCGATAATGATAATCGTACTGATAAATAAAACTTTAAGCTTTCTTCGCATCCCTCAACCACATCCTGTGTTAATAATCAGCTGACAGCACTAATCTTACTGGTCAATGCTGTAGTTAGGAGCTTCCTTCGTGATATGAATATCATGCGGATGGCTCTCTTTAAGTGATGCTGCAGAAATCTTAACAAATCTTCCGTTCTCTTTAAGTTCCGGTATTGTTTTGGTTCCGCAGTATCCCATTCCGGATCTTAATCCGCCCATAAGCTGGAATACAGTGTCTTCCACAAGACCCTTATAGGCAACTCGTCCTTCTACACCTTCCGGAACAAGCTTCTTGGCATCAGTCTGGAAATAACGGTCTTTGCTTCCGTTCTCCATTGCCGCGATTGAACCCATTCCTCTGTATACTTTATATTTACGACCCTGGAAAAGTTCAAAATCTCCCGGAGCTTCGTCACATCCTGCAAACATGCTTCCCATCATACATACGTCAGCGCCTGCCGCTATTGCCTTTGTAAGGTCTCCGGAGAACTTGATTCCTCCGTCTGCAATTACAGGTATTCCGTATTCCTTGGCTGTATTGTATACGTCCATTACCGCTGTTATCTGCGGCACACCGATTCCGGCAACTATACGTGTCGTACAGATAGAACCTGGTCCGATACCTACCTTAACAGCGTCAACTCCGGCATCAATAAGTGCCTTGGCAGCTTCACCTGTAGCAATATTACCTGCGATAACCTGAAGATCAGGATATGCAGCTTTAACTTTCTTAAGCGTTTCAATTATGTTCTTGGAATGACCATGTGCCGAATCAATTACGATACAGTCTGTCTTGGCTTCAACAAGTGCTGCCACACGGTCCATAATATTTGCCGTAATACCTACTGCTGCGCCACAGAGGAGTCTTCCCTGCTCATCCTTGGCTGAATTAGGATATTTAATCTGTTTCTCGATATCTTTGATTGTGATAAGGCCTCTTAAATTAAAATCATCATCCACAATCGGAAGTTTCTCTACACGTGCTTTTGCAAGGATAGCCTTTGCCTCGTCAAGTGTAATTCCGACTTTAGCTGTAATAAGGCCTTCACTGGTCATGCACTCTTTGATTTTCTTGGTGTAATCTGTCTCGAACTTTAAATCTCTGTTGGTGATGATTCCGACAAGCTTCTTGCCATCTGTAATAGGTACTCCGGAAATTCTGTATTTTGCCATAAGATTATTGGCATCCTCAAGAGTATGCTCTGGTGAGAGATAAAAAGGATCTGTTATAACTCCGTTCTCAGAACGCTTAACTTTATCAACTTCCTCTGCCTGTGCCTCTATTGACATATTCTTGTGAATAATTCCGATTCCGCCCTGTCTTGCCATTGCAATAGCCATTCTGTGCTCTGTAACGGTATCCATTCCTGCGCTCATAATTGGAACATTAAGTTTAATTTTCTTGGTAAGATGCGTTCCAAGCTCAATCATGTTAGGTGTAACTTCCGAATATGACGGAACAAGTAAAACGTCATCAAATGTAATTCCTTCGCCAATTATTGTACCCATTTTTAGATAATCCTGCCTTTCTTCGTGTCCGTTTTGGACTAATAGTAATTCTGTTAAATATACCAAATACGCCGCTAAAAGTCAATTACTAATCCATATACACTTTACGCGGATAAGTCTTATTAAGTTTATCAAGAAGTTCTTCATTCGGTGTGAATTTGAGTTCGACTGCTGTATTGTTTTCATCATAAAGCACTGCAATATACGATATCTGTTCTTCATCTCCTGCCGAATAATCATATTTCTTTCTGTCACTTACCATTCCGCCAAGATGATGCGAACCTTCCGGTGCCATAAAATCCATCTTGCCGAAATTGAATGTGTGAAGTTTCTTACGTGCACTTTTGTGCATAATCTTATCTATACGCATTTCACCGTCATAGAATGAATACTCATACTCCAGATCTGTTCTGGTAAATACCATATAGGTCAGAATTATGCCGATTGCAATTATAAATATTGCCACAAACATAAGCACCGGCGCCTTTGCTGCAAGAATATAAATCATGACAAGCAAAAGCAGGTCAAACGATATTACCGCACATCTTCCCACATATGCTTTAAGTGGTGTCTTACGTTTTACAAGACACTCAACAACTGTTTCAAACATACAGATGCCTCCTTAACTATCAGACATTAATCTCTGCTTTTACACCGAGTTCGTCTTTGTATTTATCAAGGACAGGGCTGATATTTTCTGAAATAAATTCCTCAACCTGATCCTTGGAACGTCCTATATAAAGTGACGGATTCATTGATTTCTGCAAATCCTCAAGTGTAAGATTGAATGCCGGGTCTGCAGCGATAAGTTCAAGAAGGTTATTATCAAGTCCTTCTTCTTTGACTCTCCTGCCTGCCTGCATTGAGAGCTGTCTGATCTTCTCATGAAGTTCCTGACGATCTCCTCCGGCCTTAACGGCATCCATCATTATATTCTCCGTAGCCATAAACGGAAGTTCTGCCATGATGTGTTTGTTGATAACTTTAGTATATACTACAAGTCCGTCAACAACATTCAAATACAGATCGAGTATTCCGTCAACTGCAAGAAATGCTTCAGGTACGGACATTCTCTTATTAGCCGAGTCATCAAGTGTTCTCTCAAACCACTGTGTTGCACTTGTTATAGCCGGATTCATGACATCTGACATTACATAGTTGGCTAATGATGCGATTCTCTCACTTCTCATAGGATTACGCTTATAAGCCATTGCAGATGATCCTATCTGTGATTTCTCAAACGGCTCTTCAATCTCCTTGAGGTGCTGGAGAAGCCTTATATCGTTGGAAAATTTATGTGCACTTGCAGCTATTCCGGCAAGTACATTCACAACTCGTGTATCAACCTTACGTGAATACGTCTGTCCCGAAACAGGATATACATCCGTAAATCCCATTTTTTCTGCTATTTTCTTATCAAGAGCACGTACCTTTGTCTGGTCACCCTCAAAGAGTTCCATGAAACTTGCCTGTGTTCCCGTTGTTCCTTTGGAACCGAGAAGTTTCATTGAATCGATTATATAATCAAGGTCTTCCAGATCAAGTAAAAGTTCCATCATCCAGAGAGTGGCTCTTTTGCCTACCGTCGTCGGCTGTGCCGGCTGGAAATGCGTGAATGCAAGAGTCGGAAGGTCCTTGTATTTATCTGCAAATGAAGCAAGCTCTGACAGTACGTTTACAACTTTAACCCTTACAAGCTTAAGCGCTTCCGTCATAAGGATAAGGTCCGTATTATCTCCTACATAACATGATGTTGCACCGAGATGGATTATTCCCTTGGCTTTAGGACACTGTACGCCGTATGCATATACATGGGACATAACATCATGTCTCACTTCTTTTTCTCTGGCCCTGGCAACATCATAATTAATATCATCCTTATGTGCTTTGAGTTCTTCAATCTGTTCATCGGTTATGTCGAGACCAAGTTCTTTCTCTGATTCAGCAAGTGCGATCCAGAGTGCTCTCCATGTTCTGAATTTCTTGTCCTGCGAGAAAATATATTGCATTTCTTTGCTTGCATATCTTCCGGCAAGCGGTGTTTCATATCTGTCTGTAGACATAATTCGTATCTCCTTTATAATTGCTAAACAGCAGTCTATTTGTCATATTCGCCTCTGATGTCATCAGATGGCGGAGTTATCGGATAATCTCCTGTAAAACATGCATCACAATAATCGGTCCTGCCATCAATCATATCACCTAATTTGTTGACATCAAGATATCCGAGTGAATCCGCGCCTATATATTCGCAGATCTGTTCAACCGTGTGGTCATGTGCAATAAGCTGGTCATCGGACGGCACATCTGTGCCGAAATAGCACGGATGCATAAAAGGCGGCGAACTGATTCTTACATGGACCTCGGATGCACCTGCGTCCTTAAGCATCTTAACGATTCTGGCACTTGTCGTACCTCTTACGATAGAATCGTCTATCATGATAACGCGCTTACCTTTTACAGCTTCCTTAAGTACGTTAAGCTTGATACGTACGCTGGTCTCCCTGCTTGACTGCTTAGGTTTAATGAATGTTCTTCCTACATAACTGTTCTTGATAAATGCTATTCCGTATGGTATTCCGGACTCAAGTGAATATCCAAGTGCTGCCACATTACCGGATTCAGGAACTCCCACAACCATATCTGCATCAACAGGATAGTCCTTTGCAAGTATTCTTCCTGCCATTATTCTCGAATCATATACGCTCACACCGTCAATATTACTGTCCGGTCTTGCAAAATATATATATTCAAAGATACATTTTGCGCATTTGTCGCATTTATGTGCCATATTTGAGGATATTCCGGATGGTGTAATCGTTACGATTTCTCCCGGAAGAACATCTCTCACAAATTCAGCTCCGACAGCATCGAGAGCACATGTCTCCGATGCAAGAATGTATGCGTTATCGCGCTTACCTATGCACAAAGGCTTGAAGCCGAACTCATCCCTTGCACCGATAAGTTTACGCGGGCTCATTACTATAAGTGAATATGCGCCCTTTATTTTCTTCATGGCTCTTGCAACGGCACCCTCTACATTGGATGTATTAAGTCGTTCCCTTGCAATATGATATGCTATAACCTCTGAATCTATTGTGGTCTGGAAAATAGCGCCCGTCTTGGAAAGTTCATCCCTAAGCTCCGGTGCGTTAATAAGATTACCGTTATGTGCAAGCGCAAGTGTTCCTTTCACATAATTGAGAACAAGCGGCTGTGCGTTCTCTCTGGTCGAACTTCCGGCCGTCGAATATCTTACATGTCCGACACCAATGTTTCCGTTTAATTTCTCTAATATTTCTTCATCAAAGGCCTCATTTACAAGTCCCATGTCCTTGTGCGACTGGACTAATCCCTTCGGACCTTCAGTATCGCTCACGGCGATGCCGCAGCTTTCCTGTCCTCTGTGCTGAAGTGCGAACAGTCCGTAATATATGGTAGAGGCAACATCATTGCCGTCAAAATCATATATGCCGAAAACGCCGCATTCTTCATGAAGTTCATCCGGAATAAACATTTCGGAAACTTCTGTCTTCTTGCTCATATCTGATCCTCTTTCTGTTATAATTAGTTGAATTTATGTCCTGTAAGAAGTTCAAATGCCTCTTTGTATTTATCTACAGTCTTGACCACAACCTCATCCGGAAGAAGAAGGTCATTATCCGGATTAGCTTTAAGCCAGTCTCTTACAAACTGCTTATCAAATGATGGCTGTGATTTACCGGCCTCATATCCTTCAAGCGGCCAGAACCTTGAGCTGTCAGGTGTAAGCATCTCGTCTCCGAGAATTACATTACCGTTTTCGTCAAGTCCGAATTCAAACTTAGTATCAGCAATTATAATACCCTTGCTGAGCGCATATTCAGCACACTTCTTATATAAAGCAATTGTGTAATCTTTAATCTGCTCCGCATATCCGGCACCCTTGCCCGGGTATATTTTCTCGAGTATCTCTACACTCTTCTCAAATGATATATTCTCATCATGCAGACCGATTTCAGCCTTGGTGCTTGGTGTGTATATCGGTTCAGGAAGCTTATCCGACTCTTTGAGTCCTTCCTTAAGCTTAATGGAACATACTGTACCATTCTTCTTATAGCTCTCCCAGCCGCTTCCGGTAATATATCCTCTTACGATACACTCAATCGGAAGCATCTCCAGCTTCTTGCACATCATGCTCTTGCCTTTAAATCTGTCGTTACGGAAAAATTCAGGCATATCATTAACATCAACCGAAATCATATGGTTAGGGACAATATCCTTCGTGTAATCGAACCAGAACTTGGACATCTGTGTGAGTATTGCACCCTTGTCCGTAATAACATTCTTAAGAATATTATCAAAAGCTGATATTCTGTCTGTTGCCACAATAATAAGGCTGTCTCCGTTATCATATACTTCACGTACTTTTCCTTCTTTGAAAGGCTTAAATTCCTGCATGTTATAAAATCCTCCGTTATAATTTATAAATGACAATGTCAATGAAAAAAATAACACCGCAAATTAAATTATAATACACAGACTTTTGCAAAGTCAACGCATTTAAAATTTTTTGTGAATATAATACAAAATTATACAAAAGAAAACTATTGTTGTTTTGTATTCTATAATGTATACTATATGTAAAACAAGAAAGTGGAGGGTTGGTATGACCGAAAAAAGACGAAGCAAACGTGTCAAAGTCACTCTTGATCTGACGGTTTCATCCATATTTGCCCAGGACAATAACCGCATTACTATTGATTCACCGATCATTGTTAAAGATATTTCAAGATACGGCATAGGATTTATATCCAAATCTATATTGCCTATGAACTATTATTTCAACGCAGCACTCAACATTGGCGGGGACGATTCGGTTCTCTATTGTGTTGTTAAAATAATACGCTGTGAAGCTCTTGAAGATGATGAGTATTCGTATGGATGCGAATTTATCGGGATGGCACCTGTTCTCAATTATATCTTTGATGATCTTGAGCGACGTGACGAATAGTATATTACAAGAAATCGCTGCAGGCACAATGCCTGCAGCGATTTCTTTTTATTTGGATAATATTTCTTTTAACATTGAGTTTACAAGTCCCGGGTTTGCCTTGCCCTTCATTGCTTTCATTGTCTGTCCGACAAGGAAACCGATTGCCTTCTCTTTACCGTTATGGTAATCTTCAACCGACTGTGGGTTGGCTGCCACAATCTCCTCTATGGTCTGTCTGAGTGCAGACTCATCATTGACCTGTCCAAGTCCATGTTCCTTAACATAACTCTCCGGATCTATGTCATCGGAAAATACTTTTTCAAACACTTCCTTGGCAACAGAACTGTTGATTGTTCCTGCTTCTGTAAGATTTACAAGTGCTGCAAGATTCTTTGCTGAAAATGTAATATCAGACACATCCATATTATGTTCCTTAAGAAGCCTCATGGTCTCAACCATAAGCCAGTTCGATACTTTTTTAGGTTTATTGCATATAGCAACTGCCTCTTCAAAAATATCCGCCATTTTCTTGGAATCGGTAATTATATTTATATCATAATCCGGAAT
>FR889234.1:0-20325 GCA_000431815.1 Butyrivibrio sp. CAG:318 | reverse complement strand
CGGAATGCCGAATTCCTCTTTATAACGCTTCATTTTCTCGGTTTTGAATTCCGGCTGGCGCGATCTTATCTCATCAAGCCATTCATCACTTATATTGACCGGTACAAGGTCAGGATCCGGGAAATATCTGTAATCCTGCGCATCCTCTTTGGAACGCATGGCATATGAATATTCCTTATTGTCATCCCATCGTCTTGTCTCCTGTATAACAGGCTGTCCTGACTCAAGTAAATCTATCTGCCTTGCGGTCTCGGCCTCGATTGCCCTCTGGATTGCACTGAATGAGTTAAGATTCTTCGTCTCAGTCCTGGTTCCGAATTCTGTGCTTCCGGCTTCTCTTACCGAAAGGTTTACATCGGCTCTCATTGAGCCTTCCTGAAGCTTGCAGTCCGACGCTCCGAGATACTGTATTATAAGACGCAGTTTCTCCAGATATGCTATAACCTCTTTGGCACTTCTCATGTCCGGCTCGGATACGATTTCTATAAGAGGCACACCCGAACGGTTAAAATCAACATACGACACATCTTCCCAGTCATCATGAACAAGCTTACCAGCATCTTCTTCCATATGGATCTCGTGGATTCTGACAGGCTTTGAGGTTCCGTCTTCCAGTTCAATATCCACATGTCCGTTACGGCATATCGGAAGATATAACTGTGATATCTGATAATTCTGCGGATTATCCGGATAGAAATAGTTCTTACGATCGAATTTACAATTCTGTGTTATCGTACAGTTGGTTGCAAGTCCTACCGCTGCCGCATACTCAACAACCTGCTTATTCAGAACAGGAAGTGAACCCGGCATACCGGTACATACAGGACATGTATGTGTATTCGGTGCTCCTCCGAATGCCGTTGAACATCCGCAGAAAATTTTGGTTTTGGTTGCAAGCTCAACATGAACCTCAAGTCCTATGACTGTCTCATAATTCTTAGCCATATTACTGCACCTCCTTATCATACGGTGTCTTGAATCCGCCTCTTGCAAGCTCATAAGTATATGCTGCTCTTATAATATTGTGTTCTTTAAAGCAGTCACCTATGATCTGCATTCCTATCGGAAGTCCGTTTGAATCAACCCCGCACGGAATTGACATACCCGGAAGTCCCGCAAGGTTAAGTGATATTGTATATATATCACCAAGGTACATCTTAATAGGATCTGCAAGCGATGAACCAAGCTTCGGTGCTGTTGTCGGCGCTACAGGTCCGATAATTATATCATATTTAGCAAATGCGTTATCAAATGCTTTCTTTATCAATGCCTTGACTCTGAGTGCTTTAAGGTAATACGCATCATAATATCCTGAACTTAATACGAACGAACCGAGCATAATTCTTCTCTTAACCTCAGGTCCGAAGCCTTCAGAACGGGTTCTCTTGTACATATCATGGAGACCTTCATATTTCTTGGCTCTGTATCCGTATTTAACTCCGTCGAATCTCTCAAGATTGGAGCTGGCTTCTGCAGCGGCTATTGTATAATATGTCGGAATAGCATAATCCACAAGATCAAGATCAAATTCCTCCACTATTGCGCCCTTGGATTTAAGAACATCAACCGCATCAAGAACAGCCTTCTTAACCTGTGGGTCAAGTCCTTCGCCGAAATAAGTACGAGGGATGCCTATACGCATTCCGTTGACATCATTTACAAGTGCACTTGTAAAATCCGTATCGTTTCTGGACATCGATGTTGAATCCTTAGTATCATGCGATGCAATTATCTCCATTATTGTCGCACAATCCGTAACATCCTTGCATAAAGGGCCTATCTGGTCCAGTGATGAGCCGTATGCTATAAGTCCGTAACGGGATACCGTACCGTATGTCGGCTTCATTCCGACAACGCCGCAATACGACGCCGGCTGTCTTATCGATCCGCCTGTATCCGATCCCAGTGCAAAGAAACATTCTCCCGCTGCAACGGCTGCGGCCGAACCACCTGATGAACCTCCCGGTACATGCTCCGTATTCCATGGATTACGCGTAACACCATAGGCCGATGTTTCTGTTGTCGAACCCATCGCAAACTCATCCATATTGGTCTTTCCTATGATAACCGCTCCGGCTTTCTCAAGTCTTATAACAGCCTCTGCTGAGAAAGCAGGGATAAAATTGCCGAGTATACGTGAAGAACATGTCGTAAGCACACCTTCGGTACACATATTGTCCTTGATTGCAACAGGCACACCGGCAAGAGGGCCGCTTATCGAACCGTCCTCAATTCCCGCCTGTACTTTTTTCGCATTTTCAAGTGCCGCTTCTTTATCAAACGTAACATAACAGTTAAGCTCTTTTTCTTTATTTTCAATCTGTTCAATCACAGCCTGCATAGCATCAACAGCGGTCACATCGCCTTTCTTAATTGCCTTCGCAAGCTGGGTGGCAGTTAAATCAAGTAAACTCATAACTATCCTTTCCGACTAATCAACTGTTTTAGGAACGATAAACGCTTCTCCGTTGCTCTCAGGCGCATTCTTAAGTGTATCATCACTTCCGTCGCCGTTGGTAACAACGTCCTCACGCATAACATTCTGAACCGGGAATATATGAGACATAGGCTCAATGCCCTCAGTGTCAAGTTCTCCAAGTTTATCTATATAATCCAGCATACTGGCCATATCTTTTTTGGCATTTTCCTTGTCTTCGTCAGAAAGTTCAAGCTTGGCAAGTATACCAACATACTCGATTGTCTCATCACTTATAACATTAGCCATGCTTAATCCCTCACTTTAATATGAACTTCACGGAGCTGCTGCTCTGTAACCTCATTAGGAGCACCGCACATAAGATCCTGTGCTGTTCCGCTCATAGGGAACGGAATAATCTCACGAATATTCTCTTCATTACGTAAAAGCATGATCATTCTGTCGATTCCAGGCGCCATTCCAGCATGAGGCGGTGCTCCGAACTGGAATGCATTATAAAGTGCTCCGAATTTGGCTTTAAGAACTTCTTCATCATATCCGGCAATTTCAAATGCTTTTACCATTATCTGCATATCATGGTTACGTACGGCACCGGATGAAAGTTCAATACCGTTACATACAATATCATACTGATATGCGAGTATATCAAGCGGATCCATTGTATTAAGCGCTTCAAGTCCTCCCTGCGGCATTGAGAAAGGATTATGCGTAAATCCGATTTTCTTAGTTTCAGGATCCCTTTCAAACATAGGGAAATCATTAACATAGCAGAATCTGTATGCATTCTTCTCGATAAGGTCTAACTTCTCACCGAGTTCAGTACGTATCTGTCCTGCATAGAATGCTGCTCTATCTTCCTTATCTGCCATAAAGAAAATAGTATCTCCGACTTCAAGTCCGGCAAGTTCCATGAACTCAGCCTTCATATCATCAGGTATAAACTTGTCGATAGGTCCCTTATAGCTCTTGTCTTCAAGAACCTCAAGATATCCTAAGCCGCCCATTCCTATTCCTGTAGCGAATTTAAGGAGTTTCTCATGGAATCCCTTGGACATATTGGCATGAACTTTAACAGCCCTTACAGTCTTGCCGATAAACGGCTTAAATGTACAGCGCTGGAAAAATTCGGTTACATCTATTATTCTTAACGGGTTACGAAGGTCAGGCTTGTCCGAACCGAACTCAAGCATAGCCTGCTTATAGCTGATAATCGGATAAGGAGCCTTGGTTACTTCATATCCCTCCGGTGCAAATTTCTCAAAAGCAGCCGTGAGCACTTCCTCACCAACCTTGAACACATCTTCCTGTGTAGCAAAACTCATCTCGAAGTCAAGCTGATAAAATTCTCCCGGTGAACGGTCAGCTCTTGCATCCTCGTCCCTGAAGCACGGAGCCACCTGGAAATACTTGTCTATTCCAGACACCATCAATAACTGCTTATACTGCTGTGGTGCCTGTGGAAGAGCATAGAATTTGCCCTTGTATTTTCTTGAAGGAACGATATAATCTCTTGCTCCTTCCGGTGATGATGCGCACAGAATCGGTGTCTGTATATCAATAAATCCCATTTCCGTCATCTTCTGTCTTAAAAAGGCAATAACCTGTGAACGGAAAAGGATATTATCCTTAACTTTCTCGTTACGAAGATCAAGATATCTGTATTTAAGTCTTACGGACTCATTAACTTCCTTGGATGTCTGTACTTCAAAAGGAAGCGTGGTATATACCTGTCCGAGTGTCGTAATCTTGTGGGCTTCAAGTTCTATTGTACCCGAAGGTATCTTGGGATTATAAGTCTCTTCGTCTCTCTGCTCCATAAGTCCTTCAACACTTATACATTCTTCTTTCTTAATTCCCTTAAGCAGCTCTGCATCTCTTATTACAACCTGAAGAACCGAATACATATCTCTAAGGTCAATAAATGATACACCGCCGTGGTCTCTGATATTCTCCACCCATCCGGCAACTTTAATCTCTTTACCGATATCGTTCTCACTTACGTTATTAAGCGTAGTGTCTCTATATATGTTTCCCATTGTTAAATGGCTCCTTTCAAATTATGGGATATTGCTGTAAAACATTTTAGCAAAGGCAAAAGCTATTTGCAACCTTTATTTAGCAATACCTCGCTGTTGGTGCCGTAAAAAATATTATCATATCCGCTTATTTTTTCACAAATCTGTTCCAGTCTGGTCCAATCCTCTTCGGCATCAAATTCATATGAATGTCCCCAGAGATAAAATAACTGCGGCTTATCGTCCGGCTTTTCAAGAAATTCATCTATCAGTTCAAAGACCCTGTCATTCTTGTGATGGCAGGTCGGCTTAAATCTCATCAGGTCATCCTGCAGATCAAAATTCAGTGAATCTTCCACCGTTCTGGCGTACTCTATTCCTATTGACTTAAGATACTCTACGACCTTATCATTATAGCATCCGTATGCGTATGCCATTCCAACCGGGGTTTCTTTGAAAACCTTTTCAAGTTTCATCTTATCCAGCTTAAATTCGTCATACATCTGTTCCTCATCCAGCTCGGCCGGAGCAAGATGTTTTCTTCCGTGAACCGCTATTTCATGGCCTGTATATAATTCCTGTATGCCTTCCCATGGAAGTCTCCTTACCGTAAACTTATTACACTGCCATGTATCATTCGTTCCGATTATTCCAGAATTCAGATTAAAAGTACATTTAAGGCCATAATAATTTATTATATCCAGAAGCTTTCTGTCGGATTCGACTCCATCATCGTAACTTAACGTAAATGCCTTGTTTTTACCATACCACATAGTAAATCTTCTCCTTCGCTAAATATGCCCCAACAAATGTCAGGGCATATAGCATCACACATTTTTATTTAATGATTCTCTTCATTCTCTCGATTGCTTCGACCGTGTTCTCATATGTTCCGAATGCCGTCAGTCTGAAATATCCTTCACCGCTCGGACCGAATCCTGAACCCGGTGTACCGACTACATTGGCTTTGTCAAGCACATAATCGAAGAATTCCCATGATGTCATTCCATCAATTGTCTTGAGCCAGATATACGGTGCATTAACCCCGCCCGATACTGAAAATCCGGCTTCTGCAAGGCCTTCTTTGATAACCTTGGCATTGTTCATATAATATGCAACCTGCTTCTTAAGCTCTGCCTTGCCTGATTCGGAATAAACCGCCTCACCGGCTCTCTGTACAATATACGGAGCTCCGTTGTACTTGGTTCCGTGTCTTCTTGCCCAGAGTGAATTAAGCATTACATCGCCGCATTTAAGTTCCTTTGGAATTACTGTATATCCGAGACGCACGCCTGTAAATCCGGCATTCTTGGAGAAACTCTTGAGCTCTATTGCGCAGGTTTTGGCACCGTCACACTCGTAAATTGTATGAGGAACATCAGCCTCTGATATATATGCCTCATATGCTGCATCGTATATGATAAGTGCTTTCTTTTCGTTGGCATAATCCACCCACTTCTGGAGTTCTGTTTTCGTAATGGTTGCTCCGGTAGGGTTATTCGGGAAGCAGAGATATATAATATCCGGTGTTTCTTTAGGAAGCGATGGTGCAAATCCGTTTTCTTCGGTACACGGCATATAAATGACATTACTCCAGTTTCCTGTCTCAGCATTATATGTTCCTGTTCTTCCGGCCATTACATTTGAATCCACATATACCGGATACACCGGGTCGCATACAGCAATCACATTGTCGAGCCCGAGAATTTCCTGAATATTGCTTGAATCACACTTAGCTCCGTCAGACACAAAAATCTCGTCAATCGCAATATCGACGCCTCTTGATTTATAATCACCGGCAGCTATTGCGGAACGTAAAAATTCGTATCCGAGATCAGGTGCATATCCGTGAAAAGTCTCTGCATGACCCATTTCATCAACAGCCTTATGCATAGCTTCAATTATAGACGGCGCGATAGGCTGTGTAACATCTCCTATGCTGAGCTTGATAATTTTTTTATCAGGATTAGCTACCCTGTATTCTCTTTCTTTCTTTGCCACCGTGGAGAAAAGATAACTTCCCGGAAGCTTTAAATAGTTCTCGTTAATTTTAAACATCTGTCATGTCTCCTTAATCAAGGTCCATCGTACCTGTAAAAACAGTACGGGCCGGACCTTCCATATATACTATATTATGAGATCTGTCCCATGTAATTTTAAGTTCTCCTCCGAGAAGCTTAACAGTAACCGTATCGTTACATAACCCGTTAAGTATAGTCGCTACGGCAGTAGCGCACGCTCCGGTTCCGCAAGCAAGTGTCTCACCCGAACCTCGTTCCCATACTCTCATCTGCAACGTATCACGGTCTATAACTTTAACAAATTCTGTATTTACTCTCTCAGGGAAAACAGGATTGTTCTCAAAAAGCGGTCCGATTGTCTCTATCGGAAAATCATCAACATTGTCAACATATACTATACAATGCGGATTACCCATGGATACACAGGTTATGCGGTATTCCTTCCCACCTATCGTGATTGGATATTCTTTGACCACGTCCGCATCTATATTGACAGGTACAAGTCCGGGGTCAAGCACCGGTTCGCCCATATTAACGCGTACTGTATCCACTTTACCATCCACAACATTAAGTGTAAGGTATTTGATACCTGAAAGTGTCTCTATCGACAATTCCGTCTTGTCGGTAAGTCCGTTATCATATACATATTTACCTACACAGCGGATACCGTTTCCGCACATTTTGCCCTGTGAACCGTCCGCATTATACATTTCCATATAGAAATCAGCTTTGTCCGACGGCTTGATAAGAATAAGCCCATCCGAACCTATTCCGAAATGCCTGTCGCTCACACGCACCGCTGTTTCTGACGGATTATCCAATTTAGTATCAAGACAGTTAACATACACGTAGTCATTGCCTATTCCATGCATCTTGGTAAATTCCATCAACACCACCAATCCTTTCAACTATTCCCTGTACAGACATATTATCATATGGGCCGTCTCTACAAGTCCCGTACCGCTGTCCATACTGCATTTCTGCATATATTTATGAGCCTCGTCCTCGGTCATATTGTTACGATCCATCAGCACACCCTTGGCCTGCCTTATAAGTTCTCTCTCTTCATCGGTTCTTGTTTTGGGAGCAAGTCTCGCTTTCTTTCTGCGGCGTCTCTGCGCCTCAAACATCATATGAACCGTATTCACAAGATCAAAGACTTTAATAGGCATTCCGAGTTTCATTATGCCTCCGTCGTTATCATCGAGCCAATGTCCCTGGGATGCAATCAAAAGCATATCAAAGCTTGACGGCATACATTCCTTAAGCTGCGTATAGTACATATCCGTAAACCTGTAACTGCACACAACGATTCCTTCATTAAGAGTATTCAGATACTCCAGTGCCTGGGATCCGCTTGTACAGACAGCATCTACATCTATACCATTGCGCACCATAAGGTTCTTTATCTTCCTGCCGTCTTCAAGCTTCGGAAATACTATTATGACATTTTCCATCGTAGTTATCCCGTTTAAATCATAAAGTGATTAATTAATATTTGTAGAGATATTCATCAATTTCCCACTTGCTGACCTCGACTTTGTATCCCTTCCATTCTTTTTTCTTGGCATCAATGTATTTCTCTGCAGTCTCTCTGCCGATGAAGTCCATTATATAATCGTCTTTTTCAAGTTCCTTAACTGCATCATAAAGTGTCTCAGGAAGACTTTCAATATGTCTTGCTTTCTTCTCTGCCTTGCTCATCTCGTAGATGTTGGCATCAACGCTCTCGCATACCTCAAGCTTATTCTTAATTCCGTCAAGACCAGCCATAAGACACACGGCAAGTGCAAAATAAGGGTTAGCTGACGGATCCGGGCATCGTAACTCAACTCTGGTTCCTCTGCCTCTGGCAGCCGGGATTCTTACGAGCGGACTTCTGTTTCTTGCCGACCACGCAATATAAACCGGAGCCTCATATCCCGGTACAAGTCTCTTATATGAATTAACAAGAGGATTGGTAATGGCAACTATTCCGTTAATATGTTTCATGATACCTGCAATGAAATGATATGCTGTTTCACTCAGTCCGTTCTCACCATTCTCATCAGCAAATACATTAACGCCGTCTTTCTCAAGTGACATATTGATATGCATTCCAGAACCGCACATATTTGCCTTTGGCTTTGGCATAAATGTTGCATGAAGTCCGTGTCTTTGTGCAATTGTCTTAACCGCAAGCTTGAATGTCATAATCGCATCCGCTGTCTTAACTGCCTCTCCGTATTTAAAATCTATCTCATGCTGTGCAGGTGCACATTCATGGTGTGATGCCTCAATCTCAAATCCCATGTCCTCAAGTGTGAGAACCATATCACGTCTCGCATTCTCTCCAAGATCGTTAGGGCCAAGATCAAAATATCCCGATCTGTCAAGGGAATCAGTTGTAGGTACCCCGTTCTCGTCAACGTTAAATAAGAAAAATTCACATTCAGGTCCTACATTGAATTTATATCCAAGCTTGGCAGCTTCTTCAACCGCTTTCTTAAGTATACGTCTCGGATCTCCTTCAAACGGTGTTCCGTCTGTCTTATATACGTCACAGATAAGTCTTGCAACCTTTCCGGTCTGCGGTCTCCACGGGAAAATAACAAAACTGTCAAGATCCGGTCTGAGACACATATCAGATTCTTCAATACGTGCAAATCCGTCGATTGATGAACCATCAAACATCATCTGATTATTAAGTGCCTTCTCAAGCTGGCTTTTCGGAACAGCCACATTCTTGAGAATACCGAATATATCCGTAAACTGAAGTCGTATAAACTCTACGTCGTTCTCCTCCACTAATCTGATTATGTCTTCCTTTGAATTGTGCGCCATTACAGCTACCTCCTTTTTGTCCTTAATGTGTATGTTATCAGCCGTCCGAAAATTTGTCAATAAAATGTAATTTTTTCGATAAATAAATTTCAAAGATAATAATTGCATATTCTTATTAAAAAAGGTATACTGACTCATATCAAAATAGGAGGGAATCATGTTATATACCAAATTTAATAAAATCATTTCTTATTTAATTATTGCAGCCATGGCATTATGCTTCACCACCGGCTGCTCATCCAAAAGCACAACAGCCGTTGCAACGCCGGAAGAACGCGTTACGCAGGCTCATGTCACACCGGCTGCCACACCGGAAACCGAACCGCAGACTGAGCCGGAAACCATCGCCCCGGTTACAATAACGCTTTCTGCAGTAGGCGATATGCTTATGCATGCAAGCGCGAGTAATCCAGCCATCCAGGCTGACGGTTCATATAATTACGACTATCTTTTTGCCAATGTCAAAGATGCCATTGCGGCTTCAGATGTATCAGTTGTTAACAACGAGGTTATTATGGCCGGTAACGATAAAGGTAATATAGGATACCCGGCATTTAATGTCAGGACCGAACTCGGCGATGCTGAGGTCAGGACAGGTTTTGATGTAATGTTAGGTGCTACCAATCACGCAATAGACCAGGGAGCTTACGGAATCCTTAACTGCCTTGAATATTGGAAAAATTCACATCCCGATGCGGCAATACTCGGTATACACGATTCAGCCGAAAGTGCTTCTTCCATATATGTGAGAGATGTAAACGGCGTTAAAATCGCAATGCTCAATTATACATACGGCCTCAACGGATTATCCGTACCTGCCGGGATGGAATATACGGTTGATCTTATGACTGATTCCACCAAAGATAAAATAGCAGCGGACATCGCAAAGGCAAAGGAAATATCTGATTTTGTCATTGTTTTTCCTCATTGGGGAACGGAGTATAACCTCGGAACCGATGACAGCCAGAAGAGCTGGGCAAAGTTTTTTGCCGACAATGGAGTGGATCTTGTAATCGGTACACATCCGCATGTCGTAGAACCGGTTGAATGGATTGACCGCGCTGACGGCGGTAAAATACTAGTATATTATTCACTCGGTAACTTCGTATCAGTACAATATTATAATTTTTCCATGCTCGGCGGCATGGCTAAGGTATCCATTACCAAGGACAGCAGCGGAACATATATTTCGGACTACGGCATGAATTTTCTTGTCACACATTACACTGCCGGAAGAGGAGCAATAACAACTTACTTTCTTGACAATTACACTGACGAGCTCGCTTCACAGCACGCGATTCTTACGGAACCGTCAGAGAAATTTATGGAAGTCAACAAAAATTATCCTTTTACGGTTGCAGGACTTAAAGCACTTGCCAAGTCAATATGTCCTGACCTGACCCCGAATTACTAATACAAAAACACCTGAACGGCCGGTACCAAATTCACGACAGTTCAGGTGTTTTCTTTAATTATCTGTATTTTCTCCGGTATCCCCCATCTTCAGGCTGTATTTGGACACGTCACAATATTGTCCGGAATACAGGCTGCAATATCCCGATACGGCATAACTTATTGCCGTTACGATCAATATATACGGTGCGCTCTCAAATCCAAACAATTCAAAACACATGATTGCGGCTGCAAACGGGCAGTTAGTAACGCCGCAGAACAGTGAGGCCATTCCGGCAGCTGCCGCAAGTCCCGGTGAGATTCCAAGCAGTTTACCTATTACACATCCGAATGTGGCTCCCACGAAAAATGTCGGTACTATCTCCCCTCCTTTGAAACCGACGCCAAGCATAAGCGCGGTAAGAACGAGTTTAAGTGCAAATGCATACGGTACAGCCTCGCCTTCCGTAACGGCCCTCTCTATGACATTCATTCCGGTTCCGTAATAGTCTGTGCTGCGCGTAAGTGCCGTAATGCCGATAAAAACAGCTGCCCCGGCCACGACTCTTAGCCACGGATTTTTTATGAGTTTTTCGGCATATATTTTGGTTTTCTTCATAACTACGCAGAATACTATCGCAAGCACCCCGCAAAGTCCGGCCAGCACTACCAGTTTAAGTATAAGTACAAAGCTCATATCCGGCACATTTCCAAGCGGAAGTCTCTCCGGTTTAATTCCTATTGCAAGCGGAAGTCTGGATGCCGTATACGCCGCTATTACACACGGGAGCAATGCCTGAATATACATTGTGCCGATAACAGCCACTTCCACGGCAAACACCGCTGCTGCAGCCGGCGTACCGAACAGTGCTGAGAAAGCTGCACTCATTCCCGTCATAATAAGGATTTTACGGTCGCATTCCCTGAATCCGAATGATTCGCCGATTGTATTTCCAAGGCTTCCTCCTAACTGCAGTGCAGCACCTTCCCTTCCGACGGATGCTCCGAAGAAATGAGATATCACGGTACTTAAAAATATAAGCGGTGCCATCTTAAACGGAAGTTCATCCTTACCGGATATGGATGTAAGCACAAGGTTAGTGCCCTTATCCTTATCTACTTTCATAAGTTTATACAATCCCACAATCATAAGTCCGCCAACTGGAAGCAGATAAACCATCCATAAATGACCGTCGCGAAAAGCGGCAGCTTTGGACAGCAGATAAGAAAAAGCCGTACCAACTCCTCCAACCAGAATTCCGGTCAGAAAACCCATAACAATCCATTTAATAATATCCAGCAGCCACCTGCCTGTCTTCTTATAAATCTTAACGGTTTGTTCCTTCATAATGCAATCCTTCCACATAACACAAGGGAAGCTCTAAGGCTTCCCCTGCGAATGCTATTTCTTGTCGTCGTATTTATCTTTCAATTCATCAACCGGATCGGTTCCGAATGTCTCAAGAGGTTTGTCAAGCATTCGCTCCAAATCCTCCTGTTCCTTGTTCTTCTGTGCTTTTCTGGCCTTCCACCATTTGATGAGCATAGCAACTATTACAACAGCCGCCACAATGGCAACTATTATAATTACCACATACCTCATGTGGATAGGTCCTTTCATGATAGCTTTGCCGGAGTCAGAGAATGTATCCGCAAAAAGTTCATCGACATCAAGCGATGTATCGTCTTCATAATATTTCATGAAATATGACTCAAAAATCTGCTTGGCATTCTCATCCATAACAGTCTCTGTCTGCTTGCCTACAATGTAAAGCCAGTTGCCGTCCATTACATCCGGCTTATCATTCTTACATGCGAAATAACAGAATAACATATGGCCTTCGTCAATACCCTTTGAAGTTGAAAATAACTCGGTGTACTTGCTTTCAATATATTCATCACGTGCCGCATCGGTGTCTTTAACGCTGTCATAGCTTACAAGACACAGATATGGCTGAACTCCGGTCGACTTATAGAAGTCTTCCAAACCATTGATTACCGTCCGGTTATTCTTGCCGAACCAGCCAAGTTCATCTTCATACCATGTATTACAGTACGTAGTATTGGAATTATCAAATTTCTCGCGCTTCTCAGTACTCTTGGTTACCCCGGATGCGGATCCAAATACCGAACCGCATGATCTTACCGCAAATATAATAACAATTATTATAATAGCGACCATGATTGTTCCCAGGGAACATCCCGAACTTCTTCTTGGCGGTCGTCTGTAATATCCGCCTCCTCCGTATGGTGGTGGCGGTGCACCGTAATGTCCGCCGTATGGACGTCCTCCGCCGCCTCCGCTATAATGATGTCCTCCCGACGACCGTCCTCCGCCGAAACTTCTTCCTGATGAAAATCCTCTTCCGCCGAGGCTTCCGCCTCCGCCAGAATGTGATGAGTGTCTGCTTCCGCCTCCACCCGAGTGGCCTCCGCCACCTCCTCCTCTTGCCATAATCAATGTCCTCCATCTATATGTAATATATTACGCTTCTAATCGCGCATGGCAGGTTTCATATATTTATCTTCAAATGCCTGATAAGGCAGCGGTTTATCATGGAGATATCCCTGAACTGCATTACATCCGCATTCGTGGACTATTTTTTCCTCTTCACGGCTCTCGATTCCTTCACAGATAACTTCAAACTGGATATCCTTAAATGTATTCATAAGATTCTTCATTATCTTACGTCCTGATTCAACACCCAGACTGTTAAGTACGAAACCTCTATCAAATTTAATAACATCGACAGGTATCTTGCCAAGCATATATAATGAATTATATCCTGATCCGAAATCATCCATGCTTATCTTATATCCTCTGTTGCGTAAAAATTCTATCTGTCTGGTAATCTCGCTGAGATTCTCACAGAAAATGGTTTCCGTAAGTTCAAACTCGAAGTATTCCGCCGGGATGCCTGTCTTACGTATAGCATCATCTATACGCTTTATAAATCCGGTTTCCCAGAAATCCATCCGTGACAGGTTCATTGAAATGGTCGTCAGCTTATAACCGGCATCCATCCACTTCTTCTGCAATTCTATGACCTTCATTATCACATAATTATCAAGTCTTGATACAAGCCCTGTATTCTCAAGTGTATCAATATATATCGCCGGTGATATTATCTTCCCGTTGCTGTCCTTAATTCTGGAAAGTGCTTCACCGCCTATAAGCTGCTGTTCCTCAATAGAGAACTTAGGCTGGATATACACTTCTATTCTGTCATTATCAAGTGCCGAGAAAAACATCGGAATCACGCCTGCCTCACTCTGGGTCTTCTTCGCCATATCGTCAGTAAAGACAGCTATCGTCTCAGCATAATTGACCTTAATGCTTCGCCTTGCACATTGAGCCTTATCTATTATAAGATTAATCTCTTCATCAACGTTATCAACAAAATATGCACCGACATAAACACGTATTCTCGCCAATGGGAATTCAGCATTAATCTCATCGGAAAAATTCCTGTTCATTGTGTCGTATTTCATCTTGAAATCCTGTCTGTCGCGATGTCCGGCTTCCACAAGAAGAATAATATGATCAACATATATTCTTCCGGCAAGCACACAGTCTGAATTCATATGACAATATTGATATACACATCGTTCAATAAGCTTATCGCCCGCTTCATACCCATACATCTGATTATAAAATTTAAAATTACTGATGTCCAACGATAATACAACCGGAGATATCATATCCTGCTTCATAAGTCTGCCGGCCGTCTTTTTAAAATAATCAATATACGGCAGCCGCGTAAGTGACTCCGTAATCGTCTTTTCCACCCGCATAATTCATACCTCTTAACCAAAAATATCATTTTAATATATATTTACTAACATTTCCCGTATTTAACATAATAACATAAACAAGCCGATAAATCAAAATATATTTTACACTATTTGACATTATGGGCTTCCTTTATGGCAGCCTGCGGTTTTCTTATTCCCTCAATGTGTTCCGAGAGTGATTCACGGCTCATTTTAATCATCTGTGCCACAATCTTCTTTATCATCTGCCTTGTCGTCTTATCAAGACTTCCATAGGACTTAATAATGCTGTTTGCAGTCCTGATGAGATTGGATGAATACTCACTGAACGAATCGGCATTCGGCGCTTTGAGGATTTTGAATACAATATGCGTGAACAGACGACGTTCTTTGGGAGATATGCCGTCAATCCACTTACGGCATGCACTGTTAAAAACAATGCTCACATCCTTAAGCTGCTCGTCCGGCACAAACTCTTTACCGATTACATTCCACGACAACACAAAATGCTGCATTAACCCATGCGCTTCACTATGTACTATATTATAATCTTCTCCACTATACATTATCATACCAACTATCGAACTCTGTGGCAGATATGATTCAATCTTTGGAATTATCCGTTTGTATTCCGCTCCCGCTACAACTTCCTTCATAAATCCCGGCCCGTCAAAACTGTATACCTTCTCGATTCTCATAATCTGCTCGTCACTTCTGTGGAATGTTGAATATATTGCAAGATTTCCGCCTTTTGAATGTCCGCATATATATACTTTTCCGGCAAGTGTCTTCATTACACTGTCAAGATATTCGTCAGCCTCAACCTGTGATGCCACCGGCATCATATAACACAGATTAAAATCCTCCTCCCAGCCTGTAATCGTTCCGTCAGTCCCCCTGAACGCCACCACAATGTCACCGTTACCGAGAAGAATTGTCACCGCGCCGAACTGCATGGCCTTTTCTTCGCTGAACTTCTGTGAATAAAATACCAGCTCCAGATTACGATACCTGTCACATTTTCTCATCCTGATAAACGTCTTCTGTCCTTCGTTTAATTCCTGCGAATCAAGCATTTCATCCGGATTCTCATATTGTTTAAGGCACCCTGCCACTGCATCCTTAATGCATACCGGACTGCCGGCATCCAAACCCACATTTTCAAAATCCACATATGACAGCTGTGACATTATTAATGCATCAATTACATTAAATCCATCCTGTTCAAATGTTATATCCCCCCGCCAGTCCATATAATCCATCAAATTCGCCATATATCCCTAATCCTTTCAAAAAAACATTCTGATCATCCCTATAATCAGAAGATGCGCCGGATAGAAACTCCACATAACCGCTTTGGGAATATGTCCTTTCTTTCCATCGTGAAAATACACCGGTACAAGTGCAAGCGGAGTCACAAGACTTGCCAGGCTTCCGCTTATTGCCGATATGATTGCAGCCGCCGTATACATAATTACTTCATACTGTCTTGCGTAATAGAAAATAAGCGCAAGCAGAATACATCTGTAAGAATAATCAAGTCCAAGTATGTGACTTAATGCCGCTGTCCAAATGACAATAACCGCCGCAACCGGCACCAGCCATCGGTTTTTCTTATAAAGGCTGTCAGTCGCCCATAAAACAAGCAGCGCAAGTACAAGTGTGAATAAAACATTATTATGCCTGAAATCAAAAAAACATCCATATACCGTCATATCATACGGTATTTCGGAGATAACAGCAAGCAGCCCCAGTCTTATTGCATATTTACCCACAGAATGTGTATATATATATCCCTGCACCAGAAAATATACATATATGGGAAATGCCAGTCTGCCGATGCATCTCATTGTCCAGTATATGCCTGCCGGCATTCCAAATCCGGCAAACGCGACAGCAACATGGTCTGTAAGCATTGATACCATGGCTGTTATTTTTAATATATCCGTTGTTATTCTCTTATTCATAATCATCCGCCCAGATCATCCGCCTATTATGCAATAAATTTTATCATAAACCCGAAAAAATTTACAGCCATTATTAAAAAAGTGATATAATAATTTTATTCTAATTGAGATAATTTACGGAGGCTGTATATGTTCCGATATGAGACACATTTGCATACATACGAAGGAAGCCTGTGCGGGGTTACTCCCGGCAGCATGTATCCTCAATATTATAAAGATTTAGGATATGACGGTATATTCATAACTGACCATTTTTTCAACGGCAATACAAGGATTCCTAAGTATGACAGCTGGGAACAGCGCGTCAATGAATTCTGCCTTGGTTATGAACATGCCAAAGAAGCCGGCGATGCAATAGGATTTCCTGTTTATTTCGGATGGGAAGCTAATTTTGAAGGTGATGAGTTTTTGATTTACGGGCTTGATAAGGAATGGCTTTTAAATCATCCGGATATTCTGTCTTACAGCCGTAGTATGCAATATGATATAATACACAATGACGGAGGTCTTGTTGTCCAGGCCCACCCATTCAGAGAACGCGGATACCTGGATTCAATTCATCTTAATCCCGAGAATTGTGATGCCATGGAGGGATACAATTCATTTAATGAAGACCGGCATAACCACAATGCCGAAATTTATTGTACAAAACATAATATTTTCATGACGTCCGGCTCAGATTTGCACAAAATAGGCTCCCTTGCTCCCGACAGGCATTACGGCATGGGATTTGAACACCCTATAAAAAGTGCCGCGGATTATGTCAATGCCATATTAAAACGCGATGGAGTCATGCTGGTTAAGGACAGTTCCCGTTCTCTCCCACCTGATATCCATACCGAGCTTCCGGTATATGTTAACGACAGAGCCATGGACGGATATATCTGAACCTAAAAAGCCGGTTTCCCGTACCTTAGGGAAACCGGCATTATTATTATCTCTCTGTTCCGTAATGAATAAGTGCAAGCATATCCGGGCCTGTGTGAGCCCCGATAATCGGGCTTAACATTGTCATCCTTACTTTAAGTTCAGGGTGGTTTACGAGTATCATTTCTTTCAGTGTCTGTGCTTCTTCTACACAATCGGCGCAGCTTATATATACCACATCACTTACCGATGGGTCGTAAGTAGCTTCAAACTTATCCACAAGAGCTTTAAGCGCAAGCTTATTACCACGTTTCTTATCTATTGTATCAAGCTTACCCTCTCGGTTGATGCAAAGTATCGGCTTAATATTAAGTGCAGTTCCGACCACTGCGGTTGCAGCAGATACACGTCCGCCTCTTTTAAGGTACATAAGGTCTTCAACCTTAAACCAATGGCGTACCTTCAGTGCATATTTTCTGAGCCACTCTGCATTCTCCGATGCACTCATTCCCGCTTCTTTATTGGCAAAAGCCGATTCTGTCAAAAGTCCCATTCCGCCTGTCGCACTTAAGGAATCCACTATCTCAACAACGGCATCCGGATAATCTTCTTTAAGATTTCTGGCCGCAAGACATGCTGATTCATATGTATTGCTGAGTCCGCTTGAAAGCGAAAGATATACTATGTCATTGCCTTCTTTAATAAGCGGTTCAAAAAGATCCATATAATGTGTCGGTGTAATCTGACTGGTCTGAGTCTTGACTTTCTGTCTGAGTTTCTCATAATAATTATGCATCATGGAATCGCTTTCCGGCTTATCACAATGGAATGTCTCATCTCCGAGTACATATTCCATAGGGACATATCTTACATCATGGCTATCTGCAAAGTTCTTATCAATATCAAGTGAAACATCTGAAAAAATTAAATAACTCATTCTTATCCTCCGAATGCTGTTTTCGCTTACTCCGCTCAATATCATAACATACTATAACACAAATTGCAATCTGTTATAATAACCTTACATTCGGGCGTAATGGTCTACTTATTTCTCTGCTCCATAGATTTTATAATATTATATATTGTTCTATGTACAGGCACTTCGACAGAATAATTATCTGCAATTCTGATAACACATCCGTTAAGTGTATCAATTTCCGTAGGTATTCCTTTTTCCATATCCTGAAGTGTGGACGAACGGTGTGCATATGTATCCGGAACCAGCTTTGAATAGAAAACTTTCTTATACGTATCTGCATCCGGCCAGTATGTTTTGTACCCGGCGGCACCCATAACATCGTAAGTTTCTCCTATCAGGCTGTTCATTATCTGGACTGCATTGTTCATTTCGGACATTGCTCCGTATGTGGTTCCAAGTATTGCGCCCAGCGGATTGAGTGTAGTATTAAATAACATTTTAGCCCACAATGCTTCTTCTATTGTGTCCGAGACTTCACTTGGAATGCCTGATGCGTTAATCGCATCTGCAAGCGGTTTCATACATTCATTATCAAATCCGAATAATGAGCCCAGAAGAATCGGCGCTGTATGAACCGTAACCTTGCTTGTACCCGGATTTTCTTTTTCAAATCCGGTTATAATTCGTGCATTATATACTTTATCCTTGCCGAATAATTCTGTGTATTTATCATCATTGCCCCATCCGTTCTGAAAAATAACAATATGACCGTCATCCGCAATGATACCTCTGTTTTTTTCAAGATTGTCAGCAATCTCGGAATTGGCAAGTGTTTTAGCACTTATAATAACATAATCGTATGCTTCTTTGATCTGTCCGTAATCTCTGTATACACGAACCTTATCTGCCGGCGCACTCATCACGCCGAATATTCCCGTACGCTTTACACCGTTCTGCTCTATATAGTCCGCGGTCCTGCCTCTTGCGACAAGTGCCGTCTCCATATTTTCATTGCTGACAGATGCCGCTATCGCCACACCTACAGCTCCTGCTCCTATAATTAACGCTTTCATTTTGTCATCTCCTTTGGTTTTAACCGGCTAAATCATATCACACAGAGCGTTTATTTTCAAGCTGTCCCAACCTCCGTATAACGCTTAGGCAAATAGAGTAAGTCTTAAAGTAAAATTTTACACTAATTTCATTGACAAAATGCCGCATGACGTGTATATTAGTGAATGTATAAAATATATTATATTTCTAGGAGGAAAAAAGGATATGCTTAAGAACCGTAATATCGCACTGGTAATCATTCTTTCAATCATTACCTGTGGTATCTACCAGCTCTATTGGTTGTGGGTAACAATTTCAGCACTTGATAACGAGGGTCAGAACAGTAACATGCCTGCTATAGCACAGTTCATTTTAATGTTCTTCTATGTAGGATTCATTCTTTTCGGACTCAACGCAGATGCTAACATCAATGCTATCAAGGCTAAACGCGGAATTCCTACGTCAGATAACAAGGTACTTTACATAATACTTGGTATTTTCTTACCAATCGTACTTGTATGTCTTGTACAGAATGAAATCAACAAGCTTACACCAGCTGCTTAATTCATTCAACATCATATTGAAAGATAAAGGCTTCCGGCACATACCGGGAGCCCTTTTGGTAATATCATGAAAAAAAGATTACTTAATCTGATTAAAATATATCTTTCCGTGTCTGCAATTATGATTGCATATGCCATATTCTTTAACATTACAGGCATCGGTATTCCATGCGTATTCAGACTTATAACACACTTAAACTGTCCAGGATGCGGAATCAGCCGTTTCGCACTCAGTTGTCTCAAATTCAGATTTGCCGACGCTATAAGCTATAACTATTTTGCACCATTTATAATCATTTACATTGCATGGGTTGTCATATATACTTCCATAAATTATGTACGCACAGGCAGCAGTAGTCTTAATCCCAAACCTGCCTGGATAAATATCGTATTCCTTATTCTGGTCATTATCTGGGGCATTGTAAGGAATATTCTCAACATATAGCGGGCCGCTTTTGGGCAAAGTAAAGACACGAGACGGGGTGAGGCGGACA
>FR889233.1 GCA_000431815.1 Butyrivibrio sp. CAG:318 | reverse complement strand
TTCTGGCGTTGAATTTTACAATTAAAGTCCAAAGTCATGATATGAAAGTCCTTTTTATTACCCTTGCAAAATGATAAGCTGTGTCATAGAACCGGGACAGGAGGATGAGAAAATGAGAAAAACAATCGGAAAGATACGCTTATCGGATTTGCTTCTGGCAGTGGTTACGGTAATTATTGTATTCTCGATTCTGGGATTCATCGTAATCAAAAGTGAGGCAGCAGACAAGGCATATATGCGCAAACATGGTAAAACAGGTGTTGAATATGTAGTTGATGCGGACTGACGAGCGAATATTGATGCAGGCAAAGAAGCAGAATACCATGATAAAACAGAAAGAAGGATATAAATTCAAATGAGTGAAAAAATATGGAATGATATAGAAGTGGATTTCCTGAATAAGATTTATAACTATAAAGGAGCAGTAGGAGTTGATGATCTATTTCATATGTTGAAATCAAATTATGGATTAAAAGGTGACTTATTCAATAAAATCTTGGGAACGGTAACGCAAAAAGAGTACTGTATTATTGAAAAAATAAGAAAATTGGATAATACAGAGGAAGAAGTTATATTTATTACCTATAAAGGATTAGAGAAACTTTCAGAAAAGAGAAACTTTTCAATAAAGAAAATGCTGAAAAACCAAGTCGCTTATGAGCTTAAATGCGAAGGTTATAAAACATATTCAGATTGGCTTGATGCCAATAGAAATCAATTAGCTTTGGAGGCAGAGATTACAAGAATGTTTGCTCGTGTGTTAGCGGATATGTGCATTATTTTAATGAATAAGGATAACGATGACGAAATCAAAGAAACGTTGCAAGCGGCGGTAGCAAGGATGAATGAACGAACAAAAAGATTTCCTGAGCTTAATAATTCGGTTGCATATACCATTGTGTCGGCAATATATGACAAACTGTTGAACTTGCTTGGAAATGATAGATACATCTATGAGGTGGAAATGACTGTAAAACTTATAGAATCTTACATGCCTGAAAGACATGATATGGCAATTGATTTTATTTAGTTAGTGCCATAGACTTTTAAATTAAAATAACTAAAGTTCGCAAGAAAATGCGATTATTTTGATTGCAAGAAAATGCGTTTTGTAATATAATAAAAAAGTGAGTTTTCACTCAATTGTGACAAATTATAGAAAAAGCCTCGAGGTATTAGAATGAGAGTAAGTTACAATAAATTATGGAAGTTATTGGTAGACAAAAAGATGAGTAAAGCCGATTTGAGAAAGGCTGTAGATATTGCTCCGAATACTCTTACAAAGATGCGTAAGGATGGAGAAGTGTCTATGAGTGTATTGCTCAAGATTGCTACATATCTGGATTGCGATATTAGCGATATCTGTGAGTTTGTGAAAGATGAAGAATAAAGCGACATTGATTATCATATTACGGAAAGATTAATTGGTTACGGACTAATGATGGAAGTGGAAAGTTATTTAGACAATAATTTATTTGAAGATGATGAGCTATAAATGACAAAGTGACCTATTATTTTAAAGTAAAGGAAGGTTTTATTATTGATAAAGCAGGAAATATTAAACGAGTTGAATCTTGCAGAAGATCATGAGCGAGAATGCAAACTGGCAACAGGTGGACTTCCAGAGAGCATGTGGGAGACATATTCTTCTTTTGCAAATACAGATGGTGGCACGATTCTGCTTGGTATTAGGGAACATAGAGATTCTTTTACAGTTGAAGGACTGACAGACAAGCAGATTGTAAAATATCAGAAAGACTTTTGGAGTACATTGAATGACAGAAATAAGGTATCTAAGAACATCTTATTGAATCATCATGTCAGACCAGTGACAGTAGGAGAAAAGAGAATATTAAGAATTGATATTCCTGCGGCAGACAGGCATGATAAGCCGGTTTATATTGGGACAGACCCAATGAAAGGAACTTATAAAAGAGATTATGAAGGAGATTTCCTTTGTACCGAAGAGGCAGTCCGTGCGATGTTTGCAGACCAGAGAGATGTATCTGGTGATGTGGAAGTGCTGGAAGAGTTTGGATTGGATGTGCTGAATCAGGATACTATAAAGGGCTATAGAATTATTTTTGAACAGCTTCACAGTGGACATCCTTGGAATGCTCTGGAAAATGATGAGTTCCTTATGAAATTAAGGGCAGCAGCGAAGAATAAGAATGGTACATTATCTCCAACGATAGCAGGACTTTTATTCTTTGGAGAGGCTTATCACATTACGGAAGTTTTCCCAAATTATTTTCTGGATTATCGTGAGGAATGCGATGATAAAGCGGTACGCTGGCTGTTCCGGACACATTCAAACGAAGGTGATTGGAGCGGTAATATATACGATTTTTTCTGCAAGGTGCGTACCAGAATGGACGATGATGTAGCGGTTCCATTTGCAAATAGACGAGATGGATATCGTGTAGACAGAGTGGATGTGCATGATGCATTGGAAGAAGCATTGGCAAATGCACTGGCACATGCAAATTATTATGGCAGACGAGGAATCCTTGTTGTAAAAAAGGGGAAGGAACTTAGTATTTCCAATCCCGGTACTATCAGGGTAACAAAAGAGGAGTTTTATGCTGGTGGCAATAGTGATCCGCGAAATCCGAATATCTTAAAGATGTTTGGCTTTGTAAATGTCGGTGAGCGTGCCGGAAGTGGTGTCGATAAGATTATGACAGCATGGGCAGAACAAAATTGGAAGAAACCGGAATTTGATTTCTCAGAGCGCAATGACAGGGTAACATTAAAGCTCGAAGTTGGACAAGTGGTATATATTCCGGGAGCTGTGGACTTGCAGACAAACAGACAAGCCGATTCAATAGAAGCAGATGAAATGCGCAATTTGGATAAAGAGCAAAGAGTAATACAGTATCTTAAAAGCCATGATAGCATTTCAACACAACAGGCAATGGAACTGTGTGAATATAAAACACGAGCAGGTGCACGTAAGTTGCTGGATAAGATGATTTATAACGAGATTTTGAGAAAAACAGGGAATGGACCTGGTACAAAATATATATTTAATGATGACAAGTAAAAAGATATGTGTTAATAGATACAATCGGTTATTTAATGGATGCTGGTAGCCATTTACTGGATACAAAGTGTTCAATAAGTATCCAGTAGTATCCGATAAGTATCCATTAGTGACCACTTACTGGATACTATTTATCATACTGATTGAATAAATGTAATTTGTGCAGAGATTATCTGCACAAATGGATTAGAAGGTGAATACGAGGATGATGTATCGGAACTGCAGCTAGGTGATATAATCTCAGGATTGAACGCGGCCGGCCGTAATGGCCGGCTTTTTTGCTGCCCGGAATCATGATGCGGAAAGAAGTGTTGTATTTTGTCGAAAAATATGCTATTTTAATCTAAACAGACAAAATTTCATTGTACGCAAGAGAGAAAGCGAGAGATTTTCCATATGAAACGGAATACCAGACAGCTGTTTTTAATGATTTTTGTATTTGCTATCATTGCAGCAGCTTATTCCTGCCGAATGCTTGCCAAATTTGATATTGGCGGTGTTTATATGAACTATATCCGTGCTGCACTTTATCTGTTGCTGTTTGCTCTGTGGGGATATTCCCTTGATTGTCGTATCATACAGACGCAGGCGTTGCACTGTATGCGGCTGACAGCTGCCTTGATGTTGGTGTGGCTTGTTCTGCGTACACTGAAATACGAGGTTGTTACCGATATTACGGTGGCACGGTATATCTGGTATCTTTACTATCTGCCAATGCTTTTTATACCATTGTTTGGAGTGTATATTGCATTGTCTCTCGGAAAATCAGAAAAATATAGACTGACCGGAAGGATAGTTGCTCTTGCAGCCATTCCGGCCATATTGTTTTCGCTGGTAATTACCAATGATCTGCATCAGCAGATGTTTGCATTTAACAGCGGTATACCGGGCAGACCGGACAATTATTCATATCATCACCGCTATTTATATTTCATCTGTCTCGGATGGATGGTTGGCTGTATGATTTTTTCGCTTATCCACCTTTTAAATAAAAGCCGGATTAAGAACGGTGGGAAAAAACCACTGATGCCGTTTATTATAGGCTGCATAACGATACTGTACGGAATTTTATATTTGACGGGCCTGTCGGCTGTACGATGGTGGTTTGGCGACATGAACGTGATGTTCTGCCTGTTATACGCTGCGATATATGAGAGCTGCATACGCTGCCGGATGATACAGTCCAATACCGGTTATGTTGAACTTTTTGAGGCATCGACACTCGCAGCCGTTATTATGGACCGCAGCGGGAATGTAGTTATCCGCTCCCATGCCGCAGATGAAGATATGATATGTCCGCAGGACGGAACCCAGATTATCCGCCCGGATGGAACCCGTATCTCCTCAGCACCGATTAACGGCGGATATGTCGTATGGAAAGATAATGTGCGCCCATTGACCGAACTGCGTGCACAGTTGAGTGAGAATAAGGCCCAGATCAAAAATAACAAAGAAAAATTGCATGAGGCATATCTCATACAGAAAAAACTGCATGAGCTGACCGAGAAGCGACGTATTTATGATAAACTGGATTTAATGTATGGGGATCAGATAAACAGAATAGGACAGCTTTTGAAACAATGTGAGAATACGGAAACCGATGAAGTACATAACATATTGAAGAGGATTCTTCTGCTTGGTACGTACATAAAGCGCAGTGCCAATCTGTATTTTCTCAGTCTGGAACATGAACTGTTGTCACAACAGGATATCCGGCTGACGGTAGATGAAGCCGTGAGAGTAATGAACGTCTGCGGTACGGAATGCAGTGTGGTCTATTATATGACAAAACCAATGCATTCGGAAGAGGTGATGCGGCGGTTCAATCTTTTGAAGACTGTCGTGGAAACAGCGGTAGATGGGCTGAATTCCATATTTATCTGTCTGTCGGATGATGAGATGGATCTGTCAGTGGAATGTGATGTTGATTTGTCTTTGATCATTTCTTCAAATGTAACAGTTAAGCAGGAGGACGGCTTGTGGCTTGTCCGCACACCGGTAGGAGGTATGAATGATGAGTAGATTGAAACATGTAGGTTTTAACGCTATTAAGGAGAGTTTTGACCGGCTTCCAACTGCCGTATGTTTTTTTGACCGCATGGGCATTATTGTTCTATGCAACCGTCAGATGTATCAGCTGAGCCGGTATCTGCTTGACAGTGATATGCAGTACTATGGTGAGATTAAAGAAGCACTGTCCGATCCTCCGAAAGGTATCAGACAGGTTCCGGATATAGAGAATACATATCTTTTCCCAGACAAGACTGTATGGAGATTTGAAAAAACAGAGGTCACCGACAGGTACGGTGAGAGCTATATACAGCTGACGGCTGCGGATGTCACCGAATTGCATCGCGTGTTGATACAGCTTGCCGATGATAGTAAGAAACTGGACGAAGATTCTGAAAAGCTGAGGCGTCTTGCAGATAATGCCGGTGCACTGGCACAGGAAAAAGAAAGACTTGCCGCGAAATCTGCCATGCATGACAGTCTGGCTGCGTGTATCACATTGACCAGGCAATATATAACAGGTGAGATGGTTGGCATTGATTCAGATGTTGTGTGTCAGGAATGGGAGAAGACCATAGCCTTCCGTGATTCAGTCAGTCTTCCGGAGAAGACAAAACTGTTTGACAATGCAAAGACCAGCGGAGTGACTGTGAGGATACGAGGTGAAGAACCGGCGGCAGGATGCGCGGAATTGATGTATATAGCCATGCAGGTGTGTCTGAATAATGCTATTCAGTATGCCAATGCCACAGAGATTCTGGCAAATATCTGGAAAAACGAAACAAGTTATACTATTATAATACGCAATAACGGCAAACCACCTAAAAAGAAGATTACAGAAGGCGGAGGACTTACTAATCTGCGTCATCGGATCGAAAACCATGGCGGCAGGATGACAGTACAGAGTCTACCGGAGTTTTCTCTGGTGATTGAATTACCAATATCAGAAAATTCAGGAGGTGTATAAAATATGAGTACGAGGAAAATATTGATTGTTGAAGACCAGGCACTGGCGAGAGCATACCTGTGCTCTTGTGTGGAAAAATGTAAGGATTGCGAGGTTGCGGGAACACTGGCCCGTGCCGATGCAGCGCTTCCAAGATGCGGAGAGAGCCGTATCGATCTGATTATAATGGATATATGCACTGAAAGCGACTCAGACGGCCTGATTGCTGCCGAATCAATTAAGAGGGTATATCCAAGGATAAAAATCGTTATGGTAACATCAATGTTAGAAGGACGTTTTCTCGACCAGGCAAGAAAAATCGGAGTTGACAGCTTCTGGTATAAGGATTCTCCATCCGGAGACCTTGTGGGTGTTGTTGAAGGTACCCTTTCCGGCATGCATTTCTGGCCGGACAGTGTGCCGAGTGTCAAATTGGGGAATACACTTTCCTGTGAGTTGTCCGAGCGTGAGATAGAGACCCTGCAATTGCTGTGTGAGGGGAAAACCAATGCTGAGATTGCGCTGAAACTGAATGTGGCGGAATCAACTGTGCGTACATACATCAACCGTATGCTGGTAAAGACCGGTTATGAGAATCGCAACAGACTGATGATTGCGGCTGTTGGCAAAAGGATGGTCGTACCCGGCTGCTGGCTTGATGAACAGAATGAAACATGAAAATGTCTGGCGAATTAGATGACTATAATGTATACATTTAAAGCTGCCCTGCTTATTGCAGAGCGGCTTTTATTATAATACAACCTGTAATTGTCCTCACTTCTGAGGACAGACAGAGCTGTTTTTATTTGATACAATAAAACCGTAAAGTTAGATGAAACAGATATATCACAAGGAGGAATGGTTCGATGAAAAAAATTGTAGTTGACATGCAGAATTTTCTGTTCGGTGATTCCATAGCAGCCGCATTCAAAAATTCTGACTATGACATCGACGTGATTCGTGCGGAGTCTCCGAAAGATACCATCGAACTATGCCGAGTGTACCAACCGTTTGTCCTTGTAATGGAGGTTACCGCTTATACACCCTGGCTGTTCGACGAAAGGTTGAAATTGCGGGATGAGGTGAAATCGATATGTCCTGACTGCAAAATCGCCCTGATTGTGGATTCCAATACTGAAAAGCAGGCAGCGAAGGACATTCGTGAAGCAAAAAAACGCGGTATCATTGACCAGTTTTTCTATGGCTCGATGACATCAGAATATCTGATGGATCAGATTTATGCGATGTGAAACCGCTGCAAGGAAAATATTGGTAAAATCAACTTTAAAGCCGGAGAGAAAGTCTCTCCCTATCCGGTCACAACTAAGCGAGGCTGTGGCAGGGTATGTAACAAAATGCCCCGCAAATAAAACAGAAAAGGAGCTTGCCTATGAACAAGCGAATTACATCTATACTTCTTTGTTTTGTTATGGCTTATGCAATGTTCGCGGCTGCAATGCCGACATTTGCGGCCGGAGGAACCTGCACTTATACAATTGAAGCTGACAAAACAACAGCAGTACCCGGTGATACCATCAATTTCACCATCTATATGCAGCAAACCGGAAAACAGAACACAATGGAAGGAACACTTGTTATTCCATCAGGTTTGACTTTTGTTGACGGCAGTGGAGTGCTTGAGACCGGTATCAAGGAAACGCTCGGTTGGGATTCAGTAGACTGGACTCCGGTTCCTAATATGATTCTGAATGGATATGGTGCCGAGTCATTTACCGGAACAGGTAAAATCGCACTGATGAAATTCCAATGCACCGTAGACAGTACTGCAGCAGCAAATAATTATGATGTTACAATGGTTAACCTCGTAGCTGACGATGAGAACTATAACCCTAAAACATTTAGCTGTGTTCCTGCAACGATTACCGTCATTAAACCGGCAGAAAGTATTTCACTTAATATGAGTGAGCTGACCCTGTACGCTGGTGAAGAAGAAACAGGTCTGATAGCTAATGTTGCACCGGCAGACTGTACAGAAACAGTAGTCTGGTCTGTTGACAAACCGGAGGTTGCAACAGTTGACCCTGCCACAGGTAAAATAACTGCAATAGCCCCGGGTGAAGCAACCGTTACCGCAAAAGCCGGTACCAAAACAGCAACCTGCAAGGTTAAAGTAAATTGTACACATTCGTTCTCAGTAGTTGATGCGAAAGACTCAACATGTACGGACAGAGGATGGGATTCTTATATCAAATGTATCATCTGCGATAAAATATTTGATATGAGTGATAATCCTATTGCTGAAATTCCATACAGGGCGCTCAATGACAATCATGATTTTGATACTTCCGAATGGGGATATAAAGAGGCAGACGGCCATGCCCATGTATGCAGACGTAACGCTGCACATCATGATGAAATTCAGCCGCATATACCGGATCATGAAGGTGGAGCAACTTATGATTATGCTGTAAAATGTACTGCCTGCGGTTATGTGATTGAGCCACAGCTGGTTGAAGGCAAGATTAATGTTGAAGTTCCTTTTAAGGTTACTGTAAAGAAGACCGGTGAAATGGATCCGGGCAAAGAAGTTTTCAAATTCGTTGTTGAGAATTTCGGCGCGCCGACTGAATATGTGCTGGTACAGGATACAGTTGAGACTGAAGGCGAAAAGACTTATGAAGGCAAATTAATATTTACAATTGATAAATATGATGCCGGCAATTTGTCAGAGGGATTTGTCATACGTCAGGTCAAGGGCGATGCAAAAGGCTGGACATATGATGAGACCAAGTTCTATGCAATACCGATATTTGTAGACAGTTATACCAATGTTGGAGGCTGGACTTTCTGTTCAATCGATGAAAACGACGAGCTGGATCATAACAATCCTCTGGATGGAATTGGATTCACAAACAGCTATAATGCTGAAAAACCGGTTACACCGGATGCTCCTCCGAAAACCGGAGGCAGCAGCAAAACAATACTTTGGATTGGTTTGGTGACTATAGCCGGAGCAGTTCTGGTTGGAAGCTCATTGTACTTTTTCAAAAAGAGAACAGTTAACAGATAATATCTGAAATCCAATCAGAAAGAATCAGGCAAAGGGTGGGGCGGATGCCATCTGCCTTCACCCTTTTGCTTTTCCAAAGGAAATCAAGTGATTGGTTTTTTTTGGAAAAGTAATGTTACAAGTATACGGATCTGAAAACAAATGTATGTGTGAAGGAGGAAGTAAGATGAAAACAAGTAAACGAAAACGATGGCTCAGTTTATTGCTGGCAGTGATAATGACCATAGGCATACTGCCGTTGTCTATGTCGTCAGCCAGTGCAAAGAATGATGGCAGCAATGAAATCAGTACTTCTGACAAAGAAGTGCAGGCCACAGCTTGCAATGAGGAAGCACAAGTCGTTACTGCTGTATATCCCGAGTTAAGAAAACTGATAGAGGGAAAAGTGATAACACCCGGATTCCGCTATAAGTTCTATTCGGACGGCAGTGTGCATAAAATTCGAATCAGTTTACAAGAGAAGAATTATTATGAAAACACTACCCTGGTTGAAAGTCTTAAGAAAGAAAAGAATCTCGACCGGTATGTGGCATACTCAAGCGGCATCCTTCTGTATTGGACGCGATATGAGGATGATTTCTTTGATTTTTCGGAATTAAGTGGATGGCCTCTGACACTGATACTTTTCGACAACCAGAAGTATTCCGCTATTTACGCTCCCGGTGTCGACCTGAAAATCAGGGTTACCGATGACGTCAATGTCACCTTCCGCCACAGCACCCGTTATAAAAACAAGACCGGATTCTGTCCTAAGGAAGGTGCTACCGGTGCAGTTATTGATTTGGCGAAGTCAGAGGGCAATTTGGGAAGTAGTGGTTCATTTGAATTGTGTGGATACGGAAGCCTTAGAATCATCACGACACAATCCCCCCAAAAAACAAGTCCCGATTATGCAATCGTGGCGAAAAGTACAGTAATAGGGGAAGATGCGGGTCTGGCTATCAGCTGTGGCAATAAATACAGAAACGTCGTCTCGCTGATTCCAACGGTTGCACTCACTATTGATACCACCAATAATATCTATCTGGCTATACATAACCCTATAGCCAATGCCGCCGCGTGGGGCTGTCATATGAACAACCTTAAAATCCTTAATGCAAAGAAGATATCTGTTGGCGTAGATCGTGGCATGGACAAATTGATAATCTTCGGTAATAACGGAGAAACCGATCCGGTGAAGGTGTTTAAGTATTATAAGAATAACGGTAAGATTGGCAGTGAATGGTATGCAAGAGGAAACACCGATAGTGAAGGCAACTATAGTTTTACCATAGATCATAGCAACGATGTACCGCGTCTGCGTTACAGTCTCAACAATCAGATATTACAGAAGGGCAAACTGGTGGAAGGGCTGGAGGCTGGCCTGGGATATGAAATCTCTGCGGATGCCACATATGTGCCTCAATGGATGCAGAAGCTAAAGGATGCCGGCAGATTGGAATTCTATTTCTTTATCCGCCTTCGTGAACCCGGAACGGGCAAATATGAGGCTGCTTATCTGGATGATTTTTATGTGGACAGAACCGGAAGACATACGATAGAGTTCGTATGGATCTGTATGCCGGCAAATGATCCGGACAGGAATATTTTTGACTCGACGAGACAACTGAAAGATTGTGAACTCTTTAGCATGAATTACCTGTATTATGATGTCAGTTACTACGAAGTGTTGATGGAGAATTCAGTCAGCGGCACCCGCTATATATGGAATATAAAATTTCAGCAGGATGGTGGCGAGTTTACTGAAGCAACCAAAGACAACCACAGGATATCATTTCAAACTGATACATTATCCAAATGTTATACCCGCAGTCAACATGACATCCCATCCGAGTGGTATTACAATTCCGGCAGTGACACTTATACCATGGGATTCTGGGTATATGCACGGCACGGATATCAATTCGCCGGACAGGTTGAATCGGTATCCGGCACAGTAAGTGTGAATGTAGAGCATACAGAAGTTTCGTATAAGGATGTGAATGATAGTAATGACAGCATTTATATCGAACTCGTGGCGAAGCGCAAGCTTACCGAAGTTCGAGGTACTTTAAAGGAGTTCCGGCTTGGTGGCAATACCTGGTATACGGAAATAGTATCGGATGCATCGTCAAAGTATAAATTTAAGAATACGGTTGTATATGAAGCCATTGGCACATATGGTGTAGAGATCAGCATTATGAAAGAAGACGAACTATATTATGTGTATTTTGATATCGATCCGGGGTATGGCTATTATCTTACAGATAACACACCGATAAAAGTGACATTACCTGAAGGATACAGAGCCAATGGGATGTTTGATAAGGCAGTTACATATAATGTAATTTATAAGGGTGACTGGTATTCTTATTCACCAATAATTCAGAAATACAGGATTGAAAATGTGCTGGAGGCTAACTGCGAGGGAAAGGAGTACGGCATCAATATTGACATAAAGGAACCCGTTCTGGGTGACCGCCCTGCTGCAAATGTCGGCTATGCTGCACCTACGAGAATTCCGGCAAACACAAAGGTGGTGTCGATGCAATGGCTGGGACCTGACGGCAAACCAATGGGAACATATGATAAATTTGAAGTAGGAAAATGGTATACCATAGATCTTAAGATTGCGTTTGAGGGTGCCACAGAACATGGCCATGTATACCCGAAAAACAATAGAGATTTTGTGGTAAACAATAAGAGTGCAAATGCATGGCTGAACAATATGGACGATGAGGATGGTTTCATCTGGCAGCTGTATGACTCCTATAAGGTGGAAGACCCAAATGCCCGCGGATCTGTTACCGGTACGGTAACGAGCTTTAACTCAAATACAGATACGGTTACGGTGCAGCTGTTCAAAAGCGGATCGTCTACGGCAGCATACAGCACAAGTGTGAAGGGAAATTCTGCCAGATATACTATTTCAGGCATTGCTTCCGGTACTTACACCATGAAAGTGTCGAAGAAAAATCATGTCACACGGGAGTATGCGATTACAGTAGGAAACCAGTCGGTAACGCAGAATGTAAAAATACATCTGAAAGGCGATATCAACGGGGACGGCAAAGTCAACACCAGTGATGTAGGCAGGGCAAATGCCCATGCAAGAGGTACTTCCGTACTTAAAGGCAATGAATTTATCTGTGCCGATATTAACGGAGACGGTAGGATAAATACAAGTGATGTTGGTAAAATCAATGCCCATGCAAGAGGAAAGGATTTGCTTTGGTGATAATCAGAAAACGAAGAAAAAATATGCCCGCAGCGCTGTTACTTTGTGAAGTTATATTACTTATCTGTATTTTATGCGGATGCGCGGCGCTGCCGGGGAATAAAACATCAGACACAGAAGAGAACGTGGTTCCTGACGAAAGTACCATCGATGAGACGGATACCACCGAAGCACATGATCCCGCTTTAACGGCATTGCAGGATGAAATAAATCAAAACGGCAGCATGGCAGATATAACCTTTATCGGATATGTCGACAGAGAGAGTTCGGAATTTGATCTGCGCACCTGTTTTACGGACAGCAAAACAGGGGTAAAATATCCGGTTCTGGCATCAGCACCGATTTACATAACAGAAGGACAGGAATTGTATGCAATTGTGCCGCCCAATGATAGAGGTGTGATAACGGTGTATATGTCTGCCATGACTGAAGACGGCGGATATGCGGATGATAAGAGCAAGCCGCTGTATGTGGGAAATCCGGGCGATGCGCTCTTACTGCGGTGTAATTTCAGCGAAATATATTCCAATGTGTTAATTACCGTTACAGATGGCGGTGGAGCCATTGAGTTCCATCCATCACTATCTATGGAAAACGGGCACATACCGGGAATCACGGGAGTGTATGATTTCTCAATATATGAGAAATTACCTGACGAGCAGCCGGTTCAAAATGCTGAAGAAATCCTTATGAAGGTTGATGAAGTAAAAACGGCCGTCGAACAAGGGATGAAGATTATGTATACAGGAGATACGCAGCTGATTGAAGGCAACACCTGTATGGTATTTGCTCTCGGTACTGACAGAGATGAGCAGTTTGTCAGAGAATATTATTACGGAGTATGCGGCAATCTTGTGTATGTATATGATGCTATAGATGATATATGGAAAATTGTTATTTAACGGCTTTGGCCGGTAAATATATTACAACTTGAAAGGAGCAATTATATTATGGGACTTATTAAAGCAGGTATAGGTGCGTTGGGAGGCACTCTTGCCGACCAGTGGAAAGAGTTTTTCTATTGTGAGTCAATGCCTAAGGAGGTACTTGTTACCAAGGGACAGAAGCAGATCAGCGGACGTTCCTCCAATACAAAAGGTAACGATAATATCATCTCCAACGGTTCAGGTATTGCTGTTGCCGACGGACAGTGCATGATTATCGTAGAGCAGGGCAAGATAGTGGAGGTCTGCGCAGAGCCCGGTGAATTTACATATGATACGTCAACCGAGCCGTCAATTTTCGCCGGAAACCTCGGCGAGAGCATAAAGCAGTCTTTTATGACCCTCGGTAAGCGATTTACTTATGGCGGAGATACCGGAAAGGATCAGAGAGTTTATTATTTTAATACGAAAGAGCTTATTGATAACAAATTCGGGACACCGAATCCTATTCCGTTCCGTGTGGTCGATTCCAAAATCGGACTGGATCTGGATGTATCCGTGCGCTGTTCCGGTGTCTATTCATACAAAATAGCCGACCCGCTTCTGTTTTATGCCAATGTCTGCGGTAACGTGGAGCAGGAGTATTGCCGTGAGGAACTGGACAGTCAGCTGAAAACCGAGTTCGTCAGTGCTTTACAGCCGGCATTCGGAAGGTTATCCGACTTGGAACTTCGTCCAAATCAGATAGTAACGCACAATACGGAACTTGAAAATGCCATGAACACGGCACTTTCCGAAAAATGGGGAAAATTAAGAGGATTAAAAGTTGTCAGTATCGCATTGGGATCGGTAACATTGCCGGAAGAGGATGCAGAAATGATTAAACAGGCTCAGCGTACGGCTATTATGCGCGACCCTACTATGGCGGCGGCAACTCTTGTCGGTGCACAGGCAGATGCCATGAAGGCAGCGGCATCCAATGAGGCAGGAGCCATGACCGGATTCATGGGTATGGGCATGGCTATGAACACAGGCGGTGCGATGAATGCACAGAACTTATTTGCAATGGGCCAGCAGGCACAGCAACAGCCTTTTCAGCCGCAGCAGCAGCCTGTTCAGCCACAGCAGGCAGCGGGCGGCTGGAGATGTACATGCGGCGCAGTAAACAATGGCAATTTCTGTCAGAACTGCGGAGCGAAAAAACCTGAAAATATAATGCCGTAACACGATGTTTGCGGGAAAGGAGTTGTTATCATGCAGACTTTGCAGGAATATAAATGTCCATGCTGCGGTGGTGCGATAGCTTTTGACAGTTCGCTCCAAAAGATGAAGTGTCCTTTTTGTGATACTGAATTTGAGATGGAGACACTCAAAGGTTATGATGCTGAGCTGCAGAAAGACCAACCCGATCAAATGGAGTGGGAAACAGCAGCCGGCAGCAACTGGCAGGATGGTGAGACCGATGGCCTGCGCTCATATGTGTGTAAGTCATGCGGCGGAGAGATTATAGGCGATGCCAATACGGCAGCTACATCCTGTCCATACTGTGATAATCCCGTAGTAATGATGAATCAGTTCTCCGGGACACTTAAGCCTGATCTTGTACTGCCGTTCAAACTTGATAAAAAAGCTGCAAAGGCCGGGCTTATGAAACATCTGACCGGCAAGCGGCTTCTGCCTAAGATTTTTAAGGATCAGAACCACATCGATGAGATCAAGGGAATATATGTTCCGTTCTGGCTTTTTGATACGGACGTGGACGCACAGATCCGCTATCGGGCAACCAAGGTGCGTGCCTGGAGCGACAGTGATTATAATTATACGGAAACCAGTTATTATATGGTACACCGTGGAGGCAGCATTGGCTTTGAGCATGTTCCGGTGGACGGCTCATCCAAAATGGCTGACGATCTGATGGAATCTATTGAACCTTATAATTTTGACGATGCATTGGAATTTCAGACAGCATATCTTGCCGGTTATATGGCAGATAAATATGATGTTACAGCTGAAGACAGCATCAGTCGTGCCAATGAGCGCGTCAAGCGCTCTACAGAGGAGTCATTTGCCGAAACAGTGCAGGGTTATACAACGGTCACAACGGAAAACAGCAGTATGCAGTTTCATGGCGGCAAAGCCTGTTATGCCCTGTATCCCGTATGGCTGCTCAATACCACGTGGAACGGAAACAAATACACTTTTGCAATGAACGGACAGACCGGAAAGTTTGTCGGAGATCTGCCGGTGGATAAGGCAGCTGCGAAACGCTGGACATTTCTGCTGGCGGCTGTGTACGGAGCTGCGGTTTATGGTGTGGCGTGGCTGCTGCATCTGATTGGACTGTTTTAAGCGAGGAGGAAACAGAATGAAAATAGTAAACAAAATATGTATGGTTCTGTCTGCTCTTGTGCTCTGTCTGTTTGTGGCAGTTCCGGCAGCCGCTGAAGATGCGGAAAATAAGAACCTTGTTGTGGATGATGCAGATCTGCTGACAGACCGCGAGGAAAAATCACTTAATGAGAAACTCGAAGAAATCTGTGTACGTCAGAAGATGGATATCGTTATAGTTACCACGAAAACGCTGGATGGTACTGCGCCGGCCGATTATGCCGATGATTTCTATGATTATAACGGTTACGGTTATGGCGAAAATCGGGACGGTTTGCTGCTGCTCATCAGTATCGATGACAGAGACTTGTACATATCCACTCACGGATATGGCATTACAGCTTTTACCGATGCGGGTATAAAATACATCGGCGATGAGATAAAGGAGAATCTGTCGGATGGCGATTATGCCGCCGCGTTTGACGACTTTGCAGGACTTTGCGATGATTTCATTACAAAGGCAAGGGCCGGAACCCCGTATGATTCCGGTAATATGCCAAAGAAACCGTTAAGCTGGGTATGGATACCGGTGGCGGTTGTAATCGGATTTATATTGTCCTTCATTACTGTGGGAAATATGAAGAGTAAGCTCAAAACCGTGCGCTTCCAGGCGGCGGCGAACAGTTATATGAAAGCAGAAAGTATGAATATTACCGAAAGCCGTGATTTATATCTGTATAGTGCAGTCACACGGACCGCAAAACCGAAAAACGATGATTCCGGAGGAAGCAGTACACATACATCTTCATCAGGGTCAACACATGGCGGCGGTGGAGGCAAATTCTGATGTATCCAGGTCGGCCGCATAAAAATAAAAATTACTTAAAGGAGAGATGATTTATGAGTATTTTTGACAAACTTAAAAGCACAGCAAAACAAGCGGTAAATTCCGCTGCACAGTCTATCGGCAGCAAGCAGGAAACATTTACATTCACGTCACTGCCGGAAAGCCTTGCTCAGATGCAGGCGCTGCCGGAGGCAAGCCTCGATACGCCATTTAAAACGGCGGCTCTTACGGTTCTTGCTCTTTGCGCATATGCAGCAGATAAAAGCATCGGTACCGAGATGTTGAACTGGCTTCGCGGACCACGTCCGCTGAACGGACAGGAAATATCATTCCTTAATGATCGCTTCCGTGATGGCAAGACCTATCTTCCATTTACATATTTCAGAGGAGCGACACCGGATAACGATTATACACCTGCCGAGCCATACACGATTGTAATCGAAAGCAATCATGTATCAGGCGAGGAACAGGGTTATATGAAACTGTTTATCCCTTGCGGCGGTGCGGATGATCCGAGACCGGTGAAGCTGCGTCAGCGCGGATCTGACGGCAAGTGGTTTTTGTGGGAACAGTATCTGCTTACAGGTGTGCGCACTCCGAAATCTGCTAATCCATGGGCTTAGGCAGAATAAAGTTTGGCTGATCAAAGAATGACGGTTATGTAACTATTGTAAACAGAGATTACGATGACGTAGAAAGGAATAAAAGATGGATATTCGTGGAATTTGGAAAGTTAAGGAAATTCGTGTACCTACACCGGAGGGAGAAATGGTTATTACACCTGATAACCCACCGGATGACGAGCGTTTCGAGGACAGTATTGAAATGATGCAATACCTGACGGAGTTTGCCGAGGACGGCATACTTAACACTCTTATGCTTGTGCCGGATGAGATGCGTGAGGAGGCTGCCAAGCATGGAGTGACAGTGCGTGATGATGGATATGCCGCTGTTGACAGTTCGGTATGGAAAGAAGAGAACGGGAAATTCTATTATGACACCAAGATTGAGGGTGAAGTTCTCGGAGAAAAGGTTGATTCATTTGCCGAAATTCCTGTTACAGAGGACGGCTGCCTGCTTTACGGACTTGGAATGGTATGTCTGGAAAGAGTATAACCAGCCGGGTGACAGAATTGCAAAGGCCTGCTGCGGCAGGCCTTTTTTTCAAAAACACGGAATGGATTTGATATTTATTACGGAGGCGGTGCTATGTATTTTGAAAGTTTCAGGCTGGAACAAAACGATATGTCGGCAAGGCGACATGTCTATGAAGGTCATAAAACAGACAACGGTGTTCATCTGGAATATTATATCGTCACAGGAGAATGGGATCATATAAAACAGGAGAATGTTGAATGCTGTAATATTGTCCGTGCAATAGACGGAGACGAAGAACTTTTCCGTGAGTTGTGTGATTTATTCGACAATTGCAAAATAAGCGGATGGGCAGATTTTCATGGCCGTAATCCGGATGCGCTCGACGGTACCGGTATGAATTTTAACGTTGTGTTGGAAGACGGAACCGGGTTAAGTGCCGACGGTACTAACAAATTTCCGCCAAATTATTCAAAATTTATACAAGGGCTCCGTGATTTTATAACAACAGAAAGAATCAGTTCAACCAAATTTACAGACGGCACTTATGAAATTACACTGCCGGAAAAGTGGGTTGGTATAGTTAAGGCGGATTTTTCCGAAGGAATGGTGTCATTTTATGTTGATAAAAATGACGGTGGGGAGCTTACTTTTTTTATTATTGATAATAATGAATATGGTTATTCATCGGATTCCTATAAGGGCAGAATAGAAGCCGGACAGCTCATATCGGACGGCAAAACCCGGTTTATTACCGCGCGCGACAACTATCCGATAGCCCTGTATGCGGATAAAGTTTCCGAGGAAGCCCTTGCGATATGGGAAAATTATGAAAACGATAAGTCTGCAATAATTGAGAGCTTTTGTGGCGTGAATGGGTATGAGTTCTGTCCTGAGGAGGGAAAAACCTTATATTGCGCATATGCGATGAATCTGGCAGACCAGGCGCGAAGCTTATGGCTGAGTTTGAATTTCGCGGGCGATTATCCGGGCGGCGCGAAGCCGGTCCGGTTAAAACGACAGAATTATGTGCCGATGTTTCCGCCATATCTTTATATAAACACTATGGAAGATGTCCGCAGACAATTCCTTACTGTTTTTTCGGAGGAATTCACCGATAAAACATTGAGCCGCGCAGTAGCTGCCGGTGAATTAATCGAATATAAGGATAATGTGTATGTTGCCTGCAAAAAATGCAAGGGTGCAGCATCATACAACAGCTGGGTGGATAGTGTCCGTGATGCCGGTAATGGAAAATTTGCAATAGTGGTTGCTGTGAGAATGCCTCCGGACGGCAATACGATTCATGTCGAGCTTCCGACAGAGAAAAATGCATCAGGAGAGTTTGTAATTACGGATTATCCTTATTGGGATGAAAGTGAATGAGTTCTTTTAAAAATGATATGAAAAGTCAAAATGACAGATGTTCTGCCGGCCGTAATGGCCGGCTTTTTTGCTGCTCCGGAATCGTGATATAGAAGTCCTTTTTATTGTACATATAATCTGCGCATAATATGTGTATAAAGAAAACCAAGACAAACCAAAACAGGAGGAAAACATTATGAATAATTCAGACAAATCAGGAGTAATAGCAATATTTGTTGTATTTGTAGCTATGTTTATTATTATCGGTGTTGTGGGCGGATGCAGTGAGAGCAGCTCCACAAGCAGTTCATACAGCTCAAGATATCATCACAGCTCATCGTACAGCAAACCGTCGACAAGCAGCTCATCATACAGCAAGCCATCAACTTCCGGTAGCTCATCGTACAGCAAGCCGTCAACTTCCGGCAGTTCGTCATATAGTAAGCCGTCGAATTCAGGAAGCCATCACAGCAGTTCGCATTCATCCGGAAATCCATATGCTTCATATGACAAGGGTTACGAAGATGTATACGAGAATGGTGACTATGATGATGACTTATATAACAGAGATGACGATTACGCAGATGGCGTAGATGATGCAATGGATGAGTTGGATTGGTAAAAAGGAGGACACGATTATGTCAGATGACAAATTTTCAAATCACAGCTGTCCGGAGTGTGGCGCACCGGAAGGCTTACACGATAAGAATTGTTCATACGGAGATAAATCATTGCCGCCACACAACAGTTCGTGCGCCGGAGCTATAGTTGGAGTAATTTGTGGTCTGGTGCTGATGACACTGATATGTGTGTTATTTAATATCGATATTGAGAACATTCCAACTTTCTTCGCCGGTTTGTTATACATATTCGGAATAAGCATCGGAATTGCTCTGGTTCAGTTTATTATAAGCCTGTTCGGGTAAAGCAGAAAATAACAGGTGTGTGGCACGGATACAAGGAGAAAATTATTATGGTAAATGCAAGGGAAATGAAGAAAATTCTGCGTGACAACGGATATGAATATCAGAGATGCAAGGGATCGCATTTTATATACTCAAACGGAGTAAACACTATCGCGGTCAATAAGGACCTTAACCGTATGGTGGCAAGAAGATTGCTCAAGCAGTATAATTTACAGGTTAAGGAATAATGACACGACAAAGTATGACAAAAATCTTGCATAATAAAATGTGTGGTGGTATCATTATATATATGTTTAAATGATAATGAGGAGGTTGTGGTAATGCCTGTAAATTATGAGATAGTAAAAAAAATATTTTCGTTCCCATATGGAAAAGGTAACGGAGAAATACAATTAAATTTAATCAAATGGGGAGATAATCCGGCAAAGTTGGATTTGAGAAAGTGGTCAAACGGAAAAGCTCAAAAGGGAATTACTTTCGAAGAGGAGGAACTTCGTGCATTATACGATGAATTAAAAAAGTATTATGTCGAAGAAAATAAAGATGATGATGAGGTATCAGATAATCTAATTGATTTTAGACAGTTTATTGTCCAGTCTGATATGAAAAAATGCGAAAATAAAGGACACCAATATAAAAAAGTTATAACAAAAGCACCTATATATTCCGATATCACAGGGAAAGTGACTATGCAGGAAGTTTACGAAACATATTATTGTAAAGATTGTAAGGCATATTACATAGGGAAATATGGGTATGACATTTTGAAAAAAATGGGACATATTATGTGTCCGGTTTTTAAGGCTGAAGAGTTTGACAAATTTGTTAAGGATGGATATCAATTCATAAATAATGGTGGAAAATTAAATAAAGAGTCAGAACTATATCATATAGGATATAACGCAAAAGCAGATGAGTTGTCTGAGACGCAGAGGCATATGATTTTGAAATATGCTTATCTCAGTGGATACATGAGCAAAGGTGAAATAGTAGGGCATCTTAGCTTTCTTATATGGCTTAATGAAAATAGTGCCAATAAGGAAGCTGCCATCGAAAAGTGGAAGAATGATAGACTGTGGATGATGGGGCTTCCAATAGATACGACAATTCCTATTGGAATCAGTAAAATTATCATAAAGGAAGATTAAATATGCACATATATGTTGATGCCGATGCCTGCCCGGTAGTGGGCATTGTTGAATCGCTTGCGGAGAAATATAATATTCCCGTGACACTTTTGTGTGACACTAATCATATAATACATTCATATTACAGTGAAGTAATCACTGTTGGAGCCGGAGCAGATGCCGTGGATTATAAATTAATTAACATGTGCCACAAAGGTGACATAGTGGTATCTCAGGATTATGGAGTGGCTGCGATGGCACTTGTTAAAGGTGCTTATGCGATTCACCAGTCCGGAACGTGGTATACGGATGAGAACATAGACCGTATGCTGATGGAAAGACATCTTAATAAGAAAGCCAGACGTGCTTCCCACAAGAATCATATAAGCGGACCGCGAAAAAGAACAGATGCGGATGATGAACATTTTGCACAGTCTTTTGAGAAAATGATTCGGACGGCACAGGCGAAAGAAGGCAATGATAAGGAAGGATAGTTATGCCGGCAGGACATTTATTATCAGAGGGACAATATATAAATAAAAACGTGTCAGAGGATGAGTTATGGTCAGCTTTTAGCAGATTATTTTCGGCACAGTCCAAAAATTCAACGAGTTATAAGTTTGCATTCCTCAAATCGTTGTTGGATAATCTTTATAATGTGGATAGTAATTTACAGCTGACATTTGATGTGATATTTGCTAAATTTGCAGAAAGCTACTGGAATCTTGTGCTTAAGTATGGGATCAGGCAGCAAAGCATTACCAGAGATGGAAGGATATCTGCTATAGAGGGAATATTGCGCGAATCAGCAACACGTTTTCATATAGCAGATGGAGTACCTTTTGAGCAGCTTAATGATGATGCAATGATTTTTGTGTGTGATAATACAAAACGAAAATGCAAAATAAATGTAGTTGGTGCGCTTTATGCGGATTTGGGCGGAATGGCATATTCTTTTTCACGCAGCGGTGAGTGGCTGCGTTTTTCGCCGTATATGTATGAATTTCTGTGTAAACATAAGCTTGTTATCGAGAAAATGAATTACTATGAGTGGGCACGGTATATGGAAAAAGTAAATGATGATTCGATGGTTGTACATTTGCTTACAAAAATAGAATGCAGTACAAAGCGAAGTGACTTATCTGTATACAGGCATATATTATATGACGAATTTGAGTGCAAAAGGTGTTTTTACTGTGGACGTCCGCTTAAAGAATCTGCTATTCATGTTGATCATTTTATCCCGTGGTCATTTATTAAAGATGATAAGCTTTGGAACTTTGTGCTTGCATGCCCACAATGCAATGAATCCAAAAGTGATAAGCTGGCAGCACCGGTCTATCTGGAACAGATTATCAGACGAAATAATGCGTCAAGACTGGCGGCATATGCAAATAAGATAGCCGGATATCGAAGTGACAGCCTCCGCGATATATATAATTGGGCAAGAACAAATGGATACAGTGAAATATGGGAGCCGAAGAAGCGAATTGTATTATAACATAATTTAACGAAAGTGACGGAAGATGATAGATATCAGTACTATTGATTATTATAATAAGAATGCATTGGACTATTTTAATAAAACGTGTAAAATAGATATGTCAGCTAATTGTGAACGTTTCTGCCGGTATGTTAAACCGGGAGGCTGCATAATAGATATAGGCGCAGGAAGCGGGCGGGATATGCGATATTTTAAGACACATGGTTATGAAGTTGAAGGAATTGACGCATCCGGGGAATTGTGTCAGATTGCATCTGCATATGCTGATGCACAAGTACTTAATATACCGGTCTCTGAATGGATTCCGTCACATAGATATGATGGCGTCTGGGCGAATGCTTCAATTCTTCATCTGCCGAGAACGGAAATTGCCGGATTTTTTAATAAACTGCCGGTGATTCTTAATCCGTCGGGAGCAGCTTATATTTCAATGAAAACCGGCATTGATTCCGGATATGATGATGCCGGGCGGTATTTTACGGCAATCACAGAGCAGGAATTAAGAGAATTTGTTACAGAAGAAAATGGATTAAAGATAACAGAAATCTGGTATTCTGCGGATGCTTTGCAGCGGGATAATGTGAATTGGATTAATATAATATTACAGAATAATCCATAATGCTGATGACTTGGATAAGTTTAAGAAAATGTACGGAATTACGGAAGAGATTGTGAAAGTGTATTAGGTCTATGTAAGAAAGAAGGCTGATTATGAATACAGATATTACAAAACAAATGGAAATGGTGCTATACAGAACCGAAGATGATAACGTAACGGTCAGTGCCTTGATAAAAGATGAAACAATCTGGATTACCCAAAAGGCAATGGCTGAATTATTTGGTGTTCAGACACCGGCAATCAGCAAGCATTTAAAAAATATCTTTGAGCAGGGAGAACTTCGTGAAGAAGTGGTAGTTTCCAAAATGGAAATACCCACTCCACATGGTGCGATTCCCGGAAAAACACAGCTTTCCCCTACCAATTATTACAATCTGGATGCCATTATTTCCGTTGGTTACAGAGTAAACTCCATTCAGGCAACCAAGTTCCGTATATGGGCAACCGGTATTTTGAAGGAATATATGATAAAGGGCTTTGCTATGGATGACGAACGCCTGAAACAGGGTAAAACAGCTTTTGGAAAAGACTATTTCCGTGAATTGCTGGAAAGAGTTCGCTCCATCCGTGCCAGCGAACGCAGAATATGGCAACAGATAACCGATATCTTTGCAGAGTGCAGCATTGATTACAATAGAGATTCTGATACTGCATATAATTTTTATGCAACCATACAGAACAAATTTCATTATGCCATTACCGGTAAAACAGCGGCTGAAATCGTCTATAATCAAGCTGACCACACCAAGGAAAATATGGGCTTGACAACATGGAAAAATGCTCCCGATGGTCGTGTTCTCAAATCTGATACTCCAATTGCCAAAAACTATTTGGACGAAAAACAGATTCGTCAGTTGGAACGTGCTGTTACAGGATATTTTGATTATATAGAGGATTTGATTGAACGTGAAAACGTCTTTACAATGGAAGAATTTTCAAAAAGCGTGAATGAGTTCCTTGCGTTCCGCAGATACGATATCTTGAAAGATAATGGACGTATTTCCCATAAGCAGGCAGTGGAGAAAGCATATCAGGAATATGATATTTTTAACAAGACACAGCCGATAGAATCTGATTTTGATAAGATAGTAAAAGGATTGGCAAAGACTGAAACATAATAGGCCATTATTTCTTATGGAGGAAGGGTAATGTCAAATACAAGAAATAAAACACGTAAGAAAAAAGAAAATGGCTTTCGAAAATACAAAAGCTTCTTTTGTTGCTGGAATAGTAGTTATTATTACAATGCTTAATGATACAATAGATGTGATTTTTGCAATGGGTGCGATAATCTCGGCGGTGGTTCGGTTGATTCGTTTTATGAACCGTACATTAACGGAGAGAGGGAACTGAGACAGCTTAACGAGGAATACAGGAGCAATTCCGGCAAAGTAAAATAGATACAGGCAGGTGACATGATGTTTTTTACCAAAGCAGATAAAGAGGATTTTGAACAGGTTCAGAAGCTTTATTGGAATCTGATTGATAAGAGTCAGGATGAAGAGTCTTTTCCTGGCTGGAAGAAGGGCGTGTATCCATCCGATGATATGATAAGACAGAATATTGAGTGTGGCTATTTGTATGTGTTGAAGGATGATGGTATAATCAGGGCATGCGCGATATGTAATCCGTATGCTAATGAAGAATACAAGCAGGTCCCGTGGAAAGTCAATGATGGACCGGTGTGGATAATACATACACTTGCGGTTGACTATGACAGCCGCGGATGCGGCGTCGGCAGTGAACTGGTAAGGAATATCATAAGACTTGCCGGGGAGAATGACATCAAGGCACTGCATCTGGATGTGATAAGCCATAATAAAGCCGCGGAGGCTTTATACAGAAAGCTTGGATTTACATATGTGAGCACGCAGACGATTTTTTACGGAGTCGTTGGCAATAAAGAATTCAAAATGTTTGAATATACTAATATTAAATAGTGGAGAAACACTGGAAAGGTTATTTATGATTTACAATAATATTCTTGAAGCTGTCGGACACACTCCGATGGTAAGGCTGAATCGTATGGTTGAGGAGGATTCGGCGCAGGTACTTGTTAAATTCGAGGCAGTGAATGTCGGAGGTTCGATTAAGACAAGAACTGCACTCAATATGATTGAAGAAGCAGAACGAAAGGGCCTCATTAAGGAAGATACTATAATAGTTGAGCCTACCAGCGGCAATCAGGGAATAGGGCTGGCACTTGTGGGTGCCGTTAAGGGATACCGGACGATAATAATTATGCCGGATTCGGTGAGCGAAGAAAGAAGAAAACTCGTCAGACATTATGGTGCGGATGTGAAATTGATACATGATGCCGGAGATATAGGCGCATGCATAGATGAATGTCTTAAGACGGCACTCAGGATGCAGGAGAAAGACCCAAGAGTATTTGTGCCGCAGCAGTTTGCCAATGAAGATAATACGATGGCACATAAGAACCATACGGCATTGGAGATTATGGAACAGGTTGCGGGACCGATACATGGATTCTGTTCGGGAATCGGAACAGGCGGAACCATTACAGGAATAGGCCAGGTACTTAAGGCACAATATCCTGATATAGAGATATGGGCTGTAGAACCGGAGAACGCGGCGATACTGGCGGGAGGAACCATAGGAACACATATTCAGATGGGAATAGGAGATGGAATTATACCTGATATTCTTGATCAGGGAATCTATGATAATATCTATGTGATATCGGATGAGGAAGCACTTGTGACATCCAAGCGTCTTGCGAAAGAAGAGGGACTTATGTGTGGAATATCAAGCGGTACCAATGTTGCCGCTGCCCTGAAACTTGCGAAGAAGCTGGGCCGCGGCAAGACTGTGGTTACCGTGCTTCCGGACACTGCCGAGAGGTATTTTTCAACTGAATTATTCGCGGAATAATAATTTACCTGAAACTGTTGCTCGAGGAATCATACCTGAAACCGGCGGCGGCAAGCTTTTCACACAGATCCTGGCGCTTTGTATCGTAACGCTCACAGAAATTATCAAGTGAAAGACCTTCGTCACGAAGTTTCATATTGACAAAACTGAGTAATATTATCGGGTCTGATGGAATATTTCCCATGATGGAAACCTCCTTAAAATTGGTGTTTATAATTACATTCTGCACGATTGCCGAAAGGTTGTCAACACAAATCTGGCTTGCCGAAAAATGTTGATTTTTACAGGATGACAATGGGTCAGACTGGGTGTAAAATAAAGCGATTTTGAGAAAAATAAGGAGGGTTCCTATGGAAAAAGATATGACGGTCGGCAAGCCGGCCTCGGTAATAATTAGTTTTACGATACCGATTCTTATCGGAAATATTTTTCAACAGTTTTATAATATGGCTGATGCGATTATAGTAGGAAGATGCGTGGGAAACAGGGCATTGGCGGCAGTCGGATCCACAGGAACCTTCATGTTCCTTATATATGGACTGGTAACAGGTATGACTGTAGGCTTTACCGTAAGCACGGCACAGCGGTTTGGTGCCGGGGATATGGATGGGATGCGTAAAAGTGTTGCGTCCGCGATAAAACTGGCGGCGATAGTGACGGCATTAATGACGGCTGTGACTATGATTTTTATGAGACCGATGTTGCGGCTTATGAATACCCCGTCAGATATATTCGATGATGCATACAGCTATATAATGATTATATGTGCAGGAATAGTGGCACAGGTACTTTATAATATGCTTTCGGCTATACTGAGGGCACTCGGAAACAGCAAGACACCTTTGTATTTCCTGATATTATCGGCATTGCTTAATATCGGTCTTGATCTTGTTTTTATCAAGATATTCAGAATGGGCGCTGCCGGAGCAGCCTACGCAACAGTTATATCACAGCTGATTGCCGGAATTGCAAGTTTTATATATATTATTGCAAAGGTTCCGCTGCTGCATCTTAGGAAGGAAGACTGGGCGTATGACAGAGTACTGGTAGGTAACCAGCTTAAAGTCGGGTTTCCGATGGCATTACAGTATTCCATAACGGCTATAGGAATCACCATGGTACAGGCCGCACTTAATAAGCTCGGCTCCACAGCGGTTGCTTCATATACAGCAGCCGGCAAGATTGAGCAGATTGCAGGACAGGCATACGTTGCAATCGGTACAACAATGGCAACTTACTGCGCCCAGAACCGTGGGGCAGGCCGTATTGACAGGATTAAAGAGGGATTCAGGCGCGCAACCTGTATGGGATTTATATATTCAATTATTGCGGGAGCATTGATTTTTTTCTTCGGCAAATATATGACATATCTGTTTGTGTCAGAAGATATCTCCGAGGTAATTGGATATGTGGACACATATTTAAGGTGCATAAGCCTGTTCTTCATACCGCTTACCATTGTTAATGTCCACAGAAACGGCATTCAGGGCATGGGATTTGGCGTACTGCCTATGATGGCCGGAGTCGCCGAACTTATCGGAAGAGGCGTCGCATCGGTTGTTGCGGCACATTACAGAAGTTATATCGGAATATGCATGGGAGGCCCGGCAGCATGGGTGCTTGCTGCGGCACTTCTTATAGGGATGTACCATATGGTTATAAGAAAGCTGGAAAAACAGGTACGATAAACATATAGACAAACCCTCTGTTTCTTGATAAAATTCTATATATCAGGATATGGAGGGTTTTATTTATGGGAGAGGATTTATTCAGGAAGAGAATGACCGATAATTTCAGGTTTTATTCAACAGCATGTCTGGTATATGCCGTATTTTTCGTGATATGCCTGTACAGAAATGATGCCGGAATCACATTTCCGTTATGGGCGGCGGGAACATGCGGGTTTACAGTGATCATGCTAAGGCGTTCAGATGTTGTGATTAAGCCGGTAAGCTGGTTTTATATGGCGCTTGTTATGCTTTTGGGAATTGCAATATGCCTTACCGGTGACCGGAGAATTATAGTCATGAACAAGTTTATGATACTTTTTCTTATGCTGGTTGTGCTTCTTGGTAATTTCTATGATACTAAAGAATGGAAACCGATCAAGCATATTGAGATGATGTTCAGTATGGTGATAATCAGCCTTGGAAGTATCGGACGGCCGTTTATGGATGGAAGTGCATATAAGCGTACGCACGGTGCCGGGAAGACGGCTGGAAAGAATGTGGTCAAATATATTCTTATAGGATGTGCCGCAAGTATTCCTTTGGTATGTATCGTTCTTGTACTTCTGGCCAATGCCGATCCGGTTTTTGCCAGTCAGCTCAGAAAGATTTTTGTGGATTTATCATTCTGGGAGATATTCGGAAATATCCTTGGAATGGCAGCGATAGGATTTATAATATACATGGTATCGTATATGTGGATATCATGGCTGGGCAGAAGGGAATATGCCGTTGCCGCAGGTAAGGAAGGCACGGGGGAACCTGTTATAGGTATTACGATTTTTGCAATATTGTCAGTGATATATATGGTTTTCTGCTGGATTCAGATAAGATATCTTTTTCTCGGCGGAATACTGCCTCACACTGCGACATACAGCTCATATGCAAGAATGGGATTTTTCCAGCTTCTGTTTGTAAGTGTTATTAACATGCTTGTGGTAATGCTGGGGATATATTGTTTCCGCAATAATGTTGTGCTGAATGTGCTTATGAGTGTGATTACATGCTGTACATATGTGATGATGATCTCAAGCGGTATGCGTATAATCAAATATATCCAATATAAATACCTGACTTTTTCAAGAATATGGGTACTGCTTGCATTAATTGTAATTGCGTTGGTTATGGCTGGCGTATTTGTTAATATTTTTAACAGGAAGTTCCGGCTTTTTACATATGCGTTTGCTGTAATTGCAATTATGCAGGCTTTGTTTGGATTTACCAGACCGGATTACTGGATCGCAAAGGTTAATACTGATAATATGAATGAAGATACGAGATATGAATTTTTTGCCGATTCCGATTTGTATGATGATGAGCAATATCTGGAAAGCCTCGGGACGGATGCGGCTCCGGTTATATATGATTGTGAAGATGTTCTAAAGGACAGGACTGTTGAGCGTTATGAGGATAATATCAGCCGGTATACGAAGAATATCGGAGTACGTAACTGGAACTTATCAAGATTTATGGCCTGGAGGGTTGATTAATACATGAGAAAATACATTGCGTACACTGTTATGATAATTACTGTGCTTCTTGCCGGATGTACAAGAAATGATAATACACAGCTGGCGACATACAATATATCCCTTGAGACGCTCGGAGCGAATGAGACAGTTGACCTTAACAGTTATATTGATAGGAATGACCAGGTTGGAGATATGTATAATTTAAACCGGATTACCGGTTGTAAAATACTTGATGCAGCAGGGTATGGCGAAGGAGACATTCTTATCGCGACTTATCATGATGATGACGAAGAAGGAGAGTCAACCATAATTTCATTCATGAAATTGACGCCGTGGAATGCAGATAATATGGAAACCGTTGCGGAATATGAAGTAGATCGCTGTTATAATCCATATGTATCCATAGTCAGTACCGATCCGCTGATGTTTATTTTTTTATCTGATGTAAAGAACGGCGAAGAACTGGTTGCGTTATCAAACAATACAATATATTCAGATACGGATGCCAACAATGAAGTGTATAAGACAGCGAATTATGTGGCTTATATAGATAAGACCGTGCTGAATTTTTATGAATTGAATAATCAGGAAAATGGTATTCCTGTAAATAAAAAATATGATTTATTGGATGATGTCAGTCCGGGGACATCAGTCAGTCACATTGGTATAAGTGCATCTGATCCGGAAATGGATAAAATATATGTCTCGGCAAATTATGTCGATGTGTATGAAGTTAATCTTCAGAATCTGGAAGTTAATTTTGCATATACGATTTCAGACAGCGAGCAGAGATATTACAGGAATGATTATTATCTGGCTATTAATACGGATAACCCGCTTATGGTAAATAAATATGACGCAGCCGCTGATGAAAGCAAGGGTGGCCATAATCTGGGAGATATGGCATTTGTAACGGATTCACACTATGTCATTTCTGTAAATTCCGGCACGGATAAGGTTGTGACATGTATTGATACAGATACTATGATGGATTGCATAAGTTATGACCTTATGAGCAACAGTTATATATACAAGGTGAAACATATACCCGGCACAGATGCGGTAATTCTGAAAATGTCACAGGATTTGTATGTGCTTTGGGATGTTTATGACAAATATGGAGATGTTGGACAATGATTAAATTTACAAAATACGTTAAAGTATCGTCTCTTGAAGAGGCATATGAGCTTAATAAATCACGCGCTAATGTTATAATGGGCGGAATGATGTGGCTCGGGATGCAGAACCGTAATATAGGTACAGCGGTTGATATAAGCGGACTCGGTCTCGATAGAATAGAAGAAAATGATGAATCATATATTATAGGAGCAATGGTGCCGTTAAGGAGTCTTGAGTGCCATGAAGAGCTTAATGAATATACCAAAGGAGCCGTAAAGGAGAGTCTCAGACATATTGTCGGTGTGCAGTTCCGCAACATGGCGACTGTCGGCGGAAGTTTATACGGAAGATATGGATTCTCCGATGTATTGACATTATTTATGGCAATCGGTGCCAGTGTGCAGCTTTACAAAGCGGGAACGGTTGATATTGCCGCTTTTGCTGATATGCCGTTTGATAACGATATACTGGTATCGGTTACAATTCCCAAGAAAACGATAGAGATTGCATATAAATCAATCAGGAACTCTGCAACGGACTTTCCGGTTCTTACATGCTGTACGGTTAAATCAGAAGATTCAGTGAGGACTGCCATAGGCGCAAGACCGCAGCGCGCGATGCTTATCGCAGATGAAGAGGGTATCCTGACAACCGGTATCACATCAGAGAATGCTGATGCGTTTGGCAGATATGTAGAGCAAAATATAGTAACAGAGAGCAATAACCGTGCATCTGCCGGATATCGTAAGAAAATGGCGGGCGTGCTTGCAAAGAGATGTCTCAGACAAATAGGAGGACTGGAATAATGAAGATTAATTTTATACTTAACGGCAAACACCGTATTGAAGAGATTAAGCCGGATACGGTTCTTCTTGATCTGTTACGGAAACTCGGCTGCTACAGCGTGAAGCGCGGCTGTGACAGCTCCAATTGCGGTATATGCACTGTTTTTGTGGATGACAGGCCGGTTCTTTCATGCCGTGTTCTTGCAGCATCAATAGATTCGCATAATATTACTACACTTGAGGGTCTTCAGGATGAAGCTAAAGAGTTCGGTGCTTTCATTGCGGATCAGGGAGCGGAGCAATGTGGTTTCTGCAATCCCGGATTTATGATGAATGCGATGGCGCTCCTTAGGGATAATCCGGATCCGTCGGATGATGAGATAAGGGAATATCTTTCGGGCAACTTATGCCGTTGTTCGGGATATGAAAGCCAGATGCGCGGTATTAAAGCATATATAAGTTATAAGAAGGAGGCAAAGGATGAATAATATATCCAAAAGAATCCGTAAGAAGGATGCAATGCAGTTAGTTACGGGACAGCCGGTATATGTGGAAGATATCACACCGTCCGACTGCCTTATTATTAAATTGTTAAGAAGTCCTTATGCAAGTGCTGTGATTGAAGAGATTGACGTTTCAAAGGCACTTGCGGTACCCGGGATTGAAGTTGTATATACATACAAGGATGTGCCGCAGAACAGGTTCACTGTTGCCGGACAGACATATCCGGAGCCGAGTGCATACGACAGACTTATACTGGATAAGAGATTGCGCGAAATCGGTGATCCGGTGGCTATCGTTGCCGGATGGGATGAAGATGCGGTAGATAAAGCATTGAAGATGATAAAGGTAAAATATGATGTCAAGGAACCGCTGCTCGATTTCAGAAAAGCAAAGGACAATCCGATACTGGTTCATCCGGAAGATAACTGGCGCTCTCTTGTGCCGGTGGGAGCCGATGCAAAGTGTAATCTCGTGGCGCATGAGGAAAGCGGATACGGCGATGTGGATGCAGTTATGTCGGAGTGTGATGAGATTGTGGAAGGAACATTCCATTGCAAGTCCAATAACCAGGCCATGATGGAGACATTCAGGACATACTGCCGGATAGATACATATGGAAGACTTCATGTAATAAGCTCAACGCAGATTATATTTCATGTGAGAAGAATTATATCCAATGCACTTGGCATACCTAAATCACAGATCCGTGTTACGAAACCGCGTATAGGTGGCGGATTTGGCGCAAAACAGAGTGTTGTTGCAGAGATTTATCCGGCTTTTGTAACCTGGATGACTAAGAAACCGTCAAGAATAATATACAGCCGCTATGAGTCACAGATAGTGGCATCACCACGTCATGAAATGGAAGTCAGTGTGAAACTCGGAGCTGATAAGGAAGGGCATATAAAGGCTCTTGATGTATATACATTATCAAACAGCGGTGCTTACAGCGAACACGGACCGACAACGGTAGGACTTTCCGGACATAAATCAATACCTCTTTACAGCAATTATCTGGAAGCACACAGATTTAATTATGATGTAGTATACACTAATACACAATCCGCCGGTGCATTCCGCGGATATGGAGCGCCGCAGGGTATATTTGCCGTCGAATCGGCAGTTAACGAACTTGCCGCAAGGCTTAATATGAATCCTGCACAGATCAGGGAAATCAATATGGTCCGTGAAGGAAACTGCATGCATGCTTATTATGATGAATTTGCTACAAGCTGTGCTCTTGACCGGTGTCTTGCAAAGGCAAGGCAGATGATCGGATGGGATGAAAAATATCCGTGCAAAGATATTGGAAGCAATAAAGTGCGCAGTGTCGGAATGGCTATCGCAATGCAGGGCTCCGGTATATCCGGAGTTGATGTCGGCGGGGCAACGGTGAAACTTACAGACGAAGGCAGATTTTCACTGGTAATCGGTGCAGCCGATATGGGAACCGGCTGTGACACGATACTTGCGCAGATGGTGGCTGAATGTATGGAATGTACTGTTGATGATGTCACTGTTTATAGTGCTGACAGTGATATGTCACCTTATGATTCGGGTTCATATGCATCAAGTACGACATATGTCACAGGAAATGCTGTCGTGAGAGCATGTGAGACTCTTAAGAACAAAATCTGCACCGAGGGTGCGGTTATGCTTGGCGTGAACAAAGAAGATGTAGTATATGAGAATGACGAAGTCAGATGCCTTAAAGATTCAAGAAAAGTAAGTCTGGAGCAGATTGCTACCGCATCCATGTGCGGTTCCAACGATGCATTGCAGGTTACGGAAACAGCATCACTTCCGTCATCGCCGCCGCCTTTTATGGTCGGAATGGTAGAGACGGAGATTGACCGCGAGACCGGCGAACTTAAGATAATAGACTATGTCGGAGTGGTTGACTGCGGAACCGTTATCAATGAAAATCTTGCCAGAGTACAGACGGAGGGTGGAATAGCACAGGGAATCGGAATGGCATTGTATGAGAATATAACATATTCCGATAAAGGAAGCATATATGAGAATTCTTTTATGAATTACAAAATTCCTACACGGGAGGATATCGGCAATATTCGTGTTGCTTTTGAAAGCAGCTATGAGAAATCGGGACCTTTTGGTGCCAAATCAATCGGTGAACTTGTCATTAATACTCCGTGTCCGGCGATTGCACATGCGATTTATAATGCAACCGGAACATGGCTGCGTGAAGTGCCGTTTACGCCGGAGAAAATACTCGGAGCATTTGAGCATGTATCGGAATAGTATTATTTATATGGCTGCCGGCAGCGGCAGACGTTTTGGAAGCAATAAGCTTTTGTATGAATTTAAGGAAAAGCCGCTGTACAGGCATGCACTCGATAAAATAATTGAATATGTGTCGGTAAGGCCGGATACGGAACTTATAGTTGTCACAAGATATGATGAGATATGTGAATATGTTAAACAGTATATATGTTCCAACATCATAATTTCATACAGCCCCCAAAGTGTCGAAGGTATATCATATACCATTCATAATGGAATCAGTGCGGCAGATAATGCATCCGATGGTTTTTATTTTTTCGTGACTGCGGACCAGCCGTGCCTTCGCATCGATACATTGGATGGATTGATTAAGGCAATGCAATCGGGAAAATATATCTGCGGAAGAGTTAAATCCCATGGAATGCCGGGAAACCCGACTGCGTTTTCCCATAAGCTTCGCGACGAACTTATGATGCTTGCAGGTGATGAGGGAGGCCGGAAAATTATCAAAGCACATATGGATTCATGTCTTGAATATGAGACAGAAGATGAAAGAGAAACAGCGGATATTGATGTTGTGGAGGATATCGGCTTATTATAATTATAAAAGAGGATTCCGGTAACATCCGAAATCCTCTTTTGAACAGATTAATTATTTGATGGATTTGATTTCGTCAGCCTTTTCGAGAATGATCTTGTCACCTTTAACTTCGAAATGCATAACATCTCCGCACTGCAAATCCAGCTCTTCAAGAACCCATTTAGGGAAACATACCTGACCGCGGTTAAAAAGCTTAGTGCGGTGTCTCCTCATAGTCTTACGGGTAACACCCGGAATAAGTCCCTTGTCAATGTTAAGATAAATAGTCTCTTTGGTAAGCTTAAGCCTCTTAGGCAGGTCCTCTGTCTGAAGAATATCTGCAACTTTACATGGGCTGTAATGTTCCTTGAGCATAAGGTCCGCGATGTGCTGCGCAAGCTCAGGATGTTTCTGGAGTACGGACGGAAATCCGCGGTGCGATACCATCTTTCTGTATCGTGCCTGGGCATAATCCGGGTCATATCTGTCACTTCCCTCCGGTGTGCCGCGCTTGACTTCACGGTAAATTGAGTTAGGTGCCATACCGAAACTTCTGGCGATAGCTCGAATCGATACACCGTCATCCATTAATTGCCTGATTCTCTTACGTTGTTCATATTGCAAATGTTTAAATCCGGACGACATACAAGTCCCTCCTTATCACGTTTTGTACTAGTTTCGATTATTATAACATAAAATATTATAAAGTGATATACAAATATAAAAAAATTTTAAAATTATTGTTTTTCCGTATCAAGCCGGATTTGACTAATATAATTATGCTGTGTATAATCTGAAATAGAAAAATTATGAAATAAGGGAGATGTAAGCATGAGCTTTTTTTGCCTTCAGTGTGGCATGGATATGCATAAGCCGGGCAGAATATGTCCGTATTGTAAGGCAGTTCAATATGAGGAACCGTCCGCTGCTAATATGGCGATGGCTGCCAATATATCGAATGGAAGGGCACATGGCCGTAAGTCCAAACTGTATGATTATACTGACGAAGAACTTCTGGCCACAGGTCTTTACCCGGATGATGAGGCATACCGTATGGGTCTCATATCGAATGTCCTGAATAAGAAGAAATAATTATTTTTTATGAATGTGTACTTCCGGAATTGCGACATTATCATATAACACATCATTATCGCCATCGGAATTGCTGTCGTCATTGGCAGGATGTGTATGCACTTCCGGAATCGCAACATTATCATAAGTAAGGTCGTATTTTGTTTTTTTTTCTTTTGATTTTCTGAATAACATATAACCCTCCCAGTTACAATATATTGACAAAAAAAGTGATAACCAGACTGTTTATGAAATCCGCAAAAAGGCTTCCGACAAGTGGAATTATCAGGTATGCCTTGACTGACGGAACGTATCTGTTGCAGATTGCCTGCATATTGGCCATGGCATTCGGCGTTGCTCCCATTCCGAAACCGCAGGTTCCGGCTACAAGCACGGCAGCATCATAGTCGCGGCCCATGACATTAAATTCTATAAAATATGTGAAAATAACCATAAACAGGACCTGTGCGCCAAGAAGTATAAGCATCGGAAGCGCGAGCGAGGCAAGTTCCCATAATTTAAGCGTAATCATTGCCATTCCAAGAAAAAGAGATAATGCAATGCCGCCAAGGTCATTGATTTCACCCATGTGTATGGTAACTTTGCCCGTATATTCGGATATGTTGCGGATGAGTGCCGCAGCCAGCATTGCGCCGATATATATAGGGAAAGTCAATCCTGTTTTGGTTAAAAGCGATGAGAAGACAGTCCCGATTCCGATTGCTATGATAAGCTGGAATACGGCCGATGCGTACATATTGGTATGCCGTTCATGCCTTTTTTCGTCCTCAACAAGAAGACTGTCGTCTTCCGAAACGGCGGTTGCGAGAAGATTTTTCTTCTCGATAAGGCGGCGTCCGAGAGGCCCGCCGATTAAACTTCCGACAATAAGACCGAATGTGGCAGATGCGGTACATATAGTGGTTGCACCGCTCACGTTAAGACTTTCAAGCACCGGCCCGAAAGCTCCCGCAGTTCCGTGGCCGCCGACCATCGGAATTGACCCTGTGCATAAACCGATTAACGGGTTGATGTGCAGGACACCGGAAATACCGAGTGCGAGCAGGTTCTGGAGAACTATTAAGAAAATAAGCAGAACCAGGAATATTATAAGCGATTTGCCGCCGCTTTTTATTACCTTAAGGTTTGCCTGAAATCCTACCGAGGTGAAGAAAAATACCATGCATACTTCACGGAGGGTATCATCAAATACAAAGGTTGCAATACCGGTGCTATAGCACACACATGTAAGTATAGCGAATATAATCCCGCCTATAACCGGGGACGGTATACAGAATTTCTCAAGAAATTTAATTCTATATTTAAGGAAAGTACCAAAAACAAGGACAATGACAGCCATCGCCAGAGTCTGGTACATATTAAGTTCAATTGTCATATTATAATCTCCAATCCGTGTAACCCCGCAAACATTCAATATTATAAGCAAAAATCAAAGATAATTCAATAGCGGTATTTCGTCAATGTACCGGCTGACACCCTTTTGACATAATGCGGTTTGTGTGGTACAATTTTACATATATATTATCCATAAGAGAAGGAGAAAATACATTGTCGGCCAAGAATGAAACGGAAGTAACAATAGGAAACAGAACATACACATTAAGCGGCTATGAGAGCGAGGAATATCTTCAGAAGGTTGCCGCATACATTAACGGCAAGATTTCCGATTTCAGGAAATCCGATGTATACAGACGTCAGACGCCTGATATGCAGGCCGTTATGATAGAACTTAACATAGCTGATGATTATTTTAAGGCTAAGAAGGCAGCAGATGAGAAAGAATCGGACATGAGCGATAAGGATAAGCAGATATATAACCTTAAACATGACGGTATCTCCAAGCAGATTAAGCTTGACGCTGCCAATCAGGAAATTGAGAAACTTAAGGCGGAGATTGTTGAGAATCAGAGAACAATCGTAAGGCTTGAAACAGAACTTAATAATGCTGATAAATAGAGTATTTTAATATGAGTAATAAGAATTTAATGGCAGAAGTACTTGCACCTGCGGGAAGTTACGATATTTTCAAAGCGGTGGTCAATGCCGGTGCAGATGCGGTTTATCTGGGCGGAACGCAGTTCGGAGCGAGGGCTTATGCCGGTAATCTTAATAATGAAGAACTTTTAAGGGCTATAGATTATGCCCATATATTTGACAGGAAGGTTTATCTTACCGTTAATACACTGCTTAAGAACAGGGAGATAGAGGACGGTTTGTATGAGTATATCCTGCCTTTATATGAGGCGGGACTGGACGCTGTTATTGTTCAGGATTACGGGGTTATGAAGTTTATTAATGATAATTTTCCGGGACTGGACATTCATGCCAGTACCCAGATGACTATCACAGAACCGGAATATATTGATTTCTTAAGCCGTTATAATGTTACGAGAATTGTTCCGGCCAGGGAATTGAGCCTTGGTGACATAAGAAGATTAAGAGAACATGCTGATACCGTGGGCAAGGACACTCCGATGGAAATTGAGTGTTTTGTGCACGGCGCTTTGTGTTATGCATATTCTGGACAGTGTTTTATGAGCAGCTTCCTTGGAGGAAGAAGTGGCAACCGCGGCAGGTGCGCCGGAACATGCAGGCTTGAATATGAGAAGAATAAAATCAAAGCACCATTGTTAAGTCTCAGGGATTTATGTACTCTTGATATACTTCCGGATATTCTTGATGCAGGAGTATATTCGCTTAAGATAGAGGGCAGAATGAAGAGTGCATCATATGCGGCAGGCGTGACGGGCGTGTACAGGCATTACGTCGATGAATGCATTAATAACAGAGAACATTACAGAGTCAGACGTGAGGACATAGATTATCTTAACAATCTTTTTGACAGGGGAGGAATGACGAACGGATATTATGTACGTCATAACGGCCGGGAGATGATTGCCGGGATGAAAAGAAGCCAGGGCAGCAATGGTGCGGCAGCTGATTTTGAAGATATCAGGAAAGATATTAATATCGGGCTGGAACTTGAACCTGGCCGCCCGGCAGTAATGAAACTTTCGACCGGGGATGTTTCCGTTTCGGTAAGCGGTGATATTGTGCAGTCTGCATCCAACAGGCCAATGAGCCTTGAAGACATTAAGAAGCAGATATCCAGATTCGGTAATACATGTTATCGCGCGGTTAACACTGATGTGGATATGCAGGACAACATATTTATACCGAACAAAAGCCTGAATGAACTCAGACGTGCGGGAGCAGAGGCACTTACCGGGGAAATAACATCTTTATATAAGCGTGTGGCACCGGCGCGTGCGACAGAGTATACAGGAAGAAAAAGCAAAGCACATGACAGAAGATTTTTGTCAGCGCGCGTGATGACTTATGAACAGGCCGAGGCAGTCATCGAATGTAAGGCCGACAGGATTTATATCGAGAGTGAGATTATGGATATGGATCAGATATTGCGTATCAGGAAGGCTTGTGCGGCTGCGAAAACAGAGTTTTTTATGGCGGCTCCGAGAGTGTTCAGAAAGGGTTACAACGGTTATTTTGAAGAGGAATATATTGACAGGCTTAAAGCTCTTTCGGCAGATGGATTTCTTATAAGAAATATAGCGGAATACGTTTTTTTACACGGACATGGATTTGACTGCAAATATGTAGCTGATTATACAGTATATGCATTTAACAATATCGCTGCAGAAGTTCTGTTAGACAACGGATTTGATGAGATAACAATTCCGATAGAACTTAACAGGGGAGAGATAAAGCATATTAATATTCCGGATGCCGAACTTATGGTGTACTCAAGAATACCGCTTATGGTAAGTGCGGGATGCATAGACTGTAATTATACGTCCTGTCATGGACCGAATCCGGAATTTGGCACTTTTAAGGATCGCAAAAACGCAAATCTTACTTATCTTGCATGCTGCAGGCATTGCTATAATATTATATATAATAGTGTGCCGATGTATATTGCAGACCGGTCAGCAGAGATAGAAGATATTGATCCTTTATATATAAGCTGTGAGTTTTGCAGCGAAAATGCAAATGACGTACGCCGGATCATACAGGAAGTAAAGGCGGAAACACCGGCAAAAGGCAGCTTTACCAGAGGACATTTTACCAAAGGAGTAGAGTGATATGGCAACAATACTTATTAATCTATCCAAATACATTTTGATATTTTTAATGTTGTTTTATACATTGTTCGGATTCCTTATGATGCGGGTTAAGGATGCGGACAAATTAAAGAAAAGGGCGGTTGTCCAGAACGTGATCATGTTTGTGATATTCACAATATGTTCTGTGACATGTATGTATTATAAATGGTCGGTAAACACATTGGTGTTCTTTTTGCTGGAATTTGTATACCTGATCCTTTTTATAGTTTTGTACAGACTGATTTATCCGGATTGTTCAATACAGATTGTCAATAATATGTCAATGCTTATGATGCTTGGATTTGTCATGGTTGAGAGGCTTGCTCCGTCAAGTGCTTTCAAACAGTTTGTTATTGTCCTTATCGGAACGGTCATAGGTTTCTTTGTCCCGCGTTTCATGAGGAAGAGACATACCATCGTGAAGATGAAATATCTGTTTGCGGTTATAGGAATTCTAATGCTTGGCATAACGCTTGTGCTCGGAAAAACCACATGGGGTGCGCAGATTTCCGTCGATATTGCCGGTTTTTCATTCCAGCCTTCGGAATTTGTTAAGTTAATATATGTTCTTTTTGTCGCAGCAATGTTATGGAGAGCGAGAACATTCGGCAAGGTTGTTGCTTCTGCAGCCATTGCAGCGTTTCATGTCCTTGTTCTTGTTGCGTCGAACGACCTTGGAACTGCATTGATATTCTTCGTTGTATACATTGTTATGCTGTACGTCGGAACTGGTAAAATACGATATCTTATTGCCGGTCTTCTGACCGGATGCGGTGCAGCGGTGTTTGCATATAAAGTATTCTCACATGTACGTACAAGAGTGTATGCATGGAGGGATCCGTGGAGCATTATCGATAAAGGCGGATACCAGATTACACAGTCACTTTTTGCGATAGGAACGGGCGGATTGTTCGGAATGGGGCTTTATCAGGGACTTCCGAATACAATTCCCGTAGCTGTTAAGGATTTTGTGTTCGCTGCGATGTCGGAAGAATTTGGTATGATATTTGCTATATGCGTAATCCTGATATGTTTTGGCAGTTATATGTCAATGATGCGTGTGGCGACAAGAAGCCGTGATATTTTTTATAAGCTTGTAGCAGTCGGATTTTCGACTATGTATATATTCCAGTGTTTCCTGACAATCGGCGGAGTCACGAAATTTATACCGTCGACCGGAGTCACACTTCCGTTTGTGAGTTACGGCGGAAGTTCAATCCTGTGTTCGATACTTATGTTCGCGATTGTCCAGGCAGTATTTATTCTTGTAAAGGAGAATGAAGGTGATGAAGCAGAATCCAAAGAACAGAAAAAAGCATAATCCGGCCAATACCGGAATTCTTGTCTCAACATATATATTCCTGGCGGTTTTTCTGGGACTGATAGGCTATATGATATACTTTCAGGTTGTGAAAGCCGATGATGTAATCAATAGTTCATATAATAAGCGCCAGAGCATACTTGCAGAGAAAATAGAGCGTGGTTCTATAATAAGTGCGGATGGGAACATAATAGCAACTACGGTTGAAGACGAGAATGGTAAAAATGTAAGATATTATCCGTATAATAATCTTTTTGCGCATGTGACGGGATACATCAATAACGGAGGATATGGACTTGAGGCGTCAGCGGGTTATTATATGCTGACGAGCAATCAGAATCTTTTTGAACAGATAGCCAATGATCTGTCCGGAGAGAAAAATCATGGCGATAATCTTATAACAACCCTTGACTCGGGATTACAGCAGGCGGCTTATGATGCTCTTGGAAGCGACAGGGGCGCAGTCATTATTACGGAGCCGTCAACAGGTAAAATCCTTGCCATGGTAAGTAAACCGGATTTTAACCCGAACACAATAGCTGCCGACTGGAGCAGCGTGACCGCGGATGGCAGTGATTCTGTGCTTATTAACAGGGCAACGCAAGGATTGTATCCGCCGGGTTCTACTTTTAAGATAGTGACACTGCTTGAATATCTGCGGGAAAATCCGGATAATTATAAGGATTATTCTTATGAATGTAAAGGCAGCATAGATGTTTCGGGCAAATCCATAAGCTGTTCACATGGAACTGTGCATGGTGTTCAGGATACGAAAATGTCCTTTGCCAACTCGTGTAATACTTCTTTTATAAATATGGGACTGACACTTAATATTGGCAGCTATGCCCAGACTGCAAAAGATCTATTGTTTAATTCGGAGCTTCCGGTTCCTATGGAATATAATAAGAGCCAGTTTGTGTTAAAAGATACCAGCAGCGACTGGGATATTGCACAGACTGCTTTCGGACAGGGAGAAACACTTATAACGCCTATGCATCTTGCTCTTATTACGAGTGCGGTTGCCAATGACGGTATGCTTATGACACCTTATGTTATGCAGAAAGTCGAAAGCGTTAACGGACTTACCGTCAAGACATTCAAGGGTGAGGAATATGGTAAACTTCTTACCGCTGATGAGGCAGCTATTCTTCAGGAAGATATGGGAGCTGTGGTCACTACCAGTTTTAACTGGCTTTTTAAGGATATATCATATACGGTTGCCGGCAAATCGGGTACGGCACAGTACGGAACACAAGGGTATGAACATTCATTTTTTACAAGTTTTTCTCCGGCGGAGGATGCCAAAATATCCGTAACGGCGCTTATAGAGGGCGGTCCGCAGAGAACACAAAGTGGCGCAGAGGCGGCTAAGAAAATATATGACTATTATTACTCAAGATAAAAAAAGTTTGATATATTCGTATTAAGGATGTATACTTATTTTAAAGTCTGTATGAGGACACACCAAACAGGAGGGTTTGCAATGATAGAAGCAACAAGCTGTGGGGGTGTGGTAATTTTTCGAGGTAAAATACTTCTTCTGTATAAGAATTACAGGAATAAGTATGAAGGATGGGTTCTTCCAAAGGGAACTATGGAAGAAGGAGAGGATTACAAGGAGACAGCGCTACGTGAAGTTCGTGAAGAGACCGGTGTTACCCCCTCTATTATTAAATATATAGGTAAGAGCAGATATTCTTTCAGCGTGCCGAATGATGTAGTGGATAAGGAGGTTCACTGGTATCTTATGATGGCAGACAGTTATTACAGCAAGCCGCAGAGAGAGGAATATTTTGAGGATTCGGGATATTATAAGTATCACGAGGCGTATCATCTTCTCAGGTTTGCCAATGAGAAACAGATGCTTGAGAAGGCATACGCGCAATATCTGGAACTGAAGAGGCAAGGACTTTGGGGAACTGACAGAAACGATTAGTTCCCTTGTGTATAGGAGATAATAATATGCAGCATATATGGGATTTTTTTGAAAATATGAATGAGTGTGTATATGTCTCGGATCCGGACACATACGAACTTGTATATATGAATAAGAAACTCAGGAAGCTTTGTGGATTTAAGTCGTGTGAAGAGCTTTCTGGCAAAAAATGCCACGAGATTATACAGAATTGTTCGGTACCATGTGTAATATGCAATAATGACAAGCTCAGAGAGGGCAGTTTTAGAGAGTGGAATTATTATAATCCCATTTTTGACAAGTATTTTGCCCTCAAGGATACGCTTGTCGTGGATAACGGAAAACGGTACCGCCTTGAAATTGCAATCGGTATCGGTGCTGACCGCCAGGGCGATAAATTCGTAAGTTACCGTAATATGGAGGCTTTGGTTAATGAAGGATTAAGGGTGGCATTACAGGAGGATTCACCCGACAGATCAATCCAGATTGAACTTGAGTATCTCGGCAAGGCACTTAACGGTCAACGTACATATATTTTTGAAAGAAATGCACATGGCAGGGATGATAATACATACGAATGGGTTGCTAACGGCGTAATGCCGGAAATTGATAATCTTCAGGACCTTCCACCTGAACTATGTGCTAACTGGTATAGAGATTTCAGGGAAGATAAGAACATTGTGATCAGGAACCTTGAAGATATCAAGGACAGCGATCCGTTGCAGTATGATAATCTTAAACGCCAGAATATCAGCTCACTCGTAGTTGTGCCGCTTTATGATGAGAAGAAAATAGTGGGTTTTTTCGGTGTGGATAATCCGCCGGTTGATGCATTGGATTACACATCCAATATGCTTCAAATCATGGGACACTTTATTGTGTCATCAATGAAACGACGCAACCTGTTAAGTCAGCTTAAGATGTTGAGTTTTACGGATTCACTTACCAGACTTGGCAACAGATATGCGATGAATACGTATATTGTCAACAACAACGGGAACAAGAATATCGGAGTTGTGTATTGTGACATAACAGGACTTAAGCGCGTTAATGACAATTATGGACATTCACAGGGTGATGCTTTGATAATAAGGGCAGCAGATGCCATCCGCAGTGTTTTTGAAGGTTACGGTATGTTCAGAATAGGCGGAGATGAGATGCTTGCTATCTGTTATGGAATCTTACAGGAAGATTTTAATAATAAAGTTGGTCTGCTAAAAGATGCCATGCGTAAGAATAATGTTGAAATTGCAATAGGCAATGTGTGGCGTGAGAATTCGGATAATAACATGGAAAAAATCATCAGTGACGCTGAAGCACTTATGTACAAGGATAAAGCGGAATATTATAAGATAGCAGGACATGACAGGCGTAAATAAGCTATTGACAAAACGGCCGATATGTACTAATATAAAATGCAAACAGATTGCAAAAGCAGTCTGTTTGCATTTTGCGTATAAGAACAGAAGGTGCAATTATGGCGAAAGAATATTCAACTATAAGTCACACGAAAATAATGAAATATCTTGCAGACAATAATGATAAGCTGGTTACGGTTGCGGATATTGACAGGTATCTTGTAAGTGAAGGAATTGAAGTAAATTCATCAACAATATACAGATTTCTCAATAAATTAAGTACAAGCGGAGAAGTTATGAAGTATGTTGCCAGAAAGGGTGAGATGTCTTCTTTTCAGTATATAGGCAGCGGAGCCGAGCATAACTGTAAAGAACATCTGCATCTGCATTGTGTGAAATGTGGCAGGATAATTCATCTCGATTGTGGATTCATGAATGAAATCAAGGGACACATTATGGAACATCATGGATTTGAACTTCAGTGCGAATCATCAGTGCTGTACGGAGTCTGCTCTGAATGTCGGAAGGACAGTGAATAATCATGAAAATTAAGAGAGTTACTGCACTTCTGATGATATTTGTACTGACTGCATTTTTGACGGGATGCGCCGGAATAAGAAGTAATAACGATGCGGATAACGGGAAACTGAAGGTCATAACCACTATTTTTGCGGGATATGATTTTGTAAGACAGATAGCCGGAGATAATGTGGATTTATCAATGCTTCTTAAGCCGGGTGCGGAGGCACATTCATATGAACCGACACCCAGGGATATAATTGAAATACAGAATTGTGATATTTTTATATATGTTGGCGGAGAAAATGACGCATGGATAGACAATATCCTGGACTCGATAGATTCGGGTAAAATGCGTACCATTAAGCTCCTGGATTGTGTTGATGACCGGTATGAAGAAGAAACTGTTGAAGGAATGGATGCGCATGAAGAACATGAACATGAACATGGAGATGAACACGGTGATGAACATGATGAATGGGATGAACATGTGTGGACTTCTCCTGCAAATGCAGGGCAGATATGTGGGAAAATTGCGTCGGTTTTAGAAGATGAAGATCCGGACAACGCAGATACTTATGCAGCTAACTGCAGCAAATATATAAAAGAACTCGATAAACTTGATGAATATATCAGGCAGATTGTCACTGAGTCGCCGCGTGATACAATTGTGTTTGGTGACAGATTTCCGGTGAGATATTTTATTGAGGAATACGGATTAAAATATTATGCCGCATTTCCGGGATGCTCACAGGAAAATGAAGCAAGTGCGGCAACAATTGCTTTTCTCGAAGACAAGGTAAGGGAGCAGAATATTCCGGTAATATTCAAGATGGAACTTAGCAGTCCCAATATGGCACAGACGATTGCAGACGATACCGGAGCAGTGGTCAGGACTTTTTACAGTGGTCATAATATTTCAAAGGACCAGTTTGAAGCAGGAGAAACATATCTCTCACTGATGTATGATAATGCAGAGGCACTTAAGGAGGCGCTTAACTGATGGCACTTATAAAATGCGATAATATAAGCCTTGGATATGAAGGCAGAACAATACTGAAAGATCTTAATTTCAGCCTGAACGGCGGAGAATACCTGTGCATTGTCGGAGAAAACGGGGCAGGCAAAAGCACGTTGATCAAGACTATTCTTGGACTTAAGAAGCCCATGAAGGGCACAATTGAAACCGGGGATAATCTTAAAAGAACCGAGATAGGTTATATGCCGCAGCAGACGGATGCTCAGAAAGATTTTCCCGCCAGTGTGTATGAAGTTGTCATAAGCGGAAGACTTAACAGCCTTGGAATGAAGCCTTTTTTTGGCCGCAGGGATAAGGCGGATGTAATGGATAAATTGCGTCTTATGGGCATAGAAAATCTTAAAAATAAATGCTTTCATGATCTGTCCGGCGGACAGAAACAGAGAGTTCTGCTTGCGAGAGCTATGTGCGCGACCAAAAGGCTGATATTGTTAGATGAGCCGGTTGCGGGACTGGATCCTGTGGCAACGCAGGAACTGTATGATCTGATTGAACAGATTAACAAAAAGGTGGGAATAACGGTAATAATGGTATCACATGATACAGAGGCGACACTTAAATATGCCTCACACATACTTCATTTATCCCATGATAAGATTTTCTACGGCACGAAGGATGAATTTATGCACAGTGAAGACGGCATGCGTTTTGCACAGAGAAAAGAGGTTTGATTGATATGGAAATATTTGCGGATATGTTTAACTATCAGTTTATGGTAAGGGCAATTACGGTAGGCCTTCTGGTGTCGTTGTGTGCCTCGCTTCTTGGCGTAAGCATGGTACTTAAGAGATATTCTATGATCGGAGACGGACTGTCCCATGTTGGCTTTGCGGCACTTGCCGCAGCAGCTGCTGCCGGAACAGCGCCTCTTAAAGTTGCAATTCCTGTATGTATTGCTGCAGCTTTTCTTATGTTGAGAATAAGTGAAAACAGCAAGTTAAAAGGTGATGCAACAGTTGCGATAGTGTGCAGTGGAGCACTTGCCATCGGTGTCATGATCATATCCATGTCATCCGGGATGAATACGGATGTTAATAATTATATGTTCGGAAGCATACTTTCTCTTAGCGATGAGGATGCGCTGGTAAGCCGTATACTTTCAATCATAGTAGTTTTGCTTTTTATAGTATTTTATAACAGGATATTTGCAGTGACATTCGATGAGAATTTCGCAAGGGCGACGGGAACAAGGGCAGGATTGTATAATGGAATTCTGGCAGTGCTTACTGCGGTAACCGTTGTTATCGGAATGAGGATGATGGGCGCACTTCTGATATCGAGCCTTATTATTTTTCCAAGCCTGTCATCAATGCGGATATGTAAAAGATACCGCGTGGTTATAATAAGTTCTGTAATCATATCGGTAGTGTGTTTTATGATAGGTATAACGGTTTCGTTTACTATGTCAACACCGGCCGGAGCCAGCGTGGTATGTGCAAATCTTGTGGTTTTTGCAATATGTTCACTTATTGGGGCATTGAAGGGAAGAGTAGGGAAGAAGGCCTAAAATGAAAAAGACAATTATTTTTCTATTGGCAGCGGCTGTTATGGTATGTATGGCAGGATGTTCATCATCCGATAATGCAGAAACAATGCCGGTAACGGAAAGGTCGGCTGCTACGGAGAAAGTTACCGAAAGCATCACTGAAACGGAAAGTGAAACAGTATTATCAGTGGAGGAACAGAGGCAGAATGCCGGTGTCAGGGAAACACAGCCTTTTATGAATCTTTATAAGAGAAATAAGGATACAGGGATTTTTGACATAAAACATTCATATTCGGCGCCGTGGATATGGTACAGCGATATCGGAGGCTTTTATTCTTTTGCGACATCCGAGGAATCTTTTCCATATGATGGATTCAAGAATGCTTTCAATAATTGGTGGAACAGTTATCCGGATGCTGCGGTGACCAAAATCGGTTATGAGGTCAAGGTGACATTAAAGACCGGTGATGAACTTATATGTACCGTGAAAAAACCATCGGATACCGGGTCGATATTCACATATGTAGAACTGTATCTGTATGATGATGTGCACCAGCCGGACGGAGCATGGTACAGCCACCTTCTGGATGAACAGGTTACGGATGAAACGCTTATGACATCGATTAAGGTTACAACAGGTGAAAAAATAGACGAAGTGCAGTCAATTTATCTTACGGTGTTCACATATGAGAGCAACAGCGATTTTGACAAGTGGACAGGAAGATATATCGGTGGAAATTACACCGGATTCGAAATAGAAAGAGAGTAATGCAAAGGACACCGGCTTATGTACCGGTGTCCCTTTGTATAGGTAAAATATGGTAAAAAACTAAAAGTCAACTTCAGTATCGTAGTAGCAGCACTTAAGGAGTTTCTCCATCTCTTCCTGGGACGGCTGCCTTGGATTGGAACCTGTGCATGCATCAAGTATTGCATTGGCTGCAATATCGTGAAGCTTGGCCATAAATTCGTCTTCAGGAACAATGCCTGTCTCTGCAGGAAGTCCGCCCTCGCCGTAATGCTTAATGCAGTGAGGAATGTTAAGGTCATCATTCTTCTTGCGGAGCATAGCAATGAGGTTATCGATCTTCTCTTCGGTAGTGTTTCCGCCAAGATGTATGAAATCAGCAATATCGGCATATCTGGCAGCTGCAACAGGATCCTTGGCATTAAATTTAATAACTTTCGGAAGATACATTGCATTGGCTGCACCGTGGATAATATGTCCTCCGGAGAAAGCAGCACCTGTCTTATGTGCCATTGAATGTACTATGCCGAGAAGGGCATTGGAGAAAGCCATACCGGCAAGGCACTGTGCGTTATGCATTGATGCTCTGGCATCGGCATCCCCGTTATATGATTTAACAATGTCTGCATCTATCATCTTAATCGCATGGAGAGCAAGAGGATCTGTGTAATCGCAGTTAGCTGTGGATACATAGGCCTCTATAGCATGTGTCATGGCATCCATACCTGTGTGTGCAACAAGCTTCTTAGGCATGGTCTCAGCGAGCTCAGGGTCAACAATCGCAACATCCGGTGTGATCTCGAAATCAGCGATAGGGTATTTGATTCCCTTGGAATAATCCGTGATGATGGAGAATGCGGTTACCTCTGTAGCTGTTCCGGATGTAGATGGGATAGCGCAGAAGTGTGCTTTGTTACGGAGCTTAGGAAGTCCGAATACCTTACACATATCTTCAAATGTAATATCAGGATATTCATATTTAATCCACATAGCCTTAGCTGCATCGATAGGAGAACCGCCTCCCATGGCTACAATCCAGTCAGGCTCAAATTCCTGCATAATGGCTGCACCATTCATAACAGTTTCAACGGACGGATCTGACTCGATTCCCTCAATAAGCTTAACCTCCATACCGGCTTCATGAAGATAATCTTCGGCTTTCTGTAAGAAACCTCCGCGCTTCATGGAACCGCCGCCGACACAGATGACAGCCTTCTTACCTGTCAGTGTCTTTAATACTTCAAGAGATCCCTTTCCGTGATATAAATCCCTTGGTAATGTAAAACGTGCCATAAAAAAATACCTCCTTATTTAACCTATATTGTTATATATTTAACAAATCATATTGTAGCACATATGCACAAAACAATCAATATCTTTACATAAAATTTATATATATTTAACAAAATTATTTCCTGCGGTATGCACTCGGCGTAATGCCGTATTTTTTCTTGAATATACGGTTAAAATACGACAGATTGTCATATCCGCAGTGTGCTGCGATATCAATTATCTTATCATCTGACGACACAAGCATACGCGAGGCCATGGACAGCCGGTAGTCGTTAAGGTAATCTACGAATGAAGTTCCCATAATGGTCTTGAAAAATTTCATGAAATGAGATTCGGAAAATCCGGTAACACCGGCAATTTCTGCGATGCTTATCGGCTTGTCGTAATTGGTTTCTATATATTTGACGATGTCCTTTATCCTGTCGATATTTTTGTTGGATTTATCGGGTGCTTCAAGTGAGCATACCTGATAAAGTTCATAGAAAAATTCATACAGGACCCCTTTTATTGCCAGTTTATATCCGCGCGGAAAATTTTCGCCTATTTTATCGGCGCGGTTTAAGCAGCCGCTGATATTGTTATAGTTGGGATTGTCTTTGGATATTATATGGTTAAAAGTTATTTTGCCGGACATAAAAGGAGTAAAAAATTCTTCCGAAATAGTATCCTGAGTTACGGACATCAGCATTTCCGGCGCAAAAATAATATTTTCATATTCCATTGTGTAATCACCGAGACGGCTTATTCCGTGCATCTGCCCCGGAAGGACGATGATTATATCTCCGTATTCAACATAATGGTTATCAAAGTCGAGTGTTACGTTTCCGCGGCCTTTTTTTATGTAAATTATTTCCATTTCATTATGCCAGTGAAGAGGAACTTCGTTAAAATCAAGAGGAATGGAGCAGAGATATGTATTATATGGAAAAAGAGAATCGGCATGCGGTTTGGTTTCCTGATAGTTTTCATATTCAATGATATTCAAAAAAATATTCCTCCTTGCGCTTGTTTATATACTTTGATAGGATTGTACCACTTTTTGATTGTATACTGCAAGAATAAAATCCTTTTTGATATTAGAATACAAATGTACTAAACAAAACCGTGAATAATACAAACTATAGAAAGGCGTGTGTTATGAGTAAAGAACTTGACAGAGGTGCCGGAATACTTCTTCCGGTAAGCAGCTTACCTTCACCTTACGGAATCGGAACTCTTGGAAAGAAAGCATATGAATTTGTTGATATGTTAAAGAGTTCAGGCCAGATGTACTGGCAGGTGCTTCCGGTAGGACCTACAAGTTTCGGGGACAGCCCGTATCAGTCGTTTTCCGCATTTGCGGGTAATCCGTATTTTATCGATCTGGATACTCTTATTGAAGAGGGACTTCTTGAAAAGGCGGATGTCGAGAACGTATTCTGGGGATGTAATCCGGAATATGTTGAATATGATGTAATATATAATGCAAGATTTAATGTACTTAAGAAAGCATTTGAAGCATCAGCTCATAAAGAGAGTGATGCATATAAGACATTCCTTGAAGATAATAAGGACTGGCTTCATGATTATGCCGTATTTATGGCAATCAAGGGCGCACATGATAACAGGGAATGGTTAAGCTGGGAGGAAGATATCCGTTTCAGAAAGCCTGAAGCTGTCGCAGAATACGAGAGCAGACTTGCATATGAAATTGATTTCTATAAGTTCCTCCAGTTTAAATTCTATGAGCAGTGGGACAGACTGAAAGATTATGCCAACAACAAGGGCATTAAGATAATCGGCGATATTCCGATTTACGTTGCACTTGACAGTGCGGATGTGTGGACTAATCCTACATTGTTCCAGCTTGATGAGAATCTTAAGCCTGTTAATGTGGCAGGGTGCCCGCCGGATGCTTTTTCTGACTGGGGCCAGAAATGGGGCAACCCGATTTATGACTGGGATGAGATGGAAAGATGTGATTTTGCATGGTGGAAGAAACGTATGATTGCATCAGCCAGACTGTATGATGTTACCAGAATAGATCACTTCATAGGAATCGTGAGATATTACAATATACCTGTGGACGGTGTGCCTAAGGATGGTTTTTTTGCCAAAGGACCGGGAATAAAGCTTATAAATGCAATTGACAGCGTTATGGGTGATGCCAAGGTTATAGCGGAAGACCTCGGAGTAGTTGTTCCTGAGGTAACAGAACTTATCAAGAAATCCGGATATCCGGGAATGAAGGTTCTTCAGTTTGCGTTTGATGGTAATACGAACAACGAACATGCACCTCATAATTATGAAAAGAATTACGTTGTATATATCGGAACCCATGATAACGAGACCATGAAGGGATACATCGGCAACGCACCGGAACAGAACATCGAGTATATGATGAAATATCTCGATGTCGATGATAAGGATAAAATTGTTGATGAGATTATAAGGTGTGCATATGCAAGCGTTGCAGACACAACGATAATCCAGATGCAGGATCTTCTGGGCAAGGATAATTCAGCCAGAATGAATCTGCCTTCAACAATAGGCACGAACTGGAAATGGCGTCTTAAGGATGGCGAATTTACAAAGGAAATCCGTAACAGACTGCGTGAACTCACGAAAGTTTACGGACGTAACAAGAATAAGTGGTATTTTAGCAAGGAGGACTATATGTTAGCAGATATCTGTGAAAAGAAATACAATAAATCAATTAAGGACTGTACCAACGAGGAACTTTATTTTGCACTTCTTTCAATGACCAAAGAACTTGCAGAGGATAAAGAGAGAAATGACGGAAAGAAGAAAGTTTATTACATTTCAGCTGAATTCCTTATCGGAAAGCTTCTTTCAAACAATCTTATCAATCTCGGTGTGTTTGACAGCGTTAAGAAGGAACTTGAGGAGAATGGAAAGAGCATTTATGATATAGAGGAGATTGAGCCGGAACCATCACTGGGAAACGGCGGTCTCGGAAGACTCGCTGCATGTTTCCTTGACTCGATGGCATCAATCGGACTTAACGGTGACGGCATCGGACTTAATTATCACATGGGACTTTTTAAGCAGGTATTTAAGAATAACTTCCAGAAGGAAGAGCCAAATCCATGGATTGAAGACCAGAGCTGGCTTACAAAGACAGATGTGGCTTATGATGTATCATTCGGAAATCTTACGGTCAAGTCAAGACTTTATGACATAGATGTTACAGGATACAATAACAGAACCAACAAGCTCCATCTTTTTGATATTGAATCCGTTAATGAGAATATCATTCAGGGAGATACGATTAATTTCGATAAGACTGATATTGCAGAGAACCTTACACTTTTCCTTTATCCGGATGACAGTGATGAGGCAGGTAACCTTTTAAGAATATACCAGCAGTATTTCATGGTATGCAACGGCGCACATTATATTATTGATGAGTGCAAGAAAAAAGGAAGCAACCTTCACGATCTTGCTGACTATGCTGCAATCCAGATTAACGATACACATCCGTCAATGGTAATTCCTGAACTTATCAGACTTCTCGGAGAGGAAGGAATCGGATTTGATGAGGCTGTTGAAATCGTAACAAATACATGTGCATATACCAACCACACAATCCTTGCCGAAGCACTTGAGAAATGGCCGATTTCTTACCTTGAGAGGGTTGTTCCGCAGCTTGTGCCGATTATCAGAAAACTCGATGAGAAAGTAAGAGCCAGATTCTCGGATAAATCTGTTTATATCATAGATGACTCCAACAGAGTTCATATGGCTCACATGGATATACACTATGGACACAGCGTTAACGGTGTTGCATACCTTCATACGGAAATTCTTAAGAATTCTGAGCTTAATAACTTCTACAGGATCTATCCGGAGAAGTTTAACAATAAGACAAACGGTATTACTTTCAGAAGATGGCTTCTTCACTGCAACGAAGAGCTTGCAGCTTATATAGAAGAACTTATCGGACCTGATTTCAAGAAAGATGCCGACAAGCTTGAAGAACTCGGTAAATTCATAAACGATGATGCGGTTCTTGAGAGACTTCTTGAGATTAAGAAGGATAAGAAAATAACACTTAAAAATTATCTTAAAGCAACACAGGATATTGACATTGATGAAAATTCAATCTATGATATTCAGGTAAAGAGACTTCATGAATATAAGCGTCAGCAGATGAACGTGCTCTGGGTAATTTACAAGTATTACGAGATTAAAGCAGGCAGACTTCCTAAGACACCTATTACAGCTATTTTTGGTGCCAAGGCAGCTCCGGCATATGTAATTGCCAAGGATATTATTCATCTTATCCTCTGCTTGCAGCAGGTTATCAACAATGATCCGGAAGTAAGTCCGTACCTCAGGGTAGTTATGGTTGAGAATTATAACGTATCCAAGGCTGCCAAGATCATTCCGGCATGTGATATTTCGGAACAGATTTCACTTGCGTCCAAGGAAGCATCAGGAACAGGTAATATGAAGTTCATGCTTAACGGTGCTGTTACACTCGGAACCAAGGACGGAGCTAATGTTGAGATTGGTGAACTTGTAGGAGATGACAATATTTACTTCTTCGGAGAAAGCAGTGAACAGGTAATTGAACACTATGCCAAGGCAGATTATTCAGCTAAGAGTTATTATGTAAATGACCCTGAGATCAAGAAACTTGTTGATTTTATAATAAGTGCGCCTGTTATGAAAGTAGGAGATGCGGAGACACTTCTCAGACTTCATGCGGAACTTATTAAGAAAGACTGGTTCATGACTCTTCTTGATATCAAAGATTATATCAGAGTCAAAGAAACGGCACTTGCTGATTATGAAGACAGAAAGACATGGGCAAAGAAGATGCTTACGAATATTTCCAAGGCAGGTTTCTTCTCATCTGACAGAACAATTGCTCAGTATGATAAGGACATCTGGAGACTTTAAGATTTATTCATAGAATTGTGCCGGATTCATTAATTCCGGTATGACGGTAGCCGAAGCGCATATGCGCTCCGGCTATCCATGTTATCAATGAAGCCTTATAAACCGGGAGGGCGACGAATTGTACCGAATTTTAATAGTAGATGATGAGAAAATAGAACGTAACGGTATCAAGTTCCTGCTTAAAAGGGCAGGTATCGAATGTGAAATAGCGGAAGCGGCTAACGGCAAAGATGCGCTTGAATACATCAAGAATAATGAGATTGATATCCTTCTTACGGACGTGAAAATGCCGTTTATGGACGGCATAGAGCTGATTGAGAATGTGGTAGGATTAAAGCGGAATATTAAATACGTTATTTTCAGTGGCTGCAGTGAGTTTGATTATGCCAGACAGGCTGTACGCCTTGGGGTATCAGATTACATACTAAAGCCAGTGGATCCCAACGAGTTTGAGAATACCATGAATAAAGTAATCAATGAGTTGGAGGAATCCAAAATTGAATACGATATTAAGACCAAGAGTCTGGAGTATATGGCGGAACACATGCTTTATATGGCCACCAATAAAGTCGATATTTCAGAGATAGAGAAATACGGAGACGGAATCGTGTCAGCGGATTTCATTGGCAAATATGTCAGAATCATGCTTATGGAATTCGATGAAGATTTCTTCGGGAAAAAAGGCACGGATGTTAAGGAAAAGCTCTATAAGTTTGAACCGCAGATAAGTAAGTATCTTAATCTTAACCAGAACCAGTCATTACTTTTCTTTGATGATGCGGACCTTGATTATGTGGCTACAGCAGAGAGAATCAGCGGATTTGTGGAAAGAGAGTATGGCGTTGCGTGCTATATCGCAATATCGTCACCGGTAAACGGAATGAATGATATCGGTAATAAGGTTGACGAGCTCGATGAGATAATGGAAAATAAGTTCTACCATAAGAACAGCCGTGTTTTCTATGAGGGCGCATCGGCCGGCGATAATTCAATGATTCAGGTTGACGACGATACATTGATGAAGCAGATGCATCAGGATATCAAAATGAAAGATACATTGAATCTCCGTGCGCATTTTGACAGATTTTGTGATAAATACAGTAATAAAACCAAATTTTCACAAGTATATATTAAATTTCTTTTCTCTAATCTGCTTAAGGACTTCTATGAGAATATACCTAATGCAGATGAGAATCTTCTGAATGAAGAGATTGATGTACTGTACAGAGCTACGAATTTCGATACGGTTAAAGAAATTGTGCTGAATAATGTCAAAAGGCTGGAGGATGCATTTGGAGCCAATCCTCAGATGGTGCATCGTGAAATAGAAATTGTAAAACAATACATATATGAACACTATAATGAGGATATTACAGTGGACAGCCTGGCAGAGAAAGTATACATGGCTCCGAGTTATCTAAGCTCTGTATTCAAGAAGGAAACGGGACAGAATCTCAGTAAATTTATTAAGTCGTACAGAATGGAACAGGCGAAGGAACTGCTTGAGAACACGATGCTTAAGATTGTTGATATTGCCAATAAATGCGGATATCAGAATGTATCCTATTTCTGTTCAAGTTTCAGGGACTGCTATGGCGTCAGCCCACAGAAATTCAGGGAAAACGGAGAAGAAACCGAATGATTTCCAAAATACGCAGGAAAACTTCAGATTTGAAACTGAAATATAAGCTTGTATTGATATATTGTTTTACAGGCTTTATTCCTGTGTTTATTATATTTCTCGTATCACTTTATCTGATGCGTGGAGTATTGCGTGAAAATTCAACAGAAAATATCAATTCTTATCTGTATCAGGCGACTGCATCTCTTGATGGAGAAATCAAGATATATGACAATCTGTCAAGCTACATCTCGTTTAACCAGTCAATCTCACAGGTGCTTAATTACGATTACGAATCTGTATATAATATGTATGACCAGTTTGTTACGGTAATGGATCCGTTATTGTCATCGCTTATGTATTTCCATGATGAAGTTAACCGTGTTACGATATATATTGATAAGAATGTCGTAAAACATGGAACGACACTGGCTCCAATGTCGGAAATTTCCGATAAAGAATGGTGCAAAGAGGTACTTTCAGATAATGACAACCACTGGTATGTTGATATGGACAAGAAACAGGTTTTTTCGGTGAGCAGACTTGCACTTCTCAACAGGTTGGGAATTGACGGTGTGTTATTTATAAATGTAGACTATGACAAAGCATTCGAAGCTTTTTCGCAGACCATACTGAACGATTATGGATTATTTATAACGGATAAGAACGGTAATCTTATATATGAATTGTCACAATATGATCAGTCCAATAAGGATTATGCTCTTACTTTTGATGAATTTAAAGAGGTCGTAGCCGATCATTCCGATAAATACAAGATAATAACGCAGGATTCAGCTGCTACAGGATGGAAAATCTGGTTCTATAAGCCGGACAGCTTTATGATATCATCAACTACACCAATCATATGGATCGGAACAATATCGATAATTGTATGCGTGGCGGCTGCTGTTGTATGCACGGTTGCAACAAGCAGATTCGTTACCAGACGAATTGTCAAAATCCAGAAGTGCATGAAAGAAGTCGAAAACGGCAATCTTAATGTTAATATTCCGGTTGACGGAAATGACGAGATTTCAGACCTTACACGCGGGTTTGATGCAATGGTGCTCCGGCTTGACATGCTTATCAATGAGGTGTATGACAGCAGGCTTAAAGAGAAAGAATATGAGATGAAAGCACTTCAGGCACAGATAAACCCTCATTTCTTATATAATACACTTTCACTTATCAACTGGAAAGCCATTGAAGCAGATGCGGTCGATATAAGCAAGATAACATTGGCTTTGTCATCCTTTTACAGAACCTCACTTAACAAGGGTAAGAATGTTATGAGCATCAAAGATGAAATCGACAATATGCGTTCATATCTCACTATACAGCAGATGATGCATGACGGTGATTTTGACGCGGTCGTTGATATTGAAGATGGTATCCTACAATACAATACTCTGAATCTTATTTTGCAGCCACTGATTGAAAATGCCATTGACCACGGAATTGACCTCAATACAGGAGTCAGAGGTGTAATAACGATAACGGGACGCGGTACGGAAGATGAGATTATTCTTACGGTTGAGGATAACGGTGTAGGAATGACCAAAGAACAGGCAGATAAAATCATCACCAAAGATTCCAAAGGATACGGAGTCCGGAATGTCAATGAAAGAATCAAACTTTATTATGGCGAGCAATACGAACTGAAGATAGAAAGCGAAATAGGAAAGGGCACGAAAGTCATAGTCCATTTTCCTAAAATGCTGTAAGAATTATATAGGAATTCCGCATGACGGAGTTCCTATTTTTGTGCATATTTACAAATGTCTAAGAAATCTGATATGTTTCTAAGAATATTAATATTTACGATTTTTCTATATCATTTTACAATAAGAGAGTATTAAGGAAATACAATTAATACCGCAGAAAATCACATTTTTGTAAGTCGGTTTTAATTAAAAAAAAGGAGGACATCTAAATGAAATTTAGAAAAGTATCGGCTTTACTTTTAGCCGGAGCAATGTGTGCAGCAACAGTAGTTGGCTGCGGAAAAACATCTTCTACAAGCGGAACAAGCTCTAACGATGCTACAAAGGCAGCAGAAGATGAAGAAATCACAGCTACTATTACTGTATGGGGCCCGGCAGAGGACCAGTCAATAGACAACGGTGAGTGGTTACAGAATATGTGTAAGAAGTTCAATGATGAGCATCCAAAGTGGAACCTTACTTTCAAGTATGGTACATGCTCAGAGAAAGATGCAGGTTCTACTGTATCAGCTGACCCTTCAGCTTCAGCAGATGTTTATATGTATGCTAACGACCAGCTCCAGACACTTATTGATGCTGGTGCAATCTCTAAGTTAGGTGGTTCTGCACTTGAGACAGTCAAGGAGAACAATTCAGAAGCAATGCTTAAGACAGTTTCTATCGGAGATGATGTTTACGGCGTTCCTTTCACAGGTAACACATGGTTCTTATTCTACAACAAAGACATCTTCACAGCAGATGATGTTAAGAACCTTGACACAATGCTTTCTAAGGGTAAAGTTTCATTCAAACTTACAGATTCATGGTATATCGGCAGCTTCTATATCGGCAACGGATGTACAGTATTCGGTGCTGACGGAACAGATGAAGCATCAGGTATCGACCTTAAAGGCGATAAGGCTACAGACGTTACAAAGTATCTTGTAGATCTTGCAGCCAACCCTAACTTCGTAAATGATGCAGATTCAGCCGGAATCACAGGATTCAATGATGGAACAGTAGGCGCTTTCTTCTCAGGTACATGGGATATGTCAAACATCAAGCTTGACAAGTCAAAAGTTGGTGTTGTAGCAGCTCCTACATATACACTTAACGGCAAAGAGAACCAGATGAAAGCATTCGCAGGTTCAAAGGCAATCGGTGTTAACCCTAACTGCAAATACCCTCAGGTAGCAGTTGCACTTGCTCTTTATCTTGGAAGCGATGATGCTCAGGTTAGCCGCTATGAAGCAAGAGGAATCATCCCTTGTAACATCGGTGCAGCATCTAGCGATAAAGTAGCAGCAGATGAGATGGCAGCTGCACAGAACGATACAATGAACAACAAGTCAGTTATGCAGCCTACATTCAAGGGAATGAGCAACTGGTGGACACCTGCAGAGAACATGGGTAAATCCATTATAGCAGGCGAGACCACAAAGGACAATGCAGCAGATAAGACAGCAGAGTTCAACGAAGGTGCTAACAACGGCATTGTTAAATAATTATCAAAATTAACGGGGTAAGGCACTGCTGCAATGGAGGCAATTACCACTGTACGGTGCTCCCGTGTAAATGCTCCGGAGTAATCCGGAGCATTTATTGTAAGCACAAGGAGGTCCATGATGCCTAAATTAAAAGCCGAGAAGAAAAGAAAAACCAAAGAGTTTTACGATCCGTATTGTTTTACCAATGCGGTGAAAAAAGGAGACATTTTCACAAGACTTTCCATGTTGGTTATGGGTCTTGGAAATTTAGTCAGAGGCCAGATTGTTAAAGGATTATCATTTCTGATAATTGAGGCAGCCTACATAGTATTTATGATTATGACAGGCGGTAAATGCCTGGTAGACCTGTTCCACCTCGGGGGACAGCAGCAGATTGAAGTCTGGAATGAAGCAAAACAGGTATATGAATATGCCCAGGGTGATAACTCATTGCTTATGCTTCTGTTTGGTGTTGCGACGTTGTTTGTTACTATTTCATTCATAATGTTATGGCGCGCATCAGTTAAAAGTTCATACAAGGCACAATGTATGAAAGCATCCGGTAGAAAGCCGGACTCATTTATTCAGGACATTAAAAGCTTGTTTGACAAGAATTTACATAGAACATTGCTTACACTGCCTACACTCGGTGTTCTTGCATTCACCATACTTCCGCTTGTATTTATGATAAGTATGGCGTTCACTAATTACAGTAAGATAGATTCACATCTTACGATTTTTAACTGGGTAGGACTTGAAAATTTCCCTAAAGTATTCAGTTTCAACAGTTCGATCGGTAAATCGTTCTGGGGCGCTTTGGGATGGACACTTATCTGGGCAGTATTTGCAACTTTCTCAAACTATATTCTCGGAATGATTCTTGCAATTATTATTAATCGTAAGGACACCAGAGGTAAGGGATTCTGGAGAACGATTTTCATGCTTTCCGCGGCTGTACCGCAGTTCGTATCCCTTCTTCTTATGAGAACAATGTTTAACAGAGAAGGTATTATCAATACAATTTTACAGAGATATACATCCATATCGGAACCGATTCCTTTCTGGGATAATGCGATGCTTGCGAGAATTGTAATTATCGTTGTTAATATCTGGATCGGTATTCCGTTTACAATGTTACAGGTTACCGGTGTACTTCAGAATATTCCGGCAGACCTCTATGAAGCAGCTAAGGTTGACGGTGCAGGACCGGTAAAAACATTCTTCAAGATTACCCTTCCGTATATGCTTTTTGTAACCGGACCTTACTTAATTACAACATTTACAGGAAATATTAATAACTTTAATGTTATTTATCTCTTAAGCGGAGGCGGACCTATTACGGATCTTTCGTCCACATCAGGTAAGACGGACTTGCTTGTTACATGGCTATATAAACTGTCGGTTGACCAGCAGTATTACAATATTGCGGCAGTTATAGGTATCATGACATTCGTTGTCATGGCTGTTGTTTCACTCATTACCTATCGTCGAACAGGATCATACAGGAACGAGGAGGGATTCCAATAATGAAGAAAATATCAACAGGAGCCAGGATTGGCAAAAAAACCACAAATGTTTTTGTCCACATTTTACTTACAGTGCTGGCATTTATATGGGTGCTCCCTATTTTGTTCGTAGTAATGGTCAGCTTCAAGTCTGATCAGGGACTTCAGATAAGGACACTCCTTCCGGACGCATTGCTGCAGAGTGCTAAAGCTGCCCATCCGGATATGTTTGCGAATGTTACAAGAGGATTTATTCCGACCCTTGATAATTACAAAAAGCTTTTTACCGATACGACCAATGTGTTCAACTTCCCACAGATGTTCGTCAACACATTGATTATTTCGATTTTTTCATGTATCATCTCAGCATTCTTCGTATTATCAGTATCATATGTTATGTCGAGAATGCGTTTTAAGATGAGAAAGCCTTTCATGAATGTAGCGCTTATTTTAGGCATGTTTCCCGGCTTTATGTCAATGATTGCAGTGTACTACATTCTGAAATCAATTGGACTCACGGAGGGCGCCATGATCAGAGTAGCTCTTATCATGGTTTACTCCGGAGGTTCAGGCTTAGGTTTCTACATTGCGAAGGGATTCTTTGATACAATACCAAAGTCAATTGATGAAGCTGCTTACATAGACGGCGCAACCAGATGGCAGGTATTTACCAAGGTTACAATTCCTCTCAGTAAACCGATTATCGTATATACTGTTTTACAGTCATTTATGGGACCGTGGCTTGACTTTATCTTTGCAAAGGTAATATGCAGGGCCAATAAGGATTATTACACGGTTTCCGTCGGATTATGGAGCATGCTTGATAGGGAATATATTTATTCCTGGTTCAACTGTTTCGCTGCCGGAGCGGTAGTGATCTCAATTCCGATTATTATTCTGTTCATGGTAATGCAGAAGTTTTACCGTGAAGGCGTATCGGGAGCGGTTAAAGGTTAATATCTTTAAAATTTATCAGCCCCGGTCGGGTATCCGGCCGGGGCTGTAACTAAAGATTGCCATTTAACCGGTATAGGTGGTATTATTATTGCATAGCAAATATCTGCAAGGAGAAATAACAATGAAGAAGTCCACCAGAATAATAACGTCGGTAATAATGTTTTTAATGATATTTATACAGGCAGGATGCGGTTCGAAATCAACTACCAGTGAACCTTCTGATACAGATTTCGCGGAACAGATGCAGGAAGCATCTACTACGCCATATGGTAAATATCCTGAATTAGTCACATATACATTGGGCAAGCTTACCGGAAGCAATAATTCCAATATGCCGGAAAGCGATACATATGAAGACAATGCATATACAAGATTTCTCAGAGATTTTCTGAATATCCAGAATAAGGATGTTTTTGAGGAAGCTGACGAACAGTATGATTCAAGCGTGACGATGGCTATTCAGTCCGGGAATATGCCGGATATTATGATTGTGAGTGATATTGACGATGTCAACATGCTCGTCGAATATGATATGATAGAAGACCTTACCCAGGCATATGATAACTGTATGTCGGAACGAATTAAAGAAATTTATGCGGGATATGGTGACAGTATAAAAGATTTGATTACATTTGACGGTAAGATTATGGCCATTCCGGAAACAAATATTGATGACGGACCGAATCTTATCTGGCTGCGCAAGGACTGGATGGATAAGTTGGGACTGGCAGCACCGAAGAACCTGTCCGATGTGGAATATATTATCAAACAATTCATTGAAAAAGATCCGGGAGAAAACGGACCGGGCAATACAGTCGGTCTTGTGTGTGATCCGAGTCTTTGCGGTGGATGCGGATACAGCAGTGAGTACCTTCTTGATATCGTTTTTGCTGCATATGGAGCGTTTCCGAAGCAGTGGATTGAAGGCAAAGATGGTAAAGCAGTCTATGGTTCCATTCAGCCGGAGGCCAAAAGCGCGCTGGCACACATAAATGAAATGTATGAGACGGGTATTCTTGATAATAATTTTCTGCTTCGAACAAGCAGCAATATAATTGAGCTTGTTGTAAACGGCCAGTGTGGTTCTTTCTTCGGACCATGGTGGGCACCTAACAATCCGCTTATGGAGGCTGTAGGCACCGACCCGGAAGCCGACTGGCAGCCATACCTTATAGAAACGGATGATGATGGCAGCACGAGTTATCATTCACAGCAGCCGTCATATAAATATGTTGTTGTCCGTAAGGGATATGAGCATCCTGAGGTGGCATGCAAGATTGTGAGTGTACTTTTTGATTATGTGAGATATGAAGAAAATGATAACGATGATTTCAAAAAATATTATCAGGATAATGTAGACCCTACGGCGAGACCTCTGGCGATTAATGTGGATTACAGTGATGCGCTGTCAATCTGCTATTCGGAAATCATTGAGGTGCTTAACGGTACCAAGGATGAGTCCGAACTGCCGATTCTGGAAAAATCATATTATGAGTCATGTAAGGCATATCTGGATGACCCGGACAATGCAACTACAGAACAATGGTCAGCTTATATGTCAAGAATAAAGGCGTGTGAGATTATTTCGAACGCCTCCCTGAGAGAAGTTCCATCGCTTTTTTTCAGTGAAACCGGTATGATGCAGAGTGACTGGTGGAAGTTGGAGGAACTGGAGAACAAAACATATTTACGAATAGTAACCGGAGAACTGCCGGTCGATGAATTTGATATTTTTGTATCAAAGTGGAATGAAAACGGCGGTTCTTTAATAACGAGAGAAGTCAGGGATGCCCTGGCGGAATAGGAGCGAATTATGATTCAGAATAAGAGAATCAGCAGAATTATTGCACTTGTTTTAGCATGTATAATGACAGTGATGATGCTTGCCGGATGTACGTCATCATCTTCGAAAGACAAAGACAAGAATGCAATAAATACGGAATTTGTTGATGAAGATAACAGAATAGACGACAAATACGGAACATGTTATCAGGTGTTTTTGTATTCATTCTGTGACAGTGACGGTGATGGAATAGGAGATATACAGGGACTTATTTCCAAACTTGATTATATTCAGGATATGGGATTTTCAAGTATATGGCTGCTTCCGTTTAATAAATCCACATCATATCATAAGTATGATGTCGTTGATTATTACACAGTAGACCCACAGTACGGAACAATGGAAGATTTTGAGGCATTGGTCAAGGCCTGCGACGAGCGCGGACTGGATATATATATGGACTTTGTAATAAATCACACCTCATCCAAGTGCGAATGGTTTAAAGAAGCATGCGAATATCTTAGCACGATAGGCGATGGAGAGCCGGATGCATCCGTATGTCCGTATGTTGATTATTATAATTTCAAGAAGACGGACAAGGTCGCATCAGGCTGGAAGAAAGTCAGCGGAAATCCTGACTGGACTTATGAATGTGTATTCTCGGCTCAGATGCCGGACCTCAATCTGTCAAGCAAGGCAGTGCGGGCCGAAATAGAGAAAATCGCAAAGTTCTGGATTGACAAGGGAGTATCGGGTTTCAGACTTGATGCCGCACTTCATTATTTTGAAGCAGATAATCCTGACAGTATAGAAGCACTCACCTGGTTCTGTGATTATGTGCATGGTGTTAATCCTGATATCTACTGCGTGGCTGAAGTATGGGATAATTTAAATACAATAAAGCAGTTCTATCAGAGCAGCTGTGACAGTATGTTTGATTTTGCTATCGGTAATCAGAACGGTATAATCGTAAAGGGCGTCAATAATAACAGTGATGATAAATCCGGTGCCAAAATGGCGGAGAACATTGTCAATGTATATAATGAAATCAAGAGCGTTAATGAGAATGCGATAGACGGTATATTTTTATCAAATCATGATGTCGGACGTGCGGCAGGATTCCTCCTTCGTAAAGATGAGAGAGTCAAACTTGCAGCCGGAATACAGATTCTTACAACGGGTAATGTTTTCGTATATTATGGAGACGAACTTGGTATGGGAGGAAGCGGCAAGGATGAGAATAAGCGTGCCCCTATGTACTGGTCGGATGATGCAAGTGCACAGGGAATGACAGCAGGTCCTCCTTCATATGAGCCGCAGACACATACTTTTGGCTCTTATGAAACTCAGAAGGATGATGAGTATTCGGTATGTAATTATTACAAAAAAGCGATTCATATCCGTAATAAGTATCCTGAAATAGGAAGAGGTGTTCCGACAGTTATGAGTGATGTGGCTGAGCAGAACGGTAATATATGTGCAATACATAAGACATATAACGATTCGGAAATCAGCCTCATATATAATGACAGTGACGCGGCTGTTACAGTCACAGTATCCAAGGATACATACAAATATGAGAATGTTGCGGATTATCTCGTAGTAAATGAGGAACTTCCTGAGATAGATGGAGAGAAAATTACTATTCCGGCTTACGGATGTGTTATTTTAAAATAGAAGCAGGTATTATAAGATAGTCTAAAAAATGCCGGGCAGGTAAATCTGCCCGGCATAAATTATATACAGAATTATTCGCTTCTAAGAGCTATTACCGGATCTTTTCTGGAAGCTACCTTAGCAGGTATAAGGCCTGCCACAAGCGTCAGAAGGATGCTTATAGCTATCAGTATGACGGCACCCTGCCATGGGAGTGAAGCCACGCCTGAAATTCCGGTCAGGTGCTTGATGACTATATTGATAGGAATGTCAAGGAGCAATGTTATGAGGATTCCGAGTGATCCTGAAACAAGTCCTACAATCATGGTTTCTGCATTAAATACGTTGGAAACGTCACGCTTGGAGGCCCCTATACTTCTTAATATACCGATTTCTTTGGTTCTTTCAAGAACCGATATATAAGTGATTATACCAATCATTATCGAAGATACCACAAGTGATATCGATACGAATGCAATAAGAACATACGATATCGTATTAACAATTGTGCTTACGGATGACATCATAAGTCCCACATAATCAGTGTAAGAGATTGTGAGATTGTCTTTTCCGGCGGCAGTTGCTTTATCATTGTACTCATCTATGATATCAGCTATAGCATCTTTGGCTTCAAAATCCCTGGCATATATATTGATGGACGTTGGCTTTGATTCGTCTGCGTATCCGAGTTTTACCATGTTATCTTTATATGTGCTGCCGGATTTGGTCTGGAGCTGGTTCTTGAACACGTCGACAAGCTGTTCGTCAGTCATCATGCCGAGATACATCTGGGCAGCCTGCTGTTCAGCCTCAGGAAGCGTTGCGATATAAGCTTTGACATCATCAACCGTAATATTATCAAGTTCATCCTCACTTACAGCGAACGGGAGACCTGTGAATACATCGGTTTTATCATCGGCAAGCTGTTCTTTTACGATGCCCGACTTAGATGTCTCATTAATTACATATTCGGTGAGAGCCTTTGTGTAACCTATGCTTCCCGTTATGGATGTTGCAACGGCGTCTTCATCGGGCTGTATTATACCGACTATTTTAATTTCCGTACCGTTGTCTACGAGCGTTTTGACGTATTCATCATCAGAACTTTTATCTTCCCATCGTTTATTGGTCTCATCATATCTGTAATAGTCACTTGAAAGTACAAGTTTATATGTAAGGCCTAAGAGATCGTCATATGTATAACTGGTCTGCTCGGAATCAATCTGTTTACCGCTTCCGAGATCGTTCATAATGTTCTTAAGCTCGGATGAATTTTTAAGACCAAGTGCATACTGGGTAACATCTGTAATCGTGGAATCTTTACTTACTACAAGAACTACTTCGTTATAATTCTCAGGCCATCTTCCGGCTATAACATTGTACTGTGAATCGAGAAGATCCTTATTATCAATCATCTGTGTCCAGAGATTTGAACTGCTGTAAGCATTCATCATGGAAGATGTGCCGGCATTTTCCTGGGATACTCCCATAATATCTTCCATCATGGTACTTGGATTAACCTTGTTAAGACCGTTTGATGTGTCAGCAAGGTAAATATTAAGGTCGGTATCGTAACCGTACTGGATATCGGTTACGTAATCTTTGATATTGCATTCATCGCTCTCAAAATATGCCTTGAGTTCACCGAGACTGTTTGTCTTGACCTCGGCCATCATTGTATTGATCATATCACCGAGTATAGGACTGGTATATATACGGCCATCCTCATGTTTCACATCATTGGTTGATTTGCCGAGCATTGTTTCCATAAGGCTTGTCATGTCTATATTCTCATCTTCAATGGTAATAGGATATGTTGATATGGTGTCTTCCTGGACTTTATTGATGTAAGCCTGAAAACCATTGGACAGTGAAAGAATAAGAGCGATTCCTATTATGCCTATGCTTCCGGCAAAAGAAGTAAGGAAGGTGCGGCCTTTTTTGGTAAGCAGGTTCTTAAAACTGAGCGACAGGGCAGTTCCAAAAGACATTGAGACTTTGGATTTGGACCGGCTCTTATGGGAATGTGTGGGAGCTTGGGATGGCTTTTTGTCAGTGGGGTCATCTCCTTCGTAAGGGGCACTGTCATCGATAACCCGGCCGTCAAGAAGACGTATAATTCTCGACGAATACTGCTCTGCGAGTTCTGCATTGTGAGTAACCATTATAATTAGTTTCTCGTCTGATATTTCGCGCAGAATATTCATTATGGCAATGCTTGTTTCCGAATCGAGCGCACCGGTAGGTTCGTCTGCAAGAATTATGTCAGGGTCATTGACAAGTGCACGTGCTATGGCAACACGCTGCATCTGTCCTCCGGACATCTGATTCGGCTTCTTATGGAGCTGATCCTTAAGACCTACCTTTGCGAGAGCCTCAGCCGCGCGTTTGCGGCGTTCTGATTTGGACACACCCGAAAGTGTGAGGGCAAGTTCTACGTTTGCTAATACGGTCTGATGAGGTATAAGATTATAGTTCTGAAATACAAATCCTATCTTGTGGTTACGATATGAATCCCAGTCCTTATCCTTAAATTCCCTGGTGGAACGTCCGCCGATAATAAGGTCGCCGTCCGTGTACCTGTCAAGTCCGCCGATTATATTCAGCATAGTAGTCTTACCGCAGCCTGACGGACCGAGTATTGATACAAATTCACTTTCGCGAAATCGTATGTCTATTCCTTTGAGTGCGTGAACCTCGGTGTCACCGGCTGTATAATTCTTTATAATACCTTTAAGCTGTAACATGGTGTTCTCCTTCTGAAATATAAGTCTAAAATTAAATTTAAAATGTATCCGCCCAAAATACAATATATAAAAT
>FR889232.1 GCA_000431815.1 Butyrivibrio sp. CAG:318 | reverse complement strand
CTGTGGCGTTTCGCAAACGCCTATATAATAACTAAATGATGCGAGGTTATTATGAACGAAACAGTTTATATAAGCTTTCCCAAAAATACGCAGGTCAATACTGCACGCGTATCGATAGGCGACTGTGCTTCGGTGTGGTGTGAGGATGCACACATTACTGCAAGAGTCAAAGCAATTACATTGGCAAATGTACCGGATGTCAGAAGCAGACGGTATGTTTTTTCAATAATGAAGGTAATAGAGCTTATTAAGAATGAAGTTGCGGGTGTGGAAATAAACAGCGTAGGCGAATCAGATTTTATTATATCATACAAGAAACCACAAAAACGCAGCAGGATTTTAGAATATGCCAAAATCGTATTTATCGGACTTATTGTGTTCTGCGGAGGTGCGTTTGCAATAATTGCATATGGAAATGACGTAGATATAAACTCTGTCATGGAATCGGTGTGTACATTTGTTACCGGAGATAATAATTGGCTGTGGGTTTTACAGTCGTCATACTGCATAGGACTCGGAGCCGGAATAATTATTTTCTACAACCATATAGGACGCAGAAAATATGAGAAAGATCCGACGCCTCTGGAGGTTGAGATGCGCTTATATGAAGATGATGCGAACACGGCAATTATCAATGAAAGCGCCAGGGAGGCTAAAGAACAGGATGTTAAATGACATTTTAATAATTGTGATGTTTGGGCTGGGTGCAGGAGCGGTAACCGCAGGCGGATATTTTGCCGTGGTTACTTCCGTTGGTGTGGTGACAAGATTTGCTCAATATACCAATACGGCAGACAGAATAAGATTATACGAAAGTCTTATCATGGCGGGGGCTATTCTTGGCAATATATTATTCGTATTCAGTCCTGGACTTAAAATATGGGGAGGAATGATGGCGGTATTCGGTCTGGCTGCCGGAATATTCACAGGTTGTTTTCTTATGTCGCTCGCAGAGACGGTAAAAGGCGTGCCCGTATTTATAAGAAGAACCGGACTTACAACGGGATTATGCATATTGATAATAGTCCTTGCAGCCGGTAAAAGCCTGGGCAGTTTCTTTTATTTCTGTTTTTATAAATGATATGCGTATTTTCGACAAAATAAGATAAAAGTGATTGATTATACCGAATTAATGGGATATAATCTTCTGTATACAGGGTGCATACGAGGAGGTTCTGTTAAAAGTGGACAGAATATTTGATATCGAAGACGGTAGAGTTAACAGAAAACGTATATATGACATGGACAGCAAACAGAAGGATGCTATCATAGAAGCATTGTGCGGCCGGTATAATGCATTATTTGTAATCGGTGCTGAAAGTGACACGTTAACTGTTATGTATATGCCGGCCCGATATGATTCAATGGCTGAACCGGATAAAGGGTATGAAGAAGGACTTAAGACATATTGTGACACTTTTGTATGTGATGTTGACAGAATCAGAGTTGAGAAATATATGTCACTTGCAGGGCTTAAGAGAACACTGGACAATAACACCACAGCTGAAATATCATATAAGACAGTCGATGACAGATATATGTCTGCAAGAGCGGCTGAGATAAGGAATCCGGATGTTAAAGAACGCACTTTTTTACTGGGAATAGTTAAGTATGAACATGAACTAGAAGAAGAACAGAGACTTGGCAGAAGTAATGATATCATAACGTCGCTTGCGGAATCCTATCAGGTTATTTACAGAGTTAATATTGTTACGTGTTCCTATGAAATAATACTTATGAATTTTGACAGGACACGGTTTGTAGACAATTTTGCCAACTTTGAGGATCTGGAGAAGAACTATATCAGGAACGGTGTTGAACTCAAATACATCAAAGCCGGTGGAAAAGAACCATCTATCAGCAATATCAGGGAACATCTGAAGACGAGCCGTGAGCCGATGGAAGCTTATTACAGAGAATGGGACGGAAGATGGCTCAAGCTTGTGGTTACACCGGATAAGAATTATTCGGATGAAAGACCATATGTAATATATGCTATTAAAGAATGCAATGAACAGATTGAGAGGGATACGGCTTCCATTATCAATTCAACTGCTGTGTCAAAGATTTATATTCTCAATATGATCATAGATGAAGAAAACGACAGTTATAATTGTCTGTACAGTGATGACCATACACTGCTTCCGTGTGGAACGGGGCGTTTCAGCGATTTTATCCGCTTGATGAAGAAACTTGTCTATGAAGAGGATTATTATATTTTTGAATCCCTTCTTGATGAGGCGGTGCCGGGACGTAAAGGTTTTGTTGAACGTGAATACAGGGCTGAGGACGGCCGCGGAATGGTCCATTATCTGAATGGATTCTCGACATATGTTAATCTGCCGGAGGGCGGACGTAAACTCCTTCTTGTTCGAAATATCGATGAACGTGCAGCCAACCGTGCGAGGATAAGTCTGTTGGATGACCAGACGACAATGTTGAGAAATATTCTTTATACGCTCGGAGATGCTTATTTTGGAATATATTACTGCGACCTGGTTGAAGGCACTATTTCTCCGGCGAGAGAGGATGGCGCAGTTCACGACCTTCTCGTTACGGATAATTATTACGAAACGGTCATGCGCAGATACATAAGCGAATATGTGCTTGATGAAGACAAAGAGCGCGTTATGCGCTTTATTGATATAAATAATATCAGACGTTCGCTGCGTGAAGAAGGGCAGTCAATGCACTGTGAATTTATGCGCAGATTTGATAACGGATACAGATGGGTAAGGGTTGATGTTCAGGCCATACATTTTAAAGGCGGATATGTCAAACAGATTATAATGGCATATAAGGATATTCATGATGAAAGATCTGCCGAACTCAGACATAAAAAAGAACTGAAAGATGCACTTGCAAAGGCGGAGAATGCCAGTAAAGCCAAATCGGAATTTCTTTCAAATATTTCCCATGACCTTAGGACACCAATGAATGCAGTTATGGGAATGACCGATATTGCGCTGAATCATATCGGGGATATGGGAAGGGTAAAGGCATGCCTTACAAGAATAGATACAGCAGCCAAATATCTTCTGAGCCTTATAAATGATGTTCTTGATATGTCATACATCGAAAGCGGTAAAATGACGGTAAATGAAGAGACTTTTTCTCTTCCGCAGCTTGTACACGGAATTATAGCGATTCTGCAGCAACAGGCAGGAGATAAGAAACTTGATTTTTCTGCTGTGGCAATCGGAGTGACACATGAGGAGCTTGTCGGTGACAGGCTTAAGCTTGATCAGATACTTACCAATGTAATAGGTAATGCTATTAAATACACCCAGAGCGGCGGAAGAGTCAGACTTACAATAGAGCAGCAGGAAATATCGGCCGGCACGGCAAATTATATTTTTAAGGTGGAAGATAACGGATGCGGTATGAGCAAGGAATTCTGCAAAAGAATTTTTCAGCCGTTTGAGCGTGAATACAATAAGACGATTGCAGTGACGGAAGGCACAGGCCTTGGGATGTCCATTACGGGTAAATATGTCCAGATGCTCGGTGGCCGGATTGATATTGACAGTGAGAAGAACGTCGGAAGCAAATTTACGATATCAATCCCGTTTAAGTATATAGATAAGGCATTGGATGTTGATATCGATAAATCCATGGAGCGTTTTGAAATCATACATTTCAATAACATAAATGACGATTTAATTTCCAGAATCAAGAGCACATCGATGTGTAACGGAGGACGTCCCGTGGTTGTGGCGGGAACTTATGATGAGTCATATTTTGACGAGGATTTATACAAGGCCGGGATGAAAGCATATGTTACGGAACCGGTTTTCCTGTCGGATATTAAGAAAATCGAGCAGAAAATCATTGAACCGGGCTCGGACGAGGACACCGGCAATGACAACGTACAGTATGATTTTACCGGCCGGAGAATACTTGTTGTGGATGACAATGATATTAATGCCGATATAGCGGTGGATTATCTTGAGGATGTAAATGCCCAATGTGACACGGCATCCAACGGAAAGGAAGCATATGACCGGATTGCAGGAGGAACCGTATACGACCTTATACTTATGGATGTCAGGATGCCGGTTATGAACGGTTATGATGCGACAAGAGCCATAAGGAACCTTAAGACAGATTATGCGCTCAATGTGCCTATAGTGGCAATGACTGCCAATGCGTTCAAAGAAGATATAGATGCGACGTATAAATGTGGTATGAATGGCCATATAACCAAGCCTATGAGTTCGGATGCATTGTATTCAATATTATACAGACTTTTGTCGTAGATTAGCGATAGAGAAATATTGTTAAACCCTTATAATTTGTTATATACTTATATGTGTACAAAGATTTAGAAACGTAAGGTGGATATATGACAAATTGGAAGGACGAATTGAAGAACGCCGATGTTGATGTTGACAGTGCAATAGCCCGTTTCTGCGGTAAGGAAGACAGATATGCTAAGTATCTCAGACTTTTTTATGCGGATAATAACTATGAGATGTTAATCGAAGCACTCGATAAAGGTGATTGTGAGGAAGCGTTTGAACACTGCCATTCACTTAAAGGCGTTGTTGGGAATCTTGGATTTCGCAGGATGTTTCCGAATATTTATGATGCATGTGAGAAATTAAGAACCGGTGATATGACCGGTGTCAGGCAGACGGTGGAAGAAGTCGGCGACAATTATCACACAATCATGAACATAATAAAGAATTACCTCTGCCCTGAGGAATGACATAATACTTAAGGATGAAAGGAGTTATGGGTTTGGCAGATTTAATTAAAATAGCTATTGTGGATGACAACGATATCATAAGAGAGATGATACATGATACGTTAGCGGATGAGGAAGACTTTACAATCGTCGGAGAAGCATCCGACGGAGAAAGCGCAGTCGAATTGATTAAAGCGGAAAGGCCGGATGTGGTACTGCTTGATCTTGTAATGCCTAAGCTTGATGGTATGGGCGTTATGATGAGAATCAGGAATAGTCAGGATATGAAGGATTATCACCCGGAATATATTGTTCTGTCTGCGGCAGGCCGTGAGGATATAGTAAGTGAGGCACTTAATAACGGCGCGACTTATTTTATGATGAAACCGTTTGACGGTGAGGCGCTTATTAAGAGAATAAGGCATATCAGGACGGGCGCCGGACAGGAGAAAGATGCAGCAGGCCTCGAAGATGAAGCGAAAAACCTTGATCTTGAAATATCGGAACTTTTAAGATCAATCGGTATGCCGATTAAGATGGTTGGATACAAATACCTGCGTGATGCAATCGAAAAGGCGGTCGGTGAACCTGACGGTGATCTGTCAATTACGAAGACAATATACCCGGCGGTTGCGGAAGAATACGGAACATCAGCTACTAATGTGGAACGTAATATAAGATATATCATAGCGGCAACGTGGGAACGTAATGATAACATTGAAGTTCCTTTTTTGCCGAATAAGAAGGACAAGCCTACTAACAGTGAGTTTATTCTCGGATGTGCGGAACACATCAGGCTTAAATCACTTAAATAGCCGCATATTATAGCTCTCTTCGCTAATAATATCACTAAGACAGATATTATAGCGGGAGGGCTTTTTTTATGGATGAAAATGACAAAAAACAATACAACAGATATGTTGAAAAAGTAACGCCAACACACAGTGTTGTTATGCAGATGGTAAAGGCTTTTGCGGTGGGAGGATGTGTATGTGTTCTGGGTCAGATCATTTACAATATAGCAATATTTTACTGGCATCTTGATAAGACGAGTGCATCGACATGGTGCTCTTTGATACTTATATTTATTTCTGTTCTGCTTACGGCAGCGGGACTGTATCCTAAGATTACCAAATTTGCCGGTGCGGGGCTGCTGGTTCCAATTACGGGATTTGCCAATTCGGTTGCTGCAGCCGCAATCGAATTTAAAAAAGAAGGCCAGGTGTTCGGTGTCGGAGCCAAAATATTTACGATAGCGGGACCTGTTATTCTGTACGGCATACTGTCAAGTTCTGCGCTTGGATTTATATACTGGCTCGGAACCTGCCTCGGATGGTGGTAACCTGCAGAAACCGTTACACCGAAAAATCGCTGAAACCTCATGGTCTCAGCGATTTTAATCGGGCTGGTTTTGGTACATTGACATTAAAAACGGAATGTGTGATAATTACATAGTGGATAGATAAAATAAATAATTAAAAGATGATTTAACATATTCAAGAGGCAGCTATGATAATAGACAGAGCAAAGGAAGATGATGTCGGACGGCTTGAAGAGCTGTGGTATGAGGCTTTTGGGGACGATAAGGAAATAATAGAATTATTTATGTCCAAAGTATTGAATGGTGCACAGACATATGTTGTCAGGAAATCAGGCATAATAGTATCGGTGCTGTATGCACTTCCCACAATTGATGATAATTATTATCTGTATGCGCTGGCAACGGATGCAGATTACAGAAATCGTGGATATATGTCAGCACTTATCAGATATTTTATTGATCATTTTGATGCCGGATATTTTTTCCTTATTCCGGGCGAAGAAAAACTGGTATCATATTATGAAGAACTTGGATTTGATGTACATGTTCCGGCGGGAATAAGAAGTAATGTAAAGAATATATTTAATGAAAGTGTGACAGGATATGTTATTGCGGAAATCAAAGCAGATGATGGCGTAATTCCGGATCTGCCGGACGCGCTTGTCTGCGTAAAGCATTCGGCAGCGCCGGACGCGGTATACGGATTGATACCGTACTGACATATTCGGACAGGTAAATAACATGGAATTTAACAAAATAAATTTTAGTGATATGGAAACATTAAGAAAGCATACAAGGCTTGCGCATACACGCAACTGCGAATATGCGATGGTAAATATTTTTTTCTGGAATGACACCGATAAGCTTATGTTTGCGGTTATTGATGATGTGCTGGTATACAGGCTTATTGATGCCGGAACCGCATATTATTCGATTGTGGAATTTATAGAAGAGCCGGCGGAACTTGTTATGAAGCTTGAGCAGGATGCGGTGGATAACGGATGCCGTATGGTACTTACCAATATGTCAGAGAATATGGTATTAAGACTTGAAAGAGAAATGGTCGGACAGTTGAGATACTGGTATGACAGGGAATACAGTGATTATATATATGAAGTTGATGATCTTATAAGACTTTCCGGTTCCAAATATCACGGCAAGAAAAATCACCTTAATAAATTCTTAAATACTTATGCATTTTCATATGAGGAAATCACTGAGGATAACATAGAGGAATGCCGCCGTATGAAAGAAGAGTGGGCGGTCAGAAAAGGCGGAGACATAGAAGAATACAGGGAAGAACTTGATATTATAGACAATGTTCTGGATAATTATGATAAGTTTAATCTGATCGGCGGTCTGATAAGAATCGACGGTAAGGTATCAGCTTTTACAATTGGCGAAGCGATTTCGGAGGATACCTTTGTAACGCATTTTGAGAAAGCGGATGAGGACATTCCGGGACTTTATCAGGCAATTAACCAGCAGTTTGCCGCAAATTCAATTTCAGGCTTTAAGTATGTCAACAGGGAAGACGATATAGGACTTCCTGGCATAAGGCAGGCAAAGCTTTCATACAGACCTGTAATGATGTTTGATAAATATAACGCTGAGAAAACTATTCAGTGAAAAATATTGAATTTATTGTAATAAAATGCTACAATGGATATCTATTGAGAAATAAGGAATAATTCAAATGATAGATATTATAATAACCGTAGTAAGTATAGCATTGTCATATTATTATACGGCTTTTATGCATGTTTTTGCTAATCCCGCACCGTATAAGTATATTGTGGTATTTATTGTTTCTTTTCTGATATGCTGGGCAGCATTATTTATTCTTTTTGGAATAATATGTGTGATTATATCATTACCTGTCAATATCAATAAAGAATATGCCGGAACAAGCAGATTTTATACGACATTGTTCGGACTTATGCTTGAATTTGCCGGATTTGTTTCCGGCGCAAGGGTGATTGTAAATGGCAGGGATAAGATTCCGCGCAAGGATAGATTTCTTTTTGTCTCCAATCACAGGTCGAATTACGATCCGATTATACAATGCGGAGAGATGAAGTTGCAGCCCATGGCTTTTATTAGCAAACGCGCCAATTTTAGAATTCCGTTTATACGCAGATATATGGTCAGATGCAGATACATACCGCTTGAGCGGAAAAATATGCGTAACGGTGCAGAGGCGGTTATGAAAGCTGCCCGGATGATAAGCTCAGGACAGTCCTGTATAGGTGTTTATCCTGAGGGAACGCGTAATACCGGCGGGAATCTGCTTGATTTTCACAATGGTTGTTTTAAAATTGCATTATGGGCCAAATGCCCTATTGTGGTATCTGTGATAAGAGGAACGGAGAATATCTGTAAGAATTTTCCGCTCAGAAGAACCAAGGTTGTCATGGATATTATTGACGTTATACCATATAATAAGATAGAGCATATGAAGACCGGCGAGATATCGGAACTTGTCAGAAATATGATGGAAGAACATTTGAAGTCAGGAGGTAAGAAATGAATTATCTTTTTTATAATCCAAGCGCCAGAAACGGTAAGGCCGCGGAAGACCTTCAATTGATTAAGAAGACACTTGACGGACAGGATGTTGAGATATATGCTGTAACGGATATTGATGATTATGTATCTGTTATTGATAAAATACAACCTGAAGATATTGTATACATAGTCGGAGGCGACGGAACACTTAACCGCTTTATTAATGATTCGACGAATCTTAGAATTCTCGGTGACATTTTTTTCTACTCAGCGGGAACCGGTAATGATTTTAAACATGATGTCGATCCGGATAATTCATTATACAGAATCAGGCTGAACGACTACATAAGAAATCTTCCGACGGTTACGGTCGGTGGTGTAACCTATAAGTTTGTTAACGGAATAGGATTCGGAATAGACGGATATTGTTGTGAAGAAGGCGACAGAAAGCGTGCAGCGGGCAAGCATGATATTAATTATTCGGCAATTGCCGTTAAGGGATGCCTTCTTAGTTTTAAACCATACGGAGCTGACATTACGGTGGATGGCGAGACAAGACATTACGATAAAGTATGGCTCGCACCGACGATGTTCGGAAAATATTACGGTGGAGGAATGAAGGTTGCGCCGGAACAGGACCGCAATAATCCGCAGCATACAGTCACAAACGTTGTTATACACGGAACAGGCCGGCTTAAGACACTTATTCGCTTCACTAAGATTTTTTCCGGAGAACACACGAAATATACTGATATGGTTGACATACGGACGGGGCATGAAGTCAGGGTCGTTTTCGACAGACCATGTGCGCTGCAGATAGATGGCGAGACGGTTAAGAATGTGACTGAATATACAGTCAGATATGAATAAAATAACAACATCCTTTGCATAATATGACTAAAATTATGTAAAGGATGTTTTTGTATGGGGAAAATCGGGAAATGCAGTATAGAATTTGATAATAAACCGCTTATAAGTGCTTCTGCCTCGGTTGTCGGTCAAAAAGAGGGCGAGGGACCGTTGGGGGAGTATTTTGACCGGGTCATCGATGACCCGATGGCAGGCCAGAATACATGGGAGGAAGCTGAAAGCGAAATGCAGCGGCAGCTTGTGGATGAACTTCTTATTAAGAGCGGACTTCAGGCAAAAGAAATCAGATATTTTTTCGCGGGTGACCTGTTGGGCCAGCTGATCGCGACATCATTCGGAATATCCGGGTTTGAGGTGCCTGTATTCGGGCTGTACGGTGCGTGTTCCACAATGGGGGAAGCGTTATCTTTAGCAGCAATGACCGTCTCTGCCGGATACGCCGACAATGTGATTGCCATGACATCGAGTCATTTCGGAAGTGCCGAGAAACAATTCAGGTTCCCGTTAGATTATGGTAATCAGAGACCGCTTTGTGCGACATGGACGGTGACAGGGGCCGGGGGAGTAATCTTGTCGGCATCCGGAGAGTCGGATATATGTGTCAGCGGAATAACGACAGGCAGAATTGTGGATTACGGAATACAGGATTCGTTCAATATGGGAGCCGCGATGGCTCCGGCAGCATGCGATGTAATATATAATCACTTAATGGACTTTGAGCGCAGGCCGGAAGACTATGATGCAATCTATACCGGAGATTTGGGAAGTGTGGGACAGACCATCCTTATTGATCTTATGGACAAGCGCGGATTTGATATAAGCAAGGTACATCATGACTGCGGAGTGGAAATTTATGATGCCGGTACACAGGACACGCATGCGGGAGGAAGCGGATGCGGGTGCAGTGCCGCAACGCTTTCGGCGCAGATATTAAGGCGCATCAGGGAAGGTGAATACAGCAGGGTATTATTCGTGCCGACGGGTGCGCTTCTGTCCGCTATCAGCTTTAACGAGGGCAAGACAGTGCCGGGCATTGCACATGCGGTAGTTATCGAAAAAATCGACAGAGGGGGAGAAAAGTAATGGACTATGTTCTGGCATTTGTAACAGGCGGTGCGATATGTGCGCTGGTGCAGCTGTTAATGGAAAAAACAAAGCTCATGCCGGGAAGGATAATGGTGCTGTTGGTATGTACCGGTGCCGTCATCTCGGCAATAGGCTTGTATGAACCGTTTTCCGAATGGGCGGGAGCGGGAGCGAATGTGCCGTTACTCGGTTTCGGAAACGTTCTTTTTAAAGGCGTGAAGGAAGCAGTCGACATGCAGGGCTTCTTAGGAATCTTCCTCGGCGGTTTCAAAGCCGGAGCCGCAGGAATAAGCGGAGCGTTGATATTCGGTTACATTGCGTCGCTGCTAGTGAATCCGAGGATGAAAAAATAGTATAAACAGTATAAATATTCAAAAAAATGCTGGAAATCGGGCAGTAATTGTAGTACGATAGAATCTAAAGAAATTCAGTGCCTTAGAAATTGGCAGCAGCTGAAGATAAGAAAGGAAAGATTCTCATGGAAAAGAAGAACATTGACTGGTCAAATCTTGGTTTTGGATATGTTAAGACTGATAAGAGATTTGTATCGAATTATAAGAATGGAGCATGGGATGAAGGAGCGCTTATCGAGGATGATACAGTTACCATCAGCGAGTGTGCCGGAGTTTTACAGTATGCCCAGACAGTATTTGAAGGACTTAAGGCCTATACGACCGAGAAGGGACAGATTGTCATTTTCAGACCGGATCTCAACGGTGAGAGACTTGAGCAGTCAGCAGCACGTCTTGAGATGCCTATATACCCTAAAGACAAATTTGTTGAAGCAGTAGAAGCAACAGTTAAAGCCAACGATGCATATGTTCCTCCTTACGGAACAGGTGCTACATTATATATTCGCCCGTATATGTTCGGAACTAACGCGGTAATCGGAGTTAAGCCGGCGGATGAATACCAGTTCAGAGTATTTACCACACCTGTAGGACCGTACTTTAAGGGCGGCGCTAAGCCTATTACAATCAAGGTTTCTGATTTTGACCGTGCGGCACCTCACGGAACAGGCCATATCAAAGCAGGACTTAATTATGCGATGAGTCTTCATGCAATTGTTACAGCACATAAGGAAGGCTATGACGAGAATTTATACCTTGACCCGGCTACAAGAACCAAGGTTGAGGAGACTGGAGGAGCTAACTTCATCTTCGTTACCAAGGACAATACGGTTGTAGTACCTAAGTCACCAAGTATCCTTCCGTCAATTACCCGTCGTTCACTTGTATATGTTGCAAGCGAGTACCTCGGACTTAAGGTTGAGGAGAGAGAAGTTCTTTTCTCAGAGGTTAAGGATTTCGCAGAGGCTGGTCTTTGCGGAACGGCAGCGGTTATCTCACCTATCGGCAAGATCGTTGACCACGGTAAGGAAATCGCACTTCCGAGCGGAATGGAGAGCATGGGACCTGTTACCAAGAAGCTTTACGATACACTCACAGGAATCCAGATGGGACGCATCGAGGCTCCTAAGGGCTGGATTAAGGTAATAGAGTAATGAACCCGGCATCATTATTTAAGCTCAAGGGCTTATGGGAAAAATTTACCGCAAGACATCCGAAGTTTCCGGCTTTTATTCAGGCAGCGGGCAACGGAATGATGAATGACGGCACGATAGTCGATATTACGATAACGGCTCCGGACGGCCGCCGCATCAGTACGAATGTCAAATTGTGTGAAGAGGATCTTGAACTTTTCCGCCAGTTAAAATAGTATATATTAAGAGCATTTATCGTGCATCATGCATGGTAAATGCTCTTTTTTTTATAACTGATTATTGCTGTATTGCTGTTCAAATATTTACATTGAACATATAATATATGAAATGTTTCTTTTATTTGTGCCTGTTATTCTTTAATTATGCACTTCGCATTTCTTGTTCAGATATTCTTCGGTAATTGCATATTTCTCATCGCCGATCGTGAAAGAGTTTTTGTTAAAACTTGAATAATCTTTAATGATACGTATCACGGATGAATAACTCGGACAGTTATTTCCTGCAATTTCACCTGAGGTGGCGCAGATATCCACTTTGGTATGGACATTGCATGCTGTTGTAGGTTCTGTTCCGGATTCAAAATATTCTGTCTCAACCCTGTTTCCGCGCGGGTCGGAATCGCACAGACCGTCAACGGCAAGAAGACCGGAGTCCTTGCAGACTTTAACGGCGGAGATGCTGGTCGGTTTAAGCGGTTCGGAACAGTCAACATCTTTGTTGGCTTCCACGAGGACTTCCTTCCATATTCTCATATATGGGAAGCCTGCTTCCTTAGGAAAGGACTTGTTGCTGTCGTAACCGGCCCAGACGCCAACGGTATAGTTGCCGGAAAAACCAATAGCCCACTTATCGTAGTCATTCTGTGAAGTACCGGACTTACCGCTTACATACATATCGGTAGGGAAACCCAGGTTACGGAGTGTACCGCTTGTAACAACCGTGTGCAGTGCACTGGTCATAAGCCATGCGGTCGATTCCCTTATAACTTGTGTCGATTCGTTTTCAGTGTTATCAAGGATTACATTACCATCATGGTCGAGCACCTTGGTATAAAGTTTAGGTTTTACATAAACACCCTTGTTGGCGAATGTGGTATATGCCGCCGTCATTTCGAGGTTAGTAACGCTGCAGGTACCGAGCGCGATAGGAAGGTAATTGTCGGCATCCGTAAGAGTGGTAATACCGTAATTCTTAAGATACGAGATACCGGTTGAGATTCCTATGTCGTTAAGTGTCTTGACTGCCGGTACGTTTCGTGATTCGGCAAGTGCCTGTCTGACAGTTACATAACCCTTATATTTGTCGTCACTGTTTTTGATGATCTGTCCCGTGCTGTAGTAATAAGGAACGTCGTCTATTACGGTTGCGAGCGAATAACCGCATATATCAAGAGCCGGGCTGTATACGATAAGCGGCTTGATAGTGGAACCTGCCTGACGCTCGGAACTTGTGGCACGGTTAAGCGTGAGGCTTTCGGTCTTGTCACCTCGTCCTCCGATGATAACTCTTACTTCGCCGGTGCCGTTCTCTATAACCGTAAGTGAGGTCTGCGGCTGCATTGTGTAAGTAATTGTTTCACTTCCGTTGATTATTTCACCGCCGGTCTGCTCAAGGACATGATTTTTGTATTCTTCGGCATATTTGTCGGCGTCCTCGGTGGATGAAAACATAAGCTCAAAATCAGAGCCGTATTTTTCTTTAAGATATTTTAACATGCTTGATTCCGTGTAACTTGACAAGTTGTCAAACTGATCACGCACCTGAAAACGATATGTTATCGCATAAGACACATACTGATTCCAGATGTTCGGGTCATTTATAACACTTTCGGCATAATCCTGAAGTTCGGAGTCCTCACATGAATAAATGGAGAGTCCGCCACGGTATACAAGGTTATAAGCCTGTGTATAAGTATATCCTTTCTGCGCCATCAAGTCTTCCATAACATCCTGCACAAGTGCATCGGTATAATATGAATATGCCTTGCTTGCCGCAGCCGAACTATGGATATTCTGGATGCGGGCATATACATCATCAGCGAGAGCTTCATCATATTCAGCTTTAGTGATCAGCTTCTGTTCATACATATATTTAAGGACCGTGTTACGGCGCTCTGCGTTCTTGTCCGGATGCCTTACCGGATTATATTTGGATGGGTTCTGCGTAATGGCAGCAATTACCGAACTCTCCGAAATTGTAAGTTCTGATACATCTTTATTAAAATAATTACGCGCGGCAGACTGCACACCGAGGTTATTATTGCCGAGGTTAATGGTATTAAGATAATTCTCAAGGATGAGCTTCTTGTTGTCTACATTCTCCTCAAGCTTGAGTGCCAGATACTGCTCCTGAATCTTACGCTTTATTTTGCCGGAAAGACTGCTCTCGTTACCGCCGGAGAACACGCTGTTCTTGATAAGCTGCTGTGTTATCGTGCTGGCACCCTGCGTTGACTTGAAACCGCTTATAACACCCTGATAAACGGCACGCATGATACCCTTCGCATCGATTCCGTTATGCTCATAGAATCGTTCGTCCTCGATTGCGATAAATGCATTCTGCAGACATTCCGGAATCTCATCTATCGTCACATAGATACGGTTGGCACCGGAAGCGACGAGAGTCTCTGTCTGGTTACCATTATGATCATATACCGTGGTCTTGTACTGTGATGGCGTAACGTCGTTAAGTGTGATATCGGGTGCTGTCTCGATAAGACCGGTAAATGCTCCGGCTCCCATGCATCCGACTGAAATTGCACCGAATACAAACAGGATAACGATAAATTTAAATGTATATACCAATGCTTTCGTGCCCATTTTTATACGGTGGGACGAGAGCATTTTCTGTTTTTGTTTGATGCTGTCACTACTGAAATTCATATATTCCGTCCTTTCAACAATCGTTCAATTCAGTATATCAAATTATTGCCAATAAATAAAGAAAAAAAGCCTAAATGTAACAAAAACTTAACATTTGTATAAAGATATATGATATACTTATGGACAGTTGACAGGAGGTTTTTATGACAGGATTAATTACGGTCAGAAATGGCGGAGAGGGCTGTTATGAAGAGAAAAAATCCCGCTTTCTTGCCGCAGTATACAGCGTTGAAAGCGATGAACAGGCAGCTTCGTATATAGAGGCGGCGCGAAGAAAATATTGGGATGCAAGACATAACTGTTATGCATTTGTCATAGGTAGTAATAATGAAACGACGCGCTGCAGTGATGACGGTGAACCATCCGGGACCGCCGGAAAGCCGATACTTGAAGTTATCACGCGGGCCGGGATACATAACTGCCTGATAATTGTGACGAGATATTTCGGCGGAACGCTTTTAGGGACCGGAGGCCTTGTGAGGGCATACACAGCTGCCGCAAAGGATGCGCTTGCAACGTCGGAGCTTATAATGCTCGTGCCGGGCGTCAGATATATGATTACTACCGATTATACGGATGAGGGTAAAATAAGGCGTTCGTTGCCTGAATATGACGGTGTTATCGAAGATGTCGGATATTCGGCTGATGTTGCGATGAAAGTCCATATTAAATCTGAATACAGTAAGGCTTTTATGGATAGAATTACGGAAATAACAGGCGGCAGGGCCGTTGTTAAGGAAGACGGTACCCTGCCGGTTGAAATTCCGTATATAATTGAATGATTATTTTTCTTTAGATGTGATTTTGGACACAATAAATGGGAAAACAGCCACTACCCAGATTACAACAATTATGTAACGGATTATATTGACGGGAACAGAATCCGGGCCGATAAGCTTAAGTCCCTGCTTGAAAGCGAGTGAAGTAGCCAGACCGGCGATGACTTTAACAATCTGTCCCCATACCGTCCTGACGGAACGCGGGTCATAATGGATGAATTCCTTTTCGAGAAACCAGCCTATTCCGAACCCTATACCGGCACCGGCAGCCTTGAAGCCGTCCATAGCCAGATTTGTGGTGGATTTACCGGATGACACCGCATAACTGCTGTAAATGATGAGCGCAATGGATATGACCTCGGTGAGGATGAACACTATTACATTGGCTTTATCGTTGGATGATATGCGGTCATAGAGAAGGCTTACGGCAGCTGAGGTGACAATTGTTATTGCAAAAGCGGTTATGACGTCCTGAGGCGTATGGCATCCGAGGTACATTCTTGAGAACATCACGGCGGCAATTATTACAAGGCTTACGACGTAAAACCAGCTTTTCTTTATATGAAATGCAATCGAACTGAACAATCCGGTCACACCCTGGGTATGTCCGCTCGGAAACGAATAACCGGTTGCTGCCTTACGCGCCGATTCCACACAGGTAAGCCTTGAATCCCTTACCCACGGCCTTTCGACACGGCAGGCTATCTTGGCACCCTGTACGAGAAGTCCCGATATGAAATAAGTGAAGCAGAGCTTGTAAGCAAAATCCTTATTGATGCACCAGTATATGATGCAGAGCGCGGCTATAACTATTAATTCGCCGCCCAGGTTGGTAATTATTGACATTATGGTATCCAGAACCGGATTGCGCAGATTCTGGAGAGTATACAGAAAATCCATAAATGCTCCTTTCATCAGGTGATTTTATTGATAAAAACATTATAGCACAAGATGCATCCACTTATAAATATAGTATTTATTTTTTGATAAAAATATGGTAAAATAATTATCTAAATAGTTAACAACTAGACTATAATATATTACATGGAGGGGCACATGAAAATTACTTTTATCGGAGCTGACCACGAAGTTACCGGCAGCTGCCATGTTATTCAGGCCTGCGACAAGAACATACTTATTGACTGCGGAATGGAGCAGGGAACCGACGATTATGAGAATCAGGAACTTCCCATGAATGTGCCGGATATTGATTATGTGCTTTTGACACATGCGCATATAGATCATTCGGGACTTCTCCCACTTCTTTATGCCAGAGGATTCAGAGGCTCTATTTTTGCAACAGAGGCAACAGTTGATTTATGCCGTATCATGCTCAAGGATTCGGCACATATTCAGGAAACGGAGGCTGAATGGAAGAACAGGAAGGCTAAGCGTGCCGGAAAAGAACTGGTTGAGCCTATGTATACCCTTAATGACGCAGAAGGTGTACTTGAATTTCTTGTACCTTGCAATTATGATGATAAGATTGAACTGGCACCGGGCATAGATGTAAGGTTTTCGGATGCAGGACATCTGCTTGGGTCAGCAAGCATTGAGATGTGGATAACCGAAGGTCCGTATACCAGAAAAATAGTATTCTCCGGCGATATCGGCAATGTAAACAGACCGATAATCAAGGATCCGAAGTATATAACGGAAGCAGACTATGTTGTTATGGAATCCACATACGGAGACCGTTATCATAATGCATCGGTCGACTATGTAAAGGTACTTGCCGAAATTACACAGAGAACCTTTGACAGGGGCGGCAATGTGGTCATTCCTTCTTTTGCAGTCGGAAGAACACAGGAGATGCTGTATTATTTCAGATGCATTAAGAAAGAAAATATGATACACGGACATGATGGATTCCAGGTATATGTCGACAGCCCGCTTGCGGTTGAGGCTACACAGGTTTTTAACCGCAACAGGGAATGCTGCTTTGATGAAGAAGCGATGAAACTTGTTGCACAGGGTATTAACCCGTTGCAGTTTCCGGGACTTATGCTTTCGGTTACGAGTAACGACTCAAAGGCAATTAATTTTGACAACAGGCCTAAGGTTATCATATCGGCGTCGGGAATGTGTGAAGCCGGACGTATAAGACATCACCTTAAACATAATCTCTGGCGCAAAGAGAGTACGATCGTGTTTGTGGGATATCAGGCCAACGGAACGCTTGGACGCGCACTTCTCGAAGGGGCATCCGAGGTAAAGCTTTTCGGGGAAACGATAGATGTGGAAGCGGAAATTGTGAAACTTGAAGGCGTAAGCGGTCATGCCGATAAGGCCGGGCTTATTAAGTGGATAGAGGCATTTGATCCGAAACCGTCCAAGGTGTTTGTTGTACACGGTGAAAGTGACGTATGCGAAGGATTCACGAAGTGTCTTATAGATGAGCACGGACTGGATGCGGTTGCACCTTTCAGCGGATGCAGTTATAATCTTATTGACGGAACATGTATACGCGAAGGTGTAGGCGAGCGTAAGGTTAAACCGGTTGTCAGAAAGGCTTCGGATGTGTTTGAACGTCTTGTGGCAGCGGGCAGAAGACTTATGACTGTTATAAGACATAATGAAGGCGGCGCTAACAAGGATCTTGCAAAGTTTGCCGACCAGATTAATTCCATTTGTGATAAATGGGACAGATAAAATTATTCGGAGGTTTATATGCCAAAGTTTTATGAAGATAAGGAACTTAAGCGTCTGCAGTCGATGGAGATGGGGATTCTTAAGGATTTCATGAAAATATGCGATGAGAACGGGTTACGCTATTTTGGAGTGGCCGGAACCGGAATAGGTGCAATAAGGCATGGCGGATTCATTCCGTGGGATGACGATATTGATATTGCGCTTCCGCGCGAGGATTATGAGAAGTTCATTAAACTGGTTGAAGAAAAGATGGGCGATAAATATTACGTCCTGAATGCCGAACATAATCCGAATTTTCCTCTTATGACAACAAGGCTGTGCATACGTGGCACGAAGTTTGTGGAAAATGCTCTTAAGAATATCAATTGTGATCTGGGTATTTTCCTCGATATATATGCATACGACAATTATCCGGACAATGATTTTCTGTTTTTTATTCAGAAATGGAGAGCGTGGTTTTTCTCAAAACTTCTTATATTAAGAAGCATACCTGAACCGGTTATATTCCAGACAGGATTTCTGGGCGCGGTCATTAAGGCGGTATGCAGGTTTGTGCATCATGCAATGGTATTTTTAAGGATTGATAAGAAGGCATTATACAGAAAATGTAAATCGATATGCACCATGTACAATAATACCGAGACTAAGAGGTTCGGATACCCGTGTGATACTGACGCGAATACCAATATGCTGTATAAAAGCAGAACGTTTCCGTGCAGAAAATGGAAGTTTGAAGATGTGGAACTTAATTTCCCGAGGGATATGAAGGGAATGCTGCGTAATTTCTTTGGCGATACTTATATGCAGCTTCCGCCGGTTGAGAAACGTAAGACACATTTTCCTTATATACTTGATTTCGGTGATGGCGAAAGAATAATTAACGATTAGTTTTTTTACAGAGGTGGGCAATGAAAAAATTACTATTTGTTTATAATTCACATTCAGGCAAAGGGCTTATCAAAAATAAGCTTATGGAAATAATTGATATTTTTACCCGGAACGGATATATGGTTACCGCATATCCGACGCAGCACGCGATGGACGGGTATGACCGGGTATGTGAGGCTGACGGGTTATATGATATGATAGTATGCAGCGGCGGAGACGGTACTCTTAATGAGGTTATCTCGGCTATGATGACACATATCAATGAACGTCCGGTTCTGGGATATATACCGGCGGGTTCCACAAATGATTTTGCATCGACACTCGGTATTCCGAAGAATATGATTAAGGCAGCAGCGAAGATTTCAGATGGAAAAGTTATGTCATATGATATAGGCGTTATGAACGGAAGGTACTTCAATTATGTAGCTGCTTTCGGATTATTTACTGATGTTTCATATAAGACGCCTCAGAATGTCAAAAATGTTCTGGGACACCAGGCGTATGTATTTGAGAGCCTTAAGAGTCTTTCCAATATAAAGTCCTATTATCTCACGATACATTGCAATGAAATAGAAATGAAAGGAAGTTATATATATGGTATGATTTCCAATTCGCGCTCGGTTGGCGGAGTGAAGGACATATGCGGTAAGGACGTGGAACTCGATGACGGACTCTTTGAAGTGACTCTGGTTAAAGAACCTGTTTCTCCGCTTGAATTACAGCAGATAGTGGCGGGACTTTTGTCAAAAAACCAGAAAAGCCCTATGGTGGAGCGCTTTAAGACGGACAGGATTGTGATAGAGAGTGATAAGGCTGTCGAATGGACTGTTGACGGTGAGAACGGAGACGCCCATCAGAGAGTGGAGATATCGGTTGTCGATAAAGCGATAGATATCATGGTATAATATCATTTATCTGCGTCGAGGATTTCATCTATTTTATCGGAATAATAATCAATCAATAATTCGGTGACCATGGAGTAGCGTACATCGCCTTCAGTGTCACCGTTTAATTTTATGTAAGTATCGTTGGCTGACTGGACAGCATCATTAAGGCTTCCTCCAAACATATTTCCGGCCTCTCTCCAATATTTTCCCTGTGCGTTTAAATCGGTGATCACACCACGGTCAAGTGTGCTTATAAGTTCGCTGTAATGTTTGGAAGAGAGATTATTGTATAATTCATTCATTACATATATAAGCATTTCTACGCTTGCGCTGTATCTGAGAGATTCGCTATCGGAAGCCATACATGCGGCATAACCGATGAAATTGGCCTCGTCCTCGTGTATAAAACCGCTTAAGTGAGCCAGTTCATGGCAGATGGTGTGCGGTATATCAATATCCGGAATGTCGGAATTATAGTTGGCCTCCATTGTGAAAGGCGAATAGAAGCCTTCCATGCCGGTGGCGGACATCAGTTTTGAAGCAAGAATCGGTTTAGCGTGCGGGTAATAATCTGTCATAAAAGGATAACTCTGCCTTACGGCATGCATTGCATCAACGCATAACTCATTGACATCAAGGCTGCCGGTGGTGAATACGCCGTTGCTGTCACGTTCCACTTTATCTGATAAATCAGCTGCATCGTCCGCAATTATTTTAAAGAGAGCGGCAAGCTCATCCACGCTGTGCGCCTCAAGTTCCATATTGGCACACACGGTAAAGGAAAGTCTATGATATAGTATAGTACAGTTGAAACTCAGTATAAGCAAGCATACCATAACAATGCAGGCAAGATTCAGAAGATATTTCTTCAGCCTGTATGTGAAAAAACAAATCGAAGCCTTGCTGTGGTTATGTACAAGCGTAATTATGAGACGGACTATGGCATATATTACAATGACGGCTGCCACATATATAAGAATCTCTATTATGGAAAACGGTGCAAGAGAACTTACGGCTCCCATAACTTTGACAACATTAGGATATACGGCCGTGCAATATGCCTGTGCAAAAACCGTACTCACACGGAACATTATGTTTATGGATATAAGTGCCGTAAGAAGTACCGACAACACAATGATATATCTCTTGTAATTGATAAATTTTAATTCTTTAGGTCCTGATTTCTTCATTATGATTAACTCTCCGTAATATTATGTATATATTTTACATTCTATAAGCCTTCCATTCAATAAAATTAATCAAAAAAACATAAATCCTTAATAATTGTAAGCAATATTGACACAAAAAAGTGGTTTTGGAACAGAATGACATTATTATGTTAAGAAAAATAAGCATAACGTGATGGTGGGAAACGAATTTTAATGAAAAAACAACCAAACAATTCATAAAATAATCAGATAAATAAATATAATATTGCAAAAAGTCAAATAATCAGACAATTTACAAAAAAATCCTGTTTACAACCGGAAAAAACGGTAGTATATTACAGATAATCAATTTTTGGAAAGGACAGGGAAGAATGATTTACGATAACACACACAACGACGGATTGTATAATCCACAGTTTGAACATGATAACTGTGGTATCGGTGCAATCGTTAATATCAAGGGAATCAAGACTCACAAGACGGTTGAGAACGCACTCAGCATTGTGGAGAATCTTGAACACCGTGCAGGAAAGGATGCCGAAGGCAAGACCGGTGACGGTGTCGGCATCATGCTTCAGATATCCCATAAATTTTTCTCCAAGGCATGCAAGCAGCTTGGAATAGATATCGGCGGCGAACGTGAATACGGCGTCGGGATGTTCTTTTTTCCACAGGACGAGTTAAAAAGAAAACAGGCCATGAAGATGTTCGAAAACATCGTGGAGAAGGAAAATCTTGAATTTCTCGGCTGGAGAGAAGTTCCGATAAGACCTGAGGTGCTCGGCAGCAAGGCGATTGAAGTTATGCCTTCTATCGTACAGTGTTTTATTAAGAAACCTGAGGACTGCGAGAAAGGACTTCCTTTCGACAGAAAGCTTTATATAGTGAGAAAGGTTTTTGAACAGAGTAATGACGATACTTATGTCGTATCTCTTTCAAGCAGAACAATAGTATATAAGGGAATGTTCTTAGTCAACCAGCTCAGAACTTTCTTCCCGGATCTTTGCAGCAAGGATTATGAATCGGCGATTGCGACGGTACATTCAAGATTCAGCACGAATACCAATCCAAGTTGGAGAAGAGCTCATCCTAACAGATTTATCGTACACAACGGCGAAATTAATACAATCAAAGGCAATGCCGATAAGATGCTTGCCCGCGAGGAAAATATGAAGAGCAAGTATTTTGAAGGCAGTATGCATAAGGTTATCCCGGTAGTCAATACCGAGGGTTCAGATTCGGCAATGCTTGATAACACACTTGAATTTCTCGTAATGAGCGGAATGGATCTGCCGCTTGCGGTTATGATCACGATTCCTGAGCCTTGGATGAATAATAAGCTTATAAGCCTTGAGAAGAGGGATTTCTATCAGTACTATGCGACCATGATGGAGCCGTGGGACGGACCCGCATCAATTCTTTTCTCGGACGGTGATGTTATGGGCGCCGTACTTGACCGTAACGGACTCAGACCTTCACGTTATTATATTACCAATGATGATTACCTTGTCCTTTCATCGGAGGTCGGTGTTCTTGACATTGATCCATCCAACATCAGGATTAAAGAGAGACTTCATCCGGGCAAGATGCTTCTTGTAGATACTGTTGAGGGAAGGGTCATCGATGATGAAGAACTTAAGAACAGATATGCTACAAGAAAACCTTACGGCGAATGGCTCGATAACAATCTTGTAATGCTGCGTGACCTTAAGATTCCTAACAAAAAAGCTATCGAATATGATAAGACGGAGCGCGCAAGACTTCAGAAGGCATTCGGATACACATATGAGGATTTTTACTCAGCAATACTTAATATGGCCAAGAATGGTTCGGAGCCGATTGCGGCAATGGGTGTTGACACGCCGTTAGCACCGATTTCCAAACAGAGACCGTCTTTGTTTGAGTATTTTAAACAGCTTTTTGCCCAGGTTACTAACCCGCCTATTGATGCGCTTCGTGAGAAAATAGTCACCGCAACATCCGTATATATAGGTAAAGATGGAAATATCCTTGAGGAGAAGGCAGAGAACTGTCATGTACTCAGGGTTGACAATCCGATACTTACCAACATGGATTTATTAAAAATTAAAAATATGGATAAGGAAGGTTTCAAAGTCGCTGAAATTCCTATCACATATTATAAGAATACATCTCTTGAGAAAGCTATTGACAGAATGTTTGTGGAAACCGACAGGGCGCACGGAGACGGAGCCAACATCATTATTCTCACTGACCGCGGAGTTGATGACAACAGAGTTGCAATTCCTTCGCTCCTTGCAGTGGCAGCAATGAACCAGCATCTTGTCGTTACCAAGAAAAAGACCAGCGTTGCCCTTATTCTTGAAAGCGGTGAGCCGAGAACGGTACATCATTTTGCAACACTTCTCGGATATGGTGCATGTGCAATTAACCCATATCTTGCACAGGATACTATCAAAGAACTTATTAACATAGGTATTCTTGACAAGGATTATTATGCAGCTGTTGAGGATTACAATAAGGCGATACTTACGGGAATCGTCAAGATTGCATCCAAAATGGGTATATCCACAATACAGTCATATGAAGGCTCTAAGATTTTTGAGGCAATAGGTATTGCTCCGGAAGTTATTGATAAATATTTTACCGGAACGGTCAGCAGAATCGGAGGCATCACACTTAAGGATATCGAGGAAGATGTCAATGTGAGACACAGCCGTGCATTTGATCCGCTCGGACTTACGGCAGACGAGACATTCGACAGCGTGGGAAGCCATAAATTAAGAAGCGGAAAGGAAGGACATCTGTACAATCCGCAGACAATACATCTTCTCCAGCTTGCAGCCCGCAACGGCGACTATGAGACGTTTAAGGAATATTCACATCTTATTAATGAAGAGATGGATCCTGTCACATTAAGAGGCTGCATGGATTTCAAATTTCCGGAGAAAGGCGTTCCGATTGAAGAAGTTGAGAGCGTTGACTCTATAGTAAAGAGATTTAAGACCGGTGCCATGTCATACGGTTCGATTTCGCAGGAAGCACACGAAACTCTCGCAATCGCGATGAACACACTTCACGGAAGATCTAACAGCGGTGAGGGCGGAGAGAGCATTGAGAGACTTACCGTCGGCCCTGATGGACTTAACAAGTGTTCCGCAATCAAGCAGGTTGCATCAGGACGTTTCGGCGTTACATCAAGATACCTTGTAAGTGCCAACGAAATCCAGATTAAAATGGCACAGGGTGCTAAGCCGGGAGAGGGCGGACACCTTCCGGGCGGCAAAGTATACCCATGGATTGCCAAGACAAGGCTTTCAACTCCGGGTGTAAGTCTTATCTCGCCGCCGCCTCATCACGACATATATTCGATCGAAGATCTGGCGCAGCTTATATATGATCTGAAAAATGCCAACAATCAGGCGAGAATTTCTGTCAAGCTGGTATCGGAGGCCGGAGTCGGAACGGTAGCGGCAGGTGTTGCCAAAGCCGGTGCACAGGTAATCCTTATATCCGGTTATGACGGAGGAACAGGTGCGGCACCGGGAAGCTCGATTCACAATGCCGGACTTCCGTGGGAACTTGGACTTGCTGAGACGCACAGGACTCTTATTATGAATAATCTTCGTAACAAGGTAATTGTTGAGACAGATGGCAAGCTTATGAATGGCCGTGATGTCGCTATAGCATGTCTCCTCGGAGCAGAAGAATTCGGATTTGCAACGGCACCGCTTGTAACACTCGGATGTGTTATGATGCGTGTATGTAATCTTGATACATGCCCGGTCGGCGTCGCAACACAGAATCCTGAACTCAGAAAGAGATTTGCAGGTAAACCTGAGTATGTAATCAATTTTATGAGGTTTGTCGCAGAAGAACTTCGTGAATATATGGCAAAACTCGGATTCAGAACACTTGATGAGATGTGCGGAAGAACAGATATGCTTTTCCAGAAAAAAGACGGAAGTGCCAAACGCCACGGTAAAATAGATTTGTCAGCCATCCTTGATAATCCGTATGCCGGAGTAGAAAAGATGGAATATTACAACAAGCATGTGTATGATTTTAAACTCGACAAGACGCTCGACGAAACCGTTCTTATTAAAGAACTTATGCCTTCTCTTAAGAAAAAGCAGAAGAAGAGCATTGAACTTGATGTAACCAATGTAAACAGCCGTGCTTTCGGTACAATGTTCGGTTCTGAAATAACAAGACTTTATACTGACGGGCTTGATGAGGATACTTATACAATAAGATGTAACGGCAACGGTGGACAGAGCTTCGGTGCTTTTATTCCTAAGGGACTTACAATAGAACTTGTCGGAGATTCCAACGATTACTTCGGTAAGGGACTTTCGGGCGGCAAGCTTATTGTATACCCGCCTAAGAGTTCGGATTTCAAATATGATGAAAATATAATTATCGGTAATGTCGCTCTTTACGGTGCTACAAGCGGTGAGGCGTACATTAACGGTGTTGCCGGAGAACGTTTCTGCGTCCGTAACTCAGGCGCCACAGCGGTAGTCGAGGGCGTCGGCGAGCATGGATGTGAATATATGACCGGCGGCCGCGTGGTAGTTCTCGGTAAGACCGGAAAGAACTTTGCAGCCGGTATGAGCGGCGGTATCGCTTATATTCTGGATGAGGATAATAAATTATACCTTAACCTTAACAAAGAACTTATAAGTTCCGAAGAAGTTACGGATAAATATGATGTCCTTGAACTTAAACAGATGATACAGAAACATGTGGCATATACCAATTCCGAAAAAGGCAAGCATATTCTTGATAACTTCAGTGAATATCTTCCTAAATTTAAGAAAATAATGCCACATGATTATAAGAAGATGCTTAATCAGATAGTCCAGATGGAAGAAAAAGGACTTTCAAGCGAACAGGCACAGATAGAAGCGTTCTACGCGCTTAAGAAATAGGAAAGGAGGAAGACAGATATGGGAAAACCAACAGGATTTATGGATTATGAAAGAGTTGACAGCGAGGCAGTTACGCCAACTCAGAGAATTAAGAATTTTAATGAGTTTCACAAGGCACTTCCTCTCGAAAAACAGTGTGAACAGGCCGCCAGATGTATGGACTGCGGTGTGCCGTTCTGCCAGTCGGGCAAGATGCTTAAGGGTATGATAAGCGGATGTCCGCTTAACAACCTGATTCCGGAGTGGAATGAACTTCTTTACATCGGTAATTATAAAAGGGCATATCACAGACTTGCCAAGACAAGCAATTTCCCTGAATTTACGTCAAGGGTCTGCCCGGCACTTTGTGAGAAAGCTTGTACATGCGGACTTAACGGTGATGCCGTAAGTACGAAAGAAAACGAGAAAACAATTATAGAATATGCTTTTGAACACGGTTATGTCGAACCGGAAATTCCGGCAGTCCGTACAGGCAAAAAAGTCGCTGTCATAGGTTCGGGACCTTCCGGACTTGCAGCAGCGGATCTTCTTAATATGCGCGGACACAGTGTTACTGTATATGAGAGAGCGGACCGTGTCGGAGGCCTCCTTATGTACGGCATCCCGAATATGAAACTCGAAAAATGGGTTGTTGACCGCCGTGTTGAGCATCTTAAAGCAGAGGGCGTTGAATTTATTACCAATGCAGATGTCGGCAGAAATGTCAAAGCACAGACACTCATTAAGGATTATGATGCCATTGTGCTTGCCTGCGGTGCCGCTAATCCCCGTGATATCAAGGCGGAAGGCCGCGATGCCAACGGTATCTATTTTGCGGTCGATTATCTCAAATCAGTAACCAAGAGCCTTCTTGATTCTGATTTTAAGGACAAGAAATACATCGACCCTAAGGATAAAAATGTCGTTGTTATCGGTGGTGGAGATACCGGCAACGATTGTGTCGGCACATCAATCCGTCTCGGCTGTAAATCAATCACCCAGCTTGAGATGATGCCTAAGGCTCCGGATGAGCGTGCTGCGAATAACCCATGGCCGCAGTGGCCGAAGGTCTGCAAGACTGATTATGGTCAGGAGGAGGCCATTGCCGTATTCGGACACGACCCGAGAATTTATCAGACGACGGTCAAGGAATTTGTTAAGGACAAAAACGGCAATCTCAAGAAACTGGTATGTGTTAAGCTGGAATCTAAGAAAGATGAGAAAACCGGACGTTTTATGATGGCAGAGGTCGCCGGAAGTGAGTTTGAGCTTCCTTGCGAGATGGTTCTTATCGCGGCAGGATTTCTCGGAAGCCAGAAATATGTAACAGACGCATTTGGCGTGGAAGTGGATGCCCGTACCAACGTCAAAACCGCTCCTGATGCTTTTGCAACAAGTGTACCTAAGGTTTTTGCGGCAGGCGACATGCACATCGGACAGTCGCTTGTGGTACGTGCGATAAGACAGGGCCGTGACGTGGCCAAAGAGGTTGATAAATACCTTATGGGTTACACTAATCTTGAGTAGTGTTCATTTCAACAAAATCAATAACTTTGAACCCGCATCCGGTATACAGGCCGAATGCGGGTTTATTATTATCCGCAACCTGAAGAAGTATCTGCCTCCCGCCGGGAATTATGTCTTCAAGTACACTGTACATCATTTCGCGCGCGTATCCTTTACCTCTGTATTCAGGCTCTATATATACACCGAATATATTCACTGTCCGCTTCTCTTCATATATTGATATCGAACCGATTTCCGTATCGTCAATTGAAAAAAAGTAAGTACTTTCAATCCCCCCGTCTTTGTCCGGCTCCATGCTTTCGATTTCACACTCAAGAACGGTACAACAATGTGGCAGCGGCTCTTTACCGCAATATTTCATAAGACATTCTTTATAAGTATCTGACATTACAACCTCGAAAAAATAATAAAATAGTCTTGACAAATCAATTGTCCTGTTGTATATTATCACTTGTGACTGTCACAGGTCAATACAAATACATAATACTTTATATGCGCGAGTGGCTCAGTGGTGGAGCGTCTCCTTGCCAAGGAGAAGGTCGCGGGTTCGATCCCCGTCTCGCGCTTTTGTTTTGCCCAAAAGTGGTCCGTTATTTAGCATACACTAATATGGTACATTGTGTAACGGACCACATTTTTGTGCAAAGAGAGGTGCGGTGGAAAATATGGATGATGTCGCGTCATAACATGGTTGTAACAACAAGTTTAATGGGATATAATATAACGATAATTAGAAAATGTATTTTGAGCATGTACGGGATTAAATAACTAGCTATGTTATGAGGCATGATTACAATCTCGATTTTTACGATTTATTTATAAAGAGGAAAGATGGCGAAAATATATGGTAAGTAATTCGTTTTATGAATATTGTAAAAATAATAATAAAGAATTATTGAAAGAATGGGATTGTTCTAAGAATGAAAAAGAACCTACTGAATATGGAAAAGGCAGTGGAAAAAAGGTATGGTGGAAATGTAAGAATGGGCACTCTTGGACATCGCGTATTCCTGACCGTATTAGTGGAAATGGATGCCCATATTGTGCTGGGAAAAGACCTATAGTAGGGGTTAATGATTTAAAAACCATAAATCCTGCACTTGCTAAAGAGTGGAATTATAATAGAAATGTAAAGAAACCAACAGATTTCATGCCAAATAGTGGAAAAAAGGTATGGTGGATTTGTTCAAAAGGTCATGAATGGGAGGCTACTATTGATAGTCGATCAAGAGGTAATGGATGTAAATATTGTGCAGGTCAAGCAGTGATATCAGGCGAAAATGATTTAAAAACTTTGTATCCTCGTATTGCAGATGAGTGGGATTATGAATTAAATGCACCATTACTTCCAAATCAGATAATGCCTGGTAGTGGGAAAAAGGTATGGTGGAAATGCCGAAATGGACATTCATGGTGTATATCACCTAATAATAGGACTTCGCAGTATAGTAATTGTCCATTCTGTTCGGCTGAAAGGGGTACTTCTTTTCCTGAACAGGCTATCTATTTTTATGTTAGTAAGATTGTACCGGCAATAAATAGATATATAATAGATGGTATGGAAATAGATGTTTATTTGCCTGATCTAAAACTTGGCATTGAATATGATGGAATATATTTTCATAATTCAAAATCGTCAATTGAACGAGAACAAAGAAAAAATGTTATGTGTAAAGATAAAGGTATTCGCTTAGTTAGAATTAAGGAAACTCGTGTGTTTAAAGAAAATCAAAAAGATGTATTTTATCGAAAAATAGGGAAAAATCAAATAACCATTGAAATGGTAATAGAGTGGATTCTAAATATTATTGCATCATATGGTGTATTAACCAGCACAATAGATGTAAATACTAGGAGAGATGATATTGAAATATATAATAAATATATCTCATCAGAAAAGGAAAAAAGCGTTGCTGTGCATAATCCAGAATTATTGAACGAGTGGGATTATAATAAAAATGGGAAAATAATGCCGACAGCTATTTCGTATGGATCAAAAATAAGAGTTTGGTGGATATGCCCCTTGAATCATAGTTATAAAGCACCGGTATCCAATAGAACCAATGTAAATATGCCTACAGCTTGTCCAATATGTGCGGGACAAAAAATTTTATCCGGATATAATGATTTGGCAACAAAACGACCGGATTTAATGCGTGAATGGAATTTCGAGTTAAATGAGTTAAATCCCCGTATAATAAGCCCGAATAGTTCTAAAAAAGTTAATTGGATTTGCCCTAAAGGGCATCATTATACAGCTTCAATAACAAAAAGAAATTATGGAAGAAAATGCCCTGTGTGTGCCGGCAAACAAATAAATGTTGGTGTCAACGATTTGGCCTCTCGTCAACCTAAATTAGTAGAAGAATGGGATTATGAAAAAAATTCAAAATTACCAACAGAGTATACAGAACATTCAAATAAAAAAGTATTTTGGAAGTGCAAATTTTGTAATTACTCTTGGCAAGCCGAAATTAATCAACGTGTGCAGGGAAAATACAAATGTCCTAAATGTAGAAAGAAGTAAATGGTGCGTTTTTGATATAAAATTCTGAAGTTACAGGAAACCTGCGCCCGGCAAAAGTTGTGCTTCCTGAAAATTATGATGAAAATAAGAAATATCCTGTTTTATATCTTTTGCACGGACTTGGCGGAAGCGAAGTTACGTGGCTTCATAAGAATGCGGATGTTATCATAAAGAATATGCATTATTTATATAATTGCCCCAAAATGGTTGTAGTTATGCCAAATTCCAATGTCAATGAGAATAATTCCACATCAGGTATGAGTTACGCAAAGACGTGCGAAGCTTTTGACAGGACGGAGGAAGATCTTATAGACAGCCTTATGTCATATGTTAACGAACATTTTTCGGTGTATACGGACAAAAAGCATACCGCAATTGCCGGAAATTCAATGGGTGCAAGGAATTCCATGGCGATAGCTTTTCATAATCAGGACAAGTTTGATTATGTTGGAGTATTTTCGGCAGCAGATGTGATTAAAGGAGATAATAATTATTTTCCCCCGCTGTTGGATGAATTGAAAATAGATGACAGATTTGGCGGATTTGGGACTCTTATGGTTATGGTCGGCAGAGAGGATTATATCTGCGGAGATGTGTCCTATGATCTGGATAAGAAATTGGATGAGGTCGGAATTGAACATGTTTTTTATGATGTATTCGGCATACATCATAATCCTGTGTGGCAGAACGGCTTATACAATTTCATGATAAAAATAAGAGACAATATGGACTGATTCCCCACGGTTGACAATTTTTTTGCATTGGATGTATAGTAATGATATCAGGAGGTATTATTATGTTGCGTAAAGTTGCAATACTTGGGGCCGGCGCGGTAGGCTCATATGTTATATGGGGACTTTCGGGCAAAGAAGGAATAGAACTTGGAATTATTGCTGACGGTGAAAGAGCTGCAAGGCTTGTGAAAAACGGATGCGTGATTAACGGAACGGAATACAGACCGCAGGTGTGGAGCCCGGATGAAGCGGGAGATATTGATTTGCTGGTGGTCGCACTTAAATATGGTGCATTGGAAGGTGCGATTGAAAGTATTAAAAAAGTTACCTCGGATAATACAGTGATAATGAGTCTTATGAATGGTGTTGACAGCGAGGAAATCATAGGCAGAGCGGTCGGCGAAGAACATATGATATATTCTTTGATAAGGGTAGCGTCACATAAGGAAGACAGAGGGTATATTTTTGACCCGGACACAACGATAGGAATTATATTCGGTGAAATTGATAAGACACATGGAAATGACCGCGTGCATGAAATAGAAAAATTATTTGAAGGCACAGGTATTCATTACCGTGCAACGGAATTTATACGTGAAGAGATATGGAGTAAATTCTGTCTTAATGTATGCAATAATCTGCCGCAGGCTGTTGTGGGAGCCGGTGTCGGATGTTATAATGACAGTGAACATATGAGAGCGGTAAGTGATGGATTGCGCAGCGAATTGAAAGCTATAGCGGCGGCAAAAGGAATAGATATGAGTAAAGCTGCCGCCTCGTCTGTACATGGAAGTCCGGTTGCGCCGTCGACATGTTATTCGACATTGCAGGACCTCAATTCCGGCAGGCATACCGAAATAGATATGTTTTCGGGCGTGCTTATGAGAATGGGAAGAGAACTCGGCATTCCATGAGAAGGGGAAGAGAAATCGGCATTCCCACTCCGTATAATGAATACACATATCATATAATAAAAGCACTTGAAGAGAAAAATGACGGACTTTTTGATTATTCAGGCAGGGATAATGAAATGATATGGTCAAGATAGAAAGTCCGGCAGGAGATGGTAAAATGGAGAAAACAGTTAAAGAATCGATGATTGAACAGGTGTATGCTGTGAGACCACAGCATCTTAACAGTGCCGGAAGACTTTTTGGCGGCAAATTAATGGAATGGATAGATGAAACGGCAAGTCTTGCGGCTGTAAGGCATGCGGGACACTATGTTGTGACGGCATCGGTTGACAATCTTACTTTTATAAGGGGTGTCAATCAGCATGAAATAGTTGTGCTGGTGGCAAGGCTGACTTATGTCGGAAGAACATCAATGGAAGTCAGGGTTGACACTTATGTCGAGAAACTTGACGGAATGAGATATCCGGTAAACAGGGCATACCTTACCATGGTAGCAGTGGATGATGACGGGCGGCCATGCGAAGTTCCCGGCCTTAAGACTGAGTCTGTAGGTGAGCAGGCTGAGTGGGAAGCCGGTAAAAAGAGAAGTGAACTGCGGCGCAAGAGAAAAAAAGAGGGATTTTAAAATCCTTGTATTATTGGTGTTAATGGCTTATAATATATATAAGAATTATATGCATTAAGAGAAAGGCGAGTATATGTACGAGAATTATAAGGTAATTGCTTTGTGCATATCGCATATAAGCGACACCAGGCATTACGAATTTATAAGCGAACTTTACAATCACATCAGGGGAACGGATTACAGGCTTTTTATTTACCAGACATGTTCGGATATGCATTGGGATAGTAAGACTTCGACCGGGGAACAGCAGATTTTTGACCTTATGGACTACAATATTATTGATACTGTTGTGATATGGGATGAAGCGTTTTATGACAAAGCAATTCCGCAGGCGATATGTGATAAGGCGCATAAGAACGGGGTGCCGGTAATCAGTATAGGTGCCAGCAGGAAAGGCTGTTGTAATATTAATTTTGAATACACATCGGGATTCGAGAAGGTAGTAAGGCATATAGTTGAAGAGCATGGAATTACCGATGTATTTGTGCTGGCGGGATCTGAGGGAAACAGATATTCGGATGACAGAATTGAGGTATGCCGTAAAGTCCTTTCGGAACATGGCGTTGTTCTTTCGGATGACAGGATCGGATATGGTGATTTCTGGGATGTGCCTACCGAGAGAGTTATTTCAGGATTGATAACGGATAACAGACTGCCGCGAGCTGTTATTTCAATAAATGATGTTATGGCTATCACAGCCTGCAATGTATTGCAGCGTAACGGATACCGGATACCGGAGGATGTGATAGTGACCGGTTTTGACGGACTGGAGGAGGCACTTTGCTGTACGCCTTCAATCACTACATGCGGATGCGACCTGGGAACAATATCGGCATATATAGTCGAATGCACTGAGAGAGCTATTGCCGGAGAAGATATATGCGGTGAAATTGAAATCCCGTATATGCTGATGCTTGAAGGATCGTGCGGATGCAATAATGAGAACAAAATAATGAATACCGGACAATTGCTTAAGATGCATAATAGTATTTTCAGGTTATACAGGGAAAATGAACATCTTATGTATGAAATGTCATCAGAGGCAATTACCTGTAAGAACAGACAGGAATTTGTTAAGTATCTTAAGAATTTTAAATTTGAGGATACATGTATCGTTGTCAGCACAGAGTGTTTTGATGATTCGCTTGAGCCGGGCAAGGCGCTTCCGGGAGGGTTCGGGGAAAATATGTATGAGATATATGCTGACGGAACCAAGGTAAGAGAACTACCGGTGCTGATAAAAAAGAAAGATATATTCGCTGATTTTGACAGTATTATGCAGAAAGACAGGCCGGTTATATTTGTTGCGCTTACGTATATGGGCATGTCAATAGGATATACGGGATTTTTCTTTGAAGTGAATACTAAGAATTATTGTATGGTTATGCAGTTTGTGACACTCATAAACACAACACTCAGCGGTTACCGGAATATGCGGTATCTTCAGTATACAGCCCGTGCCATGGAGAATATGTACAAATACGATCATCTTACGGGACTTTATAACAGACATGCATTTTATAATGAATTGCAGAAGATGATGTCTGAACCTTTTATGGAAGATGTCGAATATATGGTTGCGGTAATCGATATGGACGGACTTAAGTATATTAATGATACATATGGCCATCAGGAAGGTGATTTTGCAATAAGTGTGGTAGCGCAGGCCGTTAAGAGTATCCCTGTAAGGGATAAGATTCTGGGACGCTTCGGCGGAGATGAAATGGTTGTATGCCTGCGTGTGGCAGATGCAAGTGAGAAAACAGGTCAGCTGCGGGCTGATATCAGAGGCTATCTTGATTATGTCAACAGAACATCGGACAAGCCATATAAGATTTCCGTCAGCCTAGGAGTGGTAACGCATGGTGTTGCAGATTTTGATTTTGACTCACAGCTTAAACTGTCGGATGCTCTTATGTATACAGAGAAGATGAACAAGAAGACCACAGGACGCTGAAATACAAAAATTACACCATATCGCACTAATAATTACTATATACAATATCTGCCCGAAATATTATATTGAAGAAGTGGTAAGGGAAAATAATATTGATTATTTCCTTATAAAAAAGAAAAGGAGTTTTGGAAATGACATCTAAAAAATTACGTTTCACGGTCCTTCTTCTGGTTCTGGCAATGGTAATTACGGCAATCTGCGGATGCGGTAAGAAATCAGGTACGGGTACAGATGCAAAGGGAGCCGGGGAGAATGAGACGCAGTCGGGCAAGAGCAGCGAATATGCTGATATGACTGCAATTGAGTTTACAAGACTTATGGGTAACGGAATTAACCTTGGTAATACATTTGAATCAGGTGACCGTACCAAACTCGGCACTAAATCAGCCATTAATCTTTATGAGACTAACTGGAATCAGCCGGTTACAACCAAAGAAATGGTACAGGGAATGAAAGATGCGGGATTTGATTCAATCCGTATTCCTATTGCATGGACATGTGCAATTAACTATGAAGATGGCGATTATACAATCAGGCAGGAATTCATGGACAGAATCAAGGAAGTTGTAGGATATGCTCTTGATGCCGATATGAAGGTTATCATTAATGACCATTGGGACAATCAGTGGTGGGGCATGTTCGGTGACAAGGATACATCAGTTCGTGAAAATGCAATGACACTTTACAAAGAAATGTGGAAGGGAATCGCGGAAAGCTTCAAGGATTATGACGAAAGAGTCGTATTCGAGGGAGCTAACGAGGAACTCGGAGACAGACTTAACGATAACTGGAAGAATACAGCAGGCAAGCAGACAGGTGTTCTTACACAGGACGAATGTTATGAGACAGTCAATACCATTAATCAGACATTTGTTGATGTTATAAGAGCTGCAGGAGGATATAATGAAACAAGATTCCTCCTTATACCTGGATATGATACTAACGTTGCAAAGACTTGCGATGACAGATATAAGATGCCTACTGATACAGCTAAGGACAAACTTATCGTATCAGTTCACTATTATGATCCGTCCAACTATTGTATCGACGGAAGTGTATCCGACTGGGGTGTTAAAGCGGATTACACCAATATGAACACAACACTTAAATCTCTTACCAAGTTTACGGATGCCGGATACGGTGTAATCATTGGTGAGTGGGGCGTCTTAAAGAGCGAAGGCGGCGAGGATATGTGCAATTATTATGAGAACTTCCTCAATAACTGTGATGCATACGGATATGCGCCAATGCTTTGGGATTGCAGCACTGTATATGACAGAAGCACATGTAAGATGAAATACGATGATGTGGCTAAGATTATTACAAATCACAGCTTTGATAAACAGAAAGACGCTGATGTTGAAGAGTTTAAGGCTGCAGCACTTAAGAAAACACAGAAAGCAGAATCCGATGCGCAGGATGTTGTTATAGAAGACGGTACGGCATGGATTATGTTCAACTCAAGTGACTATCAGGTAAGTTATGCAGTAGGTGATGATCATCCGTCGGGAGGTACAGCCGGCATCAAGGCAGAGGAAGCTGTTGTAACAGGGGAAGGTACATATACTGTATCTCTTGATTTCACTGAGACAGCAGGAAAGTATGCTACAAGCTTTGTATTCGCAGCAATCGGTATTTACAATGGTGAGAAACTCTTCCCTGGATATATAATTGATATTCAGGAACTTGTTATCAATGGCGAGAAGGTTGACATCAAAGATAAATGGTATACAACAACAGATGATAAGAAATGTACAAGACTTAACCTTTATAATGGATGGGTTAGCAGTATTCCTGATGCAGCAAGAACTTCTGATGGAGATCCGGCATCAGCTAATCCTACAGGTGTAATTCTTCCGGAAGATTATACACAGATTAAGACAATCTCCGTAACATTTACATATGGTCCAGCTAAGTAAAATATAAATTTTGGCCGCGCACCGTGATGGTGCGCGGCATTTTAATTTGTGTAAAAATTTTGTTAAAGCATATTGACAAAAACACATCTATGATGTATAGTACATATTGCGTTGTGATTAACGCGATATGCGCGAGTGGCTCAGTGGTGGAGCGTCTCCTTGCCAAGGAGAAGGTCGCGGGTTCGATCCCCGTCTCGCGCTTTTGTTTTGCCCAAAAGTGGTCCGTTAT
>FR889231.1:32574-89343 GCA_000431815.1 Butyrivibrio sp. CAG:318 | reverse complement strand
TTTATTTAAATTTCCCTCCTACTCGATTATGCGTTAAGCCGGTATAAATATTAAAAAACATGTCGAATTACAGCAGAAAATTTAAATTTGTGCAGAACAAAATTCGACATATGAAAAACATTCACGGGGATATAATGGACATGTAAACGACAGGAGGGGGCGCGCGTGCACTATGAAATCTACATTGACGTTGTATTTTGCATAAATTTTGTGATGGATTACATAATATTGTCGATAACGGATGGAATACTTAAGTGCACAAATAGGACGCGCCCGGCTGTCAGGCTGTTAAAACGCTATGCTGCGGCAGCTGCCGGGGCGTTGTGGGTATGTGTGGTGTTAGTATTCAGATTGTATGGCCTGGTATGGAATGTGATAACATATATACCGGCGTGTGCCATGATGGTTATAATAATGGCAGACATCAGGAAACCTTCAGTCATACTGAAAGGCGTAGGCGTTATGTATCTTGCGGCGTGTATGTTCGGAGGTTTTATACATATCTTATACTATTATACAATGTTTGGCTATATGGTAAGCAGACCGGATAACGGGCTGTATACGGCGAGCATATGGCATATAGCGGCTGGAACGGTGTTGTTTACACCTGCCTTAAAAATTGCATATACAAGAATATCTGCCGGATTTAAAATACGCAGATTTGTGTATGAGATAGAGATTGAACATGGCGGGAGAAAAATAAGTCTTAAAGCGTTATGCGATACGGGGAATTCCCTGACAGATCCGTATAACGGGGAACCGGTCAATATAATCTGTTCGGATTGCCTGGATATGATTATAGGGGATATGACCGGGTGCGGATATCATCTGGTACCGTACAAAGCGGTGGGGACTGATGATGGGCTGATTCCGGTAATAAGGCTTGACAGACTTATTTTGTATGACGGGCAGAAAATAAAAGTAATTGATAAGCCTCTTTTTGCGCTGTATTCCGGAAAATTCGCAGGGCAGGAAGAGTACAGGGCAATAGTTCATCCGGCGTTGATGGGCGGGACTAAAGGTTAAAAGGAGCGAAATGAAATGTTTTTAAAAGTAATGATGCCAAATTGTTTTCAGTTTAAAGTGATGCCGACATTTAAGAATCTGTTTCTGGAACCTAAAGGCGACATTCATTATATAGGAGGTGCGGATGTTCTTCCGGCACCTTTGGATGCAGAGGAAGAAGCAGAAGTGATAGCGGATCTGGGAGGTGAGTTTGACGCAAAAGCCAAATCCGTGCTTATAGAACATAATTTACGCCTGGTAGTGTACATAGCCAAGAAATTTGACAATACGGGAGTTGGCGTAGAAGATCTGATTTCCATAGGCACAATAGGACTTATCAAGGCAATCAACTCGTTTGATTCAGGCAAAAACATTAAACTGGCAACATATGCATCACGTTGTATTGAAAATGAAATCCTTATGTATCTGAGACGGAATTCCAAGACACGTATGGAAGTATCGATAGATGAGCCTCTCAATGTTGATTGGGATGGAAATGAACTGCTGTTGTCGGACATTCTTGGCACGGAAGAAGATGTTATATACCGCGATATAGAAGATGAAGTAGAGAAAAAACTGTTAAAAAAAGCAATCGACCGTCTGGGAGAACGGGAGAGAATGATTATTGACTTGAGGTTTGGATTGTCATCGCCTGATGATACGGAGATGACGCAGAAAGAAGTGGCGGACCTTATGGGGATAAGTCAGTCATATATTTCGAGACTTGAAAAAAAGATAATCAAGAGGCTCAAAAAAGAAATAGTGAAGTATGAATAATGGGGAAATATAGGAAATAATTTCCGTTTAAAAAATGCACCGGAAATGATTAGATATGCCGTGTTTGGTTAAAGATATTTCATATACGAATTGAAATGGCAGGTATGAAATATGACAGCATACAAAGTTGAAATCTGCGGTGTTAACACCGCAAGACTTCCAATGCTCCGGGAGCAGGAGAAAGAGGAGTTGATGGCTGCGCTTAAAAAAGGGGACGAGGCAGCCAGACAGAAATATATTAAGGGGAATTTGAGACTTGTATTAAGCGTAGTACAGCGTTTTTCGGCAAGCGGGGAGAATCTGGATGATCTGTTCCAGATAGGATGTATCGGACTTATCAAAGCTATTGATAATTTTGATGTGAACCAGCAGGTGAAACTGAGTACTTATGCTGTGCCAATGATAATTGGGGAGATTAGGAGATACCTCCGGGACAACAGCCAGATAAGAGTATCGCGTTCACTTAAAGATACGGCATATAAGGCGATTTATGCCAAAGAGCGCCTTATGAAACAAAGCCAGAAAGAGCCGACGATTAATGAAATTGCCGCTGAAATAGGTGTGGACAAAGAAGAAATCGTAATGGCTCTTGATGCGGTACAAAGTCCGGTGTCACTTTACGAACCTGTATATTGTGACGGCGGCGACACATTGTATGTCATGGATCAGGTGAGCGATACCAAGAATGTCGAGGACAACTGGGTGAGCAATCTGGCTCTCAAGGATGCCATAGGCAGGCTGGCGCCGAGGGAAAAAGAGATAATAAGGTTAAGATTTTTCAGGGGCAGGACGCAGATGGAAGTTGCCAAAGAAATAGGCATATCCCAGGCACAGGTCAGCAGGCTTGAAAAAAATGCGCTAAAAACAATGAGACGATACCTTTTGTAATCTTGTTTTTGTCTGCCGGATGTGATAAAATATTTGGTATGAATAAATCAAAGTTAAGAAATATTATAATTAAAGCGGCGATACCGCTTGTTATACTTGCGATACTGATTATCGTCAAAGTGAATATGACACAGAAACAGGAATTCAGACTTTCGAGATATGTCATTGTTACTACGACAGGATTTGACAGCAACGGCAAGGCTTCACTTTCGCTTGATGATGTCGGCTTATATACGGCACTCGCGGATGGCGGAGATACCGGCGAAGCCGAAGTTAAATATAAACCGTTTGTTGACAGCCTGAAATATTCCCTTGACAGGGATACTGGTCTTTCCAACGGTGATACAATCAGCCTGACGGTGACATATGACAGCCGGATTGCTGATAAGCTCGGTATAGATGTAGGAGGAACCACCCGAAGCATTAAGGTTGAAGGTCTTGAAGAAGGCACACTTTTAGATGCTTTTGCAGATGTCAAGATAATTACCGGTGGGATAAGTCCTTATGTGTATGTAACATATGCTAACGAATCGGATAATGAATATCTCGCTTCGCTTGAATACGTGATAGATAAGACATCTAATCTCGCAATAGGGGATGAGGTGACTATCAGGTGCAATGCGGATGAGAAAGCGGCAGCTGACAAAGGATATTATTTCAGTACCCTTGAGATGAAGTATACCATAGAAGAGGCTGACCGTTATGTTAATGACCCGGAGGATGTTGATAAGAAGGTTCTTAAAGAACTTTCCGGTGAGAATATAGGTATTATTGAAGATGAGATCAATGACACCACGAACCATATGTCATATGAGGTTACCGGAGATATCAATTATCTGTTCAGGGACAGTAATGAGACCGCAGAGGATTTTGCTTTTCAGAAAGCAGTTCTTGTGTATAATGATACAGGATACGAACAGAAGCATGAGAATTATATATTGCTTTTCTACAAGGGCAATATTGTAATGCCGACGTATTCTTCAGATAATCCGAATCAGTATCTTGAAAGCTGGTTTTGTTTCAGATACTCCGATGCGGTCATAAGCCGTGAAGGAGAATGGTCGATGGCTACGAATGATCCCAAGGAACGCTATATATGCGGAACGGATTATGAGAGTACGCTTGAAGCCTTTAAATCAGACATCAGCGGTTCATACACATATACGGATATTCCGATGGATTAATTTATACTAAGAGAGGTTTTATCATGGCATACACACGAAAGAGTCTGAGACTCGGCGATGTATTTGTACAGAACGGTAAGATTACCAAAGAACAGCTTGAACGTGCACTCGCCGAACAGAAGACCAAGAAGATCAAAATCGGTGAAGCACTGGTGTCATTAGGATATGTCACACAGGATGAGATTAATGACGAGCTTTGCAAACAGCTCGATATAGAATATGTTAACCTGCGCAAGGTTAATATAGATGATGTAGCACTCCATATGGTAAGTGAGGATATCATCCGGAAATATATGGTATTTCCTTTTGCACTTGACAGCAAACAGGCAAATGTTCTCAAATTAGCGATGGAGAACCCGCTTGATATCATGGCACTTGATGATGTGAGTATCATCACGGGAATGACCGTTATTCCGTATCTTGCTAACGGTAATGACATAAGTGCAATGATTGATAAATATTTCGGTCAGTCACAGGCTATGGCCGTGGCGGAACAGTTCCGCCAGGAACAGCAGAATTATCTTGAAGATGACGAAGATGATAATGCCCGTAAAGAAGATATCGAAAGTTCGCCTATCGTACAGCTTGTACGTGGAATTATTGAACAGGCTGTAAGAAAGAGAGCCTCAGATATCCATATTGAACCGTTTGAATATATGGTTAAGGTAAGATACAGAATAGACGGAGTCCTGAGGGAGTCCATCAAATACGACAGAAGTCTCTATGCCGCGATAGTGGCCAGACTTAAGGTTATATCCGGAATGGATATTTCAGAGAAACGTAAACCACAGGACGGTCGTATAACCATGATCGTTGACCGTAAGGAGTATGATATCCGTGTCAGCAATCTTCCTACCGTTTACGGTGAGAAAGTCGTAATGCGACTTGCATCCAAAGAGGGATTCAGAAGGGACAAGAAGGATCTCGGACTCAATGCAGAAGATCTTGTTAAATTTGATAATATATTGCGTAATCCACATGGAATTATCCTTGTAACGGGACCTACGGGAAGCGGTAAGTCTACTACATTGTATACGGCGCTTAGTGAACTGGCGAGCGATGAAGTTAATATCGTAACAGTTGAAGATCCTGTAGAGGCTAATGTGGATGGTGTTAACCAGGTTCAGGTTAACCCTAAAGCAGACCTTACATTTGCCAGCGCACTGCGTTCAATACTCAGACAGGATCCGGATATCATCATGATAGGTGAGATAAGAGATGGAGAGACGGCGGAAATAGCTGTTAAAGCATCTATAACGGGACATCTTGTTGTAAGTACATTGCATACGAATTCTACATCGGCATCCATATCCAGACTTATAGACATGGGAATTGAGCCGTATCTTCTCGGTGATTCCCTTGTGGGAATAATTGCACAGAGACTTGTAAGACGCCTTTGCGAGTGTAAGAAGTCGCGTGAGGCGACTCCTGAAGAAAAGAGAGTTCTCGGTGTTCCGGAGGATAAGCAGCTTATCCTTAAAGACCGCTGCGGATGTGAAGTGTGCGGCAATACCGGATACTTCGGACGAATAGGTGTATATGAAATAATGCCGATAACACACCGTATCCGCAATCTTATTGCTAAGAGAGCCAACGCCGATGAGATTACGGCAGAGGCACAGCGGGAAGGAATGTCCACGCTCAGGCAGGCTGCCGCTAAATATGTCATGAGTGGCGTTACATCATTTTCTGAAATGATGAAGATTACATACGAGGCGGAGGACGAATAGAATGGTTACAATAGAAGAATTAATGAGAATAGCTAAGGATAACGGAGCATCCGATGTGCATATAACTGTCGGAATACCTCCGAAAATGCGTGTGGCAGGAGCCCTTACGGACATGGATTTTCCGAGATTCCTGCCTAACGATACATCCGAAATAATTAAGTCAATAATGAATGAGAGACAGCTTGAAATACTTAACAAGAAGGGCGAAGTCGATTTCTCATTCTCGATTCCAAGCCTTGGAAGATACAGAATCAATGTTTATAACCAGAGAGGGTCGCTCGCGGCGGCTATAAGACTTGTCGGTACGACTGTTCCCAAACCGGAGGAACTCGGGTTACCGAAGTCTGTGGTTGACCTTTATTCCAAGAAAAGAGGACTTGTTCTCGTAACAGGACCTACGGGAAGCGGTAAGTCTACCACGCTTGCGTCACTGGTTGACAAGATTAATGAGAATATTTCATCCCATATAATTACGCTTGAAGATCCTATTGAGTATCTGCACCACCATAAGAAGGCCATGGTTAACCAGAGGGAAATCGGAATTGATTCCATGACATATGCCAATGCGCTCAGAGCGGCACTTCGTGAAGATCCGGATGTCATCCTTGTCGGAGAGATGCGTGATCTGGAAACCATCTCGATTGCGATCACGGCAGCAGAGACGGGCCATCTCGTATTTTCCACGCTCCATACGATCGGAGCCGCAAGTACGATTGACAGAATTATTGACGTGTTTCCGCCGCATCAGCAACAGCAGATCCGTGTCCAGCTGGCAATGGTGCTCGAAGCGGTCATATCACAGCAGCTTCTGCCGACAGTTGATAAATCACGCCGGGTTGGTGCATTTGAGGTCATGCTTATGACAACAGCCATCAAGAACCTTATCCGTGAGAATAAGGTATTCCAGATAGATTCCATGATACAGACCAGCAAGAAGCTGGGAATGATCACCATGGATGATGCTATTCTCGATCTCCTTATCAAGGGTGAGATAAGCACTGAAACGGCACTGAGTTTTGCACAGGATAGGACTACTTTTGAACGTAAAATTAATATAATATAAGATTAAAGAAAAACTGCGGAAGATTTTGCGAAACTTCCGCGTTTTTTTGACGTTTTATTGTTGCAAGCAGAGTTTGATTGTGATAAAATATATGAATAAAAAAGAGAGGACTTACATTATCTGCCGGGAAGGATAATGAAGTATTAGTGGGTATATATGGCGAATTTCACATACAGAGTAATTACCAGAGAAGGCAAAGAGAAGAAGGGAAGCCTCGAGGCGGATACCAGAGAGAAAGCTATGGTTGCACTTAAGAGCGATGGCAATACTGTTCTGCAGCTTAATACAGGCTCCATTCTGAATAAAGAGATTTCTTTTGGCGGAGGCAGAAAGGTCAAGTCAAGGGATTTCAGCGTATTCTGCAGACAGTTCCACAGCCTGTTACAGGCCGGAGTCGGAATCGTGTCGGCACTTGACATGCTTTCCGATCAGACAGAGAATAAGAGACTTCAGACCGCGGTCATGAACGTCAGGGATAATGTACAGAAGGGCGAGACGCTTGCGGGCGCCATGAAGAGGGAAAGCGTATTCCCGAGCCTTCTTGTAAGTATGGTAGAAGCAGGTGAGGCATCCGGTAATATCGAATCTTCACTTCAGAACATGTCGGAACATTTTGAGAAGGATGCCAGAATAAAGGGAATGCTCAAGAAAGCAATGATTTACCCGATTGTGCTCCTTGTGGTTGCCATAGGTGTTCTCATTGTAATGGTTGTTGCGGTAATCCCATCGTTTGCGGAGATGTTTTCGGACATGGATTCCAAGCTTCCGCCGGTTACACAGGCACTTCTTAATCTGAGCAGTTTCATAAGAACCAAATGGTTCATCGTATGCGTAATCATCGGTGCTGTGGTTGCTGCGATCGTGCTCTTTAAGAAAAGCGAGACCGGTAAGCATTTCTTCGCAAGACTTGGGCTTAAGCTGCCGGTATTCGGTAAGATGAAGACCAAGACGGCATGTGCGAGATTTTCCAGAACATTCAGCACAATGATGTCATCTGGTATGCCGATGGTCGAAGCTATGCAGATAACAGCCAGAACAATTGATAATGTATTATATGAGGAGGCCCTGGACGAGGCTGCCATACAGATCCAGCGTGGTGTTCCGTTATCACAGCCGCTTAAGAAATCGGGACTGTTCCCGCCGCTTGTAATACATATGGTCGGTATCGGTGAAGAGACCGGTAACCTTGAAGAGATGCTTAATAACTGTGCCAAGTATTATGACGAAGAAGTCGAGCTTGCCACACAGCAGGTAATGGCACTTATGGAGCCTATGATCATCATAGTAATGGCTGCGATTGTATGCGTGATCCTTGCAGCAATCTACGGACCGGTAATCCAGATGAATTCAGAACTCAGCAATATGTAATTTATTTATCATAATGCCGGTATATTAACCAGATATCTTATGTGGTATTTAGCCGATGCCGCATTGATATACATATGCGCCAAAGCGCAACGGGGAATCCCCGTGACTTTCTTACTTACCTAACTTAATAATTCCCGCACAGACCGCGGGAATACCTACAAAACTTAAATAAAAAGGAGATATGGGTATGAAAAAATTATTACAGAAAAGAAAAAATAACAAAGGTTTCTCTCTCGTAGAGCTTATCGTAGTAGTAGCTATCATGGCTGTACTTATCGGTGTTCTTGTTCCTACACTCGTAAGAAACGTTGAGAAGTCAAAGAAGCAGAAAGATATTTCAACAGTTGAGGAAGTTCGTAACCAGTTGACGATAGGACTTGCTGATGAGAAGTATTCAGCGTTAAGCGGAACAATTACCTGCGATAATGGAAAAGTAGAATTGGTTGGAGCAACTGCTAATGGTATTACTGGGGATAATGCCGCTGATTATATCAAAGAAGTATGCCAGAACCTTAATGCAAAAGATACGTTCGAAAAACAGCTTACATCTAAAACATATGGAGATGCAAAAGTTATATTTACAATCGGCGATGAAAAAGTTACTGCCGTAATCGCGCCGACCGGCGCGGGTGCAACTTCTGTTGCAGTTGGCGAATAGTTCATACGACTGGGTATAATAAATGCTGGTGGAAATTTTACTTTACATAATAATTTTCATATACGGTATCGTGATCGGCAGTTTTGTAAACGTGCTGATATACAGATTACCTTTACATGAGAATATTACAACTGAACATTCTCACTGCATGAGTTGTGGACACCGGCTGAGGTGGTACGATCTTGTACCACTCTTCAGCTGGGTTTTTCTGAAAGGAAAGTGCAGATATTGTAAGACAAAGATATCAGCTCAATATCCGGTGATTGAAGCGGTTAACGGATTCGGCTATGTGTTGATATTTATTATGAACGGGTTTAATTTCACCGGCATATTATACGCTTTATGTTTTTCAATGCTGACGGCCATTACGGTCATCGATTGGAGAACATACGAAATTCCGCTGGGTCTTAATATTACGATTCTCGTGCTCGGTGCAATACATCTGGCACTTGATTATCATAATTTTCTGTATTACCTCATCGGAATGGTATCTGTCAGTGGATTTCTTCTGCTTCTGTTCATTATCACAGGCGGAAGAGGAATCGGCGGCGGAGACATTAAGCTTATGTTTGCGGCCGGACTGCTGCTTGGATGGAAACATATTATCCTGGCACTTGTCATTGGCTGTATTATAGGTTCCATAGTGCATCTGACACTTATGAGAATTAAAGGTAAAGGACGTGTTCTTGCGTTCGGACCATATCTGTCAATCGGTATATTTACAGTTATGCTGTTTGGCAGCCAGATTCTTGATTGGTATATTGGGTTGCTGTTTTAAACAGCAATTATGAGACTGCCGTGGCGCAGAAACAGTGTAAAGAGAGGTTTAAATATTAATGGCTTCCAGAGTTTTAACAATTACAATAGGAAATGATAATATCAAATTATGCGATGTGTCATATTCCGCACAGAAATCAATTCAGGTACTTGCGGCAGTTTCGGTGCCGACACCTGCATCTGCGTGCGAAGACGGCATGGTTATTGATATTCCTCTTATGGCAAAGACTATAAGAGAGACATGTGATGCCAACGGCATTACCACCAAAAATGTTATTTTCTGTATTCAGTCAGCCAGAATAGCAAGTAAGGAGGTAACAACTCCCGAACTTAAAGAGGCTAAACTTAAACAGTTTATTACTACGAATGCAACAGAATATTTTCCTGTTAATATAGATGATTATGTACTTGCTCATACGGTACTTGAGCCGATTGAGGAAGAAGGAATAAAGAAAACAAGAGTAATGGTTGCGGCGGCACCGGTTGATATGGTTGAGAATTATTATGCACTTGCAGAAATGCTCGGATTCCATGTCGAAGCGGTTGATTATACCGGAAATGCAACATTACAGTTTATAAGGTTTCAGATTGATGCTAAGCCAAGTATCGTGATTCAGCTGTCAGAGGACAGCACACTTGTCACAATACTTAACCGCAACGTGCTTCAGCTTATGAGAACCGTACCTTATGGCAAGAGCACAATAGCCAATGCGCTCATGGAGAAAAGGGAGATAAGCTATGATGAAGCCATGATTGCAATGACGGATACACATAATGCGCTTAAAAGTTCATTCGGCGAAGGCGATTATGTGACTGATTCACTCAGATATCTTGTCAACAATATCAGCCGAGTTATGGATTATTACACATCCAAGAACCCGCAGGCACCGATTGAGAACGCATATATACTTATTGAAGGCTCAAAGGTATACGGAATTGAGAAACTTTTTTCGTATGAGCTCAATATTAAAGTCGAATCGCTGGATGCGATAAGGCAGGTTGCACCGCCTCCTACAGACGGCAGAGAGCCTGTTGATATGACATTATACATACCTAATGTAGGATGTACGATACATCCTGTTAATTTCACTCCGCGTTCGGCACTTGAGAAAGCCAAGAGTGCCAATTCGGGTAAATATTTCAGGCTTGTACTTCTTGTAAGCATATTTATCGGCGTGCTTTTGGTCGTATTCCCGCTTGTCTCTTTTATTAATAAGAAATGGGAAAAATCAGAGCTCGAGAAGCAGATAGCGGATAAAGAATATATAAGAGCTACGGCGGATGAGTATTATGTGGCAAAAGACAAATACAGCGATGCTGCCAAGTTTGATATTCAGGCATACAGTAATGATGATTATCTTATGAATTTCATCGAATATCTTGAGAAAGAGATGCCGTCAGACATATCTATAACGAATATGTCGGTTGCCAACGGAGCCACGACCATGACATTCACCGGAAGCTCCAAGACAACGCTTGCCGATTTTATCGTGAAACTTAAAGAAAATAAGAGTATCTCCAATATCTATGTACCGTCATTTTCGGAGAGCATAGATGCATCCGGAGTAGTAACCGTAAGTTGTTCGATGACATGCTCTTTTGCAGACCCTTCACTTTATGAGACGGGAAGCGAAGAGACGACAGCTGAGGAAACAACAACAGAGGAGGCCAAATAATGAAGATAACAGACAGGGATAAGAAACTTTTATGTGTTGTCGGAGCCGCAATAATTATATTCTGCGCTTATTATTTTGGCTGCAGGATTCTCATAAACAAAACGCAGGAAATTACAGAGACGATAAGTACTCTCAATAAAGAACATAATGCACTTAAGCTTATGCTTGCCAATGCCAAGAAATACACTACCGATACAGAATCATATAATAGTAAATATGATGAGATACTAAATAAATATGACAGTGGTAATACACAGGAGTACTCAATAATGCTCCTCAAGGAAATTGAAGACAGGACCGGTGCATGGATAAGCCAGGCAGGACTTGCACAGACAGAGGAGATATATACATTCGGTGAAGTTACAACATCCAATCCTTATGCTGAGGAAGGCAGCAAGGTATATCATTCAGATTATGTGGGCAATAAGACAACTCTTACACTCACATATCAGGCTACATATGATCAGTTTAAGGATATGATAAATTATATCAATGGATATAAATACAAATTCACAATTGACAGTATTTCCATGTCATATACCGCCGAGACAGACAGTGTATCGGGTTCGCTTGTACTTACACAGTATGCGATAACCGGTGGAGACAGAAAATTTAACAACGTCAATATAACGAATGTTCTTAACGGAACCGATAATATATTCCATTCCGGAATTTTCTCGGGCGGAGAGAATCTCTCAACTGAGAACGGAGATAACATTATTGTAGATTATGATTATTATTTCAGCCTGCAGGCAGACGGTTCAGATATGGATTCGGTTGTATTCGGACCTAAGAATGATTCTACCGGAAGTGCAACCGTATCGGCGGCGGGCAATGAAATGCAGGATGCGTATGTAAGATTCTTCGGTGAAAACGGTGAATATTATGTACAATATTCGGTAGGCGATAAGAAGTACCCTGCAGCAGCATATGATGACGGACAGCTTATGCTTCCGGGCGAAGAACTTTCAATGTTGGTTATAAGTTCTAAACGTTCGGGCAATGATGATAAGAGCGGTGTCAATGCAACCATTGTAAATGATACCGATATGACATTAAAGATAAAGATAGCTAATGAAGATGGTGGAAATCCACGATTCGTGCTCAAAGATTATACCGGAGATGTAGTTGTGTATAATTAAGTAATGGAGAGTGTCGTATATGAAAAGGATATGCAGAAAAAGAAAACAGCATAATAAAGGCTTCTCGCTTGTAGAAGTGCTTGTGACGATTTTAATCGTTGCACTTTTGTGCACCCCTCTTATAAAGTCATTTGTTGTATCAGCAAATGTCAATAAGAAAGCCAAGAGAATCCAGAATGCAACAGATGCTGCACAGAGCGTTGCAGAGTATTTTTCCGCAAATCCGTTATCGGCACTCAAGAAACTTGTAGATGATGATGATTATTCGGAAATTAAGGATCCGGATGGAAATAATGTTATCACATATCACAATGTACGCGATTGGAGAAAATCCGCATCATCCGGATATTTTGAAGGCGCAGGCGGTGAGAAATTCTATATTGACGTTACTATGACCGGACGCAAGGATTCTTATAATGTACCTGCACTTAAAGATTTTTACGGAAACAATTCAATATCATGTATGTTCCAGATATACAAATATGATAAGGAAGCCCAGACAAGACTTAAAGGATATGAAGCTGCTGACGGCTCCGGAATAAAGAAAACGTGCGATTTGTATGTTGATATTGATGGCGATTCATATAATTATTATGTTACGGTAACATATACATACGGAGCCGAGAAATACATTACGGATGAAATGGTTCTGGCAACAGGAACGATAGAAGAGGACAAGAGTGAATTTCCGAGCCTCTTTGTGGCTTATGAACCATACGACAAAATATCCATGTCGGATAAAATCAAATTGCATTACAATCAGTCAGCACTTGATAAGCGTAAGACTAATGTGTATATAATACAACAGACTGTTTCCGGGACAGATGGTGATGTGTGGCTTAATCCGTCCTCGATTACAATAGACGGGCCGGCAGTCGGAGGGCTTGTAACTTCTGATATCAGTAATTTTAAGATAAATAACCCTGAGTCAGCACTTTCGGTTGAATCTAACATTACAGATACGACAGGTTCATCCGTAACAGCGGGAAGCGGACAGAAACTGAAACTTTATGATGTATCCATATCGGTAAAATATGGTTCTGCCGATGGCGAGACAATCGCAACGGTGTCAACAGTGAGAGAGGAAGTGCTTTATGATTAAACTCTTAAAGAAACTTGGCAGGAATAACAAAGGTTCGTCTTTGGTCATCGCCATAATTGCGGTATCGTTTGTGGCAATACTTGGCACGGTAATCATATCATCCACCATGACTAATTACAGTATGCGTGTGATGAACTATCAGTCAAAGAAGACTTTTTACAGTGCGCAGACTGCTCTTGATGAGATATATTCGGGAATAAGTACGGAATGTTACAATCAGCTTGAGACGGCATATCTTTCATCTGTAACCGAGCTTGTCAATAATAACAGGGCTGTTGACAATGCGACTGCCAACAGTAATATGCGTATCCTGTATCTTACCAATCTTAAGAAAAAACTGGATACGGTAAATGGCGGAATGGATACTTCGGATGCCTTGTCATCCAAAGCGAATTTAATAAAATACATGGAATCATTCATAACCAGGACTAAGGATTCAAGTCCTGATAAATACGCATATGTGGATTCTGTGGGAAATGTTGATTTTGAAGGCGATAAGATAACCATAAATGATGTGGTTGTTGTATATGTATCGACGAAAGATGAATATTATTCCAATATAGCGGTGGATATGGTGATGGGATATCCGGATGTCACTTTTAATTTTGTAGATAACAGAAATCATCTGAATACCTATCTTGACTATTGCCTTATAGGAATGGACGGCGTTGCTGCCGGAACATCCACAAATAAAATAGATGCATCTGTAACCGGAGGAGTTTTTGCAGGCGATGAGAGTGTTACGCCATCCATGAAGGGACTGACGGTAAATAACCAGAGCATTCTTTCACTTAATGAAGCAGTTCTGGTCAGTGCGGCGAATGCCACGGTCAATGGAACACTTAATCTCACATCATCCAGAATATGGGGCGTGAACTTTAATGTCAGGACTGATGCCGATGTAAGCAGTGACGCCGCCAGCACAATATATCTTGCGGACGATTTAAACCTTGCCGGCAATAATGCCAATGTAATGCTTGCGGGTGCCCTGTATGGATTCGGATGGTCCCAGAATGCCGGTGATTCATCAGCACACAGCAGTGCCATCGTAATCAACGGGGATAAGAATACTGTTGATATATCTGCTCTTGCAAAAATGGTTATGGCAGGCAGAGCTTATATTAACGTTTCAGACGGATATATGACAGCTGACAGTCTCGGACTCAAGGAACTGCAGGAGATATATCTTGTACCTACGAGATATATGCAGATTACCAATCCTTGTGTTCCGACAGCGGATAAGGACGGAGCGGTCGATACAGATGCGCTTGCAGGTGATGACAGTACTTTTTTTGCGGCAGATTTATTGAACAAGTCCAATCCTGTTGTACGTAAGGATGATGGAGGAACAGCGAGATATTTTTATCTTAATTTCAAAGATAATGCGTCAAGAGTGCAATATGTAAGAAGAATTCTTGACTCATCATACAGTGACAGGGACGGCTGGGCTGAGTTGAATACAATAGTTTCAAGATGCCTTGAGAAACTCGGAACGGCTTCAATTCCCGGAGGCGATGCAATCAAGACCAACGGTAATCTTTACAGCGTAAACGGTTCATCGATAAGTGCATCCGGTGGAGCTTTCGGAGCGGATGAACTCAGAAAGAATTGTGATGATAAGTATAACAGATACAAACTGTTAAAGATGTTCTTATATGATATAGGCAGCGATGATGTGGATGATAACGATTCCAAATGGGCAGTTGATGTAACGGACGGTGCACTTGTAAGCATTAATGAGCTTAAGACAACCAAGGTCGACGGCAAATATGAGAAAGGTGCATCCGAAGAACATGTCATTGACAGCAGCAGAAGCATATATGATTATGTAATTGATACATCAAAATGGGATGAAATGTTCTCTTTGGATGAATACAAGGATCTGGAATTCTATAAGTCCGAAGCAAAAGCCGGAAGCGGAAGCTATGGTGTGGTAGTACCAAGCGGCGCCAGTGCGTTGAAGATTTCTTCAATCGGAGTAACACAGGGTGTTATTCTGGCCAACGACAGGGATATAATAGTTGACCGCGATTTTACGGGTCTTATCATTACGGATGGTAATATTACAATATCGGGTGATGTTACAATCACAGCCGACCGTGAAATAACGGAGAGTACAATTAAGGCGATTCCGCTTCTTAAGCAGTTTTTCTTCGCATATCAGGGAATTGACGGAGATGCGCTTGGCGGTGATGATATCAAGAGTGAAGATTTGTTGAGTTATGATAACTGGAGAAAGAATTATGTTGCAGAGACAGAGGCAGAAACTAAATAAAGCAATCGGCAACAGAGGTTTTTCACTTGTGGAATTGCTGGTTGTAGTGGCCATAATGGGAATTATGGTAGGTATTGCAAGCTTAAGTTATGTTGTCGTGAGCAAGTCAAACGTTAAAAAGACAGCAGGGTTTATAGCTGACGCCATTTCCGAATGCAGGGAACGTTCAATGACCAAAACCGGCAAATGGAGTGTTAAGATCAGTGACGGTCTTGTCGAAATTATACATGATGATGAAGTATTTGACAGCAGTGAACTGCCATCCCGTGTCGATGTATATGTAAGCGAGACAGACGGAAAGCTTTCGGGAACGAAGGTAGGAACTGATTATACAAGTGTAACCGTGACGTTCAGAAATCTGTCGGGTGATATAGAAGAAGTATCGCCGGCAGGAATAAAGACTGATGCGGGAAAGACATGTTACATAATGTGCCGTTATAAAGACAAGAAATCGTCAACGATTAAATTATATTATTCAACCGGTAAACATACGGTTGAAGAGAATTAGAGAAGAAGGGACCGCAGTTGAAAGAAATCCGATTACGTAAATTGAATAATAAAGGACTTTCACTTGTTGAGGTGTTAGTTGCCCTTGCGATAGCCAGCATAGTAGCAACTCTTATAATGTCACTGGTAACATCCGGTTCACGATTTTACAGGAAACAAAGTAATTCGATTGATTTACAGAATGAACTTCAGGAAACCTCCAATAAAGTGGCGGATGCTCTTATGGAAGCAACGGAGTTGTATGTGAGTGAGCAATCTGGTATGCTTGTGATAAAGACAGGAGATTTTTCCAGAACGTCCAAGGTCAAGCCTAAATGCATAATCTGGGTTAAACCGCATGACGACGTAAACGGTATGGTTTATGTTATGGATACGGATGCACCGTCAAGTATGGATGATGCATATGACGGATATTGCATGTCGAAGTATGTAAGTGATTTTTCATTAAAAATAGATGACAGCTGTCTTAAACTTGATGATGACGGCAATATTGTATATGATGCACTTGGCAACAAAATATATGAACAGCCGATTGTATTAAATGTGTCTATAAAAGTGTCAAACGATAATGAATCAAAACAGGACTCAAAGACAATTACGCTTCGTAACAGAATAACGGCACTTGACTATATGGGCAAGAAACTCAATGTAAGCTCAAAATAATCTCGTATTGAAAGGAGAGCATTTATGAGAAGAAAACTGTATAAACGAATTGTGGCGGTAACACTTGCTGCAATGACAATTGCGGGCTCGGCCGTATTTATCGGAAGAAGTACGAGAACCAAAGCCGGTGACGGTAGTGAAATCGGAACATCATATTATGATAAAGCGATGGTAGCCGAATATAATGACGGAAACATCGACTGGGTAAACGGTGAGAGAACACTTCAGGCAGAAGACAAGGCAAATGTTCTCACCAGCATTATGAGAAACAAACAGAAGCTTACAATACTCGAAATAGTTCCGTATGAACTGGCATCGGTATTTGATATACTTATTCCGGATGAGGAACAGAAGAGTACCATTGAAGCATATGGTGATGAGATTTTTAATAAATTTAATTTGCAATATGATCCAACAGGCAAATATGATAATATAAGATTCTTAGACAGCCAGAACGGCAATGCAAACAATGTAACAGATGACGGCCAACCTATTACGATCACAGCGTCCAGAACAACGGGAATATCGGATTCACAGAGATATGAGAAAGCTGTCACGACAGCCGGTGCGTTTTTTGCAGCTTATAAATATACCAATTCAACAACAGCAGCTTCATTGCTTAAGGCTCTTAACGAAGAGATAAATGATTCATCTGTTAAAGCTGTATGGAGCAGCGAGAATCCTTTTTCCATTACTTCTTCAAGCGGAAGTACCAACGGAAGTGTGACAGGAGATGTGCTTATATCACTCGGCGATATAAGCTGTAATATATCCGTTAACGGAACGATAGTTGCAAATTATGATGTCAAGGCAATTCAGGATCATGTGCGCAATGGGATAATAAAGAGTCTTAAGACGAACGTGACCGAGGATTCAACCGATGCTGAGATCAAGACAATAATCCAGAAAGCGGCACAGGCTTCTTATGACGAACTCGGACTGAGTGAGGATAATTATAGCCTTGGCATAGATAAAGACTGGTATGGTCCATGTATTAACAGAACCAAGGCAACAATGTATGCTGACGGTAATATATCCGTAAAATATATGTTCTCAATAAGAACCAGGAAAACAGGTGAAAGCTGGTATGCGGAAAACACTACGGAGCAGTTTAATGTCGATATCAAATTAAATAAGCCGGCATATGATTATAAAGCGGAAATTCAGAATTACTATCTTGACAGACTGCTTGAGGGATATGAAAATACGAATATATATAAGTATTTTTCGGCAGGGAATGTCGAAGTTAAGACAGTTGTTGCAGGACAGCTTACATATGAAGATGTATATAATGAAGCGGATCCTGTAGATATAATTTATGTCGCAGGATATGCAACGGATCTTAAGGGACACATATTCAGAAATGCATTTTTCAACCAGCCGGTGGCAGATGCGTCCAAAGCGGTACAATTTATGAAGTACGGCGACGCATCCATGGCAGATGAATTATTCAGAACCAATGTTTACTATAAGTCCGGTGATGGATATAAGGAATATACTTTTTCCGAACTTATTTCCCAAAAAGTATACTATGGCTCTTACAGTAAAGTCGGAGATGAATATGTATGTAATGAACTTAGCTGGAATTCCGTTAAATTGCTGATGGAATATATATTCGGCGAGCATAATATAAATTACAAACATGTATATTACGATGATGACGGAACCGAACATACCGAAATCCAGAGAGTTTTATGCATGTATCAGATATCACAGTTTGCAGGCAGCGGAAGTGTGACAGCAAGCAATAATATGGCTAAGCTGTATTATCTGCTTTGCAAGACTACAGATCAGGCCGGAACGGCAGCACTTGATAAGGATATTAAAACATATTACAGGGATCCGGATTATTTTTACAAGAAATATTTTTCGGAAACCAAGGAGGACGGAACACCTTATACCTATGAAAACGGTGTTACCACGGCGGCTTATAACGGTAATGTGAACTGGACACTGCGTTTCTCGTCAGAGGAGGATATAAGATGGTTCCTCTTTGAAGTGAACAACGAAACTAAGACCAGTGGTCCGGCAACAAGATTTTATTCAGATATAACAGCTGAACAAAAGGATGATTTTAACAGCAGGCTTAGTAAGGATGGCTGTGTATGGATTCTTAATAATCCGCGCGATTACTATCTGTTCCTTACCAGCTGGTGTAATGACGGAAGATATATACCTTATAACGGAGTTGTCGGATTACTCAATCGTAACGGAGTTGACTTGCTGAAACCTTATACGGATAAGAACTGGTCGGATTCCGGTGCCAGACTTCCGGGTGTGGAGAAGCGTTTTGACGGAAACAATTATACTACAATCACCATCAATAATTATTTCCTTGGTATAGATGAAACCGATTTCATAGTGAAGCCGGATGCGATGTTTACAGATGCTGATTTTACCATCGGATCGGTTACGGAAAATGTTCCTGTTCAGATGTCGGCCAATGAAAATGCTTTTGTTATATATATGTATGAAACCGGTGTTAATTATGACAACATAGTTGTACGGTATAAGGCATATGATGAAAAAGCCAAGATGGTCAGTGCAAGCCTTACCGCCAATTATAAGGTTCTTGACGGCGGCAGATATACGGATAAGAGCATGGTGGTCAGAAATTACGAAAAAGCTGATATATACGGGCATACTGACTTTAATGATTCATTTACGATCAATAAGGCGGACCAGCCGGAATTATATGAAGCTTTTATGAATCAGACTTTGAACTTTACATTTACCGTAAAGAATGAAGTACAGGGTAAAAAGAAACTGTATACACTTACGGACACGGCATATTTGTATTTTGTATATCGTTCAATTAAAGATTTGGATTAGTATTACATCCGGACTGTTTAATAAAGTGACAGTCCGGATTATTTTTTTGCCCAAATGACATGAAATATTGTTAAAAAAAGTTCACAATTTTTGTGTTGAAATACCCGGATTTATATGTTATTCTCATCACATCTTCAAATTTCGAAATTTCAGAAATATTCTAAACAGGAGGCGCATAATGTTAGGAAATGCGTATACGTCCGTCATTAATGGTATTGATGCTGTCAGTGTGAAAGTTGAAGCAGATATCTCGGCAGGTTTTCCATGTTTTGATATAACCGGTAATCTTGGTGTTGCTGTCCGTGAATCCAGGGAACGTGTCAGAATGGCAATTAAGAATTCCGGCATCAGAATTGTACCGGCGAGAATGATCGTCAATATATCACCGGCAGATTTGAGAAAAGAGGGAACACATTATGATCTGGCTGTTGCTGTTGCTGTTTTACAGGCAGCCGGAATAATCAGACAGAATCTGTGTGAGAATATAATGTTTATCGGCGAATTGGGCCTTAACGGTGAATTACGACCCGTAAGGGGTGTATTGCCAATGGTGATAAACTGGTGCAAGGGCGGCAGACAGATGGTGGTTCTTCCCAGGGAGAATGCCATGGAGGCATCCTATGTTAAGGACGCAAAGATTATTCCGGCATCTACGCTTAATGAGGTAATTGAATGTATTAAAGGCGATTTCACGGAAGTTCCGTTTGAAAATGCAAAGCCGTTACAGTCAACGGAATATGGGATGGACTTTGCCGATATTCATGGTCAGCTAAGTCTTAAAAGAGCGATTATGGTTGCGGCTGCATCCATGCATAATATGCTTATGATAGGACCGCCCGGAGCCGGCAAGACAATGGCAGCAGAGCGTATTCCGGCGATTCTGCCGCCGATGACATATGAGCAGCAGCTGGAATTGTCAGGAATTTACAGCGTGGCAGGGATGCTTAAGGATGGCGTTTCCTTTGTGGATAAGCGTTGTTTCCGTGCTCCTCACCATTGCATAACACCTCAGGCCATGGCGGGCGGCGGTAACGGTCTTATGCCCGGAGAGGTAAGTCTGGCGTGCCATGGTGTGCTTTTTATGGATGAGTTCAACCTGTTTTCCACAAAAACTGTAGAAGTGCTGCGTCAGCCGATGGAAAGCGGGCATATATTGATTGACCGTGTGAACGGCAAGGTGGAATATCCGGCAGATTTTATGCTCGTCGCGGCGATGAATCCCTGTAAGTGCGGATACTATCCGGACAGAAACAGATGCAGCTGTACGCCTGCACAGGTAAGGGCATATTTTGGGAGACTGAGCAGACCACTGTTAGACAGAATTGATGTATGTGTACAGGTGCCGCGTATTAAATACGAGGACATGGTGTATGACGGTAAGGACTTATATACCAATGAATACATGCGAAGCACGGTCGAGCGTGTTTTTAATATTCAGAAAGAGCGTTTTGCGGATGAAAAATACAGTCTGAATTCAGCGATTCCGGCTGCAGATGTGTCAAGGTACTGTATACTTGACAGAGAAGCCGAAAATCTGATGAACAGTATTTATGATTCATGTGACCTGAGCGCACGCGGATATCATAAGCTGCTCAAGGTCGCCAGGACAATTGCCGATATTGATGGCAGTGAGTACATTATGGCTGAACACATATGTGAAGCATCCGGATATAGGATGGTATGAGGTGTATATGGACAGAAAATACTGGTTTTGGATAAATAATATACCTCATATAGGTAATATTAAGATAAGGAAGATATTGAAAGCCTTTGATGATGATCCAAAGGCTGCAGCATGCGCAGGAGATAAAGAACTCGGATGCATAGAGGGCATAACGACGGCTGATATTGCCGCTATCCGGGATATGAACCTTAGGAAAAGGCTTTTTGAAGAATATGCCGGAAGAATGGCTGATGGAAATAATATGGTATTTCCGTTTGAAGATACATACCCGTCCAGATTGAAAGAAATATATGACAGGCCTAATGTCATATATTATAAAGGAAGACTGCCTTCCGATGATGTTAAGAGTGTTGCCGTGGTCGGGTCAAGAAACTGCTCGGAATATGGCAGGAGTGTTGCAATGGAACTCGGCCGCGTGCTTGCCACGGCAGGGGCGCAGGTTATAAGCGGTCTTGCCCTTGGCATAGATGTGGCTGCGCATCAGGGGGCGGTGCTTGCCGGAGGTACGACTTTTGCAGTACTTGCCGGAGGTGTTGATCTGTGCTATCCGAAACAGAATTTTAACACATATGTGGATATAATGCGAAACGGAGGAGTAATATCAGAATTTCCGGATAATACACTGACAAGACCGGGGATGTTTCCGCTGCGAAACAGGATAATAAGCGGTCTGTGTGATGCGGTAATCATAGTTGAAGCCGGTATGAAGAGCGGCTCGCTTATAACGGCAGCACAGGCACTTGAACAGAACAGGCAGGTATATGCGGTTCCGGGAAGAATAGGCGATGGGAACAGCGAGGGATGTAATCATCTTATATGGCAGGGAGCACAGATAGTGTGCTCATATGATGACCTGCTTGCGGAACTTGATCTTGATATTTCAGACAGTACGAAAACCAACGAAAAAAATATTTTGCTTGCAAGTGATGAGAAAATGTTGTATAGTCAGTTACTAGATTTTAGTCCCAAAAGTCTGGAGACACTGATAAAAGAAACCGGCATGTCTCAAATGCAAGTGTTTCAGGCACTTTTGACTCTTGAACTAAAAGGTCTCATCAAAGAGATCAGCAAGAATTTTTATATAAGGATATTATGAAATGAGAGGTTGATGTTATGCCAAAGTATCTGGTTATAGTCGAGTCACCTGCCAAGGTAAAGACAATTAAGAAGTTTCTTGGAGCAAATTATGAAGTGGCAGCTTCTAACGGACATGTAAGGGATCTGCCAAAGAGCTCGCTTGGAATAGATGTGGAGAATGATTACGAGCCTAAGTATATTACCATAAGAGGTAAGGGGGATGTCCTTGCCAATTTGAGAAAACTGGTTAAGAAGTCTGATAAAATATATCTTGCAACCGACCCCGACCGCGAAGGAGAGGCCATATCATGGCATCTTGCACAGGCACTTAAGATTGAAGACAAGGATATTAACAGGATAAGTTTTAACGAAATTACCAAGAATGCGGTCAAAGCATCAATTAAAGAACCTCGTAAGATTAATATGAACCTTGTTGATGCACAGCAGTCAAGAAGAGTTCTTGACAGAATGGTTGGATACAGAATAAGTCCTTTACTCTGGGCGAAAGTCAAGCGTGGACTTTCGGCGGGACGTGTACAGTCAGTCGCATTAAGAATTATATGTGACAGGGAAGATGAGATAAATGCATTTATACCTAAAGAATACTGGACTATAGATGCCATTCTTAATGTTAAAGGTGAGAAGAAACCTATAACCGCAAGGTTTGTGGGAAAGGCCGGACAGAAAATCGAACTTGAGAATTCAGGACAGGTCGATAAGATAATGAATGAATTATCAGGTGCCCAATATATAATTGATGATATTAAGAAGGGAGAACGCATAAAGAAGGCTCCGCAGCCGTTTACTACCAGTACATTGCAGCAGGAGGCTTCCAAGGCTCTTAATTTTTCAACGCAGAAGACCATGCGCATAGCACAGCAGCTCTATGAAGGTGTAGATATTAAGGGGATGGGTACGGTCGGACTTATCACATATCTGAGAACGGATTCTACCCGTATATCGGATGAGGCTGATGCTCTTGCCAGAAATTTTATTAAAGAAAATTATGGTGATGCTTACTATATGGCACCGGATCATGCTGCCAGACAGGGAAAGAAAATCCAGGATGCACATGAAGCAATCAGACCTACCAATATAGAGATTCTTCCGTCTCAGGTAAAGGAATTAATAAGCCGTGACCAGTTCAGGCTCTATCAGCTTATATGGAAACGTTTTGTTTCCAGCAGGATGGCCAATGCTATATATGAGACTACCAACATACGTATTGCAGCGGGAGATTACAGATTCAGTGCCGCTGCATCACATATTAAATTTGATGGATATATGTCAGTGTATATGTCAGATGAAGACGAGAAATCCGATGCATTTACATTCAGCCAGATAACGAAGGAATCACAGATTTCTCTTGACAAATATGATAATAAACAGCATTTCACACAGCCGCCGGCACATTATACTGAGGCATCTTTAGTTAAGACACTTGAAGAACTCGGAATTGGAAGGCCTTCTACATATGCGCCTACAATCGGAACTATTATAGCGAGGAGATATGTTATTAAGGAGGACAAGAATTTATACGTTACGGAAATAGGCGAGGCGGTTAATAAGATAATGCTTAAGTCATTTCCATCAATTGTTGACGTTAATTTTACGGCCAATATGGAGTCGCTCCTTGATAAGGTGGAAGAGGGAAGTGTCAACTGGAAGACTGTTGTAAGAAATTTTTATCCGGATCTTGATGCGGCTGTTAAGCTTGCCGAGAAGGAACTTGAAACTGTTAAGATAGAGGATGAGGTTACAGATGTAATATGTGAGAACTGTGGCAGAAATATGGTCATTAAATACGGACCACACGGTAAGTTCCTAGCATGCCCGGGATTTCCGGAATGCCGCAACACCAAGCCTTACCTCGAAAAAATAGGTGTTGCCTGTCCGAAGTGCGGTAAGGAAGTCATATTACTAAGGACCAGAAAAGGCCGTAAATACTATGGCTGTGAGAACAGTGAATGTGATTTCATGTCATGGAATAAACCTTCTTCAGAGAAATGCCCGAAGTGCGGAGGATATATGGTTGAAAAGGGCAACAAACTTGCGTGTGCCAACGAACAGTGCGGATATGTCACAAATTATGTACACAATAAAGAAAATAATTGATATTTTCTGATAAATGTGCTATGCTTGATATTGTAAGCAGAGTTAGTTTTTCTGTTAAAGGGGCATGGTAGGAATGAGCAGCGTACAATTGCTTGACAAAACACGTAAGATCAATAAGTTATTGCATAACAACAGTTCACAGAAGGTAGTTTTTAACGATATCTGTAAGGTTATGAGCGATATTCTTGTATCCAATGTACTTGTGATAAGCCGTAAGGGTAAGGTGCTTGGTGTAAGTATTATCGAAGAAGTTGAAGAGATTAAGGAACTGATACAGGATGAAGTCGGAGGTTACGTTGACTCCATGCTGAACGAAAGGTTGCTTAATGTTCTTTCCACAAAGGAGAATGTCAATCTTGAGACACTTGGATTTGCCGAAGGATATTCCAATAAATATCAGGCAATCATAGCGCCTATAGATATTGCTGGAGAGCGTCTTGGAACTTTGTTTATGTACAAGATTGAGAATCAATACGATATTGATGACATCATATTATGTGAGTATGGAACGACAGTGGTCGGACTTGAAATGATGAGGTCCGTTAATGAAGAGACGGCGGAAGAGGATCGTAAGGTCCATATTGTAAAATCGGCGATAAGCACATTATCGTATTCCGAGTTGGAAGCCATAATCCATATTTTTGACGAACTTGGACAGGGAGAAGGAATTCTTGTCGCAAGCAGGATTGCCGATAAGGTGGGAATAACACGTTCGGTGATAGTCAATGCGCTTCGTAAATTTGAAAGTGCAGGAGTAATCGAATCAAGGTCTTCAGGGATGAAGGGCACATATATCAAGGTGCTCAATGACGTTGTGTTCGATGAGTTGGCTCGTATTAAAATGAATATGTAATTTCAGTGGAAGGAATCGCTGTATCGTTTGATACAGCGATTCTTAGCGTTTTATTACATTTAAGAAAAAATTTTTATAAGGGAAAATTTTTACTTTACTTTTTGCGCTAAATACATATAATAGTAAGAGGGAATATTTGGTTTATTTTATGGTGCCGTTCTGATTGGGACATGCAGTAAGAAAAGGCACTGAAAGGAGAAGACGAATTATATGATTAATTCAGGTGCATTTGCCTATGTTGATTTACTTTCGGCTTCGGCAGATTATTCTTGGAAACGTAACGAGGTGCTTAGCAGTAATATAGCTAATGTAAACACCCCTGGGTATAAGAGGCAGGATGTGAGTTTCGAGTCTGTGCTGTCATCAGCACTTGCTAAGGCAGGCTCAATATCAAATAACCTTACACAGACTGTACGAAATATTAATTATAATCATGTGAAACCGATTATATATACTGATGATGCAGAACTGTCATACAGAATAGACGGTAATAATGTTGACCAGGATGAAGAACAGATTGAAATCGCTTCTAACCAGTATTATTACCAGGGTGTAATTGACAGCATGAAACAGGAGTTTTCCAGATTTAAGACAGCAATGTCAACATCTGGAATCTGATAACGAACGGAGGATTATATAATGGCTCTTTTTACAGGAATGAATATTAATGCATCAGGTATGTCGGCGGAGAGACTGAGACTTGATGTTATTTCAGAGAATATAGCTAATGCCAACACGACCAGAACGAAAGAAGGCGGTCCGTATGTGCGTAAGAACGTTATTTTTACGGAGAAAGTATCTACGGCAGATTCGTTCGGAGAGGTACTTAACAGAACCATCAGCGGAATCGGAAATGGCGTTAAAGTGACAGCTATCACTAAAGATACGGATACAGATATGAACCTTGTGTATGAACCGTCACATCCTGATGCTGATGAGAACGGATATGTACTTTATCCGAATGTTAATATTGTAACTGAGATGACAGATCTCATAGATGCATCCAGAGCATTTGAGGCCAATACCACAGCATTTGAAGCAAGCAAGAATGTGGCCAGCAGGGGCTTGAGCATACTGGAGTAGGAGGACATGACGAATGAATAACATAGTATCAATTTCGGATATTGCAGCACAGAGAACGAATGAATTGCTTAATACATCGGCATTAACATCAACAGATAAGAAAACAACATCGGCTTCCGATACATTTGACAGCATATATAAGGCTGCTGTCAATATGATAGATTCTACCAATAATTATCTGCAACAAGCACAGCAGGCGGAGGTTGATTATGCGACAGGTAAGCTTTCAAGTACGCATGAACTTGCGGTAATAGAGCAGAAAGCAAGTCTTTCATTACAATACACGGTTGCGATCAAAAACCAGCTTTTAAGCGCATATAGAGAGATTATGAATATGCAGTTTTAATATAATACTCCATTGCCTTATAAGGCATAAGAGCTTATTCAGGAGATACATAAATGCAGGAAAGATTTAAAGCCATACTCGAAAAGATAAAAGCTTTCTGGCTTAAGTTCAACAAGACACAGCGAATAGTGTTTATTGCTGTTTTTGTTATTGTGGTTGCCGGAATAATTATAGTTTCAAAAATAGTTTCCACACCTAAGAAGGTTGTATTAAGGGAATGTGCCAATGAATCAGAGGCTACGGAAGTACGGAGCCTCCTTAACGGCGAAAATATAACATGTACGATAGATGCGAACAATGTTGTGCGTGTCAATGAGTCCGATTATGTTGAAGCCAAGCTTGTACTTGGATCCAATAATATCTCATCTGAAGGATATTCGCTTTCGGATGCGGTAAGCGGAGGATTCAGCGAAACGGCAGCGACAACTGAACGTAAATACAAAGCATACCTTGAATCCAAATTTGCGGATGATCTCGAATCCCTTGACGGAGTTAAAGCAGCAAGGGTAACCATAGATTTCCCGGAATCAGGCAATACTGTTTTTACGGAGAACGAGGATGCATCCATAACAGCAATGCTTACGCTTACTAAGGAGATGTCTGAGGAACAGGCGGCATCGATCGGCCTTATGCTTGCAGCTAATGTCGGAAGTGACAACACCAATAACGTGGTTGTTATGGATAACAATGCAAATCTTCTCTATTACGGAGGAACCAATAATTCATATGCTACGGGAAGCGCAAGTTCCAAGGTACAGGAACGCCTTGAAAATGCCATAACCGCACATATACAGAGCATGTTGATCTCAACCAATCTTTATAATGAGGTCACGGTATCACCTCACCTTGATGTTTCATTTGATAATGTTGAGATAGTTGATAAACAGTACACGATTCCTGAAGGATCTGATGAAGGTTTGAAGAAGACTACATATGAGGTCAATTCAACCGGAGGATTTTCGGACGCGTCCGGAGCAGCGGGAACCGAGTCCAACGATAAGGATACCACATACAAAATAAAGAATGCCGACGGAACTAATTCAGAGTATTCGCTCAAACAGTACGAGTGGCTGCAGAATGAGAAAATAACAACAACCAAGCCGGCAACAGGAACAATTAATTACAACAATTCATCGGTTACGGTAGTTGCAACACTTACCAAATACATAACGGAGGATGATGCGAAAGCACAGGGACTTCTCGATGATATGACATGGGAAGAATACAAGGCAGCCAATGCGGATCCGGTTGAAAGTACCGTTAATGATACGTTTTATGATGCAATAGCAACAGGAACCGGAATTTCCAAAGATAATATTCAGATTCTCGGTTACACAAGAAGTGTATTTTATGATTCAGAAACAAGCAGTACATCACCTTTCTTTGTGTTCCAGATTATACTTGCCGTACTTATTGCGGGACTGCTTATATTTATAATAATCAGGAGCATGAGACCGGTGGCAGTTGAAGAGACCGAACCGGAACTCAGCGTGGAAGATATGCTTGCAACGACCAAAGAAAACAGACCACCGGTTGAAGACATTGATTTACAGGATAAGTCCGAGACCAGGGTTGCCATTGAGAAATTTGTCGATGAGAATCCGGAAGCGGTTGCGCTCTTGCTGCGTAACTGGCTGAACGACGGATGGGAATAAATCGGGACTTAGGAGGAATTGTTACATGGCGAAGTCTAAGAGTGGACTCGACGGAGTCCAGAAAAGCGCAATCCTGCTGATTGCTCTCGGCCCTGAGAAATCGGCCAAGATATTCAAACATTTGCGCGAAGATGAAATAGAACAGCTTACACTTGAAATTGCCAATACAGGAAGTGTATCGCCTCAGACCAAGGAAGAAGTACTTTCGGAATTCTACGAAGTATGTCTTGCACAGCAATACATTGCAGAAGGCGGTATTACATATGCTAAAGAGCTCCTCGAAAAAGCACTTGGACAGGACAAAGCCAAAGATGTTATCAGCAAACTTACGGCAAGCCTTCAGGTTCGTCCGTTCGAATTTGTCAGAAAGACAGATCCGGGCCAGCTGCTTAACTTTATACAGGATGAGCATCCACAGACAATAGCACTTATTTTATCATATCTGCCGGCAGGACAGGCAGCGCAGGTCATTTCTTCGCTTCCACCTGAAAAACAGGCTGATGTTGCAAAGAGAATTGCTATGATGGACAGAACATCCCCTGACGTCATTAAAGAGGTCGAGGGTGTACTCGAACGTAAACTTGCATCGCTTGTTAATCAGGATTACACGATTATTGGCGGTACTGATGCGATTGTTGAGATACTTAATTCGGTTGACCGTGGAACAGAGAGACATATTCTTGAAACACTTGAAATCGAAGAGCCTGAGCTTGCAGATGAGATCAGACGTAAGATGTTCGTATTTGAAGATATTATATCGCTTGATGACAGAGCTATCCAGCGTGTACTCAGAGATGTTGATAACAATGACCTTGCGGTTGCACTTAAGAGCGCCAATGACGAGGTTAAAACAGTTATTTTCAACAACCTTTCAAAGCGTCTTGCTGCAATGATACAGGAAGATATGGAATTTATGGGACCTGTACGTCTTAAGGATGTTGAGGAAGCACAGCAGAAGATTGTTAATATAGTGCGTAAACTCGAAGATTCTGCCGAGATAGTTATATCAAGAGGCGGAGGTGACGAGATAATTGTCTAATCTTTTTAAGTATGGCAATGCCGTTATCAAAAATGATGATAAACTGGTTATAGATTCCAATAAACTGATAGAAAAGATTCTTTCAGATAAAAATGCCACGGCTAATTATGCATCAAGAGCAGCAAAACCGGATCCTGACGGATTCGTATGCGGACTCGATGCGGCAACGGTTGAACAGCTTGTTGATGATGAACCGTATTCTACAGAAGAAGAAAGTGCCAGGGCAATGCAGCTGTTAGATGATGCCAGAGAGAAAGCGTCCGGTATTGTTAAGGAAGCTGATGAACAGGCTGAGGCTATCCGGAAGGATGCATATGACAACGGGTATGCCAAGGGAATGGAAGAAGCGCAGAATGATGCCAAAACCGAACTTGAGGCAAAGCTTGCACAATTAGAGAAAGAATACCATGATAAGAAAGCAGCTCTCCAGACTGAGTATGATGAACTTAAAGAACAGATGGAACCGGAACTTGCAGATACGATTCTTGATGTTGTATCAAAAGTGACGGGAGTTCTTGCCGAAGATAATAAAGATGTTATTTTACATCTTATAAATAATGTCATGCGTAATAATGAACTCAGTAAAGAATTCACCATCAGGGTATCTGAAAATGATTATAATTATGTTATAAGTAATAAAGAACTGATATATGGTGCTGCATCTCCTGATTATAATATCGAGATATGCAAGGATTCCAAGTTGTCAAAGAATCAATGTGTAATAGAGACGGATGCAGGTGTATTTGACTGCAGTCTTGATATCCAGCTTGAAAATCTCATACATGAAATCAAAATTCTCAGCTGTGTGCATTGATGAAATATATTAGACCAGAGGTGTATGGTTTGGATACCACTAAGTATTTGAATTTGGTAAACAGAACATTTTATAAGAAGATGGGTAAGGTCTCTAAGGTTGTCGGACTTACGATTGAATCAATAGGTCCGGATGCGAGCCTTAATGATGTCTGCCATATTCTTCCCAAAGACGGAAACGGCAGATACATAAATGCCGAAGTAGTCGGTTTCAGGGAAAAAAGAATAATACTGATGCCGTTCGAATCAGTGGATGGTATCGGGCCGGGATGTATTGTCGAGAATACCAACAGCCATTTGTGTGTCAAAGTTGGAGATGAACTGTTAGGCAGAACGGTTGACGGACTCGGTAACCCGATTGATTCAGAGCCGATAGAAGACTATGTTGAGTATCCTGTAGATTCCACACCACCGGATCCGTTAAAAAGAGTAATAATTGATACAATTCTCCCGCTGGGTGTTAAAGCGGTTGACGGTCTGCTTACAATAGGCAAAGGCCAGAGAATAGGTATTTTTGCGGGAAGCGGTGTCGGAAAAAGTACATTGATGGGTATGTTTGCAAGAAATACCAAAGCGGATATTAATGTTATCGCACTTATAGGTGAACGAGGCAGGGAAGTCCGCGAATTTATAGAAAGAGACCTTGGCGAAGAAGGAATGAAAAGAAGCGTGGTCGTTGTGGCCACATCCGACAAACCGGCTCTCATCAGAAATAAAGCAGCCAAGACAGCGACAGCGATTGCTGAGTATTTCAGGGATCAGGGCAAAGATGTCCTTCTTATGATGGATTCACTTACACGTTTTTCGATGGCACAGCGTGAAATTGGTCTTGCATCAGGAGAACCACCGGTTACAAGAGGATATCCGCCAAGTATGTACAGTGAAATGCCAAAGCTTCTGGAACGTGCCGGAAATTCAGAAAAGGGTTCAATAACCGGACTCTACACTGTTCTGGTAGACGGAGATGACTTTAACGAGCCGGTAACCGATACCGCACGAAGCATTCTCGACGGGCACATTGTTCTGTCGCGTAAGATAGCCCAGAAGAACCATTATCCGGCGATAGATGTACTTGCAAGTATATCAAGGTGTATGAGCCAGATTGTTGATAAGAAGCAGAAGGAACTTTCAGGACAGCTCAAAAATGTTATGGCCACATATGCGGAATCCGAGGATTTGATAAATATCGGTGCGTATAAGGCCGGCAGCAATAAAAATATTGATTATGCAATAAGTAAAATAGACAAGGTAAATGATTTCCTTATTCAGGCGACTGACGAGAAAATGGATTATGACGAAGAAATAGAAGCACTTGAGGCGGTGTTTGAAGAACCGCAGGAAGGCGATGAAAATTAATGGCAAAGTTCTCCTATAGGATGCAGAACATACTGGATATAAAGTATAAAATGGAAGAGCAGGCTAAATCGTCATTTGCGGCGGCTATGGCCAGGCTTAGGACAGAGAAGGACAAACTTGATGCCATGTTTGCCAGAAAAAAAGAACTTGAAGAAGATTACCGCAATAAAGCACAGGGACAGATTAATGTATTTGATCTGTCAAATGGCAGAAATGCAATAGATTTTCAGAAAGAACTGATTAAGGAACAGATGGTCGAAGTAAGGGTTGCACAGAAAAATGTGGAAATGGCACGTGCAAGACTTAATGATGTAATGAAAGACAGAAAAACACATGAGAAACTCAGGGAACATGCATTTGAAGATTTTCTGCATGAACTGAGTGACCAGGAGAAAAAAGAAATAGACGAACTGGTAAGTTACCAATACAGTACTAAGGCGAGGTGATAAATTATGGCAAAGAATCAGAATGAAGATATAGATTTGGTTAATGATATGGATCTGGATGATGAAGAAGAAAAAGACGGCAAGAAAAATGGCAAAATGATGACGTCTATAGTCGCGTTGTTCATTGTTCTCATATGGGTTGCCATCTTTGCTTTGCTTATCAAACTGGATGTTGGCGGTTTCGGAAGTTCGGTAATGTATCCGGTGCTTAAGAATGTTCCGGTGCTTAATAAGATACTTCCCAAAAACGCGGGAGAAGAGATCAGCTCACAAAGCGGAGATACATACAGCACACTTCAGGATGCGATAGACAGAATTAATGAACTTGAAAATGAAATCTCACTTTACAAGAGCAATGCCGATGATAATGCCGAGACGATTTCTAATCTGCAGGCAGAATTGTCAAGACTCAAAGCATACGAAGAAAATCAAAGCAATTACGAGCAGTTAAAAAAGAAATTCGATAACGAGGTTGTATTTACAAATAATGCACCCGATATACAGGAATATAAGACATGGTATGAACAAATGGATCCTGATAACGCAGCTGAGATATACCGACAGGTTGTTGAACAGCTTCAGGTTCAGCAGTAAATTCAGGATCTTGCCGATAAATATGCTTCTATGAAACCGGCTGCGGCTGCGGCTGTTTTCGAAGAAATGACGGGCGATCTCGAAAAGGTTGCCAAGATACTTTCGTGTATGAAGAAAGCGGATGCGGGCAATATCATTGCAGCCATGGATCCGACACTTGCAGCCAAACTCACATTACTTATATATCCTACCGGTGAATAACGGCTTATGCCGATATTCATATATATATTTTTTCAGGAAAGGAGGAAAGAAGATGACGACAGGAAATATTTCCAAGGTGTCAGATATCTCTAATCTTATGACATTTAAGGGTAATGTTTCTTCCAATGCCGATACAAAGGGATTAAGTTTCGCATCGCTTATGTCTGCGGTATCAGACGGTAAACATAGTGATAATGCCGGAACTGATGCATATAAGCCGGTCACGGATAACGATATCTCAAAAGTGATTTCCGATTCCAAGACTTCAAAACCGGTTGACTCCGGAGCGAAGAGCGGGAAATCAAATGATGTTACAACTGAATTCGACAAAAGTATCCGGAATGCGTACAATGATATCAGGGAAGCACTTAAAGAAGAATTAGACATAACAGACGAAGAACTTGATGCAGCACTTGAAGCTCTGGGAATGACTGTTGCCGACCTGATAGTACCGCAGAATATGGCAATGCTTGTCGCAGAAGTTAACAGCACTGATGTTACCAATATCCTTACAGATGAATCCCTTGCGGATAATCTCGCAACACTTACGCAGGAAATTGCAGACATTGTCCAGACTATTGAAACAGACACCGGGATTTCGGTTGAAGAATTTAAAGAAGCAGTCAGGAATCTGGAAGAATCACTGAATAGCACAGCGGATACCGGAAATCCTGAGATGCCGGCAGAGTCTGTATCAGATTCACAGACAAATGTTCCGGTGCAGGACAAAGAGATTAAAGTGACTGTTGAGAATCATCAGGAAGAAATGGCAAGTGTGGAAAACAAACAGACAGGAACCGGAGTGAGCGAAACACAGACGTCGGATGACGCTGACAGTCATAATGAAAGCGGACATCAGACAACGGCGAAAGAGTTTGCACAGAACATAGTCCAGAATCTTAACCAGAGTGTGAGTGAAGCAGTTGCAGCAGATGCCGGCGAAACCTTCAGCGTAAGCCGTACAGATATTGTTGAGCAGATGCTTGAAGCAGTAAGAGTTAACGTAACTCCAGATACAACATCAATGGAGATACAGCTTACACCTGAACACCTCGGAAAGATCAATCTCAATGTGGCTACCCGAAACGGAGTCATAACAGCTACCATAACAGCTCAGAATGAATCTGTAAAAGCGGCAATTGAAAATCAGGTTATACAGCTCAAAGAGAGCATGAATAACCAGGGACTTAAGGTTGAAAATGTCGAAGTAACGGTGGCAAGTCATGAGTTTAATATGAATTATGATAACAACGGCGACTCACAGAATATGGGTAACGGTAAGAATAATTCATCAAGAAGATTCAGAACCGAAGAAGAATTAGCTTCTGATGAAACAGCGGCAGAAAATACCGAACGTCAGATAATGGAAGCTAACGGCAACAGCGTAAGTTATACGGCATAGTAAAGGAGACAAACAATGGCAATATCAGCACAGGTAATTAACGGTAAAGTATATGCTGATTATACATCCGGAACAAGCACCAATAAGGATACTAAGGGAAGTGATTCTCTTGACAAAGATGCTTTCTTAAAAATCCTTGTGGCCGAAATGCAATATCAGGATCCACTTGAACCGTCATCCAATACAGAATGGGTAACGCAGATGGCATCGTTTTCACAGATAGAGCAGCTTCAGGATGTTACAGACACGATCAATGAGCAGAAAGCAGCTGCACTTGTAGGAAAAAGAATAATAGTTGCTGCATCCGATAACACAAACGGCGAAGTCAATTATGTTACAGGTAAAGTTCAGTGTATCGAAAAGAAGTCAGATGGCTTATACTTTTCAATCAATGACAATTTATATTCGGTTGACAAGCTTTATGCTGTAGTTGATGATGAGTATTATGACAAACTCATTAACGGTAACAAGGGCAGTACAGGCAGCGATGGCGCCGGTACCGGAGAGAAAAAAGCATAAAACCGTTCAGACCGGCATGGATGAGGAATAAGATATGGATATCAAAAACACAAGATTTTCATCCATTGAGCAGATCACGGGTCAATATCTTAACAACCGGAATGTCAGGCAGACAGACAAAGAAAATGTCAGCTCATTTGATACTATTCTCAAGCAGAAATTTGATGATGCAAAGACGGAAGGCCTTAAGTTTTCCAAACATGCAATGCAAAGACTTGCGGACAGAAATATTGATTTGTCAAATGAACAGCTTGACAGACTTGACAAAGGTGTTAAACTCAGTGTAGAGAAGGGTATCAGGGAATCATTGGTACTTATGGATGATTACGCATTCATAATCAACACAAGCAGGAACACCGTGATAACAGCAATGGAACAGGGCAATGAAGGTGACAATGTGTTCACAAACATTGACGGAGCCGTTTTGGTATAGGTTGGACCTTATGGAAACCTTCTGCTTCTGAATGACGGATGAAGCAGCGAGAAAACGGCAGATTTTAATAAACACCGGGATAATCCGGTGTCAGGAGGCCACTTAATTATGATGAGATCACTTTACTCTGGTGTAGCAGGACTCAGGTCACACCAGACAAGAATGGACGTAATAGGTAATAATATTGCCAACGTCAACACAGTAGGATATAAATCACAGTCTGTAACATTCAGCGATGTATTGTATCAGACAACACAGAACGCTTCGGGTCCTAACGAAACTACCGGAGCGGGCGGTACCAACGCCAAGCAGATCGGTCTTGGTTCAACTATTTCATCCATCAGTACCAATATTACCGAAACAGGTGGATATCAGACAACCAACAAACCGTTTGACCTTATGATCAACGGAGATTCATTCTTTGTAGTAAATAACAATGGATCAAATTATTTTACCAAAGCTGGTAACTTCCAGCTTGATACCAACGGAATGCTGGTAACTTCACAGGGTTATGCGGTAATGGGATGGCTTGCGGATAAGGATGGTAACATTCAGGTTGATAATGTATCAAGAATTAATCTTTATTCACCTGAGAACCAGTACGCAAATCCGGTTGCTACAACAGCGACAACCATGGCAGGTAACATCAATAAAGAAGATGAAAGCTTTTCGGCAGCCGGTGGTTCACGTTCTGTAAACATATCATTTTATGATAACCTTGGATATAAGTATCAGGCAACACTCAAAGTTACACAGACCAGTGAGTATGAGTATGGAATGACTGTATCGGCAGTAAGCTGTAATGGAAGAACATTGAATCTTTCGGAGACAGATCTTAATAATCTTCTTGATGCCAATACATCTATTACATTTAATGAAGCAGACGGTACACTTGCGACACCGGCGGATGGTATCATTAATTTCAAGGCGACAGCACTTGGAATCGATGCACTTCCTCAGGACATAACTGTTGATTTTTCAAGTGTAACATGCCGTGGTACGGAGACCAAACTTGAATCATCAAGAGGTGATGCTGACGGCAACGGAGCTGGAAGAGCCGTAGGTACTATGACAAAGGTTGCAATCGGTAAGGACGGTAAGATTTCAGCGTCGTATGATAACGGCGATCAGAGAGTTATAGCACAGATTGCCGTTGCTAATTTTGTTAACCCGTCAGGTCTTGAGAAAATAGGTGATAATCTTTTCCAGGCAACCATGAATTCCGGTGAGTTTGATGGAATAGGACAGGATGTAACGGCGGATGGAGGATATTTTGCAACAGGTGTACTTGAAATGTCCAATGTTGATCTTGCTGCAGAATTTACTGATATGATTACAACCCAGAGAGGATATCAGGCAAACTCGAGAATTATCACAGTTTCAGATACACTCCTGGAGGAACTCATTAACCTTAAGAGATAATTATAAGATGGCGGTTCTGCCTTGCCGGTAGGCGGGGCAGAATATGCCGGTTTTAAAGGAAAAGGCATGATTGAATTAACCAGACTTAACGGAACTGTATTCGGGCTGAATCCGGAGTTGATAGAAGTTGTCGATTCAACACCAGACACAGTTATCACTCTTACTACAGGACGCAAATTTATTGTAAAAGAAAGTAGACAAGAAGTGAAAAATTTAGTATTATCATATAAGAAGGCAATTTTTGCTGAATTATTTAAATTAGGATAATAGGTGGTATATAAATGGATTTTGCAACAATAATTGGTCTCGTCGCAGGATTAGGCCTTATGATATTTGGTATAGTTACAGGTGATGATGGATTCGCGGCACTAACGAACTTCCTTCATGCACAGTCGGCACTTATAACATTCGGTGGTGCGTTCGGTGCAACACTTGTATCTAACAGCTTAGGAGATTTTGTTAACGGAATTAAAGGAATAAAGATGGCACTTCGTCAGACCAAACATGATCAGACGGAAGTTATTAAGAAGATAATTGAGCTTTCTAATGTAGCACGTAAGGAAGGCTTATTGGCATTGGAAGATGCGGCATCGGATCTGGATGATGCATTTATGAAGAAAGGTATCTTCCTTATAGTTGACGGTACGGAACCGGATCTGGTAAGGGCAATTCTTGAGACAGAACTTACATGTATAGAAGACAGACATAAGAAAGTATCATCGTTCTGGGAAACAGCAGCAGCGATGGGTCCTGCATGGGGTATGATCGGTACCCTCATCGGTCTTATTAACATGCTTAAACATCTTGATGATGTGTCAACCGTAGGACCTAACATGAGTACAGCCCTTATTACTACATTCTACGGTTCACTGTTAGCCAACTGGCTTGCAATGCCTATTGCAACCAAATTAAAGGCTAATAATGCAGAAGAAGTCACAGTTAAGGAAGTGGTAATAGAAGGATTGCTGTCAATACAAGCCGGAGAGAATCCTCGTGTAATCGAAGAGAAACTCAAATCATTCCTTGCACCTGCAGAGAGAACTCAGTATGGTGAAGGTGGAGAAGCCGGAGGTGAAGAGGCTTAATGGCGAGAAAGAAAGGTAATGAAGAGTCTATAAAGACGGATGGCTGGATGGCTACGTTCTCCGACCTTATGAACCTGTTATTGTGTTTCTTCGTCGTTTTGTTTGCCATGTCAACTGTTGATGCTGATAAATGGCAGGAACTTGTAGCTTCATTTTCTTCCAAATACAATGTTATTGAAGGAAAAGGCTCCGGAATAGGCGAAGGAAAGCTTATTGCGAGCGGAACAAGCCAGCTTACGGATATCAGTAATTATTATGCACAGCAGGGCCTTAATCAGGAGGGCAGCAAGAATGATGTCCAGGATGCGTTGATCAAACTTGAAAAAGAACAGACCAAAGAATCTGAGAAAATGGGCGAGATCATTAACGGAATGCTTGAAGGAACGGGACTTAACGATGCGGTTGAAGTCCAGGTTACACAGCATTATGTATGCCTTAATATGAAGGGTGCGCTTCTTTTTAAATCCGCATCGGCAACACTTACTGACGAAGCACAGAAAGTATTGACTGAGGTAAGTAAAATACTTAAATTATATCAGGATAATCTTGTAGAGATAGAAGGACATACGGATAATGTTCCGATGTTGAATGACCCGATATTTACTAATAACAATGTTCTTTCGGCATACAGGGCGATGGCAGTATTTGATTATGTGGTAAATGACTGTGGTGTGAGCCCGGCGAAGCTCAAATGTGCAGGCCGGGGCGAATATGCTCCGATAGCAAGCAATGATACAGCTGATGGAAGAGCACAGAACAGACGTGTAGAGATTAAGATATATAACAGCTACAGCAGTTATTAATATATATTATAGAAAGTCAAGGTGGATAGATATATGAAAAAAGGAATAAGCAACATAATTGTTCTGGCACTTGTGATAGTTAACCTGGTTCTTACAGTGATACTTGTTTTCACATTCCTGCCATCAATTAAGAAAACCAATAATCTTGTTACTAAAATTTGTGATATGGTTGACCTGGAGGTTGGTGCGGACAGTAACAAACAGGAAGTGACTGTTTCGGATCTGACAAGTGTTACCGTATTGTTTGGCGAGGATACAACCAATGTTGTCAATCTTACCAACGGAAAACTTGCAAAGTTCGGTGCAACTATAAATTTAAATACTAGGGCAAAGGATTATGAAAGTGTGAAGACACAGGTTGAATCTGCAATGAGTATGATTGACAGTACACTTATGGGTGTAATCAGAGGATTTGACAGTACAACACCTCAGGCGGATATGGAAAAGGCAGCGACGAATGCGGTGCGTGAATTATTTGCATCGGATACGGTATATTCAGTATCATTCACACAATATGTAGTACAGTAATTATGAATATAATATGTTATAGAAAGAAGGTGAGAGAAGATGGGCGAAGTCCTTTCACAAAGTGAGATAGATAACCTGCTGAAGGCTTTCAGCAGTGGTGAACTTGATGTCGAAGAAATGAAAGGCACGGAAGAAAAGACGGTTAAGAATTATGATTTTGCAAGACCGGCTAAATTCTCCAAAGAACATCTTCGAACACTTGAAATAATATTTGAACATTACGGACGTTTGTTGTCTACCAATCTTCCGGCATATTTAAGAAGACCGGTTCAGGTAGCTGTAATGAACTCAGAGGCAGTAACTTATTCTGAATTTGCAAATGCACTTTCCAATCCGGTATTGCTTGGCGTGGTAAGTTTTGAACCTCTTGACGGTAATGTTGTTATGGAAATAGCATCCAATCTTGGATTTGCAATGGTGGACCGGCTTTTGGGAGGCGCAGGAACTGCGCTAGACAAACCAAGGGAATTTTCAGAGATTGAACTCACAATACTTGAGAGAATGTTTAATGTATGTGTTAATCTTTTAAGGGAACCCTGGGAAAATGTTGTGGATATACACCCGAGGCTGGAACGGATAGAGACTAATTCACAGTTTGCACAGATAATATCTCCGAGTGAGATGATTGCTATCATCACAGTGAATATTAAAATCGGAGATGTCGAAGGACTCATGAATATATGTCTTCCTTACATTGTTCTTGAACCTGTTATGGATAAACTCAATACAAAATACTGGTTTTCCACTATGCAGGATAAAGATGTTAATACATATGAAGATGCGATAGCATCACTCATAAGCAAGGCACAGATACCGGTCAAGGCGGTATTGGGTTCCAGCAGTATTTCTGTTAATGATTTTATTAATCTTGGTGTCGGAGATGTTATTAAACTGGACACCAAAGTGGATGAAGAATTAGATGTTTTTGTTGGAAATATAAAGAAATTTACAGCGTTGCCGGGTTCGGCTAACGAAAATTATGCAGTCAGACTTACCAAAGTTCTGAGAGGAGATGACTAAAATGGATGGAATGTTATCACAAGACGAAATCAATGCATTGCTTTCAGGTGCCAATCTTGACGACGGTGCCGATGCAGCAGCCAGTACAACAGATGAAACCCTGACCGATGAACAGAAAGATGCTATCGGAGAGGTTTCAAATATAAGCATGGGAACGGCAGCAACTACTCTTAGCACGTTGCTCAACCAGCCGGTTAACATTACAACACCGCAGGTTACATATATGACATGGGACGAACTTGCAGATTCCTATGACAGACCATGTGTTTTTTTGCAAATTCAATATACAGCCGGACTGGACGGTAATAATGTCCTTGTTCTTAAAGAACATGATGTAAGAATAATTACCGATCTTATGATGGGCGGAAACGGAGAGGTCAATGATGATGAACCGATTGGTGAACTTCATTTGAGCGCAATCGGAGAAGCGATGAACCAGATGATGGGTTCGGCCGCAACATCAATGTCATCCATGCTTGGCAAGAAAATAGATATAAGCCCGCCAGTTGCAAATCTGATTGATTTGAATGTAAAACAGGATGAAAATAATCTTCCGGAATTCCTTAATACCAAATTTGTTAAGGTCGCATTCAGAATGACCATAGGAAATCTTATAGACAGTGAAATCATGCAGTTATATCCGTTTGATTTTGCAAGGAATCTGTATGAAGTGTTCGCACTCGGTATGCAGGATAATTCGGATAATGTTGCGACATCGACACCTTCAGAGAAGGCCGCACAGCCGGCAGCAGAACAGCCATCAGCAGCACAGCAGGCAATGCAGCAACCATCGCCTGCACCGCAGCCGCAGAATGTGGCACCGCAACCGCAGATGCAGCAGCAGATGCCTTACGGATATGGCGCAGCACCAATGCCGGGATACATGCAGCCACAGATGCCTTATGGACAGCCAATGCCGGGATATGGTATGCCACCGGTTCAGAATGTTAATGTGCAGCCGGCTTCATTCCAGCCATTTACCGGAGCTCAATCAACGGTCGGACACGAGAATATAGATCTTATTATGGATGTTCCGCTTGAAGTAACAGTTGAACTTGGCAGAACAACCAAGTCCATTAAGGAGATTCTTGAATTTGCACCGGGAACAATCGTTGAACTTAACAAGATCGCCGGAGAACCTATCGATGTACTTGTCAACAGAAAGTATGTTGCCAAAGGCGAAGTAGTAGTTATTGAAGAAAGTTTTGGTATCAAAATTACTGAAATAATAAAATAATTGTTTTCAAAAACGATGCAATAATGTATAACACACATTAAATAAAAAAAGTGAACATTTCTTTTAAAGGAGATTAAGTTATGGCAAAAAATATATTGATATGCGACGATGCAGCATTTATGAGAATGATGATCAAAGACATTCTTACGAAAAATGGATACACTGTTGCCGGAGAGGCCGAGAACGGAGCTAAGGCTGTAGAGAAATATACAGAGCTTAAGCCTGATCTTGTACTTATGGATATCACAATGCCTGAAATGGATGGAATACAGGCTCTTAAGAAAATAAGAGAACTTGACCCTAAGGCTTCCGTGATCATGTGCTCAGCCATGGGACAGCAGGCTATGGTTATTGAATCAATCCAATCGGGAGCAAAAGACTTTATCGTTAAGCCGTTCCAGGCAGACAGAGTCCTTGAAGCTGTAAGAAAAGTTGTTGGTTAATATGATATATTGCGCATCCATGGAGAACAGTATTGCGCAGTTTATTACTGTAACCATGATATTTATATTTGTTCTGGCTATTACATATTTCACGACCAGGTGGATTGGCTCATATCAGAAGAAGAAAATGAGCTATGGTAATATTAAAGTTATTGAAAGTACAAGACTTTCAAGCAATAAGATATTGGAAATTGTAAAAGCAGGAGATAAATGCGTCCTTATCGCTGTGTGCAAAGACACAGTTACGTATCTTGGAGAAATTAACGAGGATACACTTGAATTTAAGGAGACCGAGACCAAAGAATCTTTTGGGAGCGTGTTTAACAGATTCAGATTTTCCGGCAAGGAAGAGGCAGAAGATGAAGAAGAGAAGTAAGGCAATATTAGCTTTCGCAAGAATTGCCATGGTGGTGGCGATTGTTCTCTTCATATCGGTCAACAGCAGAACTGCTGTATATGCAACTGATATATTAGGAACCGAAGAGACGACAACTGCGGCTAATGCTTCAGATAATTTTACAATCGGAATATCGGCTGGAAATGGAAGTGATCTTGCAAGCGTATTACAGATAGTACTTGTGCTTACGGTAATTGCTTTAGCACCTTCCATTCTTATTATGCTCACATCGTTCACGCGAATAATCATAGTAATGCATTTTACAAGAACGGCGCTGGGTACACAGTCGACACCGCCGAACCAGGTGCTTATAGGTTTATCACTTTTTCTTACTTTTTTCATAATGGCGCCTACATTTACAACGGTATATAATGACGCGATCAAGCCTCTGTCGGCCAATGAAATTTCGGCGGAAGAGGCATATGAGACAGGAATACAGCCAATAAGAAAATTTATGTTTAAGCAGACCAATACCAAGGACATCAGGATGTTTCTTGAGATTGCGGATATCGGTGCAGTGGAGAATTATGATGATATACCTACATATGTACTTGTGCCGAGCTTTATAGTGAGTGAATTGAGAACTGCATTTATAATTGGATTCCTGATATATATTCCATTTATAATTATAGATATGGTTGTTGCATCGGCATTGATGTCGATGGGTATGATGATGTTACCTCCGACAACTATTTCGCTGCCTTTTAAAATATTGCTTTTTATTATGGCAGATGGCTGGAATCTGATTATAGGAAATCTTGTTAAGACATTTTATTGATAAAGGAGTGGAAGTATGACAGAAGAACAGGTTGTGGATATAACCAGGGAAGCATTATTCCTTATAATTGAATGTTCGGCTCCACTCCTTTTGATTTCACTTGTTGTCGGTCTGGTGATAAGTATTTTCCAGACGATTACATCGATACAGGAGCAGACACTTACATTTGTTCCGAAAATAATAGGTGTTTTTATAGGTGTTATGATTTTCGGCTCATGGATTCTGACAAAGGTAACTGATTATATTCAGGAACTGTGGTCGAATTTTAGTACATATATCAGGTAGGTGCTGTTATGTTTAACTATGAGATAGCGTTAAATTACTGGGAGTTTTTTCTTCTGATTCTGGTACGCATTGCTAGCTTTGTATATACAGCACCGTTTTTTAATATATCGAGCGTACCGCAGAAAGTTAAAATTTCAATATCCATATTCATATCGATATTGATTTTTATGATTACACCTGACAGAACTATTGAATATACAGGGCTCCTTGATTATGCGATTCTTATTATCAAGGAAAGCGTTGTTGGACTCCTGTTAGGATTTGTGTGTAATGTATGTATCCAGGCAATAACTTTTGCCGGACATATAATAGATACCGATATAGGTCTTTCAATGGCCAATATGTATGATCCGACATTGCGCACACAGACGAGTATCTCGGGAACTTTCTACTATTATACGGTGTTTCTCCTTATGATGGTAACGGGATTGTACCAGTTCCTGATATCTGCGATTGTGGATTCATATAGTATAATCCCGATTGGCAAAGTCACGATCAATGCGGCACTTTATGATTCTTTTCTGGATGTGATAGCAGGTTTTCTGATTGTAGGAATCAGAATTGCATTACCGGTTTTCATATCGATGATGTTAATGAATATAATTCTGGGAATTTTATGCAGAGTTGCTCCGCAGCTTAATATGTTTGCTGTAGGTATACAGATGAAGCTTTTATTCGGACTTGCAATAATGTTTCTTACGATAGGACTTCTGCCGACGGTATCAAATATGTTGTTAAATATGATGAAACAGGCTGTCAGACAGATTGCGGGAGGACTTGTATGATAAAATATGACCTTCAGTTCTTTGCCAAGGACGGTCCTGGTGGTCAGAAGACAGAACCGGCTACACCCAAAAAATTAGAAGATGCCCGTAAGAAAGGCCAGGTAGCCAAAAGTAAGGATCTTTCCGGCTCGGTTCTGTTGTTAGCTTTTTTTGTCCTGATTAAAATTTATGTCAAATATCTTGGCAGGCAGTTTATGAGTTCATTTCATGAGACATATACCAGGATAGGTGATTTATCCGGCGCAAGCGATGAATACAGCTCAATAGGTGTTTACTTTAAAAATATTTTGCAGCAGAACATACTGGATATGCTTGTTATGCTGCTTCCTATACTGGCAGTTGCGTTTGTTCTTGGATTTGTTATGGACATAATTCAGGTGAAATGGAAACCTACAGGTGAGACATTAAAACCGAAATTCGATAAATTTAATCCGGTTAACGGAATAAAGCGTATTTTTAACGTCAAGACAATAGCGGAATTAATAAAACAGATTGTTGTACTTGCGGTATGCGTAATAGTTACTTATAATAAGCTTAAGAGCAAAATCGGTATGCTCTTTAACCTGTATGATATAACATTGCAACAGGCAGTTGTTGCCATGGGAGATTTGATTATTGACCTTGGCATAACAATAAGTGTAATTTATCTTATTATAGGTGTTGCCGATTACATCTTCGAAAAATGGAAATTCAAAGATGATATGAAGATGACCAAACAGGAATTGAAAGATGAATGGAAGGACACCGAAGGAAGTCCTGAAGTAAAGAATAAGCAGAGAAGACGGATGCAGGAAGCATCAAGACGTCGTATGATGCAGGCAGTTCCGGAGGCGGATGTGGTAATAACAAACCCGACTCATTTTGCGGTTGCACTTAAATATGAACCGGATTCCGGAAAGGCACCGGTGGTTGTAGCCAAGGGCGAAGATTACCTTGCGCAGAAGATTAAAGAGAAAGCAAGAGAGTGCGATGTGGAAATAGTTGAGAATAAACCGCTTGCACGTATGCTTTATTATAATGTAGACCTGGGAACGGAAATTCCTCAGGAATTGTATCAGGCAGTTGCGGAGGTTCTTGCATTTGTCTGGAAACTTAAACACAAAATCTGAAATAGAAAGGTGAACGTCAGAATATGAAATTCAAAAAGACAGACTTGTTTATAGGAATATACCTGATGGCAGCAATTCTTTGCCTTTTTTTATCCATTCCATCGGGACTTCTGGATGTTCTCTTAGCCATAAATATATCAGTATCGATGATTATTCTTTTTACTTCCCTTTATGCAAAGGAAGCACTGGATATGCAGGCATTTCCTACAATGCTTTTGTTTACGACAATATTCCGTATTGCACTTAATGTATCATCTACCAAGCTTATTCTTAAGAACGGTTATGCCGGTGCAGTCGTTACGGCATTTGGTAAATTTGTCGGAGGCAATAATCTTGTAATCGGTTTCGTAGTATTTATTATACTTATAATCGTGCAGTTTGTTGTTATCAACAAAGGTTCAGAACGTGTATCGGAAGTAACTGCCAGATTCACACTTGATGCTATGCCGGGTAAGCAGATGGCAATCGATGCCGATCTGAATACCGGAGCAATTACGGATAAAGAAGCCAGAGCAAGGCGTGATAAAATACAGCAGGAGTCATCTTTCTTCGGCGCCATGGATGGTGCTACCAAGTATGTTAAGGGAGATGCTACCGCAGGTCTTATCATCACTGTGATTAACCTCATCGGAGGTATAATTATGGGTATGATATTTGGTGGATTGAGCATACAGGAGGCACTCAGCAAGTATGCACTTCTTACAATCGGAGACGGACTTGTAAGCCAGATTCCGTCACTTATGATATCGCTTTCAACAGGTATCCTTGTAACCAAGGCATCCAAGGAAGTGGAACTTCCGGAAGAAATCATTGGCGAGCTTTTCTCCATACCGAAAGTGCTTAAGATTGTCGGAGTGACCATGGCAATTCTGGGAATAGTTACGCCACTGCCGTGGTGGCTTTTCCTTCTTCTCGGTGCAGCACTTTTTATTGCCGGAATTATGACAGAGAGAAAGGCCGCTGTGCAGACGGTTGAAAATGAGACCGAAGAAGCCGATATGGAAGCCCAGGAAATACGTAAACCGGAGAATGTTGTATCGTTGCTTCAGGTTGATCCGATTGAACTTGAGTTCGGATATGGCATCATACCATTGGCCGATGTCAATCAGGGCGGAGATTTACTTGACCGTGTTGTTATGATAAGAAGACAGGTTGCGCTTGAGTTAGGTACTGTTGTACCGATTATACGACTCAGGGATAATATACAGCTTAACCCTAACCAGTACATAATCAAAATCAAGGGTATACAGGTAAGTGAAGGTGAGATACTTTTTGACCATTATATGGCGATGAATCCGGGATTTGTAGAAGAAGAGATTACAGGTATTCCTACGTTTGAACCGTCATTCCACCTGCCTGCAATCTGGATTACCGAGAACCAGAGGGAACGTGCGGAATCGCTAGGATACACAGTTGTAGATCCGCCGTCAATTATCGCCACGCACCTTACGGAAGTTATCAAGGAACACATTGCAGAACTTCTTACAAGGCAGGATACACAGAATCTTATCAACAACATCAAGGAAAACAACCCAACGCTTATCGAGGAACTTGTGCCGAAGCTTATGAGTGTTGGAGAAATACAGAAGGTTCTCCAGAATCTTCTTGAAGAGGGTATCTCGATCAGGGATCTTCTTACCATATTTGAGACGCTTGCGGACCATGCCGGTGCCACAAGGGATACTGACATTCTTACGGAATATGCAAGGCAGAGTCTTAAGAGAGCAATATCCAATAAGTTCTTTATGCCGAATGAGACAACAAGTGTAATAACTTTGGATCCGTCGGTAGAACAGGAAATAATGAATTCAGTCAAGCAGACTGAAAACGGTGCATATATTAACCTTGCTCCGGACAGGATTAAGAGCATCATGGATTCAGTGCAGGCTGAAGTTACCAAGATGGAAGATATGGGAAAAACACCTATAATCATAACTTCACCTATAGTCAGAATATATTTTAAACGTATTACAAGCGATTATATGAAGGACCTTATTGTAATATCATACAACGAGGTTGAACCTGAAGTTGAATTACAGTCAGTTGGGATGGTGACCGCATAATGATAGTTAAGAAGTATACCGGAAAAGATGAAACAGAAGCAGTTATGAAAGCCAAGGATGACCTTGGCTCAAACGCCGTTGTACTTAATGTCAGGACAATGAAACAGAGAGGTCTTGCCAAAATATTCAAAAAAGATTTTGTTGAAATAACGGCAGCATTGGAAGAGAAAGATTTTGCGCAGAATGTTAACAATAATAAGCCGACATTCAGCCGTGTAAGCAGTGAAGCAATCAAAAAACAGCAGTCACAGATAAATCTTCTTGCAGATGACCGTGCCGATACAAATGCACCGAAACAGTCAGAGATAATCGAAAAGAAACTGGACAGTCTCCATGATATGCTTCGTAACCAGATGGTAAAGGAAGAAGATGTAAAGCCAGTTGTCAGACCGGAGAATAATGCCAATTTCAAATCTCTTAAACTCATATATAATAAATTACTTGAGAATGAAGTCAGCGAAAAATATGCCAATGCTATCATTAATGATATAGAAAATTCCATGAAGAAAGAGTCAAATCTTGACAGTATTCTTGCGAGCGTATATCAGAAAATAATCCTTAAGTTCGGGGAACCTGAAGCCATCGAAGATGATGACAGACGCAAAATAGTATTTTTTATAGGCCCAACAGGTGTCGGCAAGACTACGACGATTGCTAAGCTTGCATCGGATTTTAAACTGACCCGTTCAAAAAACGTTGCAATGATAACAGCGGATACATACAGAATTGCAGCGGTTGAACAGCTTAATACATATGCAAGCATTCTTGACGTGCCTGTAAATGTAATATATTCACCATCGGAAATAGTCGAGTCCATAGAAGAATTATCGGATTACCAGATGATTTTTGTGGACACGGCAGGACGGTCGCATAAGAATACCGAACAGCGTGATGAAATAATCGAGATGATATCCAATGTCAGAAATTCAGATATTGATGCAGATATTGTAATATTCCTTGTAATGAGTGTTACCACCAAGTACAGGGATATGGTCAACATATGCGATGCATACAAATCGCTTAATTCATACAGATTGTTATTTACCAAGCTGGATGAAACCGATTCGGTTGGTAATATATTGAATATTAAGCTCTATACAGGGGCACCTATCTCGTATATAACATGCGGACAGAATGTACCTGATGATATAGAGAGCGTTGACGTGCAGAAACTTGCAAAAAGTCTTCTCGGCGGTGAATAAAACGGAGGTGTACATGGATCAGGCAGAAAAATTACGGGAAATTATAAAAAAACAGAATCAGTCAAACGAAAGTTCTGCCAGGATAATAACCGTTACAAGCGGAAAAGGTGGGGTTGGCAAATCCAATGTATCAATCAATCTTGCATTGCAATTCAGACGACAGGGTAAAAGAGTTATTATATTTGATGCAGATTTCGGACTTGCCAATATTGAGGTCATGTTTGGTGTGATTCCGCAATATACACTTGCGGATCTGATGTTCAAGGGTAAGGAAATAAAAGATATAATAACTGAAGGACCGGAGGGCGTTATGTTTGTGTCCGGCGGTTCCGGAATCGCAAGACTGGTTAATATTGATAATGAACAGATTAAAAGACTCGTTTATAAAGTTGCTGAACTCGAAAAACTTGCCGATGTTATCATTGTAGATACCGGCGCCGGAATATCACCTGCCGTGCTTGAATTTGTAGCAGCAAGTCAGGAGGTAATACTTGTAACAACCCCCGAACCGACATCGATAACCGATTCATATGCATTGCTTAAGGCACTGTCAATGTATGACGGATTTGACTATGAATCGACGAATGTAATGATTGTTGCAAACAGAGTTAATTCAGCCAATGAAAGCAGCAATCTGTATGAGAAACTCTCTGCGGTTGTAAATCGTTTTCTTAAGATTAAGATAAGTTATCTGGGTGCAATCCCATATGACCAGTATATTAACAAAGCTGTTATGAAACAGAAACCGGTAAGCATAGCATATCCATCGGCGTCTGCTTCAAAATCATTTCAGGCAATAAGTACGAGACTTGCCAAAAATGAGACGGCACAGGTTGGACATGCAAAAGGCGTTGCGCGTTTTTTTAGCAGGGTATTTTCATCAAATAAGAGAGTGTAACAGAACAAGATAAGGAATGACGAGGTAGACAACGGTGGCAAACATACTGATAACAGAAGGCGACAAAATAGATTTCAAAGATATATTGAGCAAAGAACAGCTCAATGGTGGACTGACACCCGCCACATATGCAAGCCAGGTTTTTGAAATCAGGAATGATGATATTTTGCGTGTATCCATGCCTATAGAACACGGAAGAATAATACCGTTGTCCAAAGGGAAAAAATTCGATGCATTTTTCTATACGGCAAAAGGTTTGTATCAGTGCATGGTAATTATAATTGACAGATTCAAAATAAACAATATCTATATGATGGACATTGAACTTCTGACGGAACCTGTCAAATACCAGAGAAGGCAGTATTACAGACTTGAACTTAATATTCCTGTGAGATATATGCAGATAACCGAGACGGAAAGCAATATGATGGCAAATGGGGAAGAACTCCCGGAAAGGCTTGGAAATCTGTCGGAATTCTATTCGGGAGATACAATTGACCTAAGCGGCGGCGGATTAAGATTTACAGGCGACGGCTTTGTGGAAAAAGGAAATAAGATTGCTATTGTATTTGATATTGATTATGAAGGCAATATCGAAAGATATGTACTTGCTGCAGATGTGGTTATGTCATTTGCCGTTCCGCAGCATCACGGCATGTATGAACACCGTGTTGAATTCAGGAATATATCAAAGGAAAACCGTGAAATGCTTATTAAATATATTTTTCAGGAAGAGAGAAAGATTAGAAAAAACAACAGGTGATCAATATGGGAAGAAAATTTTTAATTATTGATGACTCTGCACTTATGAGAAGGGTCATATCTGATATAATAAAACTGAACAGTGAATATGAAGTGTTGGACACAGCAGTTGACGGTGTTGATGGTCTGGACAAGCTTGTAGCGCATCCGGGATATTATGATCTTGTAATACTTGATATTAATATGCCTAAGATGAACGGACTTGAGATGCTTGAGATGCTGCAGAAAAATCATATGCATGAAGCGGTGGTTGTCGTAAGCACGGTTGCAATCGAGGGCGCAAAGGAAACCCTAAGGGCACTCGAACTTGGAGCACTCGATTTCGTAAAGAAACCTGAGAACTTTTATGAAGTTAAAGGTGACGGATTTAAGAACAAGATTCTTAAGGTAATCGAGATGGTTACAGGAAGTGATTTTAACCGTGTGCAAGTGGCCACTATGCCCACTCATACAGATGTACGGGTGCATGTTCCGGTTAAGCGTGTTAAGCCGGGCACGAATAAGATTGTTGCCATTGCATGTTCAACCGGAGGACCTAAGTCACTCCAGCAGGTTATACCATACCTGCCTGAGAATCTTGACGCCGGAGTTGTACTTGTACAGCATATGCCGAAGGGTTTTACCGCGTCTTTAGCCATGAGGCTTAATTCCCTTAGCGAGGCAGTTGTCAAGGAAGCCGAAGACGGAGAAGTTATTGAGAACGGTCATGTTTACATAGCACCGGGCGGAATGCATATTATAATCGCACAGAGCGGAAAGAATCATGTTATACGATATTCTGACCAGCCGCCGGTTGATGGATTGAGACCATGTGCCAACATTATGTTTGAATCATTGTCAAACACAGATTATGATGATATAACCTGCGTTGTACTTACAGGAATGGGTGCGGACGGAACCAAGGGAATACAATCGCTTGTGGATACAGGCCGCCGGGTTCATGTAATCGCCCAGGATGCAGAATCCTGTATAGTATATGGCATGCCGAGAGCTATAGCGGAAGCGGGGCTTGCCAATGAAATACAACCGCTTAACAAAATTTCAGAAAGTATTATTAAGAACGTGGGGGTAATGTAAATGGACGTTAGCCAGTATCTTGAAATTTTTGTGGAGGAGACTAAGGAACACCTTCAAAGCCTTAGCGATAATCTCCTTATATTGGAAAAAGAACCGGAAAATAAAGACACTATTAATGAAATTTTCCGTGCTGCCCATTCCCTTAAAGGAATGGCAGGAACAATGGGATATAAGAGAATGCAGAGTCTTACCCATAATATGGAGAATGTGTTTTCGGAAATCCGTAATGATAAGATGAAAGTGACCTCAGAACTTGTGGACACTTTGTTCCAGTGCCTTGATGCATTGGAGGCATATCTCGATAATATTATTAATACTCAGGATGAAGGAACTGAGGATAATGAACCGATAATCAAACTTCTCAATGATTTCCTTAACGGAAACCAGGCTGCACCTGCACAGGCAGAGACACCTGCCGCACCTGCACAGCAGCAGACAAACACCCCGGCACCAGCCAGATTATCCGATGTTAAATTTGCTGATTTTGAGAAACATGCAATGATTGAAGCCGGAAAGAACGGCATGAATGTGTACGGTGTCAATGTACATATTGATCCAAACTGTATATTAAAAGCGGCCAGAGCATTTCTTGTATTTAAGAATCTGGAAGAACTCGGTGAAATCATTAAATCAATTCCGTCCACACAGGACATCGAAGATGAAAAGTTTGACCTTGATTTCAGTATGTTCATAATATCCAAGGAACCTCTTGATAAAGTAGTGGCAACAGTTAAGAATGTATCCGAAATTAAAGATGCAGAAGGCGAACAGATTGTCATTAAAGAAGAGGAAACCAAGGTAGAGGAAAAAGCCGATACGGCAGGCAGCAGTAATGCACCGGCAAGGGATAATGCCAAACCTGCACAGGCTAAGACATCATCAAAGCCGGTAGTAAACAGATCCGTACGTGTGGATATAGAGAAACTTGATGTCCTCATGAATCTTGTCAGTGAGCTTATTATTGCCAAAAACGGACTTGTTGCATCTAATGCAGCAGAACAGATACAGCACAGCCAGAATTTTAATGAACAGATAGAATATCTTGAGAGAGTTACCACTAATCTTCATGAATCAGTCATGAATGTACGAATGGTTCCTATTGAAACAGTTGTCAACAGATTCCCTAGAATGATAAGAGATCTCTCCAAGAAGCTCAATAAGAAAATGGAATTGTATATGACAGGAGAGGATACCGAACTTGACAGAACAGTCATAGATGAAATAGGCGATCCGCTTATGCATCTTCTCCGAAATTCGGCAGACCATGGCCTTGAAAGCCCGGAAGAGCGAGCACGTCTTGGCAAACCGGAAGTAGGTTCAATATTCCTCAATGCATATCAGGATGGCAATAATGTTGTCATTGAAGTAAGGGATGACGGCGCCGGAATTAATATTGAGAAAGTCAGAAACAAAGCGATTGAGAAGGGTACTATCACGCCGGAACAGGCTGAGAGTATGACGGATAAGGAAATCATCGAAATCCTTTTTAGACCGAGTTTTTCCACATCAGAGAAAATCACGGATGTGTCAGGTCGTGGAGTTGGACTTGATGTTGTTAAGTCTAAAATCGAAGGGCTTGGCGGTGATGTTGAATGCCACAGCGTTGTAGGTGAAGGAAGTACATTTACAATAAGGCTTCCGCTTACACTTGCCATAATTCAGGCATTGATGGTTAAAATCGGCAGTGAACAATATGCAATTTCGCTCGGCTCAATACAGACTGTCGAGGATATACCGGTTGAGGAAATCAAACATGTTCAGGGTAAGGAAGTCATTAATCTCAGAGGCAATGTGATTCCTCTTATCAGACTTGGAGAATTGCTTGAAGTTCCTGATACAGCCGAAGATGCAGAGAACATCACGGTTGTCGTTATCAAGAAAGGTGACAAACAGGCAGGCCTCGTCGTTGACAGCCTTATCGGACAGATGGAAATTGTTATTAAATCACTCGGCAAATATATCAATATAAATAAAATGATAAGTGGTGCGACCATTCTTGGTGATGGTGATGTTGCACTTATCATTGATGCCAATGCTATTGTATAGGAGGGGCAGACATGGAAAAAACATCTAACAGCGATATTTCAACCAATCAGTTTATTATTGTAAGAATCGGAAATGAGCAATATGGTATCAACATCAAAATCGTTGATAACATAGTGAGAATGCAGCAGATTACCAGAGTGCCGAAAGCACAGAAATACTTTGTCGGCGTCATTAATCTCCGTGGAGAGATTGTGCCGGTAATGAGCCTCAGAAGAAGATTCGGGATAGAAGAAGACGAATTTACCAATGCGACAAGAATAATCATCGTTAAACCTGAACAGCAGGCAACGGTGGGATTCATTGTCGATTCAGTTAAAGAAGTTGTGACACTTGAGGAAGACCAGATTGAGAGAAACAGTATAAGCACCGATGCAGAAGGCCAGTCGTATATAAACGCAGTTGGCAAAAACAAGGATGAGCTTATATCTATTCTTAATATCCAGACAGTAATTAATGATAAAGAACAAGTGTAATGCACACCTGAAAGGAAGGTGACGATATGCCGGAAATTAATCTTGATACACTGACTGATATGCAGTTTGATGTACTTAAGGAGATAGGTAATATTGGTGCAGGTAATGCGACAACCGCACTATCGCAGATGATTAACATGAAGATAGACATGAATGTGCCAAAAGTTGCCCTGGTACCGCTTAGCGACATTTCCGGCATAATCGGATCTGAAGAGATGGTTATTGTCGGAATAATGTTGGGCATGGAAGGTGACATAACAGGAACAATGATGTTCTTGCTCAAGGTTGATTCAGCACACAGAATAGTCAATTTGTTGATGGGAACCGATTCGGCACCGGATGCAGATTTCGGTGAAATGGAATATTCCGCCCTTGGTGAGATAGGTAATATTATTGCAGGCTCATATTTGTCCGCATTGTCTTCACTTACAGGTTTGAAGATTGTGGCCACCGTGCCGGCGATGACCATAGATATGGCAGGAGCAATATTAAGTGTACCGGCTATCGAATATGGTAAAATAGGTGATAAAGTTCTTTTTATAGAGACACAATTAGGAGAAGATGATTTCCTTAACGGATACATAGTTATGGTTCCGGAAGTTGATTCTTACGGAAAGATACTTACATCATTAGGAATAGAAATATAAAGGCGGGTATTTAATATTTTACCTGAAATGGATATGACAAGATGGGTAACATGATTAAAGTTGGGATGGCAGATTTAAAAATATGCAAAGCACCGGACGCCTTGACAACTTTAGGACTCGGTTCGTGCATCGGTGCATGTTTATATGATCCTGTGGTCAAAATAGCCGGAATGGTACATTATATGCTCCCTGACAGCACTAAAATCAAAAGCAATCAGAATATAGCAAAATTCGGAGATACGGGTATCAGGGAACTGATACGGCTTATGGAAGAAGCTGGAGCGCGCAAATCAAGAATTGTAGCCAAAATTGCAGGTGGAGCAAGGATGTTTGCGGTGTCAGCCAGTGTGAATCTTCCCGGACTGAATGTCGGAGAGAATAATATTGAAGCGGCACGGCTTAACCTTAGTGAGAATGGTATTGCCATAATAGCTGAAGATGTCGGGCTTAACTATGGTAGAACCATAGAATTTTATGCAGAAGACGGAAGCTTGACGATCAAAGCGGTAGGCAAGGACATTAAAGTTATATAGAGGTATTTTATGCAAAGAGAACACAAATTCCTGCCTCTGGCAATCGCTCTTGTTGCAGGCCTGGCAGTAAGTATTGTATTTATATTGAATCACAATAATTCAATTACATCGGTACTTATCGTATTGGCGGTAATGCTTGGTTTCTACATAGTGGGTTTGATATTCAGGGCAGTATTGGTCAGACTTAATACCAAAGAACCGGAAGAAGAGACTGAGGAGGAATCCGAACCGGAAGAAGCCGGTGAAGAAGATGGTGTTAAGACTGTGGATGAAGAAGAGAATCAGGCCTGATTGTATTATACGATATTGAGGTAATATAAGATGGACGAGAATGGCAGAAATAAATTATGGGCAGCTTTTCGCGAGAAAAGAACACCACAGATAAGAGAACAGATTATAATAGAATACTCACAGCTTGTAAAGCTTGTTGCCGGACGTCTGAGCATGTATCTCGGATATACGGTTGAATATGAAGACCTTGTAAGTTACGGCATATTTGGACTTATCGATGCCATAGATAAATTTGATTGTGATAAGAATGTTAAATTCGAGACATATGCCAGCTTGAGAATCAGAGGTGCTATTCTTGACCAAATCAGGAAGATGGATTGGATTCCACGCTCAGTGAGACAGAAACAGAAGAGAATAGATGCTGCATATTCCAAAATTGAAACGGAATATGGCAGAACTGCGACAGATGAAGAGCTTGCAGCCGAGATGGAGATTTCACTGGATGAATTTTATGCATGGCAGGGTCAGACCAAGATAACCAATCTTGTTTCGCTGGATGAATTTGTTGAGCAGGGTAGTGAAGTGAAGATGGACGCAGCATCTAATTCGCATTTTGAACAGCCCGAAAAGATAGTAGAGAAGGAAGAACTGACCGGAATGATAGCTGAATCACTCGATCAGCTTACCGAAAAAGAAAAAAAGGTAGTGATGTTATATTACTATGAGGATATGACACTTAAGGAAATCAGTGCAGTATTGGAAGTGTCGGAATCAAGAGTATCACAGCTTCATACCAAAGCACTTGCCAAGATGAAGAAAAATCTTGGCGGATATATGAATATACTGACTGAATAAAGTAAAGGAGAACGGTATGGCAAAAAGCGGATATTTTGAACTGGATAATAGAACGGACGGATTGTATTTGAAGATACATGAAGCAGAGACCGGCGGATATAATCCGAGTTTTGAGGATCTGGTTCATTTTTGTGATGCCAAGAAAGTTCCATATGATAGTATTGTACAGCTTAAAACGGTATTTGATACAGCACATAATGATGCAGTAAGAGTAAGCGATTGTATTACCCCTTTTTCCGGATGGTGTGAAAGCAGCATATCAACAGATGGCATGAAGGTGACAGCTGTATTGTATCCGCCGACCAGTGCAATGAGTGATGCGGATGAAGCAGAAATTCGTTCCGGACTTGCTTCCATGAAAATACGATACGGATTAATCGAAGAAAATATCCGCAGAATGGTACAGGAGAAACTTTATTTTGTTCCAGTTATAGTAGCAGCAGGCACAGAGGCTGTTGAAGGATATGACGCTGAGCTTACATATAATTTCAGCACAACAGTATCCAATAAGCCTAAGGTTAATGATGACGGAACAGTTGATTTCCATAAACTGGATCTTATCAATAAGGTTAATGCAGGAGATGTAGTAGCACAGATCAAACCGGAATATTCCGGCGAGAATGGAATGGATGTATATGGCAATGTAATTAAGCCCAAAAAAGTCTATCGTAAAATATTTAAATACGGACGTAATCTTAAAGTTTCCGATGACGGATTGCAATTGATTTCATTGGTTACAGGTCATGTAAAGTTAGAAAACGATAAGGTATTTGTTTCTGATGAATATGAGATTTCTGCGGATGTGGATACGGCTACCGGAGATATCG
>FR889231.1:4521-32565 GCA_000431815.1 Butyrivibrio sp. CAG:318 | reverse complement strand
CGGCTACCGGAGATATCGATTTTGACGGAAATGTTCATATCAAAGGAAATGTACTTGCAGGATTTAAAGTAAAAGCAAGTGGAAATGTAGTTGTTGACGGAGTGGTTGAAGGCGCTGAGATTACTGCGGGTGGTAATATTATATTACAGCGTGGTATTCAGGGAATGAACAAAGGTGTTCTTACCGCGGGTGGTAATATTGCATCTAATTTTATCGAAAATGCAAGGGTTATTGCCGGTAAAGACATTGACACGGATGCGATAATGCACAGTAAAGTAACAGCCAGAGGCAATATCGAAATACACGGACGTAACGGATATCTGATTGGAGGATTCGTAAGGGCAGGTAATCTGATATCGGCGAAGACAATAGGTTCTGATATGGGAACAAATACAATTATCGGTGTTGGATCAGATCCTGAACTTTTAATTGAACTGGACAATATAATGAAACAGATAAATAAAGAATCCAAGGACAAAGCACAGTTATCCCAGCTGATATCGCTCCTCAGGAGAAAACAGGACACTGAGGGAAAGCTTGAACCAGATAAGGTAGAAATGCTTCAGAAAGCAATGAAAAATATGATACTTTTAGATAATTCGATTAACAAGCAGAAGAACGAATATAATGCTAAATCAGAGCTGCTTGTTGAGAATAAGGATGCCAGGATTAAGGTAAACGGAAGTATCTATCCGGGTGTAAAGATAGAAATAGGAGATATAAGTCTTTTTATACGGGACAAGAATAATTTCTGTCAATATGTACTCAAAGACGGTGAGGTAACAAGAATTAATTTGTAATCAGAAGGCGGCGATTGTATGAGACCATTGGAATTTAACATGAATGTCGGAAGAACACAGGATATTTCACCGATAAAACAGGCACAGGAAGAGAAACCTGTCATTATGCAGCAGCAGATAATCAACAGCAATGAGAAGGCTGCTGAGGTTAAGCAACAGCGTGTATATCAAAAACAGGATAATGATATGGATTCTGAATATGACGCCAGTAAGGAAGGCTTTGGAGCGGAATATCAGGATAACCGCAAGAAACATAATAAGAACAAAGATGAAGAAGACGGACAGGTTAAGGTTAAAGGACATGCCGTTTTTGATATCAGAATATAGGAGATACCGGATATGACAGGCATAGAAGTTATATTGTTAATAATCGGCGCAATGATATTTGCGGCAAGTTTTATTTTTACATCCAAGTCAGATACACCGAAAAATGCCGAAATCAGACTCAGTGACAAGCAGAAGGAAGATATTAAGAATCAGATTATGACGGTTTTTGATGAGCAGATGGAAAATCTTTCTGAGCAGACAGAGATAAAGCTTGATAAATTATCCAACGAGAAAATAATGGAAATGAACGATTATTCCGAGACAATTTTAGGTGAGATTAATCGTAATCATAATGAAGTAATGTTTCTATATGATATGCTTAACGAGAAGAAAAAAGAAATCAATAATACTGTCAGGGATCTGAATGTTGTCAAGAAAGAAATCAAAGAAGAGACAAAACAACCGCGTCAAAAGACCCGACAGGAGACTGTTCTTGACCAGTTGGATGCCGTTTCTGAGTCGGTTGCAGACGAAACTGGTGCAGATGTATCTGCTTTTGATGAACAACCTAAGAAAAAGAGAGCAGGCAACGCAAAGACGGCAGCTTCACGCGCGCGCAATACGGTTAAAAAAGAAACAGAACGCAAAGATAATAAAGATATAACTGTTTTTGAAAACGGTAACAATAATGAGAAAATCCTTGAGATGAGCAGAGCCGGCAAATCCAATATGGAGATTGCCAAAACTCTCGGAATAGGAACAGGAGAAGTAAAGCTTGTTGTTGACCTTTTTAAGGGAGGCAGGTAGGCTATGAAACTTAAATATTATTTAAGAGGACTTGGGATTGGGATTCTTGTTACGGCAGCAATTTTAACAATAGTTTATCATACCAAAGGAAGTATGAGCGATTCGCAGATTATGAAGCGTGCTGCACAACTCGGAATGGTAATGGCATCAACCGAGGATGATACATTATTTGCGCAGACAACACAAGTCGATACGACAATCGAAGAAACGGGGACAATAAGCGTTGAAGAGACTACGACAGTAGTGGAGACAACAGAAGCAGTAACGGAGGCATCGACAGAAAAGCCGACGGAAGCACCAACGGAGGCACCTACAGAACCGGCGGCTGCGGAGGCAGTTCTTACGATTTCGCCGGGAATGTATTCTGAATCGGTGTCAGCCGAACTTGTGCGTCTCGGAATAATTACCAACCAGAAAGAATTTAATTCCTACCTTGTAAACAACGGATATGCCGAATGTATCCAGACAGGTGATTTTAAAATAAAGGCAGATATGTCATATGATGAAATTGCAAGAATAATAACAAAATAATAAAAATAACGCTTTCGCAATACATTGACTGTATAGCGAAAGCGTTTTTGATTTAAATTCTTAACAGATTTATCTGTCTTTCTTATTCTTATTTTCAAGTTCTTTCATTGCACGAACCTTAAGTGAGAGACCGAAGAGGTTGATGAAACCTTCTGCATCATGGTGGTCATATAAATCACCGGTTGTGAATGAAGCAATCGATTCATTGTAAAGTGAATAAGGTGAAGTTGTTCCGGCTTTAATGATATTACCCTTGTAAAGCTTAAACTTAACTTCTCCGGTAACGTATTCCTGTGTAGACTCAATGAAGGCCTGAATAGCGGCGCGTAATGGTGTGAACCACTTGCCTTCATAGATAACCTGTGCAAACTTGTTGGCCATATCCATCTTCATTGTAGTAGTATCGCGGTCAAGAATAAGCTCTTCAAGCTGCTGGTGTGCTTCATAAAGGATTGTTCCGCCAGGTGTTTCATATACACCACGGGACTTCATACCTACTACACGGTTCTCTACTATATCAACAATACCGATTCCATGTTTACCACCGAGCGCGTTAAGTTCTCTTATAATATCAGATACTTTCATCTTCTTGCCGTTGACAGAAGTAGGAACACCTTTTTCAAATGTCATGGTTACATATTCGCCTTCATCTGGAGCATCCTCAGGAGTAACACCGAGAACGAGAAGGTGCTTGTAATTAGGCTCGTTAGCCGGATCTTCAAGCTCAAGACCTTCGTGGCTGATGTGCCATATATTACGATCACGGCTGTAACTTGAATCAGGTGAGAATGGAAGATGTATTCCATGCTGTCTGCAATATTCAATCTCATCTTCACGTGATTTTAATGTCCACTTATCATTTCTCCAAGGAGCAATAATCTTAATGTCCGGAGCAAGAGCTTTAATTGTAAGTTCGAAACGAATCTGATCATTACCCTTACCTGTTGCACCATGGCAGATAGCAGTAGCGCCTTCTTTACGGGCAATCTCTACAAGTCTCTTGGCAATGACAGGTCTTGCCATTGATGTACCGAGAAGATATTTGTTCTCATATACGGCATGAGCCTGTACGCAAGGAACGATGAAATCATCACAGAATTCATCAGTGAGATCCTCAATGTATAATTTAGATGCGCCACAGGAAATAGCTCTTTCCTGAAGGCCGTCAAGTTCGTCCCCCTGTCCGCAGTCTGCGCATACACAGATTACTTCATAGTCAAAATTCTCTTTAAGCCATGGAATAATAGCTGTGGTATCAAGACCGCCTGAGTAGGCAAGAATGACTTTTTCTTTCATATTAAATGTCCTCCTGAGTGTTTTGTGTTTTTTAACTAGGAATAATATACATCATATGTAAGATTTATGCAATATCTATTTTGAAATATGTATAAAAATAAAAATATACTTGCATAATATGCATAAAGTGTGTATAATTATGAAAATAAGAAAAGTCTTTACACAATCCGGTGATAGTAATATTATCATTATAGTAAATACCGCCGGATCAGGGCCGGTTTTTATATGGAGGAAATTATGATAAAAGCAGGAATAATCGGAGCTACCGGATATGCCGGTAATGAATTGGTAAGAATACTTCTCGGACATAAGGACGTTGAGATTGTGTGGTACGGTTCAAGAAGCTATGTCGGAGAAGATTATGCAGGAATCTACCGTAATATGTTTAAACTCGTTGATGCCAAATGTATGGATGATAATATGCAGACACTTGCGGATGAGGCAGATGTTATTTTCACCGCTACACCGCAGGGATATTGTGCATCGGTTGTTAACGAAGATATTCTATCCAGAACCAGGGTGATTGACCTGAGTGCGGATTACAGAATTAAAGATGTGGCGACATATGAGAAATGGTATAAAATAGAACATAAGAGCCCGGAACTTATTAAAAAGGCAGTTTACGGACTCTGTGAGATAAACAGAGAAGATATTAAGAACACAAGGCTTTTAGCCAACCCGGGATGTTACACGACCTGTTCGATACTCACAGCATATCCGCTTGTGAAGGAAGGTATTATCGACCCGAACACATTGATCGTAGATGCCAAGTCCGGAACATCCGGAGCCGGAAGAGGAGCTAAGACGGACAATCTTTTCTGCGAAGTCAATGAGAATATTAAAGCATACGGTGTTCTTACACACAGGCATACACCGGAAATAGAAGAACAGCTTGGATATGCCTGTGGCAATGATGTTAAGATTATCTTTACACCTCATCTTGTGCCGATGAACAGAGGCATTCTTGTTACGGAATATGCCAATCTGACGAAGAATGTTACATATGATGAGGTTCGCGCGGCATATGAGAAATATTACGGGAATGAATATTTTATCAGACTTCTTCCGAAGGATGAATGTCCGCAGACCAAATGGGTTGAAGGAAGTAATTTTGTTGATATTGGATTTAAGATTGATGAGAGAACGGGCCGTATTGTTATGATGGGCGCGCTTGATAATATTGTTAAAGGTGCGGCAGGACAGGCAGTTCAGAATATGAATCTTATGTTTGGACTTGATGAAAAAGAGGGCCTTATGATGGCTCCGATGTTCCCATAGAAGAAAGGATGGTTATGCGAAATGATAAAAGGAATTAAGGGCGGTGTATGCGCTGCCAGGGGATTTAAGGCTAACGGACTTAATGCCGGAATCAAAAATAATACCAAAAAGGATATGGCGCTTGTATACAGCGAGAAACCTTGTGCGGCAGCCGGAACATTTACAACCAACCGTGTTAAGGCAGCACCTGTTAAATGGGATTATAAGCTGGTACATGAATCGGATTACGTACAGGCTGTTGTTGTAAACAGCGGTGTTGCGAATGCAGCTACCGGTGAAGAAGGAATGAAATGCTGCATGGAAATGTCGGAAAACATGGGTAAGGCATTGGGCATACCTGCAGAAGCTGTGTTGGTTGCATCAACAGGAGTTATAGGCAGACAGCTTCCGATGGATATAATTAATGCCGGAATAGCAAAACTTCCGGAGAATATGGCAGCAGATGAAGAACATGCAGCACTTGCCGCCCAGGCCATTATGACGACCGATACACATTCCAAACAGGTTGCGGTCCGGATAGACATTGACGGTGTGCCGGTTACCATAGGCGGTATGTGTAAAGGCTCCGGAATGATACACCCGAATATGTGCACAATGTTATGCTTTATTACAACTGATTGCGCTATAGATAAGAATCTGTTACAGAAAGCCTTAAGTGCCGGAATAGATGAGACATTCAATATGATTTCTGTTGACGGTGATACATCAACCAATGATACGGTTCTTGTACTTGCAAACGGAATGGCCGGCAATAAGCCGATAACAGAAGAAGATGAGAATTATAAGAAATTTTACGATGCATTATACTACATTAATGAAGAGCTTTCAAAGCTTATAGCCGGGGATGGGGAAGGATGTACCTGCCTTTTTGAAGTGAGAATCGTAAATGCACCGACCAAGGAAGATGCGAAAACTCTTGCCAAATCGGTTATCACATCAAGCCTTACCAAGGCTGCTATTTACGGACATGATGCCAACTGGGGAAGGATTCTCTGTGCAATGGGATACTCAGGCGCGGAATTTGATCCGGATAAGGTTGATTTATATTTTGAAAGCGAAGCGGGCAGACTTATGATTGCCAAAGCAGGCGTGCAGACGGATTACAGCGAAGAGAAAGCCAGTGAGATTCTTTCCAAAGACCATGTTATAGCTACATGTGACTGTAACTGCGGAGATGCACACGCGACAGCATACGGCTGTGATCTTACACATGAATATGTAAGCATTAATGCGGACTACAGATCTTAATAAACAGGAGTGAAGAAAATGATAAATCTTGATACGGAATTAATGAAAGCGGAGGTTCTTATAGAGGCTCTCCCATATATACAGAAATTTAACCGTAAAATAATTGTTGTGAAATACGGCGGAAGTGCAATGGTAGATGAGGCACTTAAACGTAAAGTTATTGAAGATGTTGTATTGCTTAAACTTGTAGGTTTTAAACCGATTATTGTACATGGAGGCGGCAAAGAAATCAGCAAGTGGGTTGATAAGGCAGGGATGGAAACGCATTTTGTCAACGGCCTGAGGGTCACGGATGAGCCTACCATGGAAATTGCAGAAATGGTACTTAACCGTGTCAATAAAAGCCTTGTGAATCTTGTGGAAGAGCTTGGTGTGAAAGCTGTCGGAATAAGCGGTAAGGATGGCGGCATGATAAAAGTTGATAAGAAACTGTCGCAGGGACAGGACATTGGATTTGTCGGTGAAGTCAAAGCTGTTAATCCAGAGGTTATACTTACACTTCTCGAAAATGATTTTATTCCGGTTATATGTCCTATAGGAACGGATGATGAATATAACACATACAACATCAATGCGGACGATGCGGCATGTGCCATAGCCAAAGCCGTTAAAGCCGAGAAACTTGCTTTCCTTACGGATATTGAAGGTGTATACAGGGATAAAGATGACCCTGAGACGCTTATCTCGGAGCTCAGTCTTGATGATGCAAGAGAGCTTATAGGAGACGGCTGTATCGGCGGTGGAATGCTTCCTAAACTTAATAATTGTATTAATGCAATAGAGGAGGGTGTTTCAAGAGTCCATATTCTTGACGGAAGAATACCACACTGCCTTCTTCTCGAAATCTTTACCAATAAAGGTATCGGAACGGCGATAATAGATAAAGGAGCTGAGAGATTTTATGTCACAGACAAGTAAAATAATAGATAAAGTTGAAGCCAATGTGATTCATACATACAACAGATATCAGGTCGCACTTGAAAAGGGCGACGGAGTGTATCTTTATGATGCCGAAGGAAAGAAATATCTTGATTTTGGCTCCGGTATAGGTGTTTTTGCACTTGGATATAATAATAAAGAGTATAATGATGCCGTCAAAGCACAGGTGGACAAACTTGTCCATACATCAAATTACTTTTATAATGAGCCGGCAGCGGCTGCAAGTGAGAAACTTGTTAAGGCAACAGGTCTTTCAAAGGTATTTTTCACAAATAGCGGTGCAGAATCAATAGAAGGGGCACTTAAGCTTGCCAAAAAATACGGAAACCGTACCGGAAGAACAGAAATAATAGCCATGGAGCATTCTTTCCACGGAAGGACTATAGGATCATTATCGGTTACAGGTACAGAGCATTACAGGGAGCCGTTTGAACCTCTGATGCCGGGTGTGCATTTTGCTAAGTATAATGACTTTGAAAGTGTTAAAGACTTGGTAAATGACAGAACATGTGCTATAATAATGGAAACTGTTCAGGGAGAGGGCGGAATACATCCGGCCTCCGAAGAATTTATTAAGAGTGTCAGGGCACTTTGTGATGAGAAAGATATTGTCCTCATCCTTGATGAAGTACAGTGCGGAATGGGCCGCAGCGGCGCCATGTATGCATATCAGAAATATGGCATCATGCCGGATATACTGACAACTGCCAAAGCACTCGGATGCGGTGTGCCTATTGGAGCTTTTGCAGCATCGGAGAAATTTGCATGTGTACTCGAAGCAGGTGACCATGGAACAACATATGGTGGTAATCCGTTGGCATGTGCGGCGGCTGCCAAGGTTTTCGATATTTTTGAACAGGATAATATACTTGATAATGTCAATATTGTTGGTGAATATTTATATGAGCGCCTTGAGGATGTTAAGAACAGATATCCTCAGATTGTTGACCACAGAGGAATAGGCCTTATTCAGGGACTTGAATTTGATGCGCCTGTAGGATCTGTTATCGGTAAAATGCTTGATAACGGGCTTATTACTTTTGCTGCAGGATCTAATGTTATCAGATTTATTCCGCCTCTTATAATCACGAAAGAGAATGTTGACGAGATGATAGAGAAGTTGGAGTCGTGTCTGTAGGATGATATTTCCTGCATAGCGGCAGGAAGGATTATATATGAGAAGACGAATAGCACTTATGTTTGCGGGCATTGCAATAATGATGCCTTTATTGGCGGGCTGTAAGGTAGAATATGCAGAAAATATGACATCTGCCGAAAATACAGAAGAGACGCAGCCGGCCGATAAGGTAATCAGGGTAAGATACAGTGATGGTAAATATACGGAATATCTGAGATATTGTGAGGCAGAATATGAGAAAAACAACAAAGACATTGATATTGTGCCGGAACTTGTGTCTTCAGATAATTATGTAAACAATATTAATAATGATTCCGCTGCCGCAGAGAACGTTCCGGATGTGTATATGGCAGTTAACAGCGATCTTGGTACACTTTACCTGGCCGGTCTGGCGTATAAGAACACATCGGATAAGTTTACTTCCGAAAATTATTGTGATGTGGCAATCAATTCATGTTCATACAACGGAACACTGGTTGCATATCCGTTATCGTACAAAACAAGTTTTCTTCTGTACAATACTAAATATCTTACAGAAAATGATGTTGCAAGTTTTGCTGCAATGGAGACATATTCCGAGAATGCGGATTTCTTTTCGTCGGAAGAGAGTGCGGCAGTAGAGTCTGTTTTCAGATGCGAGATTAATGATTTGTTTACTAATTATGCATTTGTATCACCGGGACTTTCAATCGGAGGCAGGAACGGAGATGACGCATCATCTTTCAGCATATATAATGAAACAACAGAGGCGGCTTCGAAGGAATATCTGTCGCTTATAGATTATTTCAGTATAAGTGCCAGGAACACATATAACGGATGTATGAAGAAGTTTTTGGCGGGAAAATTTCTCTCGGTAATAGCCACGACGGATTCATTGTCAACTATTGCTGACGGCAAGATAGCATGTGCAGCGGCCGCTTTTCCGGATTATAACAGCAAGCTTTTAACCAGACCGCTTTCCATTACGACGGCACTTGTTGTCAATCCTTATTCACAGAATGTGACAGACGCATCGAAATTTGCGGAATTTGCCACATCGGAACTGGCAGGAGAATTGTATTCATACACTGGTATGCTTTCGACACATAAGAATATTGAATATGATAAGGAATATCTTTCACAGATATATGATTCATATGCCAAGTCAGCTCCGAAGAACAAACTTGTGTATGGCGAACAGGTATATCCGTTACTGGAAATTGCCTTGCATAATATAGTTAATGGTGATGATATTAAAGAACAGCTCACAAGTGTGGACGATTATATGAAAAAACAGTTAAATTAATATAATGCATTAATCCTTCCGGATTGGATATACTAATAGTAATCAATTCGGGAGGATTTTTGACTATGTGGGGTTATCTGATTGCACTTTTGTCAGGATTACTTATGAGCGTGCAGGGAGTAATGAATACGGGAGTTACGAAACAGACGAGTATATGGGTTTCAGCCGGATTCGTACAGCTTAGTGCATTTGTCATATGTGTTATAGCATGGCTTGTAACAGGGCGCGAAAGCATTGCCCAGATTACGCAGGTCACACCGAAATACATGCTGCTTGGCGGCGTGATTGGTGCATTTATAACTATTACCGTAATCAAAAGCATGGAGATTTTAGGTCCGGCCAAATCGGTAATGCTTATTGTTATTATGCAGATTGTTTCGGCTTATCTGATTGAACTCATGGGAATACTTGGAACAAAAAAAGTTGATTTTTCATGGGGAAAAGTAATTGGTGCACTTGTCAGCATTGTCGGAATTGTAATTTTCTGCATGTGTGGAAAAGATGTTGGACAAAATTAATAAAAGTGGTTGTATTTGCCGGCTTAATTGGTTAAAATAAAAGTATGCATAAAGGGGCCTTATGTAGATAAGGAGTTAATATGCTTAAGAACAAGAAAATACTATATACAGTCATAGGTATCTGTGTGATTCTTTCAGGAATTTTCTATTATATAGGGAGATCCGGAGAAAATACCAGTGCTGTATATAATAACAAAGAGCAGACGAAAGCAGAACTTGTCACGGTGGTGTCAGATAAAGAACAGGATACTACCAGTGAGGTTTGTGTATATGTATGCGGATATGTGAATTCTCCCGGCGTTTATTATATAAGAAACGGAGCGAGGGTTGCAGATGCTGTTGAGGCAGCAGGGGGAATTGCGGAAGGTGCATATCCGGATATACTTAACCTTGCAGATATGGTAACTGACGGTCAGCGCATATATGTGCCGGCCATAGGCGAGACAGATAATGCAATGCCGGATGTACAGGATGGCAGAAGTGACCTGGTTAATATTAATACAGCGGATGTGTCACAGCTTACCACACTGCCCGGTATAGGCGAATCGAGGGCAACAAGTATAATTGCATACCGTGAGGAGAACGGTGCATACGGTACGATCGAGGATATCATGAATGTTTCGGGCATTAAGGAGGCTGCTTTTTCCAAAATAAAAGACTATATCTGTGTGTGACATTTGAGAAAGGGAAATTATGAACAGAGTATTGGTCGTAGATGACGAGATTGCTATAGTTAAAGGCATCAGTAAAATTCTCGAGAGTAATGATATGGAAGTTGACAGCGCCTACGATGGTGGGGAAGCTCTTAGAATGATAAAGGACAATGAATATGATGCAGTGGTTCTGGATGTAATGCTTCCGGTACTTGACGGATTTGAAGTATGCAGACTTGTAAGGGCATTTTCGGAAGTTCCGATAATTATGGTAACCGCAAGGCAGGAAGAGGATGATACGGTAACAGGGCTGGACTGCGGTGCAGACGATTATATGGTTAAACCATACAAAGGCCGTGAGCTTGCTGCCAGGATCAAAGCTATCATAAGACGTAAGTCACTGTCCGGAAAGCGCAATTCCGTAAATAATGAACGTGTATTTACAAGCGGAGATCTCAGAATAGATATGGACAGCCGTAAATTCACAATTAAAGGAACACCTGTTGAGCTTACGTCCAAGGAATTTGATCTGATTTTTTACCTGGCGGAGAACAAGGGCAAAGTGTATTCAAGGGAAAAACTATTAAACGTCATCTGGGGATTTGATTTTCCGGGCGACGCACGGACCGTGGATGTACATGTCAGAAGAATCAGGGAAAAAATAGAAACTGATCCGTCGAAACCGAGATACATAAAGACTAAATGGGGCATCGGATATTATTTTGAATGATGTATTGATGTGAGAATAGGGTAAGGATATGGCATTTGACAGGATAAAGATGCCGGACATACGTAAATATTTTAAGAAGAACAAGTCTGGCAGACCTAAATTTAAATTAAACAGTATCTTTAATCTCAGATTTGTGCTTATATTGGTGATAATTGCTGCGATAATGATCCCGCTGTGCTTAGGAGGAATAATTATTGCTAAAAGTTACGCAAAGAAGGCAATGGAAGATATTATAATAGAAGTCAAAGGACAGGGAAATCTTCTTGCGGCCGATATAGCTTCCAGTTCGTATGTGAACACTCTTAATTCCCAGATTGTTGATGCTGAACTTGATCAGATGACATATACATATTCGGCACGTATTCTTATAGTAAACGACAATGGGATTATAGTTAAAGATACATATGACTATGAGACGGGTAAAATAATTATAAGTGAACAGATATTGTCAGCACTCAAAGGTAATGTAAGTGATAAATACGATACCAGGACCGGAGTGGCCGATATTTCACTGCCAATATATAATGAGGATAATGATGCATCTATTATTGGTGTAATTAATATTACGATGACATATGGCAAGGTTGTTGATATGACAACATATATCAAGGGCATTATAGTAACGATAATACTTGTTGCAGCAATGATTGCCATCGTATGCGCTTTTCTTGTATCCAATGTAATCGTAAGACCATTAGGAAAACTTAGCGGTTCGATTGATTTTGTCACAGATGGAGCCAAAGCCAGACAGATTGAAGAGAAGAGTTTCTATGAATATAGAAAAATAGCCTGTTCTGTAAACCGGATGCTGGACAAGATTAAGGTGGTGGATGATTCAAGGGAAGAATTTGTGGCAAATGTTTCACATGAGTTAAAGACACCTATGGCATCAATGCGTGTACTTGCCGAGGCGTTACTTTCCATGGATGATGCACCGGTTGAGACTTACAGGGAATTTATGGATGATATCGTAAGCGAAATAGACAGGGAGAATGAGATAATAAATGATCTGCTGACACTTGTCAAAGCTGACAGATCGGATGCTGAACTGAATATTTCAACCGTGAATGTCAATGAGCTTGTCGAACATGTCCTCAAAAGACTGAATCCGATTGCGGAATCGAAAGACGTTGAGCTTATTATGGAGAGCTTCAGGCCGTTTGCCGCAGAAATAGACGAAGTCAAAATGACACTTGCAATTACTAATATAATTGAAAATGCCATTAAGTATAACCGCACAAACGGTTCTGTACGTGTTTCGGTCAATGCTGACCATAAGTATTTTTATATTACGGTAACAGATACCGGAATAGGAATTCCGAAAGAATATATTGACCGTGTTTTCGACAGATTCTACAGAGTTGACAAGGCTAGAACGAGAGAAACCGGTGGAACAGGACTGGGATTATCTATAACCAGAAGTATAATAATTATGCATAAGGGAAGTATTAAACTTTACAGTAAGGAAAATGAAGGAACGACATTTACGATACGTGTTCCGCTTAACCATGGACAGACCGGAGGTGATTTACTGTGATCAGGCTTAAGAGAGCGTTTGTTATTTGTATGGCTGTTATGCTTGGAACTATCTGCGCGGCAGGCTGTGCATCCGATGAGAAAAAGGAAGACAGTAAACTTCCGGGATATGTGGTGTATACTGCGAACAGCAGCGGAACCGGACTTGATTCCGAGAGATACGAGATAATAGAGACGGAAGCGGATGATGTAATTAACAGATTATATAAGCTTGTGTCAAGATCTACCGACCGTGGAGTTTCAGGTATATATGCGCAGCTGTCAAGGCGACCGGATTTTACTGTCAGCAGCAGAGTCCTTTATGTTGATTTACCCGAAAGCTATAATAACATGAATAATGTTGACAGAATCCTTTTAAGGGCATCAATTGTCAAAACAATGATTCAGCTGGAAGAGATAGATTATGTGACATTTAACATAGACAATAAGCCTTTGACCATGTATGCCGGAATAGGTAATGACATTAACACTGCTGCCGGTTACACCCTTCTTAACGAGAATAATTTTGTAGATTCGGAGTTAAATGCATATGACATGCTTGAACGAAGAGAAATGGTTCTGTATTATGCGGATGCAGATGGCACCGGTCTTGTCGGAGAGCGTGGGTATGTATCATATAACAAGAATATGCCGATTGAACAGGTGATAGTTGAGAAACTCATTGAAGGTCCGGATATAAGTGCCGCACAGCGTTCTCTTCCGAACGGAATAAAGCTATTAGGCATTTCGACAAAGGAAGGCGTATGTTATGTGAATCTGAGTGAAGCCTTTCTGGATACAATGACCGATGTATCAGCAGAGGCAACATTGTTTTCAATAGTGAATTCCTTGTGTGGAGTTGATAGTATCAAGAAGGTGCAGATACTGGTCAACGGAAATAAAACGGATAATTTCAGGGAAAAATATCCTCTTTCCAACTTATATGAAAGAAATTTGGATCTGGTATCTGCTGTTTATATCAATTAAACAGGAAGTGATTATATTAAAAGACCGTTAACAGGCGCGCTTGTTTTCATGCTGGCAGGAATATTGCTGTATGAAACAGGCGTAGCCGTATTTCCTGCGGTTTTCGTTACCGCAGCATTTCTGTACTTTATTCTTAAAGTCAAATCAGGAAAAATGCATTATTTATATCTTGTTTTTCCAATTATAACTATTATATCGTTTATGATGCGCAAATCATTTGACTCAGAGAGTCTGTTCCTTGAGAATTTGAAAGCGGACGGTGGTAAAATTTTATGTCAGCTTGAAGGGAGTGTTGATTTAGTTAAGGAGAGCAGCAACGGATATAAAATCTTTCTTCAGGATGTGACGGTGACGTTAGATGGGACTGAGTGCCGGACAGAAAATTGTATTGTGTATTCGGAAGATAAATATCTGAAACGTGACAGGCTAAAAATATCAGGTAAAGCGGCTGCATTTAAAAGCGCATCTAATCCGGGTGAATTTGATCTGGAGAAATATTACGCCACCTTAAAAATAAAATATGCTGTATATGCATCACGGATAACCAAATCAGCCGGGTCAGATGTATTTATATACAGTCTTGCGGATCGTATATCCGATAAAGCCGACAACATTTTACATAATATAACAGACACTGCGACAGCATCGGTCTTTGGAGCGATGATTCTTGGACGCAGGGAGTCAATTGATACGGATATGTCGGATTTATTTACGGCATGTGGGATAGGACATATTCTTGCAATATCCGGACTTCATATATCACTGCTTGGAATGGGACTGTATAAATTACTGAGAAGATGCGGGGCCGGTGATGTTGCTTCAATGGCCGGCGGAGCTGCTTTCATAATTTTTTACGGTCTTATGACCGGAGGCGGCGTATCACAGACCAGAGCCTTAATAATGTTTATTACGGCGGTATATGCCAATGTCGCAAACCGAAGTTATGATATGATGTCCGGTGCATCTCTTTCGGCTGTAATAATGCTGGCAGACTGTCCGTATCTCGTTCATAACAGCGGTTTTCAGCTTTCTTTTGCTGCTGTATTCGGAATTACCTGCATCTCATCAACTTTGTGTAAAGCATTTGATTCGCGTAATAAAATTTTGAACTCGCTTCTCTCCGGAATAGGAATCCAGCTTGCTACAATTCCGTTAATAATGTATTACTATTATCGGATTCCTGTTCTGTCTGTCCTATTAAATATGATAGTTGTACCTCTTATGACAATCGTGATGATTTCCGGTATATCCGGTATTATAGCCGGGAGCATAAATACGGCTTTTGGTACTATTGCTATAGGTCCCGGAGCCATGATACTAAAATTATACGAGAAAATGTGTGAAGGAAATCTTAAAATAAACGGTTCAGTATACACTTGCGGACAGCCGGCAGCCTGGCGCATTATAGTCTATTACATAGTGCTCGGATTAATTATATACTATATCAGTCAAAAACCGCACCGCCTTAAAACCTTGCTCGCACTCATTCCGCTTATTTTTATTCTTATTAAACCGCGTCCTCATTTTGAGATGGACTTTCTGGATGTCGGACAAGGCGATGGAATTTTTGTAAGAATGGAAGATGGAACGACAATTCTTGTGGACAGCGGAAGTACGGATAATTCCAGATTATATGAATACACACTGGAACCATTTTTGCTATCGCGGGGAGTGGATGAACTTGATTATGTTATCGTAACTCATTGTGATAATGACCACATAAGTGCATTAAAGGCGCTCCTTAATGAATCTGTAATACATGTAACGAATTTTTGCATGCCATCGACAACATGCATTGATGACGCCTACGAAGATCTGTGGGAACTTGCGTCAGAATCGGCATCAAATATTATGGAAATATATGCCGGTATGCGTATACAAACCGCTGACGGTACGGTAACATGCATACATCCTTCGTATCAATATAAATGCGACGACAGAAATGATTACTCTACCACACTGGTAGTTCAGTATGGCGAATTTACCGCACTATTGACGGGCGATATTTCATCGGAACAGGAAAAAGAAATATTGCCGTATGTGCAGCCTTATGCTCCGTTTGATTTGCTTAAGGCGGCGCATCATGGCTCAAAATATTCATCATGTACAGAATTTCTTGATGAAGTTTCGCCGTTGGCATGCATCATTTCATGTGGTATTGACAATTCATATGGACACCCGCATACAGAAACAATGGATAGAATTAACGCTGCCGGGTCCGAAATTTACAGAACGGATGAAATAGGGGCGGTGCTTGTGAACCTCCGGGATGGAAAAGTAAATATCAACGGGTACAGGTAAAGATTCCTCGCGGATATACCCGTGACCGGCCGGAAAAGCGTCGCCGCGCGGATGTACTTGAAACCATATTTTGTTTGTGCTATCATAGTTTATATGAAAGAGCTGATTAAACATATTAAAGAAGGTACTTTTAAGCCGGCTTACCTATTGTGCGGCGAGGAGGATTACCTTAAGAAAATATATAAATATAAGTTAAAAGAAGCCATTTGTGGTGATGATACGATGAATTTTTCATATTATCAGGGAAAAGATATTCCGGTGGCGGAAATTATTGATTTGAGCAGAACTATGCCTTTTTTTGCTGAAAAGCGCCTGATAATGATAGAAGATTGCGGGCTTTTTAAAGCTGCATCGGAGGAGATGGCAGAAGCTGTGAAAAATGCACCGGACACGACGGTTTTTCTGTTTGTGGAAAGTGAAGTCGATAAAAGGAACAGATTGTATAAGGCAGTTAATGATGTCGGATATGTGTGCGAAATGAAGACACAGAAAGAATCTGATTTGATGTCATGGTGCGCTAAGCAGTTTGGAGCAGCCGGCAAAAAAATAACACAGAACGATATGACATATTTTCTCAACCGTGTTGGGACGGATATGAATAATATATATAATGAGAGTTGTAAGCTTATCGCATACATTGGCAGTGCAGATATAATAGACAGGGAAGCGATTGATGCAGTCATAGAGCCGCAGCCTGAAGATAGGGTGTTTGATATGATAAATGCCATGTCCGAAGGCAATGTCGATACAGTTATGAAGTTGTATGCCGATCTTGTGGAACTCAAAGAACCGCCGCTTAAGATACTTGCATTATTGGGAAGGCAGTTTGCACAGCTGTATGCGGTTAATTATATGAAATCAGATGGTGCATCGAATCAGGATATAGCAGCCAGACTTGGGATAAGACCGTATTTTATAGGAAGATATGTGGCTGGTGCATCACATTACGGTGCTGCAGAACTCAGACGGGCTATGGAAGACTGTGTACGCGTCGATAATGATATAAAGACCGGCAGGATTGAAGATAAATATGCAGTTGAATTGCTTGTGATCAGGTACACTACAGGAGGAAGCGGGAATGGACGAAAAGGATCAGAAAGAAGAACTTGAACAGAAAGAAGAAGTGGCAAAAAAGCCTTTTTTTACCAGAACGAGGATAATAATAGCAGCCATTACAGTAATTGTAATTCTGGCTGCGGTTGTAAGCATTCTCTTTGTTAAAGGAGCTTTCAGGGCAGGTCATACGGATTCACCGGCTGGGACAACAGGGAATATTGATATGACAAAAGAACTTTCTGAAACAGAAACTGTGACAGAGACAGAAAAAGAGTCGGTTACAGAGACAGAAGAGCCGGTTGCTGAAAAAGAAACAGAGACCAAGAAACAGGAAGAAAGTAAGCTGCAGACTACCGTTAAGTATAAAGCTGATTTTAAAGTTGTAAACAGCTGGGAAGAAGGCGGTAAGAAATGTTACCAGCTGTCGGGAACGTTAACCAATCTTTCATCATCTGAAATATCTTCGTGGACGGTCGTGTTTGATGCCGGAAACGGAGCTGAAATTAAGCAGTTCTGGAACAGCAAATGCACAATATCGGGAAATAAGATAACTGTCGGACCGGCGGATTATAATTCCAGGATAGGAACAGGCGCAAGCGTGTCCGATGTTGGAATGATAATTGCAACATCATCTGCGATATCCGATTTCACATATAACGGTGAGGCAATAGCATCCGGACAGGACACAGGCAATGGCGGCAACAGTAATAATGGCGGCAACAGTAACAATGCCGGTAGTAATAATGCCGGTAGTAATAGTAGTAATAATGGTAATAACAGCGGTAACAATACACAGACAACTGAAGATGTGAAACCGTATACGCCTCCGAAGCTTGAAAGCGGCACCCCGGTTGGCAATCACGGACAGCTTTCTGTTAAGGGTGTTGACCTTGTTGACAAGAACGGTTCCAAATACCAGCTTAAAGGTGTGAGTACACACGGACTGCAGTGGTTCCCTCAATATGTCAATAAGGATGCATTTAAGACACTGCGTGATAATTGGGGAGCCAATGTAGTACGACTTGCCATGTACACCGGGGAAAACGGATATTGCAGCGGTGGTTCCAAGGCAGATCTTGAAGCTAAGATAGACGAGGGCGTAAAGGCGGCATCGGAGCTTGGAATGTATGTCATAATAGACTGGCATATACTAAGCGACGGCAATCCTAACACATATAAGGACGAGGCTGTCAAATTCTTCAACAAGATGTCAAAGAAGTACAGCAAGAATGTTAATGTAATATATGAGATATGCAATGAGCCAAACGGCGGTGTGGATTGGAATACCATTAAGACATATGCCGACACGATTATATCGACCATAAGGAAAAATTCGCCGAATGCGATAATTCTTGTCGGTACACCGACATGGTCTCAGGATGTTGATGCAGTTGCAGCCAATCCGGTTGCCAGTAAGAAAAATGTCATGTATACATTGCATTTTTATGCGGGAACCCATAAAGATAATATAAGAAATAAGCTCACAGCGGCAAGAAATGCCGGAACACCGGTGTTTATATCGGAGTTCAGCATATGTGATGCATCCGGTAACGGCGGAATAGATAGTACCTCAGCGAATGCGTGGAAGAAGCTCATTAATGATAACAATGTATCATATGTGGGCTGGAGTTTATGCAATAAAGCGGAAACATCAGCACTTATCGTATCGTCATGTTCGAAACTTTCGGGATGGACCGATTCGGAACTGTCGGAGACAGGTAAGTGGCTCAGGAATTTCATAGCGGGAAAATAACAATAAAAGGGACTGCCCGAAAGCAGTCCCTTTAAAATATATTATGATGTGCAGCCGATTAACATCACAATATTATATTAGTTCATTCCATTAACGAGATTGGTAAGACGTGAAACCTTTCTTGCAGCATTGTTCTTGTGGTATACACCCTTTGAACAAGCTTTGTCGATTTCAACTGTAGCAACCTTAAGAGCCTCTGTAGCAGCGGTCTTATCAGCAGCTTCAACAGCAGCCTCAACCTTCTTAATGTAAGTTTTGATCTTTGACTTGATGGCCTTGTTCTTCTCGGCCTTAGTAGCTGTAACTAAAATTCTTTTCTTAGCAGATTTGATATTAGCCAATTCAGGCACCTCCAATTATTTGTAAAAAATATTATATCGTTAATGTCAAAACAGACACGGGCATTTCGACATAAACACACTATGATATTTTATAATACGATTCAATGAATGTCAATACATAATTACATAAAAATTACACAAAATAACAAAAGAATTATGATAAGGGGGCGGATTATGAAGAAAAATGCACTTACACAGGTAAGAACCGACCTTGCACTGGAGGCTAAAAATAATATATCAAAAGATAATGATGCAATTAAGGGAGTCAGAATTACCGAAGAAAAAGACTGCTCCAATAATATAAATGTTGTTAAAATGGAAGTGCTTAACAGAACCGGAGCCAATGCGATAAAAAGACCTGTCGGGACGTATATAACCATGGAGGTGCCCGCTCTTATGGAGGATGATGAAGGAAGCCACAGGGAAATATCAAAAGCTCTTGCCGACGAATTAAGGAAACTTATTATGGCATCGTATAGCTGGGACAACAGAATTCCGAAGGTGCTTGTGGTAGGACTTGGGAACAGGGAGGCCACATCTGATGCACTGGGACCGGAAGTAGTATCGAATCTGTTCATAACAAGGCATATTGTGGAATTTATGGGATATGATGAAGTGGAAGGCGCATTTGCGGTGACAAGTGCAATTGTCCCGGGAGTTATGGCACAGACCGGAATGGACACATGTGAAATTATAAGCGGTATAATAAGAAAAACAAAACCTGATATACTTATTGCGGTTGATGCACTTGCGGCAAGAGGAATTAAAAGACTGAACTCGACAATTCAGATTACGGACACGGGAATACATCCGGGCTCAGGTGTGGGAAATAACAGACAGGCAATAACGAAGAAAAGCATGGGAATACCGGTGATTGCAATCGGAGTACCGACAGTTGTGGATGCTTCAACTCTTATTTATGATAGTGTAAAACGTAACAACGTTGAGGATCCGGTGCAGATTTCCGATAAGTATAAGCTTATGTATGTTACATCAAAGGATATTGATGCGATAATTAAAAGGGTAAGTTATACGATATCCGAAGGGATTAATATATGCATGGGCTTTGACAGACGGTAAATAATGAATATCACCGGTATTGCCGGAATATACTGTATCAGTCCGGATGGATGAGTATATAAGTATGAAAGAGCGTGTCGGATGAATAAATATCAATGGCTTCGCAGACAGCATGGAATCAATGAAAATTGGCTTAAAAAAATTATAATAATATTGATTATTATTGTGATGGTTTTTCTCATGTTGAAGGGCTGTCGGAAGATTTCACAGGATTTCTGGGATAAATTACGGGAAAAATCACTTGAGACAATAGCAGCGTCTTTTATAACGGCAGAATGCTGGGACGATAGCAACAGGGAATTTGAGATGTCTGATCTTATTATGAGAGAATTTTATCCTGTGGGCAGCCTGTATAATGGCGGAGATGATATTAAAACAGTCGAAGCGGATGTCGGTGAATATATTGAAACTGAGGCTGAAAAAAAAGAAATGGCAGAAGAGCCGGAAACGGAAACAGGGACTGAAAGCGAAAACGGTAATGAGCAGGCAGAAACTGAGCAGAACGGCGATGGCATGGAACCTGAATGGGACAAAGACAGTAAAGTACTTGAGGCAGCGGCCGGAATCATCCCGAAGGAAAAGCTTATGGATTATAACTACGTACTTAATAATTTTTATGTGGTTCCGTCAGTGACAAGCCTGAGACCGCAGGTGCTTGATCTGGATAAAATATCACAAGTGGATTTAAGAATTGAGAAGGATTCGACCGTCCCGCAGATACTTGTTTTTCACACACATTCACAGGAAAAGTTTGCAGATTCGGAAGAAAATGGCATGAGCATAGTGAATGTGGGAGACAGGCTGGTGAACCTTTTGCAGGAACAGTACGGATATAATGTAATACATCTTACTGATGAGTTCGATATGGCGGGAGGCGTGTTGGACAGGAGTGAAGCCTATACCTATGCCAATACAAAACTTGACGAGGTGCTGGCACAGAATCCTTCCATACAGGTAGTCATCGATCTGCACCGTGATGGCGTTGATGCATCCAAGCATCTGGTTACTGAGATAGACGGTAAGCAGACAGCCCGGATAATGCTTTTTAACGGTATAAGTTATACCAAGGAACAGGGAGAAATAGATTATCTGCCGAATCCGTACATCACGGAAAATCTTGCTATGACTTATAAAATGTTTTTGCTGGGGAAAATTAATTATCCGGATTTGTTCAGATGCATATACATATCGGGATACAGATACTGCCTGCATCATGTCCCGCGTTCAATGCTGATAGAGGCCGGCGCGCAGACCAATACATATGAAGAGGTATATAACGCAATGGAGCCTCTTGCGAGGCTCATTGACATGGAATTGACTATGAAATAAATTATCGGCAGATTGAATTAAGGTCATTATAGAAATCCGGATACGATATATTAACGCACTCGGCATCTTTGATTGTGGTTGTTCCATCTGCTTTCAATGAGGCGATGGCAAAAGACATTGCAATTCTATGGTCTGAATAACTGTAAATTAATGCACCGTGTAATGAACGGCCGCCGTTAATGATCATTCCGTCATCCGTAGCGGAAATGTCGGCACCCATTGCTTTAAGATTTGCAACAACTGTATCGATACGGTTGCTTTCTTTAACTTTAAGTTCGGCGGCATCCTTGATGATAGTCTGACCGTCCGCGTAAGCGGCAAGTACGGCAATGACCGGAAGTTCGTCTATAAGTGTTGGAATGATATTACCTTCAATAACTGTTCCGTGAAGTGATGATGGTTTAACAAGCAGGTCTGCTACAGGTTCACCTCCGGAGATTCGCCTGTTCATAATTGTTATGCTGCCACCCATTGCCTGGCATACACGGAGAATGCCATCACGGGTAGGATTGATACCGACGTTTTCTATAACGATTTCTCCAGATGTCGCAAGCAGTCCGGCAGCAATAAAATAGGCAGCGGATGATATATCACCGGGTACATGAACCTCCTGGGCATATAATTCGTCAACCGGTTCAATATACGAGGTAAGTCCTTCGGAGTAAATATTTGCACCGAAAGAAGAGAGCATAAGCTCAGTATGATTTCTTGATAGTGACGGTTCAGTTACACTTGTGCGGCCGTCGGCATACAATCCGGCGAGCAGTACACATGATTTTACCTGTGCACTTGCGACGGGAGAAATATAATCTATAGCATTAAGTGAGTGACCGTTGATTGTGAGAGGAGCCAATGTAGTGTTATCGTGTCCGCTGATATCGGCATTCATCATGCGGAGGGGATTAATAATACGATCCATAGGACGCCTCCTTATGGAAGCGTCGCCGTCGAGAACTGAAGTGAAGTTCTGACCGGCAAGGATACCGCTTATAAGTCTGGTTGTCGTGCCGCTGTTGCCGACATCAAGAATACCTTCTGGCGCTTTAAGTCCGTGAAGCCCGCGGCCCTTGACAATGACGGAGCCGTTACTGTTAACTATATCAACACCCATTTTATTAAAACAGCTGATTGTGGAAAGGCAGTCTGCTCCATGCAGGAAACCGGTGATTTCAGTCGTTCCACTTGCAATCGAACCGAACATAACGGCACGGTGTGATATTGATTTGTCTCCTGGTACTTTAATCGTACCGTTTATATGTGCTTTTTTATGAAAATCCATTATTATATCTCCTGTTTATTTATGTAATGTGTAATTCTTGGCAAGAAGAAGTGCCGAAGCGGCATTCATGGCATTCTTGTCATAGAATTCAATCATAAGTACGCCGTCCATAAATTCTCTGTTATGGACAATTTCTATATTCTGGATGTTGATCCGGTTATCAGACAGAAGAGAAGTGATTTCACTCAATGCACCTTCCCGGTCTTCAATACTGCAATATATTACATTGCGAGGCAGCATAGGACCTCTTGCACCGACATTGATCGAGTCACGGTATTCCTTGGATCTGATAAACATATCTGCAATGGCGGTTCTGTTGCCGTCAGCGACTTCATTGCGTATATCCGTAAGAGAACTTATATATATGTCAAGAAGTTTTACTATTGCATCGGGATTGGTGGCGCAAATCTGTGACCACATGTCTGACGAAGATGAGGCGATTCGTGTCATATCTTTAAATCCGCCGGCTGCGAGCATACGCATCAGCTGGTCATCGGTATCGTTATCCTGGACGAGATTTACCAGACTTGAAGCTATAAGATGAGGAACATGGCTTATACCGGCGACTGCGAAGTCATGTTTGTCCGGATCGGTTATAATAGGAATGGCACCTGTAAGCCGTACCAGTTCAGTGTACAAAGAAAGGTTACGATCCGATGTGAGCGGCGTAGGCGTTATTGCGTAATAAGCGTTTTCAAGCAGAATATCGGAAGATGCCTGATATCCGGTCTTCTCGGAACCTGCCATTGGATGTCCGCCAATAAAACATTCTTCCATACCCAGATCGTGAATCATCCGGTGGATATATCCCTTGACGCTTCCAACGTCTGTTATTATGCATCCGGGCTTAATTATATTCTTAAGAAGTGAAAGGTATGTAAGATTATGTTCAACCGGTGTACACAAAAAAATAATGTCGCAATCTCCGAATCCGCTGCCGACTTCATGTACCGGTGTGTCAACGATACCGTCAGATACCGCTCTGGCTAACGGTTCCGGACTTCTGTTATATGCTGTTATGTGAATTCCCGGACAGTTCTTCTTGAAAGCTCTGGCGATTGAACCGCCTATTAATCCGAGACCTATAAAACCTGCTGTAATCATAATTCTGCTCCTGATAATAAACTATGCATATTGTAGCAGAATTGCCGCCATACCGCAACTGTTTAATGCTTTAAATTGCTGATATGAAAGGCCGGCATTTTTTGAATTTGGCTATTGCAAATAAACTTTATTTATGTTATACTCAGTTTTGCGTGAGAAAACGCGTATACATATTTGTTTTAAGGAGAGATTAACAGTGGAAGTTGCTAAGATGATAATTTCGTTTTTATTAATTATAGATTGTATCGTACTTACGATTGTGGTTCTTATGCAGGAAGGCAAGGAAGCCGGACTTGGTTCCATAAGCGGTATGGCTGACACATATTGGGGTAAGAACAAGGGCCGTTCTATGGAAGGTGCTCTTGAGAAGACTACTAAGATACTTGCGGTTGTATTCTTTATAGCAGCGCTTGTACTCAACCTCAAGTGGTTTAATTAAGCTTATACTTATGAACTTATGACCTCCTGGATATACCGGGAGGTTTTTTTGACGGGAAGAAGGAGATAACGCATTATGGATAATGCATCATTTGAAAAAAGAAAAAAAGTAATAAATGACCTTATACATGACAAGATGTATGTACCGATGAAGGCTAAGGAAATCGCCATTCTTCTCGGAATCAGCAAGGAGGACCGCCCGGCACTCATGGAAGTACTGGATGCACTTGTACTTGAAGGCAAAATCGGTGTTTCGAAGAAGGGCAAATACGGCAAGGCTGAGAATACGGGAATTGTCGGCACATTTGAGAGCACGCAGAAAGGTTTTGGATTTGTTGTCATAGAGAATGAACCGGGACAGGATATTTATATTGCGGAGAAGGACATTAACGGTGCCCTTCACAACGATAAAGTCCAGGTTGTAATCACAAGCGATGCCAAGGATGGCAGAAGACGTGAAGGCCGGATAATAAAGGTAATCGAACGCGGTACACTTAATATAGTAGGTACTTATGAAAAGAACGGTAAATACGGTTTTGTAATCCCGGATAATCTTAGGTTTGCGAGGGATATTTATATTGCATCAGGACATAACAAGGGCGCGGTTACCGGTCATAAAGTTGTGGTAAAACTGACATCATACGGAGATGATAAGCATAATCCGGAGGGCGACGTCATAGATATTATAGGACATGTTGATGATCCGGGCACAGATATCATGTCGGTAGTTCTCGGATACGATATCCCGACGGAATTTCCGCAGGATGTAACTGATTCGCTTAACGATATACCGGACAGTGTGGCTGCCAAAGATATTGAAGACCGCAAGGACTGCCGTGACTGGCAGACAGTCACGATTGACGGAGAGGACGCAAAGGATCTGGATGATGCGGTTACCCTTACAAGGGATGGTGATAACTATCGTCTGGGTGTGCATATTGCGGATGTATCCAATTATGTCACAGAACATTCTCCGCTTGACAAGGAAGCTCTTGAAAGAGGTACAAGCGTATATCTTGTGGACCGTGTAATTCCAATGCTTCCGCACAAGTTAAGCAACGGAATCTGCTCACTTAACCAGGGCGTTGACAGGCTGGCGTTAAGCTGTATAATGACAATTGATGCCAAAGGCAATGTAATCGATCATGAGATTTGCGAGACGGTTATAAATGTTGACCGTCGTATGTCGTATACGCAGGTACAGAAGCTGATAGACGGCAGTGATAAGGATTTATCGGACGAATACAGGGATTTTATACCGATGTTTCTGATGATGGACGAGCTGGCATTGATCCTCCGTAAGAAAAGACACAGCCGCGGCTCAATAGATTTTGATTTTCCGGAATGTAAGATTGTATTAGATGATAAAGGACATCCGGTGTCGGTAAAACCTTACGAACGCAATGCTGCCACAAAGATTATCGAAGATTTTATGCTTATCGCCAATGAGACTGTGGCGGAAGATTATTTCTGGCAGGAAGTACCGTTCGTGTATCGTACGCATGATAATCCGGATCCGGAGAAAATCCGTTCACTTGCGGCTTTTATCAATAATTTCGGTTATTCAATAAGAATAAGCAATGATGAAATCCATCCAAAGGAATTACAGAAACTGCTTGAGAAAATAGACGGATCGGACGAGGAGGCACTGCTTTCAAGACTTACATTGCGTTCCATGAAAAGGGCGCAGTATACGACGGACTGCAGCGGACATTTCGGACTTGCAGCCAAGTATTATACGCATTTTACTTCGCCGATAAGAAGATATCCGGATTTACAGATACATCGTATTATCAAGGAATGTCTTCACGGCAAAATGGATGATAAGCGTACATCACACTACAACAAGATTCTTCCGGATGTCACCAAACAGGCGAGCCGGACGGAGAGAAGAGCTGATGATGCCGAGCGTGATGTAGAGAAGATGAAGAAAACCGAATACATGGCGGGACATATCGGAGAGATTTTTGACGGTGTGATATCAGGAATTACAGCCTGGGGAATTTATGTGGAACTTCCGGATACAATTGAAGGAATGGTTCATGTAACGGCACTTGACGGAGATTATTTCAAATATGACGAAGAACATTATGAAATGGTCGGAGAGGCTACCGGAAAAACATATCGTCTTGGCGAACAGGTTAAGGTCAAGTGTATCGGTGCCGATAAATTACAGAGAATAATTGATTTTAAGATGATTGGGTGATCGAGATGGAGAAAAAGAAAGACGGAGGCTTTAAATTAGTAGCCAACAATAAGAAAGCTTATTTTGACTATTTTATCGAAGATAAATGGGAAGCCGGAATGGAACTATACGGAACCGAGGTCAAGTCGGTCCGCATGGGAAAGGCCAGCATAAAAGAATCTTATATTAAGATTGAAAAAAATGAAGTTTTCATTTATAATATGCATATAAGCCCTTATGAGAAGGGCAACATATTCAACCGCGACCCGGTAAGGGTGCGAAAGCTCTTACTTCACCGCAGCGAGATTAACAAGCTCGCCGGCAAGATAGTGGAGAAGGGATATACAATCGTTCCTCTTCAGGTATATATGAAGAACGGACTGGTCAAGATAGAGATAGGTCTCGGAAGAGGCAAGAAGCTTTATGACAAGCGTCAGGATATCGCCAAGAAAGACCAGCGCCGTGAGAACGAACGCGATTTCAAAATCAAGAATATCTAGCCGTAAAGCCGCATATGCGGCCGGCTTGATAATATATTCGGGCTTGTACAGGTTTCGACGGGGATTTTGAATTCGGAGAAGCAAGCCGTATGGTAATGCGTTAAATTCCACACTAAATATAAACGCTGAAGATAATTTAGCAATTGCTGCCTAATGGCAGCTGTCAGCCTTAGTGCACCTGCACATTAAGAATCTGGCATCGACTTTGCGGGAAACGACACGCGTAAAGCTTTGAACGCGCGGGCGTATTATGAAGCTACTGAACACGGAATTGTGTCTGTTCAAGTCCGTGAGAGGGAATGTTAAATAACTGACTAAGCTTGTAGAAGTACGATGGATAGGTTTTCGGACGCGGGTTCGACTCCCGCCAGGTCCACTGTAACAGTATTATATGTTACGAAAGTGATATATAATGCTGTTATTTTTTTATGATATAATGGCAGGATACATTGGATGGAGAAATTTATAATGAAGTCATTTAGATATATGGGAAAATATAAAGAAGAGAGCAGCCTTCCGGCACGTATTCAGGAAGGAGCGGTTATGTTCAGGGAACCCGATTTTAAGAAATTTGCTGTTATTGCTAACATACTTGCATTTGTAATACTTCTGGTATTGGCGGTTTTTGCTTTTTTTTACTCGGGTCGTAAATATAATATGTGGGGTGTATTAGCGGCATTCCTGCT
>FR889231.1:0-4496 GCA_000431815.1 Butyrivibrio sp. CAG:318 | reverse complement strand
TGCTTATGGTTCCGCATGAATTCTTACACGCAATATGGATGAAGGGCGAGGTCTTTATGTATGCCAGCCCGCAAAACATGATGCTTTTTGTGACAAGTACGGAGGACCTTACTAAAGGAAGATTTATCTGGATGAGTTTATTTCCGACAATCTGTTTTGGATTCATACCGCTTTTGCTCTTTGTTTTCAATCCGGGTTGGACGTTTTTGGGGTATCTGGGAGTTTTTTCGATTTCAATGGGTACGGGTGATTTCTGCAATGTATTTTTTGCTGTGACGCAGATGCCCAAAAACTCAGTAACATTTTTAAGCGGCAGTCATTCTTATTGGTATATGCCTGAGAAACGGTAACAGAACATGCGTGAACGGGGATTTGCGCAGAAATAGAGTTTACATGAATGGGGATTTGCGTTATAATGCTGATAAGAGGTGAAAATTTTATGGGAAATCCGGTATTTAGAAGGAAAATATATAAAGAAATACTTGAGTGGAAAGAAGAACGAAGTGAAAAGTATGCGCTTTTAATAAAAGGGGCAAGACGAGTTGGAAAATCCACTATTGTGGAGGAGTTCGCAAAGAAAGAATTCAAGTCATATATTCTGATTGATTTTGCACATACAAGCAAAGAGATTACAGGACTGTTTGACGATATGTACAATCTTGATTTTTTCTTTCTTCAGCTGCAGCAGTTTACCAGAGTCAGATTGTATGAGAAAGAGTCGGTAATAATATTTGACGAGGTACAGCTTTTTCCGCGGGCAAGACAGGCTATTAAGTATCTTGTGGCAGACGGAAGATATAAGTATATTGAGACAGGCTCACTTTTGTCCATAAAAAAGAACACCAGAGACATATTAATTCCGAGTGAAGAACATAAGATATCTATGTATCCAATGGATTTTGAAGAATTTTTATGGGCGGTTGGAGATGAAATAACGGCCGATACAATCAAGTCGTTATTGAAAAGTAAAAAGTCTGCCGGAAATGCATTGCATAGAAACCTTATGCGAAGATTCAGATTATATATGTTGATCGGAGGTATGCCGCAGGCTATAGAAACATACTTGGAGACAAATAATCTTCAGGCTGTAGATGAGACAAAGAGAGAAATTATTGATTTATATGAAGAAGACTTTGTCAAGGTGGATGGAACAGGTCTTGCGGGAGATGTTTATGATGCAATCCCGGTTAACCTTAGCAGTAATGCGTCAAGATATATTTTATCAAATGCAAGAGAAGGCGCAAGACTTGAATATGTACGTGAAATAATACCGGATATGCTCAATTCATATACGGTCAATATAGCCTATCATGCAAACGATCCCGGTATTGGAATGTCGTTGGTTAAGGATTCGGGACGGTATAAGCTGTTTTTATCCGATGTAGGCTTATTTGTTACACTTGCATTTAAAGACAAAAACTATACCGAAAATGTGATATATAATAAATTGCTTTCCGATAAACTGGAAGTCAATTTAGGATATGTATACGAAAATGTTGTGGCTCAGATGTTGATTGCTAAAGGAAATAACTTATTTTACTATACAATGGGAAGTGAAACATCACATCGTTTGTATGAAATTGATTTTCTGATTTCTGTAGGCGATAAAATATGCCCGATTGAAGTGAAATCCGGCAATTACAGAAGCCATAAATCATTGGATATATTTTGCAATAAATTCAGTTCCCGTATAAGGGATAAGTATGTTGTTCATACAAAGGATTATAAATGGGCAAACGGAATAAATTATCTGCCTGTGTATATGATCCCGTTTTTATAGAAGGAGGAGCTCTTATTATGGAAACGGTTTACATAGCCGGAGGATGTCTGTGGGGTGTGCAGCATTTTTTTGACAGTCTGCCAGGAGTCATCATGACGGAGGCAGGAAGAGCCAACGGAAAGACAAATTTTCTGGATGGCCCATATGACGGATATGCAGAGTGTGTGAAGGTGGTTTTTGATGATAAAATAACTACAATTTCCGCACTGATGGAGCATCTTTTTGAAATAATAGACCCGTACAGCATCGATAAGCAGGGTGTTGATGTGGGGAAAAAGTACAGAACCGGCATATACAGTACAGCACCCAAACATCTTGACGAAGCAAAAGCCTTTATAAACAGTCGTGAAGACAGAGATAAGATAGCTGTTGAAGTATTGCCGCTTACCAATTATGTCAGAAGCGCGGATGAACATCAGCATCATCTGGAACGGTTCCCGGAGGACGGATATCTTTGTCATATTCCTGATTCGGTACTCAATAAATTCAGAACACTATGAAATTTAATAGTGACTTATAAATTTGTTAATATCTTCCATAACGGAAGTAAATTCATTAACATAAGTATATCAACAGAAAACGGAGGTATATTAAAATGTTAAATGAATCAGTGATCAAAGTATTAAAAAATGGTATGTGGGATCTTGCCACATGTGCTAACGGAGAGCCGAACGTCTGTACAAAGCGCTTATGAATTCGTTAACGGTGCTCACAGTCTGGAATGGTGAAAGATTTGTCGGACTTGCGAGAGTTCTTGATGATACGGAAATGCTTGCACAGATACATTATGTCATTGTGCATCCAGATATGCAATATGAAATGATTAAGGAGAGTGAATGTATGCAGTTACTTATTAAGCAGAAGGTGTTCAGTTTTACCGATACATATGACGTGTATGATTCGGCGGGTAATCCCAGATATTATGTTAAAGCAGAGTTTTTCACGATCGGACACAGAATTCATGTATATGACATGAACGGCAACGAACTTGGAGTTATTAAACAGAAGGTGCTTACATTTATGCCGTCGTTTGAAATTGAAATCTCCGGAAAGTATTACGGCAGGGTAGTAAAATGCTTCACGATGTTTAAACCTAAATATGACGTCGATTATAACGGATGGCGCATTGAAGGAAACTTCATGGGCTGGGACTATGATGTGTACGACGGCAGCCATGCGGTTATGCACATAAGCAAGGAATTGTTCCGCTGGGGCGATACATATGTAATTGACATTATGAATCCTGAAGAAGAACTTATGGGGCTTATGCTTGTGATTGCGATAGATGCGGCCAACTGCTCCGACGGAAATTGATAAATGTTACGAAATTGTTAAATTTTATAACTGTTATTGACCTGCCACACTATGGCATATTATAATTAATCATATAGAAAATCTTAAATAAAGGGAGGAATCATATGGTTAGTTATAAGAAAATTTTAATTCCGGTAATTGTGGCAGCATTATGTCTGTCAGGATGCGCCAAGAGACCGGCATCGGGATCCAAAACAGCGGTTATCGAGAAAGAAACAGAGACTGTTGATGCAATGGAAGATGTATCAACACGGGATTTATATTATAAGTCCAGGGGAAAAATATCAGTTGTGGATGCTGTATGCTTATCAGGTATGCTTGATCTGACGGTCAAGGAAATGGATAGGCTTCTTGATGAAGGTATATCGTACGGATACGATTATTGTAAATCAGTTGACAAAACCGTTGAATTATGGGAAAACCTGACACCTGAACTCAAGGCCCTTCTTCTGCGTGATGATTATGCTGAATATGCGTATAAATCATATGTGCTTGGAGAACTTCCGGACGGAACGGGTGAATCTGTTATGTCAGATATATACGATGAAGTGATGTTGTCCCAAAGCTGCACGTACGATAAGCTGGATGAAAGCATGCGTTCCAAAGTTATTGATAAAGTGCTTGAAAAGGCTGTAAAACGCAGGAAAGAAGCATATTCTGTTACGGGAAGCAGCCCATTTATCAATAATGTTATATGGGAAGGAGAGTCTAATAAATGGTATACATCCGTACAGAATATGAATTATCCGTCGGATGCAGGAGATATAAAGGATTTTGTGTCGGGTCAATTGATCGCAATGAAGGCAATGAGAGATTTTACTTCTGAATATGTATCGGACGCTGTTCTAAAAGAGTACAAAGAGCAATGGTATGAATTTGTGCAGGGACCATCAGATATTATGCTGTATGAAGAGGTGGATGGAGATGCATTATATGATGCTATAAAGCAGCATAATGAGAGCCTTGATGATTTTTATGCATATGAAGATTATCCTAAGGCCTTGTATGAACACTATGTTCAGACATCAATTCCAAAGAAAAGTGACTTGTATTACAGTTCCAAAGGATTAGAGTTTGATGAGGCACTTCTGGCACAGAGTGCTGTATGCGATTACCTTAATGAGGATGAAAGAACAACACTTGTCCGCAAGGTGATTGACAATATGGAACTTCGTAAAGCTGATCCGGATAAATATTACGGACAGAAAAACGCGTTCTGGGAACATCTAAAATGCAGCGAAGACGATAATTCGTGGTATGCGGCACTTAAGAACATAAATGTCGACGGAGTGTATAAGGAATATATAGATGAACTCCTGAAACAACATTAACGATTGAAAATCTCCTCAAAATATGTTACTAATTATATATTAGAGCATAGGTAATTGCGAAACTCGCGATG
>FR889230.1:84081-108275 GCA_000431815.1 Butyrivibrio sp. CAG:318 | reverse complement strand
ACCTTGTAAGTAAATAAAGGTGTAAAGCAGACAATAGAATATGGCCGGTATTACTGGAGTTTGAGAACATTGTAAGTAAATAAAGGTGTAAAGCGAAAGTTTATCAGCGGAAGGAGTGTCGGATGTTTGAGAACCTTGTAAGTAAATAAAGGTGTAAAGCTGAGCTTGCGTGGTTAAAAAACAGAGCAAGGTTTGAGAAACTTGTAAGTAAATAAAGGTGCAAAGCGCGTACAAGCTTGGTTCTGGTTCAGCATCAGTTTGAGAACTTTGTAAGTAAATAAAGGTGCAAAGCCTGATCATGGAAAGGAAAGTACCCATAGCAGTTTGAGAACCTTGTAAGCCAGACAGTGGAAAAAGCGATAAGTGAGAAAACGCGCGTAGCCCAGCCTGTGCCGGGTACTTAATCAATCCGTGTTTGAGACCTTGTGTAAATAAAGGTGCAAAACCTATGTAATACGTTGCGTTGTCATAACTTGTCTTGTGATACAGATAGACAGTTGATATCTAAATAATTGTTTAGCCATAATAGCTCCTTCCTGATCAAACAAAGGCATCTTAAATATAAGCCTTTGCAAAAGCAGTTGCTAGTTTGCAATCGTAGTTGCAAGCGAAATCAAGCGTTTAAAAAAGCAATTAACATTTCAAAGCCGAATGATGTGACTGAGATAAAGGCTGCGGCAGATAATTGCAATGAGGAGATACATATAGTTGAGCCTGTCAACGATCTGGTCGGATAAAATTCGGCTTTGAGAATATAGCAGGTTTAAAGTCTGCTGATTTCCACCCAGAAGCTTACCTGCCCCGGTTTGCCGACGCGGGAAATCAGATTGGTCATGCGGATGCGCCCGTTGGATACCGGCAGACTGTGAATGTAGTAAGTACCACTGCGGGCGCCGATGGACGGACCGGTCTCAGCATTGTAAACCGGAACGGATGAGAGACGGAATGCGCTGCCGGGAGTATACGAGCGCGCGGAAACATTAATAGTGCCGGGTGCATCGGGTGAACTGTATCCAAGAACAGTTCCGTCCGGGGCGATTACATCGACCGTATAAGTTCCGGAAGGCAGGGTGGATGAATCTATGTGTATATCATATGCATGATATCCATTGCCCTTACCTGAGACCGCCAAATCGGACCTGTAAGAGGATGCCTTGCCGGAAAAAGTTTTAACAACCGTACCGGAACGGAGAAGCCGGACGGTGGCATATTCTGCGGCATCATCGATGCCATTCCAGAGCCAGCCGCTTACGCCGGAGTCGGAAATATTATCAATGAATCCGCTATATTTTTTCCGGATGGGCAGGGATGCATTGATATAACGTGTGGGGTCGAGCCAGGTAAAAAGATGCTCGTCGTTCAGGGAAGAGGATGTCTTAATGGGGGATTTGTAATTGCGCAGTTCCCAATGAAGGTGGGCACCGTGGCTGCTGCCTGTGTTGCCCATAAGACCGATACGGGTACCGGGCATCACAGTGTCACCTTCCCTGACATAGACTTTTTCAAGGTGGGCATAGACAGTACAGAGTGTGTCAGAGTGACGGAGAATGATGTAATTTCCGTAACCCGTGCCTTCACGGTCGGGTACACCGTTGGTGCCGGAGAGATAGTTTACACATTTTATTACGGTGCCGAGCGAATGGGCGGTTATATAATCAATCTGAGACTTGTACTTTACGATATCAATCCCGAGTGCCCAGCCGCGCCCGGTTTTTTTGTTTGATACATGAAGACGGTAAGGATATGAGACCTGATTATCGCCTGTTTCCAAAATACGGCTTTTAGTGTTCGTCATCGGAGTCCTCCTTTACTTCCGGAAGACCAACCAATGAAGTCAGAACGGACATTATTCCGGCAAGCAGTGATGTGGATGCGACCATTCTCCAATCTACATTCTGCAGGGCAAGTGATGTGCCGATGGCTGCTATGGCGGTTTGCGCGATTGACCGGACAGCACGGATGGCCGCGGCTTTGAACCAGAGTTTACGGTTGTACTTGAACATTTTTGAAAAATCCTTTCATGATGAATATGTATGGACTGAGCACTGCCATACAACAGCGCTCAGTAAATTTAATCGTCAAAGGCCGGATTAATCGCGTATATATTTTTGCAATCAAGTTTATCCTGAGTGATATTGAGTGCCTCGCCGAAACGCTGGAAGTGTACGATTTCACGTTCACGCAGGAAACGTAACGGAGCTACTATGTCGGGATCATCCAGAACACGAAGAAGGTTATCATATACGACTCTAGCCTTCTGCTCGGCGGCGAGATCCTCTGTGAGATCGCAGATAGGATCGCCTTTTACCTGAAATTCGCATGCATTGAACGGGATGCCTCCGGCCGCCTGCGGCCACACACCGACAGTGTGGTCGGTGTAATATGGGGCGAACCCGGAATTCATGATCTGTTCCGGAGTGAGATTTCTGGTAAGCTGGTGAACCATTGTGGCAACTATCTCAAGATGCGCTAACTCTTCGGTGCCGATATCCGTAAGCAGTCCGGCAACTTTATTGTCAGGCATTGAATAGCGCTGTGAGAGGTAACGCATGCTGGCACCCATTTCACCGTCCGGTCCACCATACTGGCTGATGATTATCTGTGCCGCCTTCGGGTCGGGCCGCTTGATGTTTACCGGAAATTGAAGTCTTTTTTCATAAACCCACATTATTCCATTCCTCCTTCCCATGGCCAAGGCCCGTCAATCCAGTCAAAACGGCTGTTACATGTTACGTGATATTTGTTGAGGGGACCGTACCATTCAGCATAATTCTGAACGGCGGTGTCATATTCATGGTGTATTTCATGATAACGCGCAAGAGAACGGCAGTCATCGGGATGCGTGTCAAGGTAAAGTCCGATATCATCGATGTAGAATCCCAGCTCCATTATTCTGCGCATGAGAGTGCACTTGGAAGGTCTGTTTGATGTGTTGGTGTTGTTCATCGTCTGCATCCTCCTTTGCCTATAAATGGTTTATCAAGTTCTTTATAGATTGTTCCTTTAATGAGAGCGGTAGAAAGGTCATATTCGGGACTGTTGCTTTTCTGCCAGACAACCCCGGCCATTGCAAGAGGACCGCGTGCATTTACAAAAATATCCTGACACCATTCGCCGGACGCATCGGTCTGTAAGGGAACCGGGCATTGCATGCGTTCCGGAGTGGCACAGGAATTTTCATTACGAGGCTGTACCCTGTTGCATCCGGATGCAAACCTGTTATTGTAATAAGGCATAAATCAAACTCCTTTTGCATATATTGTTGTTTAGTTTAGAGTATGTGGAAAATAATATTCTGTGATAAAAAGAAACGGAGTGTTATTATAATAAATAACACTCCGTAATAATAGCGGTATAATCAGGTCTCCAGGTTCTGCTGCATTACATCTGATCCGATATTGGTGTCAAGTTCATCATTCATATCGGTTCTGAAAGGCGATGCGGCAAGGCCGTTAGCACCAAAAAGAGTCGGTGTGCAATAGTTGCTCCAGCAATATCTTGCGTAAACCGGTTCCTTTACATTCCCGGAAGAAAATTCAATCGAGGAGTCCTTAACTTTGATATCGGCCGGATGGAAAATTTTATCGGCACCGGCAATTTCGTAATATTCAGGCTCGCCCTTTAACACAAGACCACCTTTGCAATGTTTAAAAAATGTCTCAATGACATTGCCGTGAATTTCCTTGTGGGTGTATACGGGACCGAAAGCATCCTCTTCATCAATAAGTCCGTAAGGCTTGTACTCGGCCTGAAGAGCGAGGCGGTAACCGACAGGGCCTTTATTGACCGGATGAATTTCATTGTACTGACCGCAGTCCGGTATTACGGCGATACCGGTATTTGCAACGGTGTCAAATACATGCATCTGTGCTTCGCGTAAGATAGGCCAGTTCTTGAAATCAGGGCTTCCGGAATATTTGTGCATAGGGAGCTGGGTTATGATGAAAGTAAGACTTTCGTCTTCCCAGTCTTTACGCCAGAGTCTGATAAGGTTAGTGAGAAGTCTGTCATACATTCTCGGACGCATGTCGTCGTTCTCACCCTGATAATATATGAAACCTCTAAGCGTGTAAGGGCTGATTTTACGAATCATCTGCCAATACTGTCCTGTAGGACGGAACGGGTTATAATTATTGATAGGACCCGGCCATTTACATTCTCCGATTATTTTCTGGGCCTCAAACCAGTCCGTATCAGGGTGCTCTGAGAATAACTTCTGGGAACGCTCATTCCATGCAGTATCATACACGACATATTCATCATAATCCTTGCGCTGTACATCCAGAGGGATGTCCTTGTTGCGCTCATCAAACTCATCCATATATATACGGGTTTCGTCATCTGCCGTAATGGCTTCACGGCTCATCCAGCAGCTTGCGGAAGTGCCGCCCCAGTTGCATCCGATAATACCGATTGTAACGCCGAGATCTTTGGATAGTTTTTCCGCAAAGAGATAACCTATTGCCGACCAGTCCTTGAAACCTTCGTCATCAGCAAGCTGCCAGTGTGCATTGTCGAAAGCCTCATAATATTCGTCTGTCACATAAGCAAACTTCGGTGTATAGAAAAATCTCACGTTAAAATCACGGTCTTTGACATCCTTTACACGATCCCAGTCAGTGCAGGATGAAATCACAAATTCCATGTTGGACTGTCCGCCCGCGAGCCATACCTCTCCGATTGCAATGTTATTTAATACAACCTTGTCTTCACCGCATACGGCTGTGAGCGAGAGATTGGGGGCCGCACTCATAGGTGCCAGTTCGGTTTCCCAATAACCGTTGTCATCGGCGGTGGCCGACACGGTCCGACTGTTGAAATCAATTGTAACCTGTCTGCCGGCAGCTACATTACCGAACAGCTTAACGGCCTTGTCGCGCTGGAATACCATGTTGTCGGTAAAGACAGCGGCGAGTATTTTTTTCTTCATAATGACCTCCATATATAATTATTGTATGGGTTCGCCGTAAAGCAATCCCCTTGAGCCGGTGGCGATGTAAAACCGGCCGAAACTGCGGGAATCTCCGCAGATGCAGTCTATCTGGCCGAACATCTGGTTGTCGTTATTGATACGGAGCCATGATGCACCGTCGTCATCGGAACGGTAGAAACCGTACACACCGTCAATAATTGCGGCGGCATAAATTGATTTCAGGCCACGGAGAAAATCTCCGTCAGGACCTATACCAAGACCGATGCGGTAGAATGTCTTGTTACCATCGGTAATTTTCTTAAAAGTAATTTTATCATTGGTAATATTATACTGCATCTTCCAGATGCCGTCTACCCCAAGCGCCATGTAGAATGTGCCTGTGCGGCCGCGTTCTATGCACAGGGAAGATTTGTCCATTGTGTCAATCAGGTTGAGAATACATTCCGGAACATCATCCGGAACCGGATATTGTACGAATGTATCTCCGGTATCATGACTGATATATATTTTGTGCGTTGTATCGAATGCATACACAATCTCCGGATTAACGCGGTCAGCATATACTTTGGCAAAACCATCCGTCAGGATATTGCCGTCTGCATCATAAAACACAGAATGGCGGAATGTGCGGCCGCAGTCGTGGCTTACAAGCACCGCCACAAGCGGCAGAAAAACTCTGTCGGCAGGTGTCCATATGATTGAATTGCCATCAGCTGTTATCGTAACCCATCCGGCATTCTGGTTTACCATTGAAATGCGGTGTAAAAGCGTGTCCGTATATTCATCAATGCCGAAAGGAAGATCAAGATGTGTAAAAGTACGGCACTGGTCATTCGACAGAATAAGGCCACCCGTAGTCATGCCGGTCCAGTTGCCCCTTGCGGTAACGACAACGCGATTCGGATTATTGTCCGTGTAATCGGCATTAATACATGTTATATACCGGTTACCGTCTGCGTCGGCAAAAGAATTGGTGCAAGGAGTGTCTGTTTTGGTAAAAGCAAAACCGCCGAGGTCACCGACTGCGTCGATTGCAATCACATCACCGGCGTGCGGACTGTACACATTGATATGCACGGTTTCCTCTATTCCCGGGCAACGGTCGCACCATTTACAGTCGTCAGACGTGAAATTATATGTTCCGAATACACCTGTTCCTGTATTAAAAATAACATCATTATAATCAAACGGATTTATTTTGATATCGCTGAGCCAGTGAATAAGTGATGTGTTACCGTTAAATTCCGGCTTCATATATGATGTATTAAAATAAATTCTGTTATTATCAAGCTTATGGAGATTAATCTCCCATGTATCGCCGTAATCCCTGGATATGAATACAATATCACCACGCTTCTCACTGAGGGTGGAAGCAGCTAACAGCCCCGGAACCTGAGGTGATGAGCATATTCCGCCGAATCCGCACTCATTGGCTCTGTCGCGGCTATAGGAATACGGACCGCCGCATGGTGTGATATCATCATATGAACCGAGATGTCCGGATTGATCAACCGGATAGCGGAGTATTTTACCGCCTGCGGCATCACCGGAATCACAGCTGTATCCCTCGTCATCAATCTGGCTTTTCGGACCGTTGCATGATAATGTGACATACAGGTAACGGCCATCGTAATCGTAACGTTCGGCAGTGTAACCCTTCATGCGTGCGCCGTCAGGGACAAGGCAGTCAGGCATCGGCAGTTCTTCCCAGGTGCCGCCGGTATCGTATGATACATATAAGCTGTGGCCGCGTGTAAGTCCGTCAGAAGATTTATTGTTAATGCCGGCGGTTCCGAGAACCAGAGTCCCGGAATCCGGATGAACCCAGACAAAAGTACAGTTAAGCTCATTGGCTCTGCTGCCTGCGGCTATTGATATACTCTGCCAGGTCATGCCGCCATCGGATGTGCGAAGCAGCCCACCGCGCTGACTTGCAAAATAAAGTACGTCAGGATTATTATAATCTACTACAAGACGCATGCCGCATCCGCGTCCCGGAAAATTTCCGTGAACAACACACGGAAGTTCACTGTAACGGAATGTTTTACCATAGTCATCCGATACGGCAAATATGCCGTTAACACCCGGTTTACGGCGCCAGTCACTAAGTCCGCATGCAATGTATAACATTGCGGGATTATGCGGGTCGAGTGCAATAGCGGACGGATAACATTCGGCCGGGTTAATATGTGTTACATGGTCCATAAGGCTTATCCATGTGTCATTATCATAGTCATAGCGGTATACGCCTCCGATATCCGTGCGGCAGTAAAGCAGGTTCTTACATGCGGGATGATAAGCAAAACCTGTTACATATCCGCCGCCAGGAATGGACATATGACCGTATTTGTATTGAATATTTTTCATAAGCAGAAAAATCTCCTAGTAAATCTTGTATTCTTTACCCTCTCTTACGAACACCGGAATAATATCAAGCGGAGCATCCACAATTACATTCTGGCCGCCGTCAAACATTTTGCCTGATGCGGCATCTTTCCAGCGCGTTCCCGCAGGAAGATATACGGAACGTGTGAATGTCTGTGCTTCCATAACTGGTGCAACAAGAATATCCGGTCCGAACATATACTCGTCTTCGTATCCCCAGCATGTCTTATCTTCCGGGAAATCATAGAAAAGCGGTCTCATAACCGGTGTTCCGTGAAGATGTGCTTCCATCATGCAGTTTCTCACATAATCTCTTAAATTCTCTCTTATGAAGAGGAATTTCTTCATAATCTCGTAATTCTCCTCGCCGAAACTCCAGACTTCATTGTCCTGTCCTGATGAGAATGTGCGGACACCGTCTATATATTCGACTTCACGCTCATAATAAGGAAGTCTTTCACCGTGAAGACGGAATACAGGACAGAATGCTCCCCACTCAAACCATCTTACAAGAAGCTCCCTGAAAGCAGGATCTTTGCCATCGCCGCCTACAAAACCTCCGATATCGCTTGTCCACCATGGGATACCGGCAAGACCCATTGAAAGACCTGCCTGAAGCTGCTCCCTGAAAGCGCGGAAAGTTGAACATATATCGCCTGACCATGTGAGAGTGCCATATTTCTGGCTGCCGGCCCAGGCACATCTTACAAGGCTCATGATGTCTTTTTCACCGACGGATTTCAGACCGTCATAGAATCCTTTGGCATACATTACCGGATAAATGTTAGTGCACTGGAGCGCCGGACCTTCATAGTATCTGAATACATCGAAATCATACGGACCGTATTCCGGTTCAGCTTCATCAAGCCAGAAACAGTGGATGCCCTTATCGTAATAATTCTCTTTGCAACGGTCCCAGACAAACTGTCTTGCTCCCGGATGTGTTGCATCGAAAAATGTGGTATCACCCATCCAGTTCATATGGAAACCTGAAGCACGGTCGGTCTTTACAAGGTAGCCGCGGTCGTTCATCTCGCCGTAATTGATGGATTTCTCATCAATGGTAGGCCATACGGAAACTGCAAGTTCCACTCCCAGTTCTTTGAGCTCACGGACCATTCCTTCAGGATCCGGCCAGTCACGCGGTTCAAATCTGAAATCACCCTGTCTTGTCCAATGGAAAAAATCAATTACAACAACATCCATAGGCAGGCCGCGTCTCTTGTGCTCACGGACAACTTTCATAAGTTCGTCCTGTGTTCTGTATCTTAATTTACACTGCCAGAAGCCGAGACCGTATTCAGGCATCATAGGGGAAAATCCTGTAGCACGGGCATAATTCTCCTCTATTGCCGCAGGAGTATCTCCTGCGGTTATGAAATAATCAAGTTTTTTGGTGCTCTGTGCAGTCCATTCGGTCTTGTTGTTTCCGAATACAACATTACCGACAGCAGGATTGTTCCAGAGGAAACCGTATCCTCTGCTCGATATGTAAAAAGGAACACTGGCCTGACTGTTGCGGTGGCAGAGTTCAAGAACGGAACCTTTCTTATCGAGACTCTTATCCTGATACTGGCCCATTCCGTAGATATGCTCGTCATCAAAAGCTTCAAATCTGGCTGCGAGAGAGTAATCATTGGTTCCCGGAATCGGCTTAAGTTCACGGCCTTCAACTCTTATCGGGACACTGTAGCGGTCTATTCTGTTACGATTGCGCCAATATTCCTCAGTGAGGAGTTCACCCTTATCGTTATAGAAGGAAATCCAGCCTTCAAAAGAAACTTTGGCGGTAATCTTACCGTTGGTTATGGATGCTTCCATGGACGACTGCGAGTGTTTCTTAATTTCTTCTTCGCTGTGCCACCATGGCTCGGTTGTGTCAATCTCATGGATATCTATATGACTGTCGGTGCAGGCAGGCTCCATTGTAAGAGCCCAGTTATGTTCATCCATCTTATTTTCCCTGGTCATGCGGACTCTGAGAGAATCCGCGCCCCATGGCGTGATCATTACAACTGCAGAACCGTATTCTATAAGCAGTGAGTTGTCTTTTTGTGAAAATCTCATAAAAACCTCCATTAAAAACATAATAAATATATGATTTCATTGTACAAAAGTGTCAATATGCTTTCAAGCAAAAAAATTTGATGTTTTTTACAGAAAACTATTGACATTCTGAAAAAGTGTGTTATAGTGTTTATAGAACAGATAAAACAGATAGGAGGGATTTTTATGAATATACAGAAATTTACACAGAAATCAGTGGAAGCACTGCAGGATTGTGAGAAGTTAGCATATGAATACGGTAATCAGGAAATAGATCAGGAACATCTCTTAAGATCACTTGTGGATCTTGATGACAGCCTGATTGCCAGTCTCCTTGAGAATATGGGCGTGGATCTTGCCGTATTCCGTTCGGAGGTAGATGCAGCACTTAATCGTAAGACCAAGGTGTCGGGTGATGTGGAACTCCATATCAGCCAGGCACTTAATAAGGTATTGCTTTGTGCCGAGGATGAGGCTAAGAGCATGGGAGATCAGTATGTTTCTGTAGAACATATTTTTCTTACTCTTATCAAATATCCTAATAAAGAGACGGCACAGATATTCCGTACGTTCGGAATTAACAGGGATTCTTTCCTGAAGGCACTTATGGCAGTCAGAGGTACGAAGCAGGTTACCAGTGATAACCCTGAGGCTACATATGATACACTTAAGAAATACGGTGTGGATCTTGTGGAGCGTGCAAGGGAGCAGAAGCTCGACCCGGTAATCGGCAGGGACAGCGAGATACGTAATGTAATCCGTATCCTTTCAAGGAAGACCAAGAATAATCCGGTTCTTATCGGTGAACCTGGTGTAGGTAAGACCGCAGTTGCGGAAGGTCTTGCACAGCGTATCGTTCACGGGGATGTTCCGGAAGGACTTAAGGATAAGACCATATTTTCACTTGATATGGGTGCAATGCTTGCCGGTGCGAAGTACCGTGGTGAGTTCGAGGAACGTCTTAAGGCAGTTCTCGACGAAGTACGCAAGAGCGAAGGTAAGATCATTCTTTTCATAGATGAGCTGCATACGATTGTAGGCGCAGGTAAGACTGACGGCTCAATGGATGCCGGCAATATGCTTAAGCCTATGCTTGCGAGAGGTGAGCTTCACTGCATCGGTGCCACGACACTTGATGAATACCGTAAATATATCGAGAAGGATGCAGCCCTTGAGAGACGTTTCCAGCCGGTAATGGTGGATGAGCCGTCGGTTGAGGATACCATTTCAATACTTCGTGGACTGAAAGAGAGATATGAGGTTTTCCACGGCGTCAAGATTGCGGATAACGCGCTTGTAGCTGCAGCTGAACTTTCACACAGATATATTTCCGACAGATTCCTGCCGGACAAGGCCATTGACCTTGTGGATGAAGCCTGTGCGCTTATTAAGACAGAGCTTGATTCTATGCCTGCAGAACTTGATGAATTATCACGTAAGGTCATGCAGCTTGAAATCGAGGAAGCCGCTCTTAAGAAAGAGACCGATGAAGTCAGTAAGAAGCGTCTTGCCGAACTGCAGGAGGAGCTTGCAGGACTCAGGGATGAGTTTAACGCCGGTAAGGCCAGATGGGATAACGAGAAGGCTTCGGTTGACCGCTTAAGCCATCTTCGTGAGGAGATAGAAGATGTCAATAAGCAGATACAGTTAGCTAAGCGTGAATATAATCTTGAGAAAGCTGCAGAACTCCAGTACGGTAAGCTGCCGGCTCTTGAGAAGGAACTTGCTGAAGAAGAGAAGAAAGTTAATGAGAAAGACCTTTCGCTTGTGCATGAGTGTGTAACAGACGAAGAGATAGCCAAGATTGTATCCAGATGGACCGGTATTCCGGTTGCCAAGCTCAACGAAAGCGAGCGTAATAAGACTCTTAATCTTGCGGATGAGCTTCACCGTCGCGTTATCGGACAGGATGAAGGCGTTACGAAGGTAACGGAAGCCATCATGCGTTCGCGTGCAGGTATCAAGGATCCGAAGAGACCTATAGGTTCGTTCCTTTTCCTTGGTCCTACAGGTGTTGGTAAGACAGAACTTGCCAAGACACTTGCACAGAGTCTTTTTGATGACGAGAACAATATTGTCCGTATCGATATGAGTGAATATATGGAGAAATACTCCGTATCCAGACTTATAGGAGCGCCTCCTGGATATGTAGGATATGAAGAAGGCGGACAGCTTTCCGAAGCGGTAAGGCGTAAACCATATTCCGTAGTTCTTTTCGATGAAATCGAGAAGGCACATCCGGATGTGTTCAACGTACTTCTTCAGGTTCTTGATGATGGACGTATCACTGACTCACAGGGCAGGACGGTTGACTTCAAGAATACGATAATTATTCTTACATCCAACATCGGTTCGCAATATCTTCTTGACGGTATACAGCCTGACGGAAGCATCAGTCCTGAGGCGGAGGCATCTGTTATGAATGATCTCAGAAATCATTTCAGACCTGAATTTCTTAACAGGCTTGATGAGATTATCATGTTTAAGCCGCTGTCCAAGGATAATATCGGTGCAATCGTAGGACTTATGATTGACGAGCTCAATAAGAGACTTGAAGACCGTGAACTCAAGGTTGAACTTACCGATGCTGCAGTTGCCAATGTTTCTGAGAACGGTTATGATCCGGTATACGGTGCAAGACCGCTTAAGCGTTACCTCCAGAAGACTGTCGAGACACTCAGTGCCAAACTGATTCTCGAAGCTAAAGTAGGACCGGGAGATGTTATACTTATCGATGTTGACAGCGATGGCAGACTAATTGCCCGTAAGAAGTAAAATTTGCTTGATATTTATTTAAATAGATGTATAATTAGAAATTGTAATACAAGATGGGGTGCTTGCAGAAAGCGGGCTGAGATCAGACCCATAAGCTGATTTGGATAATGCCAACGTAGTGTGATTGTATACAATGACTATGTAATTTGTGTGCAGAGACTCAGTTGGGTCTCTGCATTTTTTGTGGAGATTTATTATGAACATCAGCAGAGAACAACTTATCTTATATGCAGTGACCGACAGGTCCTGGCTTAACGGCCGGACATTATACGAACAGGTGGAGGAAGCACTTGAGGGCGGAACCACACTTGTACAGCTTCGCGAGAAAAATATGCCTGATAAGGATTTTATAAATGAAGCGGTTCCGATAATGGAACTGTGTCACAGATATAATGTACCACTTATAATAAATGATAGGGTTAATGTCGCAGCCGAAATACATGCAGACGGAGTCCATATCGGTCAGTCCGATATGGATGCGGCAAAAGCAAGGAAAATTCTTGGACCGGACAGCATAATCGGCGTCACCGCAAAGACAGTGGAGCAGGCATTGAAAGCTCAGGCGGAGGGTGCGGATTACCTTGGCAGCGGAGCGGTATTCGGGACAACCACGAAATCAGACGCGAAGCCGATGGATATAGATACTTTGAATGCAATATGCGACAGTGTTGATATTCCGGTAGTTGCGATAGGAGGTATCAATAACGATAATGTTATGAAACTGTCCGGAAGCAGGATTGCGGGAATTGCCGTGGTAAGCGGTATTTTTGATAATGAAGATATTAAAGGCGCAGCCCAGTTGTTAAGGGCCAAGGCTTTAAATATAATATCGGGCAGATAAGCCCATACACAGCGGCAGATTGGGGGCACCACCTTAGGTCGCTATACAAAATTAATGCACAAGGAGAAAGACTATGAGAACAGCATTAACAATCGCCGGAAGTGATTCCAGCGGAGGCGCCGGAATACAGGCAGATATTAAGACGATGACCGCGAACGGCGTTTATGCCATGAGCGCGGTTACGGCACTTACTGCCCAGAATACAACCGGCGTAACAGGAATAATGGAAGTAACCGAAGATTTTTTGGCAGAGCAGCTGGATTGTATTTTTACCGATATCTATCCGGATGCGGTAAAGACAGGAATGGTATCATCATCAGGCCTCATTAATGTCATATGTGACAAGCTGGTCGGATACGATGCGAAAAACATCGTGGTTGACCCTGTTATGGTGGCAACGAGTGGAGCCAAGCTTATCAATGACGATGCCATCAGTACATTGAAAAATAAATTACTGCCTCTCGCAACAGTGATAACTCCCAATATACCGGAAGCTAAAGAACTTTCGGGCATGGAAATCGCCTCGGAGGATGATATGGTGAAAGCTGCGGAAGCTATCTGTGACAGATACGGCTGCTCCGTTCTTCTAAAAGGAGGACACAGCCTCAATGACGCCAACGATCTTCTGTGGCAGAAGGGCATGGAGCCGGTATGGTTCTACGGAAAGAGAATTGACAATCCGAACACACACGGAACCGGATGCACTTTATCATCGGCGATAGCATCCAATCTTGCCAAGGGTTATGACCTTACGTCATCGGTGAGATATGCCAAGAATTATATTTCGGGCGCGCTTGCGGCGATGCTTGACCTCGGTAAGGGAAGCGGCCCTATGAATCATGCTTTTGCAATAGAAGGAGAATTTATCAATGAGTGAGAAAAAAACATCCGTTTTCAGTAATGGATTAATATGGTTTGGAGCAGGCGTATCGATAGCGGAGATTATTACGGGCACATATCTTGCACCGCTTGGTTTCACGAAAGCGATGCTTGCAATCGTTATAGGACATGTGATAGGCGCACTTATGATGTTTGCGGCCGGAATGATCGGAGCAAGAGAAGAAAAAAGTGCAATGGAAACCGTTAAGATGAGTTTCGGTAAGAAAGGCGGACTTCTTTTTGCTGTGCTTAATATATTACAGCTTGTCGGCTGGACGGCCATCATGATTTATGACGGCGCGGTTGCAGCTAACGGCATTCTCGGCACGGGAATCTGGGTATGGGCTGTTGTGATCGGAGTACTTATTCTTGTGTGGATACTTATCGGTCTTACCAATCTCGGTAAAGTCAATACAATCGCAATGGCGGCTTTGTTTGTCTTATCGATCATCCTTTTTAAAGTTGTATTTTTCGGCAAAGGCGTACGCATTACAGACATAGTAAGCAGCGAAGGACTTTCCTTCGGCGCCGCCGTTGAGCTTGCGGTTGCAATGCCTCTTTCATGGCTTCCGCTTATAAGTGATTACACAAGAGAAGCTGCCAAGCCTGTCAGGGCAACAGCTGTAAGCGTTATAACATATAGCATTGTAAGTATCTTTATGTACACAATCGGAATGGGAGCCGCTCTTTTTACGGGAGAAAGCGATATTGCCAGCATACTCGTTAAGGCAGGACTCGGAGTTGTCGGCCTTCTTATCGTTATTTTTTCAACGGTTACGACAACATTCCTTGATGCTTATTCTGCCGGTGTATCATGTGTGTCTATTACTTCCAAAATCAAGGAAAAATGGGCTGCCGTAGTCGTTACGGTAATCGGTACGATTGCTGCAATTGTATATCCTATGGACAACATTACTGATTTTCTCTACCTTATCGGTTCGGTATTTGCACCGATGATAGCGGTTCAGATAGCGGATTATTTCATATTAAGGAAGGCTGACTCGATAGACAAGGGCTTCAATTGGAGAAATCTTATCGTGTGGCTCGCAGGTTTCGCGGGATACCGCGCGCTTATGCATGTGGACACTCCTGTCGGCAACACGCTTCCTGATATGGTCATCACAATCGTTCTCTGCCTGATTGTGGAGAAAATTGCCAAGGCAATCTTAAAAAACAAATACTAAGACACTTTGTCCTCTTTCGGACAGGGTGCGGAAAAGAGGACAAAAATGAATTACAAATCAAACCTTAAAAAAATGACATTAACAGCTATTTTTGTGGCAATATCGGTTGTCGGAAGTATGTTTTCGTTCCCGGTATTCGGCTCAAAATGCGCTCCGGTACAGCATCTTGTAAACATATTATGTGCCGTTACCGTAGGACCGTGGTGGGGTCTTGCACAGGCTTTTGCTGCTTCGCTTATAAGAAATCTTACCGGCCTCGGAACATTGCTTGCCTTTCCGGGAAGCATATGCGGTGCTTTAATCGGAGGACTTTTATACAAGGCACTTAAGAAACTTCCGTTTGCATATATCGGTGAGGTTTTTGGAACGGGCGTGATCGGCGGCATGCTGGCGTTCCCTATAGCACGCCTTATCATGGGTAATACCTCGGCAGCGTTGTTCACATTCGTAATTCCTTTCCTTATAAGCACATGCGGCGGAACAATAATTGCGATAATCATTACAGTGCCGTTAAAACAGACCGGTGTTTTATCCAAAATCAGAGAAAATCTGGAGAACTGATAATATGAAAGTAACAGAAGAGTATGCAAAAAAATTATATCGGCAGATACGGTCAGCAAGACCGGTCATCCATTGCATTACCAACACTGTCACGGTCAATGACTGCGCCAATGTACTGCTTGCCTGCGGGGCTTCGCCCACAATGGCGCACCACCCGGCGGAGGTGGCGGAAATAACAAGCGCTGCCTCGGCTCTGGTATGTAATCTCGGCGCAACGGAGAATTACGATGCCATGGTAAATGCCTGCAAGGCAGCCGGTGAGGTTAAGCATCCGGTGGTTATCGATCCGGTAGGAATCTCAGGTTCAGCGTTCAGACGGAATTTTATCAATGAGCTTATAAAGATAAATACACCTGCATGTATACGCGGTAATTATTCGGAAATACGTGCCCTTATGGAAAACCGCAATACGATAACAGGCGTGGATGCAGCCGATAAGAAAATAGATATATCCGGCATGAAATCTTATGCGGAAGCGCACAATACAATCCTTATAGCATCGGGTGCGACGGATGTCATAACCGACGGAAAGGATGTAATTTATTGTAATAACGGCGATAGCATGATGGCCCGGATAACGGGAAGCGGCTGCATGCTTTCTGTGCTGATAGGAGCTTTCTTATCTGTTGACTCTTCTGTTTATTCGGCTGCAGCCTGCTGTTGTATGTACGGCGCGGCTGGAGAGATTGCCGCCGGCATGACCCGTGAAAGCGGCGGCGGGACAATGACTTTTCACGATAAATTCATCGATGTGATTTCATTGATTGAATCGCAGTCGTTGCTCTTTATACTTTAATTCTAAACATGTATATGTTACAATATTACCATTAATATTTCAGGATGGTTTTATTATGGAGAGAGAATCTTTTAAATCAAGGCTTGGCTTTATACTGGTCAGTGCCGGATGCGCAATCGGAATAGGCAATGTATGGCGTTTTCCGTATGTCGTCGGACAGAACGGCGGCGGAATATTTGTGCTTTTGTATCTGGTATTCCTTATTATCATGGGTCTCCCGGTTCTTACTATGGAACTTGCAGTCGGCAGGGCCAGCAGGAAAAGTGCAGTATTATCATATAAAGCACTTGAAAAGCCTAAGGCAAAATGGCATATTCACGGCTGGTTTGCGATGCTTGGGTGCTATATACTTATGATGTATTACACTACAGTGTCAGGCTGGATGTCATCATATTTCTTTAAATTTGTAACTGGAGAATTTAAAAATGGAATGGATTCCGCAGCAACGGGCGCGGTATTTACCAATCTTCTGGACGACCCGGTGCAGATGTTGATCTGGATGGGACTTACGGTTGTTGTCGGATTTCTGGTATGCAGCCGCGGACTCCAGAACGGACTTGAGAAAATAAGCAAGATAATGATGGTGGCATTACTTGGACTTATTGTCGTGCTTGCAGTGCACAGCATTATGCTTCCGGGAGCATCCAAAGGAATAGAATTTTATCTTGTACCGAATATCGACCGCGTCAAAGAAGTCGGTGTCGGTAATGTGGTTTCCGCTGCGATGAATCAGGCTTTCTTTACGCTAAGTCTTGGCGTTGCTGCGATGGAAATTTTCGGAAGTTATATGAGTAAGGATAATACGCTCGCCGGAGAAGGAATAAAAATATGCGGTCTTGATACGTTTGTAGCGATAATGGCGGGACTTATTATTTTTCCGGCATGCTTCAGCTACGGTGTTGATGTCAGTCAGGGACCGAGCCTTATATTTGTGACATTACCGAATGTGTTTGTAAATATGGAAGGCGGAAGAATCTGGGGTTCGCTGTTCTTCTTATTTATGACATTTGCGAGCTTTTCAACTATTATGGCGGTATTTGAAAATATTATGTCATTCTGCATTGATATGTTTGGATGGAGCCGTAACAAAGCTGCGATTATTAACTGTATTGTGATTCTTATTGCAAGCGTTCCGTGTGTGCTTGGGTATAATCTGTGGAGCGGACTCCATATTATCGGAGGACGGGATGTGCTTGACAGCGAGGATTTCATAGTAAGCAATCTGCTGCTGCCGATAGGTTCACTTGTGTATACGCTTTTCTGCGTGACCAGATGGGGCTGGGGCTTTGATAATTATATTGACGAGGCCAATACCGGAAAGGGTGCCCGCATTGCGCGCCGTCTGAAACCGTATTTTAAATTCGTATTGCCTGTGCTTATCGTAATCATAATTGTGCAGGGATTTATAAAGTAGAATCATGACAGAATTACAGAGAAAATTATTTGAATTACAGGACACGGAGTACGGGGATTTTCACAGCAGACTTATGCCGACAATCGATAGGGAAAGAATTATCGGCATAAGGATGCCGGTGTTAAGAAAATTTGCCGCGGATTTTGCCCGGACTGATATGGCAGCGTCTTTTCTTGAAGAGCTGCCACATTATTATTATGAAGAAAATAACCTTCATATGATGATTTTATGCGGTATCAAAGACTATAATGAATGTCTTGCCGGGATACAGAAGTTTCTTCCGTACATTGATAACTGGGCGACCTGCGATCTGCCGGAGCCGAAATGTTTCAGAAAGCATAAAGAAGAACTTTTTCCGGTTATCAAAGAATGGATCGCGTCGGATAGGACATATACTGTAAGATACGGAATTGGCATGCTTATGCGGCTGTATCTTGATGATGGTTTTAAGGAAGAATATCTGGAATTGGCTGCAGCTGTGCGCTCCGAAGAATATTATGTCAATATGATGATAGCATGGTATATGGCAACAGCTCTTGCCAAACAATGGGACAGTACGATACCGTATATCACGGGCAGAAAGCTTGATGTGTGGGTACATAACAAGACGATACAAAAAGCCGTTGAAAGCTTCCGCATAAGCAATGAACAGAAAGAAATTCTTAAGTCATTAAGAATAAAAAGCAGGTGATGAAATGGATTGGGACAGCATAATTAATCTCAGACATGAATTGCATAAGATACCTGAGAAGTCATTTTGTGAAAAATTTACTTCAGACACTATCAAAAATTATATCAGAAAAAATACATCCTGGGAAATAGAAGAACTGGAGAATAATGCATTCATTGTGCATTGTAAGCCTGATAATGCTCCGGCGAATGATGCCATTGCATTCAGGGCGGACATGGATGCGGTATGTGCGGGCGGCCATAATGAACCCGGACATTACTGCGGTCATGACGGACATTCTTCCATTCTTGCCGGACTGGCAGTAAGTCTGTATGAGAACAGGAACAGGCTTGATGGGAATGTGTATCTTGTTTTTCAACCGGCGGAAGAGACGGGCAAGGGAGCATTGGTCTGCCGTGATATAATCAGAGATAAAAATATCAAAGAGATATACGGTTTACATAATATACCGGGATACCGGATGGGAGATGTCCTTATAAGAAAAGGCACATTTGCCTGCGCATCAACAGGAATATCCATAAAATTTACCGGAACGCCAAGCCACGCAGCGTACCCGGATGCGGGACTTAACCCATGTATCAGTCTTGCCGGACTGCTTATCGAATTGCAAAATCTTACTAATAATATGCAAAGTGATGGCGGAATAGTCATGATGACGGTCATCGGAATCGAAGCCGGAAGTGACAATTACGGCGTGTCGGCATCGGAGGGAACATTAAGGCTTACGTTAAGAGCCGAGAGAGGCGTTGTATTCGATGAACTGGTGTCGCAGATAGAAAATAAAGCGCGCATCTATGCCGCAAATGGCGGATTTGATATTGAAATCGAACGCATTGAACCGTTTCCTGCTACCGAAAATAAAGATAAATCCGTTGAAAAAGTAATAAAATGTGCCGAAAGACTGGGACTTAACGTGCAGGAACTTAAAGAACCTATGCGCTGGTCGGAGGATTTCGGATATTATCTTCAAGAGTGTGACGGCGCATTCTTTGGAATCGGGGACGGAGAAAATTATGCACAGCTTCATACGGTGCAATACGAATTTCCTGATGAAATAATTAAGAATGCCGTTGGACTTTTTACGGAACTCGCACTGGCGGCAGTGCCGCCTGCGGATATATCCGATATGTAAAATTCTTCTCTTGTAAGGAATGGATTTACGTTTGTTGAATGGGGCGGCGCGGTTATAGGCTGATATACAGATTAAGAACTCCGGTCATGTTATGTGGCCGGAGTTTTGCATACTTGCATATGTTTTATGATGTGATATAATCATAGAGAACTAAATTAGCATAAAGGTGATTAATAATGAATTTAAGCGAAGACTCTAAATTTACGGTCAGACCTCTGACAAAAGATGATGTAGAGCAATATAACGCATTGTTAAGGTATGCATTTCAGGTTACGGAACAGGATCTTGCCGAGACCGGATGGAAGGATGATGAAATCCAGCAGTCCAAGTTCCCGGTGCTTGAGAGAGCAGATGTACTCGGATGCTTTGATGATGATGAACTGGTATCACAGTTTGCGGTATATCCGCTTGATATGAATATATACGGACGCAAATACTCCGTGGGTTTTGTGACAAGTGTATGTACATATCCGGAGTATACGGGTCATGGAATCATGAAAAATCTCATGAGACGTGGTCTTACGCGCATGAAGGAAAACGGTAAGTCATTTGCACTTCTCTACCCATATTCCATACCGCTTTATCGTAATCTCGGATGGGAAATCATATCCAATAAGATGACATATATCGTTAAGGATACACAGATTCCGCGTAAGATAGAAGAACCGGGATATGTCAAACGTGTCGACTGGGATGATAACGAATTTGTGAATCTGCATACCAGGTTTGCCGAACAGACACACGGATGTCTGTACCGCAATAATCTTGCGTGGGAAGAATACTGGAGATGGGATGAGGATGATACATCAGTTGCTATATATTATTCTCATGACGGAACCCCACAGGGATATATGGTATATATGATAAGTTCGGATATAATGCATATCAAGGAGATGATCTATCTTAACAGGGAGGCACAGCTCGGCCTCTGGGAATATGTATATGCACATGATTCCATGATAGATGAAGTTCACGGTAATAATTATTACAGTGAGCCGATTGCATTTGAACTGGATGACAGTGACATTAAGGAAACGATACGTCCGTATGCAATGGGAAGAATAATCGATTTCGGGCAGTTTATAAGCGATTATGCGTGTAATCCGAAGGGAAAGAATGTTACTATCAGATTTGATATCGAAGATGACCTGCTTGAATGGAATAACAGTGAATATACCGTGCGTTTTAAGAAAGGCGCATGCAGTCTTACTGATGAAGAACCGGATTATGTTCTGCAGATGTCCATAGGAACGCTTACTACACTTTTTATGGGGTATAAGACTGCGGACAAATTATATAACATGAATAGAATTATCGGAGATATTAAGGCAGTTGAAGCACTTGATAATATTCTATATCATGAAATACCTTATGTATCAGATTATATTTAGAGGATAAAAATATGACTTTGAGAGATTTGAAAATCGGCGAAAGTGCGGTTATACGCACCGTCGGAGGCGAAGGTGCATTAAGACAGCACTTTCTTGATATGGGTGTAATTCCGGGAGCTGAAGTCACGGTCGTGAAGTTCGCACCGATGGGCGACCCGATGGAATTGCAGATACACTGTTACGAATTGACGCTGCGACTTGCAGATGCCAAACAGATTGAAGTTGAGCCTATCGATAGCAGGTCCAGAAGACATGAGAGCGCAAAAGGCGTAAACAATACCGTCCATCCGGGACTTGGTGAGGATGGTAAATATCATGTCAAGGCGGATGAGAATCCATTGCCGGATTCCCAGATTCTTACATATGCTCTTGTCGGTAACCAGAACTGCGGCAAGACGACACTTTTTAACCAGCTTACAGGCTCCAACCAGCATGTCGGTAATTTCCCGGGAGTTACGGTTGACAGAAAGGACGGCCCGATAAAAGGATACAAAAACACGCTTGTAACGGACCTGCCAGGAATATATTCGATGTCCCCGTACAGTAATGAAGAGATAGTATCGCGTAATTTTGTACTTGATGATAAGCCTGAAGCGATAATAAACATAGTTGATGCAACCAATATCGAACGTAATCTGTATCTGACAATGCAGCTTCTTGAAATGAACATTCCGATGGTAGTTGCGCTTAATATGATGGATGAGGTTACCGGAAACGGCGGTACAATAGATGTCAACGGAATGGAGTCCATGTTAGGAGTGCCGGTTGTACCTATATCAGCGGCTAAGAATGAAGGTGTTGATGAACTTATAAAACATGCCATTCATATTGCCAAATATCAGGAACGTCCCGGCAGGCAGGATTTCTGTGATGAGAATGATTTTGGCGGGGCAGTGCACCGCTGCATTCATTCCATAGCGCATCTTATTGAAGATCATGCAGAGACAGCCGGAATACCTGTACGCTTTGCAGCATCAAAGCTTATAGAGGGTGACAGCCTTATTCTTGAGAAATTGAACCTTGATAAGAATGAGATTGAGACACTTGAGCATGTTGTCATCCAGATGGAGAAAGAACGCGGACTTGACAGAAGTGCAGCGATTGCTGATATGCGGTTCTCATTCATCGAGAAAGTGTGTGAGAAAACTGTTGTCAAACCCAAAGAAAGCAAAGAAAGACTGCGCAGTGAGAAAATAGACCGTATTCTGACCGGCAAGTACACAGCAATTCCATGTTTTATAGCGATAATGGCAGCCGTATTTATATTGACATTCAATGTAATAGGTGCGGGACTTCAGAAGCTTCTTGAGATGGGCATAGATGCCCTGACGGGGGCTGTTGACAAAGGACTGAGTGCGGCCGGTGTAAATTCGGCATTGCACAGTCTTGTTATAGACGGTATATTTGCGGGCGTCGGTTCGGTGCTGTCATTTCTTCCGATCATCGTAACATTGTTTTTCTTCCTGTCACTTATGGAAGATAGCGGATATATAGCGAGAGTTGCGTTCTTTATGGATAAACTGCTGCGTAAAATAGGACTTTCCGGCCGAAGCATCGTTCCGCTTTTAATCGGATTCGGATGTACGGTTCCCGCAGTAATGTCTACGAGGACACTTCCAAGCGAAAGAGACCGTAAGATGACGATTTTACTGACCCCGTTTATGAGCTGTACGGCGAAGCTTCCGATATATGCATTTTTTGTGAGCGCGTTTTTCCCGGGCAAGGGCGGAATAGTGATGACGGGATTATATTTTCTGGGAATTGCGGTAGGTATTCTTGTTGCATTTATTTTTAAAAAGACATTATTTAAAGGCGAGGCGGTTCCTTTTGTGATGGAGCTTCCTAATTACAGACTTCCGGGAATTAAGAATGTTGCGCAGTTGTTGTGGGAGAAAGCCAAAGATTTCCTGCAGCGTGCATTTACCATAATTTTGATTGCGACAATGGTAGTGTGGTTTTTACAGAGCTTCAACTGGCATTTCAATATGGTAAGCGATTCATCGGAGAGCATACTGGCTTCCGTAGCCGGATTTATTGCGCCGGTATTTGCACCGTTGGGACTCGGCGACTGGCGTGTGGTCACATCGCTTATAAGCGGATTTATGGCCAAGGAGAGTGTTGTATCCACATTGGAAATTCTGTTTGGCAGCAGCGTGTCAACGGCATTTACCACACTTTCGGCAGTTTCATTGTTGGTATTCAGCCTCCTGTACACACCGTGTGTGGCAGCCATATCTTCAATAAGAAGAGAACTCGGGCATAAATGGGCAGTGCTTGTTGTGGTATGGCAGTGTGCTATAGCGTGGATTGCGGCATTTCTGGTAAGGATGATTGGGATGCTTATAGGATAAACAAAACAGCCATTCAGGAAAAATATAATTGAGGTGACCTCAAAAATATAATTCCCGAATGGCTGTATTTATGTTTATGGAAACTTTGCGGTTTAGAAGCTGTGGCCGCCGCCACCGCCACCTCCACCACCGCCGCCGCCACCGCCTCCGCCGCCACCGCCGTCGGAGGAAGAGGAAGAACTTGGTGGGTCGTAAACTCTTGTCTGACCCGTCATAACACAATTGGCATTGTGTAAATTACACTGGCTGAAAATATTATTGATTATCTCGCGGCCCTTTGCAGCTTTCTTCTTTGAATAAATTCTTATTACAATGAAATTAATTATGAATGCAAGGACCAATGCGATAAGTGCATTGCTTATGTACTTCATAGGCTGCGAAATCCGTCCGCCGCTAAGAAGTATGTTGATCTGACTGAATGCTTTTGAGGCACAGTCGTAATATCTGGCATCTGTAGCATATGTATATATATTGTCTGTGATGGTGTTGGCATATGCCTTGGTTATAGTTTTATATATATAACCGTTGCTGAATATATATACTTTACGATTATCCATATCTATGAGGAAAAGTGTTGAACTTCCCTGACCGAAATGCGAATAGGAGTAATTTCTCGCATAATCATCGGCAGATGACGGATTATAAGTTGTGGTAACGAAAGCAACGTTGCCCCATTCGGTTATCGCCTCCATTTGCGAAGAAAGCTTTGCAAGCTCATCATCGGTGAGAAGGCCGGCATCGTCATCAATGTGTACCTCATATCCGGTATCCGGATTGGTGTAATCAGTACGGGCCATACACGGAAGAGCGATGAT
>FR889230.1:59230-84037 GCA_000431815.1 Butyrivibrio sp. CAG:318 | reverse complement strand
CTCAGCATCCCTGCCAGAAATCCGGAAATCTTATGCACGGTCATCACCTCCCTTGCGGTTAAACTGAGGAAGCCTTCTGGTTGCCAGAATGTTGTATCTTCCTATTATAGTTAAATTAGTCATAACCACGGTTATAAGAATAAGTATTGCACAGGCATAAAACCATATATCCGATACCGGGTTAACAAGACACACAATTGCTCCGACGCATGTCGCCGCAAATTCAATTATGAATACCGGAAGCCCCTTATGAGATGGCTGGTCTGTGTACTTTTTGATAGTACACAGCATGAGTACGAGTGAAGCTACCGTGCATATCGGGAGCATCAGGCTCTTTATCACACTGAAAAGTATAATTGACATTGGAACAATAATTATAAGAGCGCTTATGACCAATGCCACACCGCCTTTAAAAGTCATTTTTGATTTCTTTTTCTTGGCAGACGATCTGGCTGCGGCTCTCTTGTGCCCGATAGAATACTGGTATCCCTTGTCATCATCGCGGGCCTCGCGTTTGATTATCTTGGACAACTCACACAGATAAATAATTTGTGTAACTAATGATAATATTGCACTCACACTTACAACGGTTATCGGAGTTACTGTCATAATAAGGTTCAATAACAGGAAAATAGGCAGTGCTATAATCAGTGAACCTAAGAAATATTTGGTGATGGATACCGGGATATCGGCAGTAGCCTTGCCTGTCTGTCCATTGACGATAGAATATGCCACACGGTCTTTCTTACGATATGACATAAAATATACCGGGAACATCGCGCTGTCAATCTGCTCGCAGTTCGTGTGCAAAACACTGTTAATCTGTCCGGGGTTTACCGGAAGTTTGGGAACTATGCCTCCGAACGCCGGTTCACGGTTAAGTTTTGATGTTGAATTACTGTTTGCAAAAGATTTGGCGTCTTCTACATATATATTGCAGTCGACATCAGCAACATCCGCATAGAAACCGCTTAATATGGCAGGCGTAAATTCTTTCATTCCGCGCACATCATAAGGTGCGATTGCACTGCTGATATTATCATCAAAAGACGATGATGCATCGAAGGACATTCCTTTATAATATGCATCAATATAGCAGCTGAGTCTGAAATGGTCAGTTATAACATAATCACCGCGACGGTATGATTTCTCACCAGGGAAACTGATATTGCCGTTCTGGCTTATGTAATAGCTCCAATACGGTATATATATCGCACGGAAACTTTCAATACGGCTCTTATCTTTAAGATCATGCGGTGCAAAAATAGCTTTACGTACAAGCTTCATATAGGCGTTCTTACAATCTTCCTTAGTCTTGCTGAACGGAATAATGTAATTCGGACGCCTGCTCTTGTCAAGCCTTGACGAGAGTATGGTCGATGCTCCGCAGAAAGAGCAGAATTCAGCAGCCGATGTTTCACTGCCGATTATCTCTCCGCCGCACTGTGGGCATGTGAATACGGTTGTCTCATATAAATCCGTACTCTCGGCATCAGTTTCCTTATTGAATGAATAAGGATCCGCAAGGGAACCGCACTGTGCGCATTTGAGCATCTGTGACGGAATATCAAATTTCATATTTCCGCCGCAATTAGGACATTCGTACATGGTAACCTCCTTATGTTTTTTATTATTTTATACTGTAATGAAAAAAAAGTAAATAAAAAATAACTAAAGTATTTACAAAAGTACAATTAATGCTATAATTATTATATAGACGTAGTGAGTAGGATTATGTCAACACGCAGGGCATGGAAGCCAGCGTATTATCAAAGGAGTGATATTTTATGGCAGGGATATATGGATATAATTCAATATCGACATTGTTTTCCGGACTTAATACTTCTTCAGTAACATCCGGTATTTATAACAGTCTCTCAGAATTATCCAACATACGTTCAGGAAGTTATTATAAGCTTGCCAAGAAGTATTACGGAAGCAGTCAGGCTGATACCGCTTCCTCAGATACGGCAGTTAAAAAGAGAACTTCCAGAATGGATTATGATTATAAGAAGGGTGATTATAAGGTTAATCTTGATAATTCATCCTCCACATCCACATCTAAGGATACCGTGTCTACGATAGCCGGAGTTGAGAAGAGCGCCAAGAACCTTAAGAGCGCAGCCGATAAGCTTGTTCAGAGAGGCAGTGAGTCGGTATTTAAGCAGACGGCCGGAGAATATGATACGGATAAGATTTATGATGCGGTGAATAATTTCGCATCAGCCTATAATGATGTTATCACCAAGGCTTCGGCTTCTGATTCATCATCCATAGAGAATGCCGCTAGGTCAATGAAGAATGCCACGGCAGTTAATGCCAAAGCACTTTCAAAGATCGGCATTACAATAGGAAGCGACAATAAGCTTTCTGTTGACGAGAAGACATTTAAGGCAGCGGATATGAACAGTGTTAAGTCACTTTTTAACGGTAACGGTTCGTTCGGATATCAGACGGAAGTGAAAGCATCTATGATAGATTCGGCAGCTTCGATGGAAGCCGGAAGATCCAATACATATACCGGAAGAGGTTCATATTCTTATAACTTTAATGCCGGTAATTTATTTAACCAGAGCATTTAATAATTTCAGGATGCCCGGGCGTATCTGTTTTATGCGGATACGCCTTTTTATGTTATGGCGTGCATTATAAGACAGCATGAAAGGGTTATACTATGAAAAAGAAAAGACTTTTGGCACTTGTATTAACAGCCATCATGACGGCTGCATCTCTTGCCGGATGTGTATCAAAGAGTGGCAATGGATCAACAGAGGCCGGTGCGTCAACAACCGCTACCAGGCAGACAACAGGAACTCAGACACAGACAGAAGAGAAGACTGAGGAAGCGGGGGAAACATTCCCTGTGACAGTTACGGACCAGCTCGGAAGAGAAGTTACGATTGAGAAGGAACCTCAGAAACTGGTAAGCGGATATTATATATCCACAAGTATTGTTATAGCACTCGACCTTGAAGATAAACTTGTCGGAGTAGAGGCTAAAGCGGGCAAGAGGGCTATATATAAGCTTGCAGCTGAGGATATAGTTAATCTTCCAAGTGTGGGAACAGCTAAAGAATTCGACCTTGAGGGGTGCGCAGCCCTTTCACCGGATATTGTGATTGTTCCGGCAAAGCTTAAAGATAAGATTGCTTCAATGGAAGAACTCGGACTGACTGTTATAGCGGTTAATCCTGAGAATAATGACCTGCTTAAGGACGCGGTTGAACTTATAGGTAAGGCAACAGGACAGACAGCTAAAGCTGATGACCTGGTTAAGACGATCGATAAAGGAATATCATCACTCAAAGACAGAGTCGGAAGTGAGACTAATCCGACAGTGTATCTTGCGGGCAACAGCAATATTCTTCAGACGGCCGGTGCTAAAATGTATCAGAATACTCTTATAGAGAATGCCGGCGGAGTCAATGTGGCAGCAGAGATTGACGATAATTACTGGGCAGAGGTTTCGTATGAGCAGATTCTTAAATGGGATCCTGATTATATAATTATTGCAGCGGATGCGGATTATACTGTTGATGATGTACTTAAAGATACTAATCTTGCCGACTGTAAAGCAGTTAAGAATGGCAATGTATATATCGTGCCGAGTGATGCGGAAGCCCTGGATTCTCCGGTTCCGGCGGGATATCTCGGAAGTTATTATATTGCATCGGTTATCCATTCAGATGTTGTGAGTGAAGAAGATTTCCAGACAGAGGCAATTAATTTTTATGAGAAATTCTATGAATTTACACCATACAAGAACTAAGATAATAATTGCATGCATATTGGTGGCAGCGCTTGCGGCGCTGTCACTTATTGTGGGTAAATATCCGCTGACGGTCAAAGGACTTATCGCAGGGGATACCATGCAGCACAGAGTATTATTTAACCTGCGTATTCCGAGAACGGTTATGGCACTTATGGGCGGAACCGGACTGGGAGTGGCAGGTTTTGTTTTTCAGACGATTTTTAAGAATCCGCTCGCGGCTCCTGATATTATAGGAGTTTCCAGCGGGGCAAGTGCAGGTGCAGCTTTCTCGATAGTGTTTATTTCATCCGGAATGATAACGGTAACGGTGAGCGCTTTTGCCGGCGGAGTGATTGCGGTGCTGCTTTCGCTGATTCTTGCGGGATTTACCAAAGGAAGTAAAAGCATATCAATCGTTCTTGCCGGAATAGCCGTACAGGCCCTTTCACAGACTGCACTTATGGTTTTTAAACTGGCAGCAGACCCGGAGAAACAGCTTGCGTCTATAGAATACTGGATTATGGGAAGCCTTAACGGCATAAGCATCACGAAAATTCCTTTTTCGGCGGGAGTCTGTATTGCATGCATTGCAATAATATTTATATTCGGAAGACAGCTTCTTATGCTGTCGCTTGACGAAGGAGAGGCACGGATGCTTGGAGTGCCTGTCAGATGGATGAGATTTGCATTGTTACTAATTGCGACATTTATGGTTGCGGCTATCATCAGCCTTACGGGTCTTATAAGCTTTGTGGGACTTATTGCACCGCACAGCGCAAGACTTTTAACAGGTGATAATCGTAAATCCACGATGATATTATCGGGACTTGCGGGAGCGATTATTCTGACCGGAGCGGACATCCTTGCCAGAAGCGTGGCATCGGTGGAACTTCCTGTGAGCGTGTTTACATCAATAATTGGAGCACCTTTTTTGGTTATGCTTGTGATCAGGAGGTGTAAGAAATATGAATGATTTCTTCACGGCCGGCAGTATAACGGCAGGATACGGCAGGCAAATAATACTGAACGGGTTGAATTTTACATTGTCAGACGGTGAGATTACAGGTATTCTCGGATCTAACGGATGCGGCAAGTCAACCCTCATGAAAGCTATCATACATGACATTCCGTATAAAGGATGCTTTACACTTGACGGAAGAATTTTGTCGGAGATAAAGGGCAGAAAGCTTGGCTCTATGATAAGCTATGTACCGCAGAAAAGTGGAATTTCGATATCCATGCCGGTAACGGATGTTGTTATGATGGGTTTTAATCCGGATATGCATCTGCTTCAGAATTACAGTGTGGTACAGTTTGATAAAGCTTATGAGGCAATGAAGATTGCGGGGGTGTATGAACTCCGCGACAGGGATTATCTTTCATTAAGCGAGGGCCAGAAACAGTTATGTATAATGGCCAGAACAATAGTGGAAGATGCAAGGCTGCTGCTTCTTGATGAACCGGAGAGCGCCCTTGATTTCAGGCACAGATATGAACTTATATCGCTTCTGAAACGTATGGTTACCCCGAAACGTGCTGCGCTCATATGTCTTCATGATACCAATCTTGCATTGAGGCTTTGCGATAATATTCTTCTTATGCGGGATGGGCGGATAGAAGATTCCATACGCCCGGCAGCTGACAGCTATGAAGTTGTATATAATGCACTTTCAAAAATCTATGGCAATATCACGCTTATCGAAACAGCCGGAAATTATGTCATGTCATGGGGATGCAATGATACCTCAGGACATATGTACGATGCAGGCACGGTTTATGATGAATATATGGCATCAGGTAAAAAACATCTTATTGTAACCGGAGCAATAGGAAGCGGAAAGACTACGCTGCTGCGCGATATACTGAAAGAAACCGGAATAAATATGCCGGGACTTATAACCAAAGCAATATCTGAAAATTGTGTTGCGATATACGATAACGTATCGGGCAATGTCGGAATAATCGGAAAGTACATGGGCGGAGATGGCAGAACCAACAAAATGCAGACCGTTCGAAGCGGATTTGATAATGTTGCCATACCTGCGATAAAAAGGGCGCTTTCAGATGAAAAATGTAAATATTTTGTGATGGATGAGATTGGATATCTTGAGCAGAGCCATGATGGATTTAAAGAGGCCCTTCTTAATTTATGGGACAGCAAATGTGTAATGGCCGTTGTGCGCGGACAGCACATTCCGTTTCTTGACGACATAAAGAACAGGGATGATGTGTTTGTTATAAATATGGATGGTGATAAGTTATGAAAATAATAGCGAGAATCCATACGGATTTTACGGATAAATTCGGTATACCGAGGCAGAGCGGAATGGTGCCTGAACTTATGGGACGCATAGTTTTTGAACCGGAATACCGGAACATTACGGCACTTAAAGGACTGGAAGGATTTAATTATATATGGCTCATATGGGAATTTTCACGTTCGGTAAGGGATAGCTGGTCGCCGACTGTCAGACCGCCGAGACTCGGAGGGGATACCAGAGTCGGTGTGTTTGCAACACGTTCTCCGTTCAGACCGAATCCAATCGGATTGTCGTGCGTGAAACTTCAGAAGATACAACAAGAAAAAGACGGACCGGTTATATATGTTTCGGGAGTGGATATTCTTGACGGGACACCAATATATGATATTAAACCATATCTGCCGCATTTCGACATGAAAAGTGATGCGACAGGCGGCTTCGCTGACAGATTCAGTGGATACAGGCTTGACGTGGTAATAGCACCCGATGTGAAATGTGATATGTCAGAGGACAGGAAAGCTGCACTCACCGGAGCACTTTCTCTTGATCCGCGCCCATCGTATCAGGATGATCCCGACAGGATATACGGTATGGATTTTGCCGGATACAATGTTAAATTTAAAGTTGATGGCAGCGTGCTTACTGTTATAAAAATAACTAATTGTCAACCTTAATAATAAAACGGTTGACAATTAAATGCCGCTGATGTATAGTTTATCTCAGTTTACAGCATGAAAAGGAGAAACTATATCATGGATAAGACAATTGAAACCGGAAATATTAAGCCGGTATACAAAACAAGAGATTATGTTCTTAATATTACACTTATGGGACTTATGACAGCACTCATATGCGTGCTTGCACCACTGTCAATCCAGCTCCCGGGACAGGTACCTATTTCACTTACACTTATGGCTATTTATTTTACCGTATATCTTCTCGGAGGCGCTAAAGGAACCGTATGTGTTGTTCTCTATCTTCTTCTTGGAATGATAGGACTTCCTGTATTCTCAGGATTTACTGGCGGACTCGGTAAACTTGCGGGACCTACCGGAGGATATCTTATCGGATTCATATTTACAGCAGCTATCTGCGGAGGCGCACTCTGGCTTGGCAAGGGTAAGCTCTGGGTGTATGTAATCGGAATGGTTTTAGGATGTGCGGTTGCATATTTATTCGGTACATTCTGGTTTATGTTTTCAATGGGAACAGGCATGAAATATACACTTTCCGTATGTGTAATTCCGTTTATTCCTTTTGATATTGCCAAGATTGTTGCAGTGGCAATTGTCGGAACACTTGTTAAAAAATTATTACATAAGATAGACGGACTGCAGACCGTTATTAAATATTAGTCCTTGCATTGTGCGTCGAATAGTGATATAATCCTCTGCAAATGGCACAAAGGAAGGCGCATTAATTATGGTAAAGAAGTTAATATTGGTTACGTCTCCACCTGCCTGTGGTAAGACGTTTATATCTAAAGCATTGGCAAAGAGACTGCCACATGTTGTATATCTTGATAAAGATACATTGATTCCGCTCTCAAAGAGAATTTTTGCGGTAGCAGGTGAAGAATATAACAGAAGCAGTGATTTTTTTGAGGAAAATATAAGGGATTATGAGTATGATGTAATAGTTGATCTTGCACTTGAAGCACTTGAATATGAAGACATCGTACTTATTAATGCTCCGTTTACGAGAGAGATTCGTGATACCGGATACATGGACAACCTTAAGGCTAAGCTTGCCGGCAAGGGTGCGACTCTTGTGATAATCTGGGTTGAGACATCTCCGGAGATTGTACATGAGCGTATGGTTTCGCGTGATTCCGACAGGGACACATGGAAGCTTGAGCATTGGAATGAATACATAAGCGGATGTAATTTTGAGATTCCGGAGAATTTGTATGATCCGGATCATGAAGATGGTCTTCTTATATTTAAGAATAATAATGACCAGGAATATGAAGAGTCTATGAAGAACATTGCGAGTGTTCTTGAGCGTACGATGAAGCAGTAACGCATAATAAGAAGCCTTTCGGGCGATGAGCCCGGAAGGCTTTTTGATTTACCGGATATTCTGTTTTAAACAGGTTTTGATATCATCTTCCGGATTACTTATCTGCCTTAAACCGAATGTGTCAGTAAGGTATTGAAGAACATTCGGACTGATGAAAGCAGGAAGTACGGGACCGAGATAAATATTACGTATCCCAAGACTTAATAATGCGAGGAGCACTGCTACGGCTTTCTGTTCATACCATGATATAATAAGTGAAAGCGGCAGTCCGTTTATATCGGTTCCGAAAGCATCCGCAAGAGCAGTAGCTATTACAACAGCAGAGTATGCATCATTGCACTGACCAACATCAAGAAGACGGGGAAGCCCGGAGATTTCACCAAAATCAAACTTGTTAAAACGGTATTTGCCGCAGGCGAGTGTTAAGATGATGCAGTCATCAGGTACCATTCTGGCAAAATCCGTAAAATAATTACGGCCGGGTCTTGCACCGTCACAGCCTCCTATAAGGAAGAAATGACGTAATCTGCCGCTTTTGACAGCATCCACAATCTGGGATGCATAACTTAAGGTTGTTTTGTGTCCGAAGCCCACAAGGATGTTTTTAATTTCTTCGTCTTCGGGGAATCCCCCAAGTTCAAGAGCCTGATTGATTATTTCACTGAAATCTTTGGTTCCGTCGGGATTTTGCCCGATGTGTTTCACACCATCCCATCCGACAACATTGGTGCTGTATATACGATCTTTGTATGATTCACGCGGTTTCATAAGGCAGTTGGTTGTCATAAGGATGCAGCCGGGAAGATTGTCAAATTGTTTCTGCTGATCCTGCCATGCACCTCCGAAATTGCCGGCGAGATGAGTGTATTTCTTAAGTCCGGGATATCCGTGGCATGGCAGCATCTCACCGTGAGTGTATATATTGATACCTTTGCCGGAAGTCTGCTCAAGAAGCATTTCAAGGTCTTTTAAGTCGTGACCCGATACGATTATAAAAGGCCCTTTTTTGATGTGCACATTTACCTCGTGCGGTGTGGGGTCGGAGTAAACGCTTGTATTGGCCTCATCGAGTTTTTTCATTATCTCTATTGCCATTTCTCCGGTACGCATAGTCAGGCGGATTAATTCTTCAACGCCCATATTGTCATCTGTTGTGGAACAAAGTGCTTCCACATAGAAATCATCTACAGAATCACTGTAATATCCCAGTTCCCTTGCCTGATGTCCATAAGCGCTGATTCCTTTCAGACCGTACACGATGGTCTGGCGCAATGAACGGATGTCCGGGTCAAGATCTGCATCATACATGATACCGGCAATAGGAGCATCTTTTAACATTTCTGTTTTGGTATCGGGCAGATTATAGGACGCGTGCGCGGTATCTATAGCGGGTTTTCGGACATGCGTGCGAAGTCCTTCTTTGATTTTTTGTGATTCCTTGAGCAGTTTTACATGTGCTTCGGGGTCAAAATTAACATTTGTCAGCGTTGTAAAAAGGCTGTTCTCTATAAATTTTACAATATCTTTACTTATATGCTCCCCTTTGTCGAGAAGTACTTTTGCATAACATGATATGCCTTTTATCTGAAAAATGAGTAAATCCTGCAGGCCGGCAACCTCAGGTGTTTTGCCGCATACTCCGAGTTTGGTGCAGCCTTTGCCTCCGGCCGTCTGTTCGCATTGGTAACAGAACATATCGTAATTCAGTTCCATATTGTTTCCCATATTACACCTCCGTTAGTGTTCTCATTAATATTCTTTACATTAAATGCTTTTTACATACATTTTACGGATGAAAGGATTTGGATTTTACAAAGACGGTTTATTCTATGCCTTGTAATCGAGAAGAAAAGGAGGAAAGAAAATCAATGAAGGTGAATCTTAATTCAGTGGAAAAAGTTAAAAGCTTCGTAAATGAAGTATCACGCTTTGACACCGAAGTCGATCTTGTTTCATCACGGCATGTCATTGATGCGAAATCATTAATGGGTATTTTCAGTTTAGACCTTTCCAAACCCGTAGAAGTAGAGGTTTGTGATAAGGCGAAAGAACCGTATGTTTTTGAAAAACTCAGAGAATATGCATAAGGACAATTGAATAAGAAAAAGAATTTTTAAGTTTTAAAGGAGAAATTTATTATGAAGAAGAATTTATTCACAAAGGCAGCAGCATTCATCGCTGTCGCAGCACTCACAGCAGGAACATTTGCAGGATGCTCAAACTCAGGCTCAAAGGACAATGCTACAACAGTAGCAGGAGCAACAAAGGCAGAACAGACAACAGATAAGCAGGATAACAACGCTGCAGCTGATTTCGATACATCAAAAGATATCACAGTAGTAACAAGAGAAGAAGGCTCAGGAACAAGAGGAGCTTTCGTGGAACTTACAGGTGTTGAGCAGAAAAATTCCGACGGTAAGAAAATTGATATGACAACCGAAGAAGCAATCGTTCAGTCAAGCACACAGAACGTAATTACAGCAGTAAACGGTGATACATATGCAATCGGTTATGTTTCACTCGGATCACTCAACAAGGATGTTAAGGCTGTTAAGGTAGACGGAGCTGAAGCTACGGTTGATACAGTTAAGTCAGGTGAATATAAAGTACAGCGTCCGTTTAACATCGCAACAAAGGATGATGTAAGCGATGCAGCCAAGGATTTCATCAGCTACATCATGAGCTCAGAAGGACAGGCAATCATCGAAGACAATGGTTACATCAAAGTTGACGATGCAGCAGCGGCTTATGCAGCAACAGATGCCAAGGGCGAAGTTAAGATATCAGGTTCTTCATCAGTAACACCTGTAATGGAGAAACTCAAAGAAGCATATGAGAAAGTTAACTCAAACATTACAATCACAATCAACCAGAGCGATTCTTCAACAGGTATGAAGGATGCAGCAGAAGGAATCAGCGATATCGGAATGGCTTCAAGAGATTTGAAGGACAGCGAGCTTGAAACACTTAAGAATACAGTAATTGCAAAAGATGGTATCGCAATTGTAGTAAACAATGCATCACCTATAGAAAACCTTACATCAGACCAGATTATGAAGATTTACACAGGTGAGATTACAACCTGGGCAGATGTAAAATAATAAATGCAGATGAATTAATGCAGGACCGGTACATGAAATAATGTACCGGCCGCATTTGCATAATATAAGGGCCGCATAAAACGGTATTACCTTAAAGGAGTTTTGAATGAGAAAAGTTGCAGATAAAATAATGGAAATAGTTTTTCTGGTGCTGGCGTGCGTATCAATCGTTGCGGTAGTCATTGTATGCTATTTCATGTTCTCAAGAGGGATTCCCGCAATCAGACAGATAGGATTAGGCGAATTTATTACGGGCAAAATCTGGAAACCGACATATGATTATTTCGGAATACTGCCTATGATAGTGGGAAGCCTTATGGTAACAGCAGGGGCGTTGGTTATAGGCGTGCCGGTTGGAATCTTTATGGCAGTGTTCATGGCGAGGTTCTGTCCCCGGATTATATATAAAATAGCAAATCCTATAGTTAATCTTCTTGCAGGAATACCTTCCATTATATATGGATTTTTCGGTATGATGATAGTCGTTCCGTTCATCCGTGAACATATAGGCGGTAAGGGATACAGCATTCTTTCCGCATCAATAATACTTGGCATAATGATTCTTCCGACAATAATAAGCGTATCGGAGGCTGCTATAAAGGCGGTACCGGAGAGCTATTATGAAGGAGCGCTTGCGCTTGGCGCAACCAAAGAGATAAGTGTATTCAAGACGGTTCTTCCGGCAGCCAAATCAGGAATTATGGCAGCGGTTACACTTGGAATCGGCAGGGCAATCGGTGAGACTATGGCAGTGCAGATGGTAGTCGGCAATCAGCCAAGACTTCCGCACAGTATTCTCGACGGTGTAAGAACACTTACCACCAATATAGTAACCGAAATGGGGTATGCAGCGGATCTGCACAGAGAGGCACTCATTGCGACAGGCGTTGTGCTTTTTGTGTTCATACTGATAATCAATCTCCTGCTTGCGTTTATTAAAAGGAGGAAGGACTGATGAAAATGCGTGGAAAAATAAGTTCGGTTATTTTAAGAATTGTGATGTATGCGTCAGCGGGCTTTACGGCAGCGGCATTGCTCTTCATACTCGGTTATATTCTTGCAAAAGGCATTCCGAATCTGACATCACCGGGACTGTTTGCGTGGGAATATACATCTGACAATGTATCATTAGTGCCGGCAGCGATAAATACACTTATGCTTGTGGCACTTGCGCTTGTTATGTCAATTCCATTCGGAATCGGCTCCGCGATATATCTTACCGAATATGCCAAAAAAGGCAACAAATTCGTAAGCATCATCCGTGTTACAACGGAAACATTGAGCGGTATCCCGTCAATCATATACGGACTTTTCGGTATGCTTTTTTTCGTAACGGCGCTCAAATGGCAGTATTCGATACTTGCCGGTGCTGCAACAGTTGCAATAATGGTTCTCCCGACAATAATGAGAACCACCGAAGAAGCGCTTCTTGCAGTTCCGGACTCATTCCGTGAAGCAAGTCTTGCACTCGGTGCGGGTAAAATAAGAACAATTTTTAAAATAGTACTTCCGTCGGCAATGCCTGGAATCCTTTCCGGTGTAATACTTGCAATAGGACGTATGGTGGGAGAGACAGCAGCATTACTGTATACATCAGGTGCGGTTGCATCTGTAGCAAAGGGCGTTATGAGTCCGGGCAGAACTCTCGCCATTCATATGTACACAATATCGTCGGAAGCATTTCACACGAACCAGACGTTCGCAACTGCAGTCGTACTTCTTGTGATTGTGTTTATACTTAACGCGCTCGCATCATTTGTTGCGAAGAAATTAACCAAGAAGTAACAGGAAGTAAGGAGATAATCATATGGCAGACAAATATCAGGTTGAAAATCTTAATTTGTATTACGGAAATTTCCAGGCACTTAAAGATATCAATCTTAATATCAAAGAAAAAGAAATAACGGCATTTATCGGACCGTCAGGCTGCGGTAAATCGACATTCATAAAGACACTCAACAGAATGAACGATTTGGTTGCAGGCTGTAAAATTACGGGAAAGGTTCTTCTTGACGGCGAGGATATTTTCGGAAAGATGGATGTGTGTGCGCTCAGAAAAAGAGTCGGCATGGTATTCCAGAAACCGAATCCGTTCCCGATGAGTGTATATGATAATATAGCATTCGGCCCAAGAACACACGGCATCAAGTCAAAATCAAAGCTTGATGAAATTGTTGAAAAATCATTAAGAGATGCCGCTATATGGGATGAACTTAAGGACAGACTTAAGAAATCTGCACTTGGCCTTTCAGGCGGACAGCAGCAGAGACTCTGCATTGCAAGGGCACTTGCGGTAAAGCCGGAGGTAATCCTTATGGACGAACCGACATCGGCACTTGACCCGATATCGACATCCAAAATAGAGGATTTGGTAATGGAACTTAAGAAAGACTACTCGATTATCATGGTAACACATAATATGCAGCAGGCAGTCAGAGTAGCGGATAAAACAGTTTTCTTCCTTCTTGGCGAGATAATTGAATCAGGAGAAACACAGCAGATTTTCTCAATGCCTAAGGACAAGAGAACAGAAGATTATATTTCAGGGAGGTTTGGCTGATGAGAGACAAATACGAGCTTCAGTTAAAGCAGCTTAATGATTTAATGATACATATGGGAAGCCTTATTGAGGCAGCGATTGAGATGGCGATTGAAGCACTTGTAAAGGGAGATGCGGACAAGGCACGCGAAGCAGTTGAGTTTGACGATACAATCGATCAGACCCAGAAAGATATTGAAAGCCTTTGTATGCGTATTCTTCTTATGCAGCAGCCGGTAGCCACCGATTTAAGATTTGTGTCAACCGCACTTAAGCTTGTAACCGATATGGAAAGAATCGGAGATCATGCGGCTGATATATCAGAAATTACAATTTCACTTGTCGGATCCGAATATGTCAAGGATCTGGATGTCATCAAGGAAATGGCAGCAAAAACCAGTGGTATGGTAATCAAGAGCGTGGAATCTTATGTAAGCAGAAATACCGAAGAGGCCAAAGAAGTCATAGCATATGATGATGTCATTGATGATCTTTTTATCATGGAAAAAGATGAGATTGTCAGGATGATCGGAGAGAATCCTAAATGCGGAAGCGAAGCGACGGACCTGCTTATGATTGCCAAGTATTTCGAGAGAATCGGAGATCACGCAAGCAATATTGCCGAGTGGGCGCTTTATGCGAAGACCGGTGATATCAATGTTATACAGTAAGTAAAATTTCTGTGAAATTTACTTTGATTTTACATTAGCGCTATTTGATTTTTACAATGGATTTATATGATGTTTACATCAAATGTAAAAGAGAGGTAAACTATGGATTTCTTTAATGTACTTTCGCTGTTGGGAGGTCTGGCACTGTTTCTTTACGGAATGAATGCAATGGGTGACGGTCTTGCCAAATTATCGGGCGGCAAAATGGAAAAAATTCTTGAAAAACTTACAACCACGAAAGCTAAGGGTGTGCTCTTGGGTGCCGGTGTAACGACGGTTATACAGTCATCTTCGGCTACGACTGTTATGGTTGTAGGTTTTGTCAATTCCGGAATCATGAAGCTGCGTCAGGCAGTCGGAATTATTTTCGGTGCCAATATCGGTACTACAATCACTGCCTGGATTTTGAGCCTTTCCGGTATCCAGAGTGATAATTTTTTCATAAGATTATTAAAACCGAGCTCTTTTTCACCGGTACTTGCGGTAATCGGTGTTGCGTTTCTGCTTTTTTCCAAGAAGGATAAGAGAAAAAATATAGGATCAATTCTTGTGAGTTTTGCAGTTCTCATGTTCGGTATGGAAGCCATGAGCGGCGCGGTTGAAGGCCTTAAGAATGTGCCGGAATTTACTCATTTATTCACAATGTTCTCAAATCCGTTACTCGGAATCCTTGTCGGAGCAGTACTTACGGGAATCATACAGAGTTCATCGGCATCTGTCGGAATCCTTCAGGCACTTTGCGTAACGGGTGCAATTAATTTCTCAAGCGCGATTCCGATCATTCTCGGACAGAACATAGGAACCTGTGTTACGGCACTTATTTCAAGTATCGGAGCCAGCAAGAATGCCAAGCGTGCAGCATTTGTACATTTGTATTTTAATATAATCGGTTCGGCACTTTTCATGGCATTATTCTACGGAATAAACGCATTTGCGCAATTTGCCTTTATGGATATGGCGGCCAACGAAATGGGCATAGCTATCGTTCACACGACATTCAATGTGCTTGCAACACTCGTACTCCTGCCATTCTCAGATATTCTCGTCAAGCTTGCAACTCTTACCGTCCGCGACAAAAAGACGGGTATCGAACCGGTTGAGGAGGATTTCAAACTTCTTGATGAACGTTTTCTTGAGAAACCGGCATTTGCAGTTGAACAATGTATCAAGACTGCAGCCAACATGGCTGATATAGTACGCAAAAGTGTGGATGATGCAATTTCTCTTTTTGATAATTATGACAGCGCGGTTGCGGCGGCAATCGCCGATTCGGAAAGCCTTGTTGACCGTTATGAGGATGAACTCGGAACTTATCTTGTAAAGGTCAGCACCAAGAGCATAAGTGAGCACGATTCAACAGTTGTGTCCAAGCTTCTGCACAGTATAGGTGATTTTGAAAGAATTTCCGATCATGCGCTTAATCTGTGCCATGCGGCATCAGAGATGAACAGTAAAAAAATAGATTTTTCAAGTGAAGCGCATAAGGAACTTAGTATAGTACAGAATGCCGTTAAGCAGGTACTTGCCGAGGCGGTTGACAGCTTTACATCGGATGATAAGACTCTTGCCGCAGAAGTGGAACCGCTTGAGGAGGTAATTGACGATCTTCAGGATGACCTTAAAATCCGCCATATCGAGAGGCTTAAGAATGGCCAGTGTACCATTGAACTTGGATTTATCTTATCTGATATTATGACAAATTATGAGAGGATAGCGGATCACTGCTCCAATATCGCGGTGTGTGTCCTTCAGCTTGAGGAGCGTGACCTTGAGGCGCATGATTATCTGATAAAGATGAAGACGGACAATGAAGATTTCAAACAGAAATACAAAAAATATAAAAATTTGTATGTATTGCCGCAATGTGATAGAATGTAAATCAGAAAAAGGAGGCAGTTATGGCGAATATTTTTATCGTGGAAGATGACAGCAACATACGTGAAATTGAGATGTTTGCGCTTAAGAACAGTGGATATCTCGTTGAAGGTTTTGAAAATGCGAAAGATTTTTTTAGGCGTCTGGCAGAAAAGAAGCCCGATTTAGTCCTTCTTGATATAATGCTTCCTGACATTGATGGAATGGAAATCCTGTCAAGGATTAAGAACGTGCCTGAGACCAAGCGTATTCCGGTAATCATGGTAACTGCCAAGACAACAGAAATTGATAAGGTCAAGGGCCTTGATACCGGTGCTGACGATTATATAACCAAACCGTTTGGCGTAATGGAACTTATATCGCGTGTAAAGGCACTTTTAAGGCGTACAAATGATATGAACGAGGACAAGGTGCTTACACTTAGCGAGATTACGATGGATCTTGACAAGAGAACGGTAACTGTAGACGGCGTCCAAGTGGAGCTTACATATAAGGAATTCGAGTTGTTAAGGCTCCTGCTCCAGAATGCCGGGATAGTTCTCAGTCGTGACATAATAATGGAACGTATCTGGGGTGCTGATTTTGAGGGTGAATCAAGGACTCTTGATATGCACATCAAGACCTTGAGACATAAACTCGGTGAATCCGGTGCACATATTAAAACGGTAAGAAATGTAGGATATCAGGTAGAATAATTTACTATGAAGAAGAAAATCAACATTCAGATGCTTGTTATGGTGGGTATAGCCATAATTCTTACAGCCATATTGTCCATCGCTGTTTTCTACGAGGTGTTTAAGCGGGAGATGGCTGACAGCCTTGCCAGATACACAAGGCTTTTGAGCAATACAATCGAAAATTATGAGGTCAACAATATTGAGACACTGCTTTCCGGAGAGAACGGGATTCTTGAAAATGAGAAAAATAACGGAATAAGAGTCAGTATTATCGATAAAAAAGGAAATGTTATATACGATAACTACTATGAGACATCCAAGCTTCAGGATCATAGTGACCGCCCGGAAATAGAGCAGGCTTTTAAAGACGGTGAAGGCCAGCAGATACGTCAGTCAGATACGATGGGCAAGGATATTTTTTACTATGCGGTCCGTATGGACAATGGAATGGTAGTACGTGTCGCAAAGGAAGCGAGCAGTCTTTTGAGCATATTCCGTTCGGCTTTCCCGATTCTCGGAATTGTACTTGTGCTGACATTTGTGACATGTTTTATACTTACACATTACCTTGCAAAGAGCCTTATTACGCCTATCGAGGGCGTCGCCAATAATATGGACCACATTGAAAATGTGCAGATTTATAAGGAACTGGAGCCTTTCGTAACCACGATAAAGCAGCAGCATGAGGATATTCTTAAGAGTGCAATGATGCGTCAGGAGTTTACCGCCAATGTCACGCATGAGCTTAAAACTCCGCTGACATCCATATCGGGATATGCGGAACTCATTGAGAACGGAATGGCGCAGGGGGATGATGTAGAGCGTTTTGCAACGGAAATCCACCGCAACGCAAAGCGTCTGTTATCTCTCATAAATGATACATTAAGACTTTCGGAACTTGATTCCAATGATGGAGACCTTCTGATGGAGGATGTTAATCTTTATGATGTAGCATCAAATTGTGTCAACATGCTTACACTTCATGCCGAGGAAAATGATGTGAAGTTCCACTTAAAGGGCAGCAACACGCATGTAAAGGGCAGCCACAGCATGATTGAGGAACTTGTGTATAATCTCTGCGATAATGCCATCCGGTACAATCGTGAAGGTGGCAACATCTGGGTTGTGGTAGACCCGGAGGATCATTCAATACTTGTATCGGATGACGGTATCGGTATCTCTGAGGAAAACCAGTCGCGCATCTTTGAGCGCTTTTACCGTGTGGACAAGAGCCGCTCCAGAAAAACCGGCTCAACCGGGCTCGGACTTGCCATTGTTAAGCATATTGCCGAGCAGCATGGTGCGAAGATCGAACTCACCAGCGCCGAGAATGTCGGCACCACGATTAAGGTCATATTCCCGGATCCTGACAAATAAATTACATGTTTTTTACAAATCCTGCGAATTATTTTTACCTAGTAATGATATCTTGTAATCATCAAAGAGGTGATGATCATGAGTTACATATTAAAAATAAGCCGCAGGATTTGTAATGAAAATAAAATAGGAATCAGAAGCGTTTTTGTGATTGCCAATATGATAATCACAGCTGCAACCGGAGCCGCAGCATGGCTCATAGTTGACTGGTTCGCCAATTTACCGGTGATTTCCCTTATCTGTGCGATGGGATATCCGGCAGTGTTTATCGGCTTCATCGGAAGTATCTTCTATCTTATGAATAAGGATGTGTGGTAATGCGCACATCCTTTTTTGCACTAAAAAATAATTCCCCGTTGAAATGCGTTCACCATTAGTGTAATATAGAATTAAGTGTATATTGCACACACATCAGGAGGAACAGTAATGAACAAAGAACTAGTTATAGTTATAGACTTTGGCGGTCAGTACAACCAGCTCGTTGCGCGCCGTGTCAGAGAATGTAACGTATATTGTGAGATTTATTCTTACAAGACGGACATTGCCAAAATCAAGGCGATGAATCCCAAGGGAATAATTCTCACCGGCGGTCCGAACAGCTGCTACGAGGACGGAGCACCTACCTGCACGGAGGAGCTTTTCAATCTCGGCGTTCCTGTACTCGGTCTCTGCTACGGTGCACAGCTCATGATGCATGTGCTTGGCGGCAAGGTTGAGAAAGCGCCTGTCCGCGAGTACGGCAAGACAGAGGTCATGGTTGACAATTCGTCCGCTCTTTTTACGGATGTATCACCTACTACAATTTGCTGGATGAGTCATTTTGATTATATTTCCAAGGTTGCTCCGGGCTTCAGAATCTGCGCCCACACAGCCGACTGCCCTGTCGCAGCCGCTGAGGATGCATCCCGTAACCTTTATGCAATACAATTCCATCCGGAGGTTCTCCACACCAAGGAGGGCACCAAGATGCTCCACAATTATGTCCGCGGTATCTGCGGTTGTGCCGGAGACTGGAAGATGGATGCTTTCGTTGAGAACACCATCAGGGAAATCAGGGAAAAAGTCGGTGACGGCAAGGTTCTCCTCGCTCTTTCGGGCGGTGTCGATTCTTCCGTTGCAGCCGGTCTTCTCTCAAGAGCCATCGGCAAGCAGCTTACCTGCGTGTTCGTTGACCACGGCCTTCTCCGTAAGAATGAGGGCGATGAGGTTGAGCAGGTATTCGGTCCGAACGGCCAGTTTGACCTTAACTTTATAAGGGTAAATGCACAGGAACGTTACTACAGCAAACTCGCAGGAGTAACAGAACCTGAGCAGAAGAGAAAGATAATCGGTGAAGAATTTATCCGTGTATTTGAGGAGGAAGCTAAGAAAATAGGTGCTGTCGATTTCCTTGCGCAGGGAACAATCTATCCTGACGTAGTCGAGAGCGGTCTCGGCGGCGAGTCCGCAGTCATCAAGTCCCACCACAATGTCGGCGGCCTTCCTGACTATGTAGACTTCAAGGAAATCATCGAGCCTCTCCGCAATCTTTTTAAGGATGAGGTCCGCAAGGCAGGCCTTGAGCTTGGAATCCCTGAAAAACTCGTGTTCCGTCAGCCATTCCCGGGCCCTGGTCTCGGAATTCGTATTATCGGCGAGGTTACAGCCGAGAAGGTCCGCATCGTGCAGGATGCCGATGCCATCTACCGTGAGGAAATTGCCAATGCCGGTCTTGACCGTTCAATCGGCCAGTATTTTGCTGCCCTCACAAATATGCGTTCCGTCGGAGTCATGGGCGATGAGCGTACCTACGATTATGCCGTTGCGCTCCGCGCAGTCAACACCGTTGACTTCATGACCGCCGAGGCAGCCGACATTCCATTCGACGTCCTCCAGACGGTAATGAGCAGAATCATCAACGAGGTAAGAGGCGTAAACAGAGTATTCTACGATTTGACGAGCAAACCACCTGGAACGATTGAGTTTGAATAAGAGCCACAAGTCTTGGAATCCGCTAAACAAGCGGATTCCGAGACTTTTTCTTTTGCTCTGCTACTAATTTGCTACTAATAGCAACTACTCTTTTTTCTATCGTCTTCATATGGTTATTATTAACTTTAATAGCAAGAAACCCTGATGACTGCTGGATTTCTTCTATATGATCTTTCTTTGTGGCATCTGGATGATTTTCCCTGATGCGGTATTTGGTGGTACTGACGCAGGTCCAAACTGAGGTCGGATTGTTACATCTGAGCCGTTGTCCTAAGTCTGAGATACTTCACAGGTGATACCGGCTGCTTCAAGCAGAGGGTTATCAGATGGTGGCGCTGGTGTTGGCGAATCTGTTGCCTGCAATGATTCCAGACTATGCACAAGATCCTGCTGTTTATGTGGGAACAGATGGGAGTATGTGTTAAGTGTTGTGGATACTTTTTCATGTCCAAGCCTGTCTGCTAACATCAAGGCATCGCAGCCCTGATTAATAAGTAAGCTGGCGTGCGAAAGAGAAATGTCAATGAAAGAGATAATTCTCAGGGATGCAAAAATGTGTGCATATGCAGCCGGAAATGTGGAGCATTTTAAATATCTGATGAAAAGACTTGTATATGTATTTAAGAAAGACGCATGGATGGAGGTGCAGGCACCGGGATTCAGATATTAACACAAACTTGCAAAGCTGGACGAGATGTTTTCAGAAGATATATCATGGCATTATGTTGATATGCCCTGGATGTCAAAGCCTTACTTTTATTCGTCGGATATCAAGGGGCTGCATAGGGCGAAGCTGTCACCATTCCAGAAGAAGTTTTATGCAAAGCTGTATCGGTTAAGGATTGTAGAACAGAAGTGTTTTGTAGTTGGTGGAGCAAAGTATACAGAGGATTTGAAGAGGTTTCATCGGTTACGGGACGAATATATGTTGCTTGTAAATAATGACATCAAAAGTGTTGTGGAGCTTGTGGATTTCATAAGTGAGCAGGAAGAAAAGATTCATCAGATTGAGGACAGACAGAAGGAGATATACAGAGAAAACTCTAGCCGGAAACGGAAGATTAAGACGGATGAGCAGTATCGCGAGTATCAGATATGGCATAGTTTGATACTGTCACCAAATGTAAACGGAAATATTCGAGGCGATATATTAGCTACAATATCAGTAATTCCTAATAAAACATGGAATAATAAATTGGATTTATATTGGGAACCGGGGTTTAAGGCTAATGAGAGATGTATGGATAGATTTGATAATGTTGTTAAATGGAAAGCTGATTATACTGCAGAATGGATAAAAAATAGGCTGTTGGAGAAATCACACACTTATTATGAAAAATGTAATGATAAGAAATCTTTTTGGCAGAAAATATGGAATTGAATTGATAAACTAAAACTAGTAGATTAAATGGAAAGTAAATAATTTTCTTGTTTAAGAAAAAGTATGAATACAAATTATGAATGGTACTAACCATTAGTACCAAAAAATTTCTTATTGCAGAATTAGCGGTTTCAGGTTTTTTTCTTACAGAGGAATAGAATATGGATTCTGTGGGGGGATATGCTGACAACATGTTATTATGATTTTTTGGAATCAGGTAGAAGATAGTGGTAAGAATAAAGAAAAATAGTGAAAAAATAGTGTAATTTTAATGAAAAATTGACACTCCCATGATATAATATATGTGTTAGGAGGCTGCTTTTTTATGATTAAAGTTACTTTGTCAAATGAGATATTAAAGTATATTACGGAGATAGATAAAAACAGATATAAAGTATCGGAGGTTTCGTTGCCGGTTGATGTAGCAAGTAAGCTACGAAAAAATTCAAAGAAGAAAAGTTCCTATGCGTCTGCTAAAATTGAGGGGAATCCTCTATCAGAGAAGCAGGTGGATGAGGTTATTGATAGTGATGAACGAAAACATTATCTTAAACCGGAGCAGGAGGTCCGTAATTATTTCCTGGCACTGAATTATCTGGAAGAGAAGGCGGCGGAGAAGGAGCAGTTTTCCAAGAAACTGATATTGGATGTACAGAAGTATGTTGAAAAAGGAGCCTCGAAAGAAAAAATAGGACTTCGGGGACCAATGCCACCCGGAGTATTATTTGCTGTATATGATTCACAAACAGGGAATCCTGATTATATTCCTCCGGAATATATTGATATACCGGATTTATTGGATGAATTGGTAAAATATGTGAACACGACAGATGATCATCCGCTCATAATCGCAGCCGTGGTTCATTATCAGCTTGTAACTATTCATCCGTTTGAGGATGGAAATGGGCGAACAGCAAGGTTACTCTCAGGATATATTCTAGACATAAACGGATATGGCTTTAACGGAATTGGCTCATTAGAAGAGTATTTCGCATATGATATTGATGAATACTATGAATCAATCCAAATGGGGCTGCCTGCACTGTATTATTCGGGACGGGATAATCCCCCTCACCCTGAGATTTGGATCAATTATTTCCTTCGCATGGTACTGCTGTATTCAAGTAAGGTTTGCGAATTGTCGGAGAGTTCAAATGGCGAAGAATTGGAAGGAAACCTTTCGTATCTAAAAGGTAAAGAGAGAGAATTACTTTTGTTGCTCATGAAGAATTACAAAAGAGAGTTCACGCCTATCGAAGTCAGCAAAGAACTTAAGGTTACAAATAAGACCGTAATCAATCGACTTGCAACACTTGTAAAAAATGGATTTGTCGTTCCGAATATGGTTAAGGAGCGTATACGTTCCTATGAACTTTCTGATTTTACAAGGCGGAATGAGAAGGTGATAAGAAAGCTTTTGGGGTGAGACAGGAGCCTCTGATGGATGTAGGTGTGCGGAATGTAATTAAGCGGCCAAATTTGTTTACATTTGCGATTTTAGAATGATGATAAATCAGCAGAAAAATTAGCAGAATCGGCAGAAAAATTCAGCAGATTCAAAAACATAAGAATTAAAAGTATTTTTCATAAGAAAATATACTAACCATATCTTAACCAATGTGGTTCGGAATTTCTTAATGAGTTTATGATAGAATGGGAAGGAAAAAAGTGATGGAAGTAAAATTTTATGATACAGTTAATGATGAACTATTGAAATTTGCAGTAATTATCTCACAGAGTAACGGCAAATGGGTATTTTGCAAGCATAAAGAAAGAGATACATATGAAGTGCCGGGAGGGCATAGAGAAGCTGGAGAGGATATTCTTGAGACAGCTAAAAGGGAGCTGCAGGAAGAAACAGGAGCGGTCAAGTTTGAGATAAAACCGATATGTGTATATTCAGTAACCGGTAAGAACAGAGTAAATGAGACTGGGGTGGAAACATTTGGACTGCTCTGTTTTGCAGAAATAACTGAATTTGCGAAAGAATTACATAGCGAAATGGAGAAGGTTGTGCTTATGGATGAACTGCCTGAGAACTGGACGTATCCTTTGATACAACCGAAACTTATTGAGGAATGGGAACGAAGAGTAAAATGACGTATATGGAAAAATGAATGTATTTCAAGACAGATTTGAGGAGATAGTCAATGATAGAAAATATGAAGGTAGAATTTGGCAGAATATCGGATATTGATTCATGGATGCAGTTAGTTAGAAAAGTAAGTTGGAATTTTCCGGGATTAGAGACAGAACAGAGTATAGATGAACACAAAATAACGGTACTGAAATTCATGAATGATAAACGTGCTTTGTGCGTGAAAAACGAACAAGATATTGTTGGCGTACTTTTATATTCAAGAAAGCATAATATGATATGTTGTGTGGCTGTTGATCCGGCTTATCGAAAAATGGGAATCGCTACGCTTCTTTTAAGAGAGGCACTTGATAAGCTTGACAGAGATAAAGATATAACTGTGTCTACATTTAGAGAAAATGATGTTAAAGGAACTGCACCTAGAAAATTGTATAAGAAATTTGGCTTTGAAGAGGGTGAACTGATTGAAGAATTTGGATATCCTAATCAAAGGTTTGTGCTGCATGCTGACAAAAGTGCTATTATATAGATATTATTGTGGCGGTATCCTTCCCACAGTTTTGTACCATCCAAGCGGTCAATAATAGCTGTAAGCATATTGGTTTATTCGCTCGGTAATTTTTTATGGTTTCCGAAGAGAGAATAATGGGTATTGGCAGTACAGTTTATTGTAGGTGGTATATTAGTGCTGAAGTTCACTATACGATTTATATATAGGAAAATGGTAACACCCTGTGTCGAAAAAATGTAACATATAATATTGGAGGCTTTTTATGGATAATAGTAAAGTTATAGATGTGGTTTTGGAATATTTGCGTAATAAACAAAATTTGACAGATTTGGAAAAAGATATACTTTCATCTTTAAATAAATTGAATGAGAAACCGTTTGATAGAAGTGGTACAGAACAAAAATTGATTGAAAACAATATTAAGTATGAAAATATGCTTATTCCAATGCAACTGGGAGATGAAGCGCACTTGTTGCCTTTTGCACAGCTTAGTGATGATGAAATTTGGAATAACTTATATTTACAAGTTTTGGGGCTTTGCTTGAAAGAGCTGCAAATCATATCTTAATCCC
>FR889230.1:0-59180 GCA_000431815.1 Butyrivibrio sp. CAG:318 | reverse complement strand
CGCCTGACGGTTTTTCATATATAATACCCCTTTTATTTACATTTTTATTTCTGCTTAAGCTCTTCTCTTTCTGCATACGGTTCCGGCAGCAGTAACTGCGAGAGCGGATACCATAAGCATTACAACGAGTAATGCGATATCGGTATGGCAGCCGGTAGCAGGCGGAACATCCGTGGACGGCTTATCTGTGGACGGCTTATCCGTGGACGGCTTATCCTGACCCGGTTTGTCTGTGGACGGCTTATCCGTGGATGGCTTATCCTGACCTGGTTTGTCGCCGGATGGCTTGTTGTCGTCATCATCCTGAAGACGCGCTGTGATCGTCTGGGCAGCGGTTATTTCATTTGCGGCATTTGCGTCTGAGAAATATTTGTCACAGATGCTGCAGTGCCAGTATTTGATGTTGCCCTCCGATTTGGTCGTAGCGGCTTTGGCTGCAACGTGGGTGAGGCTGTGGCTGATGGACTCGCTGTAAGAGCAGCCTGGGTTGGTGCAGTGGCGTGTGTGCGAACCGTCTGCTGCTATTTTCCAGTCAGACATAACGTGCTTTTTGGCAGGTGTCAGGATTTCGCCGCAGACTGAGCAATGTATAGGTGTTGTGCAGTCATCGTCATCAGCGGCCGGTGTGTGGTCATCGTTTACGATGATATGTACGCTTGCGTAAGAGTTGTCCTTGTAAAGTACGGAGATTTCAATCGGTTCTTTGGAGACAAGAGGTGTGACCGTATAGTAACCGTCTTTGTCGCAGGTTAAGTAAGTGGCAGTTATTCCGTCACCATAGTCTACGGAGATTACATCATCCGGGTTGAGGACTTTGAAGCGGACGGATGAACAATATACGCCACCTTCTTCGATGCCGTAAAACGCATTCTGATAGTGGCAGGTTATAACCTTCTCGGTGTCATTGTACACACCGCTTGTTTCACCGTCTATGCTGATCAAGGTGTAGTTTTGGATAGCGGATGGGATTGAAGTGTAGTTGTAACTGTATGAAGCTCTTCCGCGGAGGACATCTGCGGTTTTGATTTCATTGCATTCTTCGTCCACATATTTAATGATGACATTGTGCATATCGGGAACAACATCGGTATTGCAATATGACTCCGCGTCTACTGCTATAATGGACGAATGTGCAGGAACGGAAAATGAATTGCCGGAAACGATTTTGAGGGTTTCAAAGCCTGCAGATTCGTCGTTGGCAACGATTACCCATTTGTCGGTTGAAGTAGCCGGGAGTGTCATCCATTTGTTACTGTCCGAATTGTTGTGCATAACGGCAATTTTATTCCACTGATTGTTTCCGCCATTATTGATGACATAAGCTATCTGGTCTGTTGAGGTTGTGTCGAAAACAAAATCACTGCAGCTTGATGTTGAACCCGAGGTTAATTTGCTTATTGTCTTTCTAAGCTGTATCAGGTTGCTGTAGTAGGCATGAAGGTCGGAATATGTTATAAGGTTATTCCAGTTGATGGCTGATGACTGTGAGGAACTGTAACCCATCTCATCACCGGAACGGATAACGATGCTTCCCATTGAAGTATATTCCATCGAAGCTGCAAGCTTGATTAGTGCAATGGCGTTATCGTCCCTGGTGCCGCGTGCGATTCCGAGGGAATCGGTAATGCGGTCGTAAAGAGAAAGTCCGCTGTTGTCATGCAGGTAGTTCGTGCACTGGGCCGGACTTGTCAGCTTATTGTCCTTGTCAGCGAGAATGCCTGTCTGAATAGCGTTGGACATATTTGTGCCGCCGTTTATGTAAGTCATGATCTTGTTGCTGTATGTGCTGTTATAGAATGAAATTCCCTCTTCTGCGGTCTTGGCATTGGCAAGTGATACAAGGCGGAGTCTGGTGCCGCGGCAGGTGTTGTTGCAGATCGTCGTATCGTCCGGATAAGGAAGTACAGTATCGCATGATATACTGATGGCAGGCGATATTTTATTGAGTTCTTCACGTATTTCATTTAAAAATTCTTTATCAATGAGACCACCGTTCTCAAAATGAAAACCGTCCACATGATATTCGTTAACCCACTGGGTAAGCGTATTGATGATGTAATGGCGGAACATCAGACGCTCGGTTGCGCAGTCGTTGCCATTGCCGGAGCCGTTGGATTTATCACCGTTTGTTTTTATTCTAAGATAATAATCAGGTACGGTTTTCTGAAACGGAAAATCTTCCGAAACGGATGTTATGTCCATATCCATAACAACCGAAAGGCCGGCTTTATGAAGTGCCTGAATCATACTTTTGCATTCACTGACTGTCTTAAGGGCATTATTTTCATTCGTTGAGTAGCTGCTATCCGGCATCATGAATCCCATATTGCTGTAAAAAGGCTTGATCTGTGCAGTTGTAACGCCAAGACGTGCAAGGTAATTAGTGCATGTCGAAATATCCGCACTATCATTAAGTGTGCTTGATTTGGTAAAGGAGAGGAATTTGCCCATAAGATCATTCGGTATACCGGATGAAGGATCAGAGGTAAAGTCCTTGATATCAAGTTCATACGCGATGGACTCGGCAGGATTCTGCACATAAACATGATTGTCTGAATCCCAGCCGTTCGGATCCGTATCTTTAAGGTCCGTTATCAGACTGCGCTTTCCGTCCTTGCCTGCAGCCACGGCATATAAATCAGGGGTTTCATAAGTATTGTATGATTTGTAAGAATTTTTTATGTTATAAGTTGTGATGGTATATGTATAATAATAATCTGTAAAGTTTCCGATAAGTGTTATAGTCCATATACCATTCCATTCACCGTTAACAAGCATCTTTTCAAGACCGTAAGAGCCAACTTTACTGGCACCTACTTCATCATCCGTTCCTTTGGTATAGATATTGACTTTTATATTGGTAGCCACCGGAGCCCATACTCTGAACTCTGAGGCACCTTCGGTACACTTGCAGCCCAGAAATCCGTCATAATTATATTGACTGTCGGTGTCTTCACAAGCCACGGTATAACTGGTATCTACTTGTCGGATTGTATTAATCACTGGATCTTCGGTTGCTGCGGGAATTGAGACGGCTGCTGATGCCAGGGCCATTAATGATGCCATGGAAGCTGCCATAAATCGCTTAAGTTTATTCATATTGTGTCCTCCTGAATTTTTGCCTGCATATCGCGGCTGTAACCTGGTTAAATTATAACATATGAAAATGCAAATGCCGAGAAAAAATGTATAATATGGCACGCATTGATGAACGGAGAAGGAAACGTATTCACCTGCCAGGGAAATGTTATTAACAACTGGTTTGGTGCTGACCGCAAGAAAAAGAGCTTAGATATATTTTCCCCTGCTTTTACATTCTGCTGCATTTGCTTTTTACATTCCTTCTGTATAGTCGTACATGACAATATAATCTGAAAGGAAAATAATATGAAAAGAAAATGGAAATGTATTGGTGCGCTGGCGCTTGGGCTGACTCTTGTTCTGGGTCAGGGCATGCCGGCTTTTGCAACAGAGAATGTTAAGCAGGGAACTTATCAGGGAAACGGTATTGTGACTCAGAATGAGACATATCAGGTATCGTTTATAACAAATGGACATACCACGGTTGATGTATTTTATGGTAGGGACTACACAATAAACCCGGATGTCATAGGAGCACAGACGACGGAAGCCCGTTCGGACGGGGAAATCGATGTATCCGGTAACGGACAGGTTAATTTCAGGGTTAATGTTGACAGCGGATACGAAATTGAATCAGTAACGGCGGATGCGAATTATAAGAATCTTAAGGGTGCATCTGACACGGGAGTGGAAGGAATCTACCGCCTTACCAAAATCACGGGAAATGTCAATGTAACCATAAATGTACGCGAAAGCAGCCGGGATACAGGAGCAAGGGAAGATATTGTCATCAATGAAATTGAATCCAATGGCGACGCAACGGACTGGGTTGAAATCTATAATAAAGGAACAAAACCGGTTGATATAAGCGGATGGTATATCACAGATGATAATACCGGAAGACTTGCATCAAATAAAACAACGCCTCTTGCACAGGGAACAATCCTTGCGCCGGGTGGCCATTATGTGTTCGACCAGTATGTGAATTTTGATTTTGGACTTGGCGCTCCGGACGAAGTCAATCTGTTTGATGAAACCGGCAGACTCGTGGAAAAATATTCCTGGAGTACACATGCCGCAGGCGTGTATGCACGTATTCCGGACGGAACAGGTGCTTTTACGGATGTGGCAAATTCCACAAAAGGAACCGGAAATGTTATGACAGAGCCGGATAAGCCTTCATATCCTAATGCGATTGCATGGCCGGGCAGCGATAAAGTCATAACATATGATGACGGAATAAGCATGTTCCAGTCAGATTCATCGGGACTGGATTTCTATAACGGAAAACTCTATTGTATTAATAACAAGAAAGGCACATTCTGGGTGCTTGACGTTAACAAAGACGGTACAATGGATTATTCCGAGGGATTTACGAAAGCCGGTAAGAATCTTGCATTTATGGCAGATGCAGCCAATCCGGAGGAATCCAACCCGGACGCGGAAGGAATTACCGTTGATGATGCAGGCAATGCTTATGCCGCAGTTGAGCGTGACAATAATAACAAAAATGTAAATTGTAATGTAATACTTAAGTTCAATCCATGGGAAAACAGCCCGACCGTAGTTGCATCAAGCGAGTGGGACATTACGCGACTGCTTCCTGATGTTCCAGCAAATTCAGGAATTGAAGCCGTTGAATGGGTGCCGGATAACGAACTTGAAGGTAAATTATATGATACTAATAAGAACGGGCTCTACCGGGCATCGGACTATCCGGATTCAGAAGCAGGTGTATTTTTCGTAGCACTCGAGGCAAACGGACATGTATATGCATTTATTCTTAACAAAGACGGCAACGCAGAAGTAATCTCGGAGATTGACCCGGGAATCGGCGGTGCAATGGCTCTTGACTATGATTCCTATGAAGGTATTTTGTGGGTAGGTGCAGATGACGGATATGGAAATATTTCGGCTCAGATTGTGTTTAACGGAACTGACAAACCGGCAGTTACTCTTGTAAATCCTCCGGCGGAAATGGATGTAACCCGCAATAACGAAGGATTTGCCATAGCCGGACCTGAATACACGGTCAACGGTCTCAGACCGGTGTTCCACTTCATGGATGGAACAGATACCGGTGTTCTGACAATTTCATATCTTTCATGCAATTATAACCCGGACGACAAAAAGCCGGAACTTCCGGATGATAAAAAGCCCGGCTCATCGGATACCGGAAAACCAGGATTTCCGGATACGGGAGATACCAACAGTTTTACGGCGCTGGGAATTCTGCTCATCGCTGCTGCAGGAGCAACAGGCAGCGTGGTTATTGTAAGACACAGTAAAAAGAACGTATAATAAATAATAATATTATGTTTTCTTCCGGCCTTAAAAGTCAGAAACAAAAATCTGACGGCAAAGGCCGGTTTTTAATTTGATTATAAAAAATAGAATTTACCGGGAATATATGGTAAAATAGTGTCATCATAGATTTTCGGGAGGAAAACAAAATGGCATCTAACAAATACAGCGGAACGCAGACGGAGAAAAATTTACAGGAGGCATTCGCCGGAGAGTCGCAGGCGAGAAACAAATACACATATTTTGCATCTGTAGCGAAAAAAGAAGGCTACGAGCAGATGGCATCCATCTTTCTTAAAACAGCGGACAATGAGAAGGAGCATGCCAAGATGTGGTTCAAAGAGCTTGCAGGAATAGGCGATACCAAGACTAATCTTGCGGCTGCCGCTGACGGAGAGAATTATGAATGGACCGATATGTACGAGGAATTTGCACAGACTGCGGAGAAAGAGGGATTCCCTGAACTTGCAGCCAAATTCCGTGCTGTAGGAGAAATTGAGAAGCACCATGAGGAAAGATACCGTGCGCTCCTTAAAAACATTGAGACCGCACAGGTGTTTGAAAAGTGTGAGGTCAAAGTATGGGAGTGCCGCAACTGCGGACATATCGTGGTCGGAACCAAAGCACCGGATGTGTGTCCGGTATGCAATCATCCGCAGAGTTACTTTGAAGTACACGAAGAAAACTACTAAAACATTCAGGCTGTCATAAACCGCGGGGCATTGGCAGCCTTTATTAAACTACGGTTATAAGGAATTATCATGAACAGAATTAATGTGGATTTTTTTGAGACGTATAAGAAACTCGATCGGCTGTGCGCACAGATGTACGGTCTGTCAGGCGGAGGAGTTACAGCCTACATAGACGATATGAAGGATAATTGGGCAGCGGCATACGGAACGGACAATTGGAATGAAACATTTAATACACTGCGCCGGCTGCGCCATATGCGCAACGAAATGGCACATGACGAGGGAGCATTTGACGTTCTGAATTGCACAATGGAAGACATAAACTGGCTGAACTCGTTCTATTATGCGCTGATGAATGGGTATGACCCACTATCATGCATCAGGAAAAAAGCGGCAGAACACTATAGACAGGTGAAACCGCCTGTAAATAATACATATTATGTAAGGAATACACGTTATACAGAGCCGTTAGACTATGGTCAAAAACACCATGACACGGGCAAAGTCGCAGCTATGATAATAGATATAGTGATAATCCTGCTTGCGCTGGTGTATTATATATTTTTAACGTGATGTTTTGTTCTTGCACAATAGGTAAGCTGGGGGTATAATTGGAAGTAATGTAGTGATTTTTGGAGGTAATGTCAGAATGGCAGCAGAATGCAACGGAAATTGTGAAGGATGTTCTTCTAAGGGTGGCTGTAATGTTATTCCCAAGGAGAAATTGAATGAATACAGCCACATAGGCAAGGTTATAGGTATTGTAAGCGGTAAAGGCGGAGTCGGCAAATCCACCGTGACATCGCTTATTGCCAGGAAGCTTGTGGCGGAAGGAAAGCGTGTAGGCATAATGGATGCCGATCTGACCGGACCGTCGATACCGAAAATGTTCGGAATTAAGGGACAGATGTACGGAACATCTATGGGAATGGAACCTGCGGTTTCCGAAGAAGGAATCAAGATAGTTTCCATGAATCTTCTGTTAGAGACGGAAGAGTCGACAGTCATATTAAGAGGACCGGTGCTTGCCGGAGTTATTAAGCAGTTCTGGAGCGAAGTGAATTGGGGAGATCTGGATTATCTCCTTATAGATATGCCTCCGGGAACCGGGGATATACCGCTTACGATATATCAGTCGATACCTGTGGACGGAATTGTGATTGTAACATCTCCGCAGGATCTTGTGCGTATGATTGTCATGAAAGCATATAATATGGCAGAACAGATGAATATCAAGGTACTCGGACTGGTTGAGAATTACAGCTATTTTGTGTGCCCGGACTGTAACGCCAGACATAAGATATTCGGCGAGAGTGGGATAGAAGAACTGTCTGAGGAAATCAATACGCCGGTTCTTGCGAGACTTCCGATCATGCCGGCACTTGCCAATGCAGCAGATAACGGAATCAAAGCTGCGGATGATGTTGATATTAATCTTGGTACGGTGCTTGAGGCATAAAAGAACCGGATAGAATACAACAGGGAGGTTTGTTTTGCCTAAGAAAGAGAATGTGGGAACGTTTGTATGGAGACTTGTATATCCGATTCTGATTTTTGTCGGAGTAGAGATGGCAATAGAGATGGCCGCTCTGTACATTCATATGTTCAGAATAGCTGCTTCAAGAGGAATGTCACTTATGGATGTGAATGCCCTTGAGGAAGAACTTACGAATTATACTTACAATATCAGCATGTATATTACGATTGCCAGAAGCGCCGTGCTGATACCGCTATATATTATGTTTATGCGCCGGGATAAAGGACGCAGCATGATAAACGGAAGTTATACAAAATATGAGAAGCTGAGCCCGAAATGGTTCCTTCTGCTGCCGGTGGTGGGATTTTTCGCTGCAATGGGATTTAATCATGTTGTACCGATGGTACTCATGGCAGTACAGGGATTTATACAGGTTGTTGGAAGGTCTTTTTTTGGAGTTGACTGGAATGTGGACTTTTTCGGGACGTATGACAATGTGTCAGAAATGATATATTCGGGCGGCATAGCTGTCCAGATCATATCGACAGCAGTTGCTGCTCCGATTGTGGAAGAATTTTTATTCCGCGGACTTATCTATAACAGATTAAGGGAACGTATGAAATTTGTTCCGGCGGCGTTAGTGTCGGCACTGGTGTTCGGAGCACTGCATGGCAATGCGGTACAGTTCTTATATGCATTTATAATAGGACTGCTGCTTGCATTTGTTTATGAGAAATTCAAGACGATAGTAGCACCGGTTATATTTCATGCCGGAGCCAATCTGATATCGGTAATAATTACCAACGTCATGCCGGAAGAAGGGATAGGACTTACTACCGGAGGATATATGTTGCTTGTTGTGGCAGAACTTGCCGTAACATTCCTTATTTTATGGCTGATAGACCGTAAAGTAATAAGAAAACCCGTTGCCGCAGATGGAACGGATGGTTCAAGGTGAGGTTATTATGAGAAAAATTTTGTCAGTTGCAGTACCATGTTATAATTCGGAAGCGTATATGCATCGCTGCATTGATTCACTTCTCCCGGGAGGGGATGAAGTTGAGATAATTATTGTGGATGACGGGTCGGGCGATAAGACGGCAGAGATAGCAGACCGGTATGCCGCAGAATATCCCGGAATATGTAAGGCCGTGCACAAAGTCAACGGCGGACACGGTGATGCTGTTATGGAAGGACTTAAGAATGCAACCGGAGTATTTTTTAAGGTTGTTGACAGCGATGACAGAGTCGGAAAAGAAGCCTATATGAAGCTTCTAAATGTGATGCGTAAGTCCGTACTTGAAGGCCACAGACTTGATATGCTCATATCCAACTATGTATATGATAAGCAGAACACCAAGCGTAAGAAAGTAATGCGTTACACGACAGTTCTTCCGACAGATACATATTTTACATGGGATGACATAGGACATTTCAAAAATACGCAATACATATTGATGCATTCGGTAATTTACAGGACGGAATTGTTAAGGGAATGTGGACTGAATCTCCCTAAACACACTTTTTATGTGGATAATCTCTTTGTATTCCAGCCGCTTCCGTCGGTCAAAATAATGTATTATGTGGATGTCAATTTTTATTGGTATTTTATAGGAAGAAACGACCAGTCCGTAAATGAGGATGTGATGATCAAGAGAATTGACCAGCAGCTTCTTGTCAACAGGATGATGATTGACTGCTATGATTCCGAATCAATCCACAATAAGAAGTGCCGTGTCTATATGAGAAATTACCTGTCAATAATTATGACGGTATCATCGATAATGGCAATTTTATCAAATGATGAAGAAAATATAAATAAAAAAGCAGCACTCTGGGCGCTGCTTAAAGAGAAAGAACCTTCAGCTTACAGACATATCAGGTTCTCAATTCTCGGTATCTGGATGAACTGGCCGGGTAAGGTTGGCAGGAAAATCTCCGTGGCAGGTTACCGCATCGTCCAGAAGATATTTGGTTTTAATTAAGTCTGGCAAACAGCTTTGAACGGTAGATGAGCGGATAAAGCGCACCTGCCATAATGACTGCAGCGATTACATCATACACGGAATGCTGTTTAAGGAAAAGCGTTGAAGCACATATGAGTGCTCCGATTACCGACGTTATTACCTTGACAGCGGTATGATATCTGCCAAATGTCTTTGAATGGAATACTGCAACAAGCACAACGAGAGTATTATATACATGCAGGCTCGGAAGAACATTTGTTGAAGTATCGGCCTTGTATAAGAACCTGACAAGCTTTGTGCATGCGTTCTCACGCGGAAATTCAGCCGGGCGCAGATTGCCGAGACCGTTCGGAAATATGAAGTATATAATAACGGCAATGCTCATTCCTATTATAAGGTAAGAGTACATTCTGACAGCTTCGCTCTGTGAGCGGAGAAAAAAATAAGCGCAAGCCGTTGCGATAAATATAAACCAGAAGTAATATGGTATAATAAAATATTCACAAAATGGGATAATATCGTCAAGAGGACAATGTATCAGATGATATTCAGCTGTTACAGTCTTCTCAAGGTAGGAAAAGCATGGCAGGTATATGAATAAATACAGGCCGAACAGACCGTGCCACCATTTTTTGAAAAAGTTTTTCATAATAAACAACTCCTGCAAAATATCTGGATAGTATGTGGGAATTATAGCACACGAGGAAGTGACATTACAACATTAAAATACAAAATGTCACGCGATAAACATTAATTTATATCGGAGGACTAATTGTGCGCCTGATAGTTAGGGATTTAAGAAAAAAATTTGATGACATTACCGTAATTGACCGCGCCGGTTATGATTTTGAGAGCGGGGTTGTATATGGCATAACAGGAAGCAGAGGCTCGGGAAGAACGACACTTCTTAAATGCCTGTGTACGGAATGTGCGCCTGATGGCGGTTTTATAAGGCTTGACACCGGTAATGGATATTATAAGATAGATTATATGGATTTCGGACTGGTATATGATAAACCGGTGCTTCCTGAGATGCTTACAGCAAGGCAGTATGTTGAATATATGATATCAATGCATGCCCCACAGGAACACAATGCCGCCAAATATCTGGAGATTGCGGGAATAAGCCGTGGCAGGACGGACGAATATATAGGCAGTTTTTCGGATGATGAGAAACAAAGACTTCAGTTTATAAGTATTCTTATCACGGAACCGGTGGTGGTTCTTATTGACGAGCCGAATCTTGACGGTAAGATGTATAATACTCTGAAAGATTTTATTGCCAGAATGAAGGATAAACATATCATAATTATTTCATCTGATAATTATAAGAAATTAGACACACTTGTTGATGAACTTGTATGGCTTAAAGACGGAATCCTTACAGGCGGATTAATACAGGAGAAACGGTAATAATATGGTTAAGAAAATATTTCAATGCGGATATATTTCATATATGACAGATGCCAACAGGGTGGCATATATATTAAAACATATTCCGTTTGTGGGCCGGAAGATACATTCGGATTCGGCGCGCGCGTTCGGAATAATAGGCATTGCATGCAGGATAATATGGGAAATAATCAAGAAAGCCGTATTTGTGGCAGCTGCCATGCTTGGGCCGATGTATGTGCTGTCAAGGTTAAGTGCAACCGGCAATATAGGATACGGACTGGAGAATTCATTTGTTTATTTCTCTATGGTTATGATATGTTTTTGCGGCTCTGTTAATAATTCGGTTATATTCGAGACAGACGAAGAGGCGTATGTTATGCTGCGCGAAGTCAGATGTAATCCTGCAGATTATTTCAGAATGGTGATCCTGCGTAAAAATATAACGGAATTTATTTCATTCTGGCTGGTATTTTCCGTGTTTGGCATGAATGTGGCCAAAGCACTTTACCTGACGATCGTAATCGTTGGTTCGAGATATGCGGGAGAAGCCTTTAATATAATGATGTTCAAGGCAACTGCCAAACCGTTTTCCATGCACAGAAAAGGTAATATTGCGGTAATGCTCTTGTCTCTTTTCGTGGCATATTTTATACCATATCTGCGCGGATATGTTCCCGGGGCATATGACCTTGTATTCAATACGATATGGCTGATGGTCATTCTGCTGATGATTGCGGTCTTTATATATTATGTATGGAATTATAGCGGATATCCGAAAGCGGCTGCAAGACTTTTTAAGAAAAGCAGCCTTGATGACGGGGCTGAAGATGATGCAGCGGTGCTTGAGGAAGAACCTGCATTCATGGCAGAAGATGTCAGTGAGTGCAATGCACAGGTATATTCGGAAATTAACCGTGAATTTTTTAAACGAAATAAGTCAGGCATAGCATCCAATATACGGTTCAAAATCTCGCTTTCGATAATCACACTGGCAGCAGCACTTATCGCATCGTTTAACGGACATGCGGAAGAAGTGTCAAAAATCATATCATATTCAATGCCTGTGATGGTATTTGTTATGTGTGTATTTTCAAACAGTATGAGCATCTGCCGTTCATTTTTTTACCAGTGTGACTGCGAACTCCTTAAGAAGGAAGGATATAATAACCGTAATGATATCCTTGAGAATTATTTCATAAGGCTCAGATATATGCTCATAATAGACATTGTACCGGCGGCAGTGCTGACGGTGGTATATGCCGTGGCCGGAATTGTCTCCAAATCGAATGCAGGAACCGTTATTCCTGTGTGCGTTGGAATATTGATGCTGTCATGTCTTTTTACGGTGCTCCAGCTTACACTATATTATGCGATACAGCCATATACAAAAGATGCCGTAAAGAGCCGGAACAGATATGTTATAATCAACATAATCATGTATGTGTGCAGCAGTCTGTTCATATATATTAATTCCACAGCATTATTTTTTACACTGGGTGTAGGACTGGCACTTGCAGTTGTTATGGCGGCGGGTGTAAGCTTAGTCGGTCAGATAGGATACAGAACATTTAGATTGAAGTAGACACGGAGGTGTTGCAGGTGAAATCAGTACGGAAAGCGTTGGCACTTACAGGATGTATTGCAATTACGGTACTTACGGGATGCACTGCCATAAAAAGCACAACCAATAAGCCGCAGGAAGAAACCAAACAGGAAAATACTATTTTTGACAAGGTTATCAAGGGCGAACCTGTAGGAGAAAGTACGGCTTTGTATAATGTGAGCGAAATGCTTTATAAGAATGGCATATCACCGGATTCCGTGTATGGATTCGGAAATAAATATATCATGGCGCTTTATATCGGTGAGGACAGCCGTGAAGTAGTGACATATGATTTGTCAAGCGCTGAGGTATACAAAACCATCAATATAACGGAAAATCTGTCCGGGAGTTCATATGTGGCCACTACGGAAAGCGGTGTTCCATATGTATATGATAAGGATAACAGACTTTATCTGCAGCTTAACATAAAAGGCTCCAAATACACGGCATATGAATTGGATTTTACACCGGAAGACATGCTTGTAACCGACAGCGGGAACAGAATTTACTATACGCTTGACAAGGATGTCCGTGTATACCAATATATAACAGAGACCGGACAGTCGGCCGTGGCATATGATGCCGGTGAGAGTCTGGATTCAATTGAACTTGTGAGCATGGGATCCGATGATTCGACCCTTATAATAAAAGCTTCAACGCCGATATCCAACGGGTATGCCAAATTAAGCATCGAGATGCAGGAGATAGAAAGTCTCAGCGGCTACGATAAGGATTTATACTACGAAGACGGATTATATATTTATACGAGCGATAGTTATGCAAGGGCGGTATGCGTATATGATGAGTTAAAACCGCGGACCTTTGTTAAATTTACGCTTGAGAATGAAGCGGAGCTTAAGAACATGTATATATACCCGGACGGACCGAATATATTTACGATTGCCGGGGACGATAACGGGTCTGGGATAAGGTTTTACAATGTATCTGCCGGTATAATGGAAAATCATGATGTAATTCCAAAGGGATATACGGTTGAGAACGTCAGTTATATGAGAGAACTTAAGGCTGTATGCATCAGTGTCAAGGATTCTGATGGGGTTACAAACACGTTAATATGGGACGTTGAGTCGATTACGGATATAGTAAGCTGACACTGTATGACAATTAATTTTAAAAAAATTAAAAAAAGTATTGACATTTGTGGTCTGTTAATAATATAATAGGCAAGCGGGTTGAGAAAGCCCATAACTGAATATGGGATCTTAGCTCAGCTGGGAGAGCATCTGCCTTACAAGCAGAGGGTCACAGGTTCGAGCCCTGTAGGTCCCATTTTTCAATTCAATATGGCGGAGTAGCTCAGATGGCTAGAGCACATGGTTCATACCCATGGTGTCAGGGGTTCGACTCCCTTCTCCGCTACTGACAACAGGAACTTAATGTTAATGCATTAAGTTCTTTTTTTTACCGGAAGGCAAGGAGGATAATATATGAGAGTAGGAACAGGATATGATGTCCACAGGCTGACAGAAGGCCGTAAGATGATAGTCGGAGGTGTGGATATACCTTATGATAAAGGATTATTGGGACATTCGGATGCGGATGTGCTTCTTCATGCAATAATGGATGCTCTTCTCGGAGCAGCTGCGCTTGGTGATATAGGCAGGCATTTTCCTGACAGTGATGAGCGCTACAAGGGAATATCCAGCATGGAACTTATGAAAAATGTTGCAAAAATATTGTCGGATAATAATTATGTAATAGAGAATGTGGACAGCACAATTATTGCACAGCGTCCCAAATTTTCGCCTTATATAGAAGAAATGAGGGAAAATATTGCAAAAGCACTTGGAATCGAAAAGAACCGCGTAAGTGTTAAGGCAACCACCGAGGAAGGACTTGGATTTACGGGAGCAGGGGAAGGAATTGCATCGCAGGCATCAGTGCTTATAACCACGGTTGAGAATTATGTGTATGATGATATAATGAATGAGCGCCGGAATGCGGGCGGATGTGCCGGATGCCGGGGCTGTCAGGCAGACCGGTAGTATACCATGCACTTGACAAAAGGTCAGCTTGTGCATATTCTATAACATAGTATATGCCGTAAGTGAGGAATTACGATGAGATTTAAAGATTATGTCAGAGAGCAGATAGAAGTAATAAGAGACAGAGACCCGGCGATGAAAGACGATAAAGAAGTATTTCTTTATCCTTGTTTCTGGGCAATCTGGGAGTACCGTAAAGCTCATAGATTATACGAACAGGGAAAGTTCTACAAGGCCAGGAAAATATCGCAGCGCGCCGCGAGAAAGACCGGTATAGAGATACATCCGGGCGCAACGATAGGTAAGGGACTCTTCATAGACCACGGACATGGTGTTGTAATAGGTGAGACTACGATAATAGGTGATAATGTTACGTTGTATCAGGGCGTGACACTTGGCGGAACCGGTAAAGAAAAGGGAAAGAGGCATCCGACGATAGAGGATAACGTGATGATAAGCACAGGTGCGAAAGTACTGGGCTCATTTACGATAGGAGCAGGTTCCAAGATAGGAGCAGGTTCGGTTGTTCTTGAAGAAGTACCGCCTAATTCAACCGTTGTAGGTATCCCGGGACGTATCGTAAAGAGCAATAACGTAAGACTTCCGAATACGGATCTTGATCAGATCAATCTTCCGGATCCGGTTCTTAATGATATTAATACACTTAAGGAAGATAATGAGAAACTCAGAAATCAGGTCGATGAGATTTTAAAAAGATTGGAGAAACACGAAAATGGAAAATAAAGTGCAGTTGTTTAATACTCTTACCAGAAAAATCGAACAGTTTGTTCCTAATACGGATGGCAAAGTTTCTATGTATACATGCGGACCGACTGTTTATCATTTCGCGCATATCGGTAATCTCAGAAGTTACATTATGGAGGATGTGCTTGAGAAGACTCTCAGATATGAGGGATATGATGTAAAGCGCGTAATGAATATTACCGATGTAGGACATCTTACAAGTGATGCTGATACGGGCGAAGATAAGATGCTTAAAGGTGCTAAGAGAGAGCACAAGACGGTTATGGAAATCGCCAAATATTATACAGATGCATTTTTTTCCGATTGTGCCAAATTAAATATAAAGACTCCGGATGTGGTTGAACCGGCCACTAATTGTATTCCTGAGTTTATTCACATGATAGAAGTTCTTCTTGAAAAGGGATATGCCTATATTGCAGGCGGCAATGTATATTTTGATACATCAAAGCTTGATGATTATTATGTATTTTCAAGCCAGAGTGAGAAAGAACTTATGGTCGGCGTGCGTGATGATGTATCAGAAGATACCAATAAACGCAATAAGGCTGATTTCGTATTATGGTTTACCAAATCCAAATTTGACAACCAGGAACTTAAATGGGACAGCCCGTGGGGCGTCGGTTATCCGGGATGGCATATTGAGTGTTCATGCATCAGCATGAAGCACCTCGGCGAATACATGGATATACATTGCGGAGGTGTTGATAATATTTTCCCTCACCATACCAATGAAATCGCACAAAGTGAGTCATATCTCGGACATAAGTGGTGCAATTACTGGTTCCATGTGCATCATCTGAATGACCGTAACGGTAAGATGAGTAAATCAAACGGTGAATTTCTTACCGTGTCCGTCCTTGAAGAAAAAGGATACGATCCGCTTGTATACAGATTATTCTGCCTGCAGTCACATTACAGAAAGCCGCTTGAGTTCACTTATGAGATAATGGACAATACCAAAGCAGCATACAATAAGCTTGTTAAACGTATCGGAGAACTTAAAGAAGACGGTGAAGTCGATAAAGCCGGATTTGATAAATATAAAACTGACTTCAAGGCTGCACTTGAAAATGATATTAATACGGCATCGGCAATTACGGTCGTATATGATGTATTAAGAAGTGATTTAAACGATGCTACCAAGCTTGCGCTTGTCAAAGATTTTGACTATGTGCTTTCTCTTAATCTTACAAGAATGCAGGGCGAAAACGCAGCGCCTAAGGCGGATGATGAACTTACTGCATTTGTCGAAGCTAAGATTGAGGAACGTAAGGCTGCCAAGAAGGAGAAAGATTTTGCAAAGGCAGATGCCATAAGGGATGAACTTCTTGCCAAGGGCGTAAGAATTAAAGACACCAGAGAAGGTGTTGTCTGGGAGCTTGTATAATATGTTTGAAGAGATGGCAGAGGCTTTTGACCTCGGAAAAATCGATCTTGCGACATATTCTCCGTTGACACTTGCTTATATCGGTGACTGCGTATACGAACTTATCATAAGGACGAGACTTGTATATGCAGGCAATGCGCCGGTAGATAAGCTTAACCGCAAGGCAAGCAATCTTGCTAAAGCAGGCACCCAGTCAGCTATGATAGAGGCATTAATACCGGAACTTACGGATGAGGAAACGGCAGCATACAAGCGTGGACGTAATGCCCATTCATATACCAGGGCCAAGAACGCAACCGCCGGTGATTACAGGCGGGCGACAGGTTTTGAGGCGCTTATCGGATATCTTTATCTGGATAAACGTTTTGAACGCATAATGGAACTTGTGAAAAAGGGTTTTGAAGCTGTTGAATGCAATGACAGCGAAAGGAAATAATATGAAACACAATGAATTTACCATAGAGGGACGTAATGCCGTTATAGAGGCCTACAGAAGCGGTAAAACAATAGACAAATTATATGTGCTTGACGGCTGTAAGGACGGTCCGGTAATGACTATTCTGCGCGAGGCGAAGAAAAGCGGTTCGATAATTAATTATGTTGACAAAGAAAGACTTGACCATATGTCGGAAACGGGACATCATCAGGGCGTTATCGCAAATGCGGCAGCATATGATTATGTTGAAGTTTCCGATATTCTTAAGGCGGCGAGAAGCAAAGGCGAGGATCCGTTTATATTTATTCTTGACGGAATAGAGGATCCGCACAATCTCGGTGCAATAATAAGAACCGCCAATCTGTGCGGTGCGCATGGAGTAATCATACCGAAACACCGTGCGGTAGGACTTACGGCAACGGTTGCAAGAACATCTGCGGGTGCGCTTAATTACACACCGGTTGCAAAGGTTACCAATCTTGCATCTGCGATAGACGAACTTAAGAAGGAAGGCCTCTGGTTCGTGTGCGCCGACATGAAAGGTGAACTGATGTATAATCTTAATCTCAAAGGTCCGATAGGTCTTGTCATAGGCAATGAAGGAGAAGGTGTCGGACGGCTTGTAAAGGAAAAATGTGATTTTACCGCGTCCATTCCGATGAAGGGCGATATAGATTCGCTTAATGCATCGGTGGCAGCAGGCGTAATGGCGTACGAAATCGTCAGACAGAGGATGTGTTAGGATGAATGACAGATATGCGAAAATGTCGGATGAAGAACTTGTTATGACATACCGTAACGGGGATTCGCCGGCGGCGGATGTGCTTGTGGAGAAATATAAAAATCTTGTCAGAATGAAAGCAAGGGCGTATTTTCTGGTCGGAGCGGATAATGATGATCTTATTCAGGAAGGAATGATAGGACTGTACAAGGCTATCAGAGATTACAATCCTGAACGCGAAGCGGTTTTCATGACTTTTGCCTCACTTTGTATCAGCCGTCAGATAAGGACTGCGATGACTGCTTATAACAGGCTGAAGAACGGTCCCCTTAATTCGTATATATCGCTTGATACACCTGTAACGGATGACCTGGGAGATGATGCAAGTCTCAAAGATGTTCTGGCATCCGGCAATGAAATGAATCCGGAGGCTATTTTCATAGACAAGGATCAGGCGGCAAGGCTTGAAGAGCAGTTGTATAAGAGTTTAAGCAAAATGGAACTGCAGGTGCTTGAGCTTTACAGGGAAGGCTGCAGTTACTCGGAGATAGCCGCATATCTTGGCAAAACCACAAAGACAGTCGACAATGCGATACAGAGAGTGAGGGCAAAACTCACCGGCCTTATGGAATGATTTTTTAATTTTGCTGATATTTTTAGAAAAAAATGTTGATAAATTCTGATTGATATGTTAATATCTTATTCAGATGCGCTGATGTGGCTCAGAGGTAGAGCACTTCCTTGGTAAGGAAGGGGTCACGGGTTCAATTCCCGTCATCAGCTTTATACCAAATATATACCCGCGATGCAGTAATGTATGGCGGGTTGTTTTCACATTAAGACTTATGAGGAGCAGCTTCTTATGGCAGATTTTATTCGTAAAATTAAATTATTACCAGCAGTTTTAGTATGTACGGCTGTCGTATTGATGCTTGGCGGCTGCGGCAGTTACACGATCAATCTTGTTAAGGACGAGTTTACCGTAAATGTGGGTGATGAGCTTGATATGAATATTTCAAGCTATGTCAGGGCTTCCAAGGCAATGTTGGCAGATATGACAATAGATCTGTCACAAGTGGATACGGACAAGATGGGCACTTACAATGCATCCGTCACATACGGAGAGGATGTGCGCGAATTTAAGGTTAAGGTTACTGACATTAAGGCACCGGAGATTTCGCTTAAGAGCGAGGAGATCTATTTTGAACAGCAGGGAACTCTTCAGCTTGATAATGTTGTGGCATCAGTGAAAGACTATTCGGATTATGAATACGGCTTTTCAAAGGATATGACACTTGCGGACGAGGATAAAGAGATGGTTGACACACTTTCTTTTGACAGTCTCGGAGATTATAATGCGGAAGTTATAGCTAAGGATTCCTTCGGAAATATATCGGTCAGGGACTTCAGGGTTCATGTGGTGGAACCGGGAAAGATTCCGGGCGGAGCTGCGGGAATTTCCGATTACTCGGCATATATGAATACATCTGCCGGAGTTGATATCGGAGATTTGGACTCATATGATACAACTGGTGTATACTACGGACTCGGTGATAATGTTGATTCGGAGAATAACAGACCGCAGATAGGGTATTACACTAACCTTTATGATAAATACAGAGTCGATTTCATCGAGCCGCAGAGCAGTTATATATGGCTTACGTTCAATGAAATAGGTGAGAACGGCAGAACGGTCAAGATACTTGATACCCTTAAGGAAAAGGGAGTCAAAGCGGTATTTTTCGTCACACTATCGTATGTTAAGGACAACGAAGCACTTGTCCGCAGAATGATAGATGAAGGACATGTTATAGGAAATTACACTGCAAGCGGCAAAGAGGTTGGAGATTTATCTCTAAATCAATTGACAAGTGAGCTTGATACGTTGTACAATTACGTTTACGAAACATTCGGATATGAAATGTACCTTTTCAGGCCACCATCGGGATATTTTAACGAGCAGACGCTTGCGGCGGCGCAGAAGTCAGGATACAGAACGGTATTCTGGAGTTATGCATATGCTGACTGGGACAGCCAGATGACTACCAGGCAGGCGCTTAGCAAGGCACTTGCCAGGGCGCACGGAGGTGCAATATATTCGCTTAGTGCGTCATCTTCGCTTAATCAGAAGATGTTGGCTGATTTGATAGACGGAATCAGGGCCAAGGGCTTTGAGTTCGCGTTTTACCAGAAGAATTAGCAAGAATAGGAAAACAGGAGCAGAAGAATATGGAAAAGAAATTAAGAGTCGGCATACTTGGCGGAACAGGTATGGTAGGACAGAGATTTATCTCATTACTTGAGAATCATCCGTGGTTTGAGGTTGTAGCTATTGCTGCAAGCCCTCGCTCAGCAGGTAAGACCTATGCAGAGGCTGTAGGTGACAGATGGAAAATGACAACACCTATGCCGGAAGCAGTTAAGAACATGATAGTATATAATGTTCATGATATTGAAGAAGTAGCTTCTAAGGTTGACTTCGTATTCAGCGCAGTTGACATGTCTAAGGAAGAGATTAAGAAGATAGAAGAAGATTATGCCAAGACAGAGACTCCTGTTGTTTCCAACAACAGTGCTCACCGTTGGACAGAGGATGTTCCTATGGTTGTTCCTGAAATCAATCCGGAGCATTACGGACTTATCGAGTATCAGAAGAAGAGACTCGGAACCAAGAGAGGATTTATCGCAGTTAAGCCTAACTGTTCAATCCAGAGTTATACACCGGCAATCTTCGCACTTAAGGAATTTGAACCTACTCTTGTAGTAGCTACCACATACCAGGCTATTTCAGGCGCAGGTAAGACATTCAAGGACTGGCCGGAGATGGAGGGCAATGTAATCCCTTATATCGCAGGCGAGGAAGAGAAGAGCGAGCAGGAGCCTTTAAGACTTATGGGCAAGCTTGTTGACGGAAAAATCGAGAAGGCAGCACTTCCTGTTATCACAACACAGTGTCTTCGTGTGCCGGTACTTAACGGACATACAGCAGCGGTATTCGTAAACTTCAAGAATAAGCCTACCAAGGAACAGATTATAGACAGATGGAGAAACTTCAAGGGACTTCCGCAGGAACTCAAGCTTCCTAGCGCACCGGAGCATTTCATCCAGTATCTTGAAGAGGACAACAGACCTCAGGTAAGACTTGATGTTGATTACGAGAATGGTTTCGGAGTATCATTCGGACGTCTCCGTGAGGATTCGGTATTCGACTGGAAGTTCGTAGGACTTTCACATAATACCATCAGAGGTGCAGCAGGCGGAGCCGTATTAAGCGCAGAACTTCTCGTTGCACAGAAGTACATCACAGCTAAATAATATTACCGGTAAGGTAATTTGGAGAGATAGCCATGATTTATATCGTGGCTATCTTTTTTTGGTTCCATTCACCCGTGAAGAAAAATACCACCGACAACGTGGTCGATATGCACCATCCGATAGGCCATGCACTCCATATTCCGGCAGTGCCGTAATGTGCGGACAGAAGTATTGCGAGTGCAACCCTTAAGATGAGATCCGTAAAAGTAGTGATCATGAACCGGCCCATCTTACCGGCACCGCGCAGTACACCGTCAGCAACCAGTTTGATTGAGACTATCATGTAGAACGGCGAGATGATTTTCAAAAACTGCATTCCGGTTTCAATGGCCGACGTGCTGCTTTGCTCCATAAAAAGGAGAAGCAGGTAACGGCCGGCGACCCAATATAATATAATAAAAGGAATACATATGATCCATACAAGTTTTCCGCCTGCGAAGAAACCGGGGCGTATTCTTTCTTTTTTACCGGCACCGAGATTCTGTGCGGTATAGTTGGAAATGCCGTTGCCGAGCGTTGTGAGTGAAGTGATTACAAGGTTGTTGAGCTTTACGGCGGCGGAATAACCGGCCATGACGCTTGTGCCGAATCCGTTTATGACACTCTGGATTATGATGTTGCCGATGGAAATAAAGCTCTGCTGCAGGATGCTTGGAACTGCGATTGCGGCAATCCTGCCGAATATATGTATATCGAATATGCGGACACGCTCATCTTCATTGCACTTGAGACTGTGGAGGCGTTTAAGTACGATAATAATCGAAAGAATACAGCTTATGCTCTGGCATAAGAATGTAGCCCATGCCACACCGGCAATCCCCATATTGAAGGCCTTGACAAAAAGAATGTCCATCGCAATGTTGCTTGTGGACGATATGGCAAGGAAAATAAAAGGTGTTCTGGAATCGCCCATGGCTGAGAAAATACCGGTTGCCACATTGTAGAAGAAAAGAAACGGCAGACCGAATATGTATATATTAAGATACAGAAGCGAATCGTCGATAACTTCCTTCGGCGTGTTTATAATTCCGAGAAGAGTGCGTCCGAAAAGCAGACCGAATGCCATAAGTATCATACAGAGCACACCACTTGAAATCATTGTCGTGTACACGGTGGTTTTGACATCGTTATACCGTCCGGCACCGAAGAAATTGGACACGATTACGGAGCAGCCGATGTTACATCCGAAGGCGAAAGCTATAAATATCAAAGTGATTTCATATCCGTTGCCTACAGCAGCAAGAGCATTCTCACCTATGAATTTTCCGGCGACAAGGCTGTCGGCAATGTTGTATAACTGTTGGAAAATAATGCTTCCAAATAGCGGCAGACAGAATCTCCATAGTATCTGGGACGGTTTTCCTACTGTTAAATCCCTGTTCATGACCACACTTCCTTAAATAATCCAAATCTGATATTGACCAATAACATCTGCATGTATTATACTTTGCACTATAAAATATTAAAAATATATAATTAATATATCTGCTATATGAAATAAATATAAGGAGAGAAAAACATGTCAATTAACTTCGAGTATTACAAAATATTTTATTATGTAGCCAAGTATCAGAATATTTCCAAAGCCGCGAAGGCATTGCAGAACAACCAGCCCAATATAACAAGGGTAATGAAGCTTCTGGAAGGAGAACTCGGCTGCCAGCTTATGGTGCGCTCCAACAAAGGCGTTGCGCTGACGGAGGACGGAGAACGACTTTACGGATATGTGCAGCCGGCTGTGGAACAGCTGCAGACAGCCGAGGAAGAACTGACGGGCAGGGCAAAGCTCGGAGGAGGAGTTGTGACAATCGGAGCAAGCGAGACGGCGCTGCATCTTTTTCTTTTTGACGTAATACATGAGTATCACGAAAAACATCCTGATGTGCGTGTCAGGATACATAATTATTCCACACCGCAGGCGATGGCGGCTCTTAAGAATGCGCAGATTGACTTCGCCGTTGTGACAACACCTGTTAAAGCTGAGGCGCCGATCAAGAGTAAAACAATATGCAATTTTAAAAGCATACTTGCAGGGGGCAGCAACTACATGGAACTCGCCTCCCAAAAGCGCAGTTTATCGGAGGTTGCGGGATGTTCATTCGTATCGTTGGAGAAGCATACATCGACATATGATATGTACAGCAGGTATTTTACCGAACATGGTCTTGAGTTCGCACCGGACATAGAGGTAGCAACAGCGGATCTGATTCTTCCGATGCTTGAAAATAATCTCGGAATAGGTTTTGTGCCGGAACGTGTGGCCGCAGAGGCAATCAAGGCCGGACGGATATATCCGATTGAAATAGAAGAGGGCGTGCCTAAAAGGGAGATAAGCCTTATATATGATACTAAGAGAGGCCTCAGTGCTGCAGCAGGTGAATTCAGAAAGACTCTGATGAAAAAACATATTGACATTTTATAAACTGAATAGTATTATACTAACAGACAATATTATACGACATATAATATTGCACAAAAAATAGGAGGCTTATATGATTTTTCAACTTGGTTCCACATTGCTTGATGCATGCGTGCTTGCCATTCTTGACCGTGGGGATACCTATGGTTATGTGCTCACGCAGAATGTCAAGGCGATAGTGGATATTTCGGAATCCACGCTGTACCCGGTATTGCGGCGTCTCCAGAAGGATAACTGTCTTACTACATATGACATGGCTTTTCAGGGACGTAACAGGAGGTATTACCGTATTACGGATGAAGGCCGTGAGCGGCTGAACTTTTACAAAACCGAATGGAACAATTATAAGAACAGCCTGGATGGAATCTTTTATGGAGGAAATGGTAATGAACAGATTTGAATATCTTGGTGCGCTCAATAACTGCATACAGCATGAACTTCCGGCAGATGAATACAATAACGTGATGCAGTACTATTCAGAGTATTTTGCAGATGCCGGAATAGAGAAAGAACAGGAAGTAATACAGGAACTCGGAGTTCCGTCGGAACTTGCCAGACGTATCATTGCAGAGTACCGCGGCAGACAGCCGGGCGAGGTTAAGCTTAATGCGAAGAAGAAATTTCCGGTCGGATGGATTATTTTTATAGCGGTTGCAGGTTCGCCAATCTGGCTTGCACTCCTGTGTGTTGCAATAGGTGTTGCGGCGGCGGTGGCAGCGGTGGCGGTATCGGTTGTGGCGGTAGCGGTTGCATTTCTTATCGGAGGTGTTGCATGTGTTCTGGGTGGAATCATTGAAGCGTTCGCCAACGGCGCCAACGGCATGCTCGCAGTCGGAATAGGCTGTCTGTGTACGGGCGCGGGAGTTTTGCTTTCAATGCTCTGTGTACTTATAATCAGATCCATAGTAAAGGGCTGCAAATCGGCAGCCGCCAGACGCAGAAAGAAAAAATATGCCGCATTTGCGGGAACTGAGAATTAGGAGGACGGACATATGAAGAAATTTTATGCAATAGCGGGAATCATAGCCGGAGTTCTTATTATTCTCGGCGGAGTGTTTACGGGCGTGGGCATTGCGGCCGGCGCGGATAAGAGTTTTGATATTTTTGACAATGTGGGAATCAATATCGGACTGCCGGAAGCGAAGAACATGGAGTATACGAAGTTAAAGGATTTTAATTCAATAGATGTGAGTGCCAATCTCGCCGGAATAGAAATCGTTAAATCGGATAAAAAAGAATATGCGGTTGAATACAAGCTCTATTCGGAAAATCCGGTATGTGAAGTGAATAACGGAAAACTTGTAATAAAAGAAAATAAAAGTAATAACGGTTTTAACTTTGTATTTCCTAAGTTTAATAAATATTCGGATTCATATATCAGAATATATGTGCCGGAAGGCAGACTTGATTCTGTAAAGCTGGACACAGATATGGGAAGCGTCAGGGTAAACGGCATAGAAAGCCGGTATTTTGATACGGACTGTGACATGGGTGAGGTCGTGTACGAGGATGTCAAAGCTGAAGATATGAATATAAATGCGGATATGGGACGGGTTGTCTTTTATGGAAGTATTACGGGGCGGATTAGTGCCGAACTCGACATGGGCAGCGCCGAACTGAAAGGATATCTCGACTGCGATATGGATATGGATTGCAGCATGGGAAGTGTCGATATCACGACGTATTACAGCAAAGACTCATACGAGTACGATATTGATACCGACATGGGAAACAGCAGTTTCGACGGAAACGGCGGAATGCAGTCCGATACCGTGCATAAGGTAAAAATCGACTGCGACATGGGCAGTGTTTCAATGAAATTTGAAGAACCGTAATTGTATTTTTTAAGGTGCAGATATGCTTTACGATATTTTCTGCACCTTTTTTAGTGCTTCAAATTGATAATTTTTTAACAATTACAATATTTAGTAGTATTTTACTATTGATATTACTATATCTTGATGTTATACTTAGCACGCAACAGGGAAATAATATTAACAACAGGAGGATATCTAATAATGCCTGAAAGAAAAGAATGGGAAGGATTTAAAGGAAAAATCTGGAAGGATGAAATCAATACCCGCGATTTTATCCAGGAAAACTACACACCGTATGACGGTGATGAAACATTTCTTGTAGGACCTACAGATGCAACGGACAAGCTCTGGGGAAAGCTTCAGGAGCTTCAGAAGGCTGAGCGTGCCAAGGGCGGTGTCCTTGACATGGATACGGATATAGTATCATCTCTTACATCTCACGGACCTGGATATATCTGCGATGAATATAAAAATCTTGAGAAGGTTGTAGGCCTTCAGACAGATAAGCCGCTTAAGAGAGCATTTATGCCTTACGGCGGTATCAAGATGGCTGAGGAATCATGCGAAATGTATGGATACACTCCGTCACCGGAACTTGACAAAGTATTTAATGTATATCATAAAACACATAATCAGGCAGTATTCGATGCATATACTCCTGAGATGCGTAAAGCACGTAAGAATAAGATTATGACAGGTCTTCCTGACACATACGGAAGAGGAAGAATCGTAGGCGATTACAGAAGAGTCGCTCTTTACGGTGTTGATTATCTCATTGAGCAGAAACAGAAAGACCTTGCTGAGTGCGGTAACGGAACAATGACAGAGAAAGTTATCCGTCTCCGTGAGGAAATTGCAGAGCAGATCAAGGCTCTTAAGGGAATGAAAGAGATGGCTCAGATCTACGGATATGATATTTCCGCTCCGGCTTCCAATGCAAAAGAAGCTGTTCAGTGGCTTTATTTCGGATATCTTGCAGCTATCAAGACACAGAACGGTGCAGCAATGAGCGTCGGCCGTGTATCTACATTCCTTGATATTTATATTAAGAGGGATATGGATGCCGGTATTCTTACAGAGGATGAAGCACAGGAACTTATCGACCATCTTACGATGAAGTGCAGAATGGTTAAATTCGCAAGAATCAAGTCGTATAATGAGCTTTTCTCAGGAGACCCGGTATGGGCAACACTTGAGGTCGGCGGACTCGGACAGGACGGACGTTCAATGGTTACGAAGACTGATTACAGATTCCTTCATACACTTGAGAACATGGGACCTTCACCTGAGCCGAACCTTACGGTTCTTTACTCAAAGAGACTTCCTGATAACTTCAGAAAATATGCAGCATACATCTCTATCACAACAAGCTCGATCCAGTATGAGAATGATGATGTAATGAGACCTGTATGGGGCGATGATTATTCTATCTGCTGCTGTGTATCCGCTACACAGACAGGTAAGGAAATGCAGTTCTTCGGCGCAAGAGCCAACCTCGCTAAGTGCCTTAACTATGCGATCAACGGCGGCGTTGACATGAAGTCAGGCGATCAGGTAGGACCTGCATATCAGCCGATTACTTCCGAATACCTTGATTATGATGAAGTAATGGCCAAATACGACAAGATGATGGACTGGCTTGCAGGCTTGTATGTAAATACACTCAACCTTATCCATTATATGCATGATAAATATTACTATGAAGCAGCCGAGATGGCACTTATCGATACCAACGTAAGACGTACATTTGCAACAGGTATCGCTGGTTTTTCACATGTAGTTGACTCACTCAGTGCTATCAAATATGCTAAAGTTAAAACAGTCCGCAATGAGAACGGTCTTGTTGTAGACTACCAGGTAGAGGGCGAATTCCCTAAATACGGCAATGATGATGAGAGAGCTGATGAGATTGCTGTATGGCTTCTTAAAACATTCATGGGCAAGCTTGAGAAATTCGAGACATACCGTGATTCAGAGCCTACAACTTCAATCCTCACAATCACATCCAACGTAGTATACGGTAAGGCTACAGGTGCTCTTCCTGACGGACGTAAAGCAGGCGAACCGTTCTCACCGGGAGCTAACCCAAGTTACGGTGCAGAGCAGAACGGACTTCTTGCTTCACTTAACTCAGTTGCCAAACTTCCGTATGAATATGCGCTTGACGGTATTTCCAATACACAGACTATTCATCCGGATGCACTCGGACATGATAACGGCGAAAGAGTTGACAACCTTGTCCACGTAATGGACGGATATTTTGAACAGGGTGCACATCACCTCAATGTCAATGTATTCGGCACCGAGAAACTTATTGATGCCATGGAGCATCCTGAGAAAGAGGAATATGCTAACTTCACAATCCGTGTATCCGGATATGCGGTTAAGTTCATTGACCTCACAAGAGAGCAGCAGCTTGATGTTATTGCAAGAACATGCCACGGAACACTCTAAGATTTAATCTTAATGAAAGGGCGGGCTTATGCACCGCCCTTTTTGCATAGAAAGAGGTAAGATTTATGACAGGTTATGTACATTCAATAGAAACATTTGGTTCGGTGGACGGGCCGGGAATAAGATTTGTGATTTTTCTGACAGGATGTAATATGAGATGCCAATTCTGCCATAATCCAGACACATGGGAGTCCGGCAGAGGAACCGAATATACGACCGATGAATTGCTAAAAAAAGCACTGCGGTACAAAACTTACTGGGGAGATGCCGGCGGGATTACCGTCAGCGGCGGAGAACCGCTTTTGCAGATAGATTTTCTCACGGAATTGTTTAGAAAAGCGAAGGAAATGGGCATAAACACCTGTCTTGATACAGCAGGGCAGCCATTCACGAGGGAAAATCCTTTTTTTGACAAATTCGTTGAACTCATTAAGTACACCGACCTTGTCATGCTTGATATCAAGAACATCGATGATGAGAAGCACAAAGCTCTGACAGGACATACCAATGCCAATATACTTGACTGTGCAAGGTATTTAAGCGATACCGGCAAGGATATGTGGATAAGACATGTTCTGGTAAGTGGAGGCGTGGGTGCAAGCGATGATGACGGGCTTCTTAAGAAACTTGCCGATTTTATCGGGTCACTTCACACGGTACGCAGGGTAGAAGTCCTTCCGTATCATGTATTCGGCGTACACAAGTGGGAAATCATGGGTATACCGTATCCGCTTGAAGGTGTTGAACCACCGACACAGGAACGAATTGCTAATGCCAATGAGATATTAAATACCCAAAAATACAAATAGTAATTTTAAAGCATTGCAGTTTGCAATGCTTTATTTTAAAATATATTATTTTGCATTGGTAACAAAATTACGAATCGCATCAAAACTCTGCTGGCTTAATACATGCTCAATCTTACATGCATCATCGGACGCCGTTGCCTTATCAACGCCGAGGCTTACAAGCCATTTGGAGAAAAATTCATGACGCTCTAAAGTGCTTTCAGCTATTTTCTTACCGCTCTCTGTCAGATAGATATATCCGGCATCGGTCACGGTTATATATTCTTTCTCTTTGAGATTCTTCATCGCAATGCTGATACTGGGCTTCTTAAAACCGAGCTCGTTCGCAATATCCACTGAACGTACTACGGGAAGCTTCGAACTCAGCATCAGGATAGCTTCGAGATAATTTTCAGTTGATTCATTAAGTACCATAATAGATAACCTTTCTCTTATTTTATACCGGTATTCCTCATATGTAGTCCGGCTTTCAATTAACATGCTCATTATATCATAATCGGTATATTTTTTCAAACGCCTTATTGAGAAAAAAATTTAAAAAAATGAAAAAAGTTATTGACAACTAATACAGGTTAGAATATACTAATCAACGTGGAAATACAATTTTAAACGCATAAGGAGGATAAGATGATGCCTTTAACGATGGCTGGCGAAGGTGAAGTCAATACGATAATCAAGGTCGGCGGTAAAGAAGATACAAGAAGATTCTTGGAAAATCTCGGATTTGTTCCGGGGGCTGCAGTGACAGTTGTCTCTTCAATCGGAGGCAATCTTATTGTCAATGTTAAAGAGTCCCGTGTTGCGATAGGACGCGATATGGCGAACAGAATTATGATCTAAAGTGATGTCATTATTTATCAGATATCAGAAAGGAGCAGGAAATGAAGACATTAAGAGAGACAGCCTGTGGCGAGACCGTTAAGGTTGTTAAACTTACAGGTGAAGGTCCGGTAAAGAGACGTATCATGGATATGGGTATAACCAAAGGCGTTGAAATCTATGTGAGAAAAGTGGCCCCTCTTGGAGATCCGGTAGAGGTAACGGTAAGAGGATATGAGCTTTCACTCAGAAAAGCTGATGCTGAAATGATTAGTGTGGAATAATTTTTTTTACACTAGGGTTAGTATATACTAACTTAAAATAGTGATAACAAATAAGAGATAGTTATATATAACAAGGAAAGGAATAAGAAAAATGGCTATTAAAATTGCATTAGCAGGTAACCCTAACTGTGGTAAAACAACGCTTTTTAATGCATTGACAGGCTCAAACCAGTTCGTAGGTAACTGGCCGGGCGTTACGGTAGAGAAAAAAGAAGGTAAGCTCAAGGGTAACAAGAGCGTAACAATCATGGACCTTCCGGGTATTTACTCACTTTCACCGTATACTCTTGAAGAAGTTGTAGCAAGAACATATCTTATAACAGAAAGACCAGATGCAATCCTTAATATCGTAGACGGAACCAACCTTGAGAGAAACCTTTATCTTACAACACAGATTCTTGAACTTGGAATCCCGGTTGTTGTTGCGGTAAACATGGCGGATCTTCTTGAGAAGACAGGAGAGAAAGTTAATCTTGACAAACTCAGTGAGAAGCTCGGATGCCCTGTGGTATCGATTTCCGCTCTTAAAGGAACAGGAATTAAGAAAGCAGCTGAAAAAGCAGTGGAACTTGCAGAAGCTAAGCAGTCTGTAAGTGTTGTACATGAGTTTGCAGCAAGCGTTGAATCAGCTATCAGCTCTGTAGAGGGTAAGCTTGGTTCCGGCGTGAGCGAAGAACAGAAGAGATTTTTCGCAATCAAGGTTCTTGAGAAAGATGACAAGATTAAAGAACAGTTAAGCAGTGTGCCGGATGTTACGGCGGAGATTAAGGCACTTGAAGACGAGTTCGATGATGATACCGAAAGTATTATCACCAATGAAAGATATACATACATCTCATCAATTATTGATGAATGCTGTACAAGAAAGAAAGGAGCCAAGAAGCTTTCGGTCTCAGATAAGATTGATAAGGTTGTTACAAACCGTTTCGCAGCTCTCCCGATTTTCATTGCTATAATGTTCTTGGTATATTATATATCAATGGTAACCGTTGGTTCGGCAGCAACCGATTGGGCTAACGATGGACTTTTCGGCGACGGATGGCATTTATTCGGAATCGGAAGCAAGAGTTATGAAGAAGCAGCAGAAGCATACGGTGATTCAGATCTGATTATCGATGCGTTCACATCGGAATACGGTAATGACGACATAGCGGCAGCACTTGATGTTGAGTCAGATGATTACACAGAGGAAGGTGCCAAGGCAGCACTTGAACAGCTCGTTGCGGCTACTCCTGATGACGCAGAAGTAACATACGAAGTTCAGGATGAAGAGACACTTGAGATTACGGATACTCCAAAGGTTGGCAAAAGCGATCTTGAAACAGCGGTTGAAGCTTACTTAAGCACAGATCCGGATTCGGATTATGCCAAGGAAAACTACGGCGCTCCTGATACCGCTGAATACGGTGTATGGGTTCCTGGTATTCCGGTACTTGTTGAGAAACTTCTTGATGCGGCTAACTGCGTTGAATGGCTCCGTGGACTTATTCTTGATGGTATTGTAGCCGGTGTCGGTGCGGTACTCGGTTTCGTACCTCAGATGCTCGTACTCTTCTTATTACTTGCATTCCTTGAGGCATGCGGATATATGGCACGTATCGCATTCGTACTTGACCGTATCTTCAGAAGATTCGGACTTTCAGGTAAATCATTCATTCCGATTCTTATCGGTACAGGTTGTGGTATCCCTGGTATTATGGCTTCCAGAACAATCGAGAATGAGCGTGACCGTCGTATGACAATCATGACAACAACATTTATTCCATGTGGTGCCAAGCAGCCGTTTATCGCCATGATCGCAGGTGCAATCTTCGGCGGTTCACCGCTTATAGCAACAGGCGCTTACTTCATGGGTATGGCAGCAATTATTATTTCAGGTATTATGCTCAAGAAGACAAAGATGTTCTCGGGCGAGCCGGCTCCTTTCGTAATGGAGCTTCCGGCTTACCACTGGCCGACAATCGGTAACCTTCTCCGTTCAATGTGGGAGCGTGGATGGTCATTCATCAAGAAGGCAGGAACAATCATTCTTCTTTCAACAATCCTCGTATGGTTTACATCATACTTCGGATGGGTTGACGGTTCATTCGGAATGCTTGCCGAGGAACAGATGGAATACAGTATCCTTGCACATATCGGCAAAGGAATCTGCTGGATATTTAAACCTCTCGGATGGGGTAACTGGCAGGCAACAGTTGCATCCGTTACAGGACTTGTAGCCAAGGAAAACATTGTCGCAACAATGGGTATTCTCTACGGAACAGGAGATGTTTCGGTATATGCTTCACTTGCAAGTGCATTTTCGACAGTTGCCGGAATGTCATTCCTCGTATTCAATCTTCTCTGTGCTCCTTGCTTCGCAGCAATCGGTGCTATTAAGAGAGAGATGAACAGCCCTAAGTGGACATGGTTCGCAATCGGTTATCAGTGTGGATTTGCTTATGTAATTGCACTTATGATCAACCAGTTCGGCAGCCTCTTTAAGGGTAACGGAAATGTATTCGGAGTGATAGTTGCGGTTCTTATACTTGCATACATTATCTACATGCTTTTCAGACCATATAAGGAAAGCGATAAGTTAAACATTAAAGTAAAGACATCAAAGAAAGCCGAGGCTTAATTGATAGATAAAGGGAACCGGTTTGCACGGTTCCCTTTTTAAATATAACATCGGAAAGGAGATATGCAATATGGAACAGTTGGAAAAAGACTTAATCGTCAGGAAATTAAAAGAACACGGATGCAGGATTACCAGGCAGAGAATGTTGATTCTTGACATAATTCTCGAAGGTGATTTTTCCTGCTGCAAGGAAATTTATTACAGGGCTATGGAACAGGACAGCAAAATAGGCACGGCCACGGTGTACCGCATGATTAACACGCTTGAAGAAATCGGTGTGATCAGCAGGAAAAATATGTATAAGGTTGCGGTTTCTTAACGGATTAAAGAGAGGAATAGGAAAATGTTCTTGGAAATAAGAGATTTGAAAAAGAGCTATGGTGAGGGCGATAACAGAGTTGATGTCCTGAAGGGAATTAATTTTGAAGTAGGAAAAGGAGAGATATGCGTACTTTTAGGACCTTCAGGTTCAGGTAAATCAACTTTGCTTAATATAATCGGCGGCATTGACAATGCCGACGGCGGATATGTGGCAATTGATGGAGAGAAAACGGCAAATATGAATGAGAAGGTGCTCACGGCATACAGAAGGAAGCACCTTGGATATGTTTTTCAGATGTACAATCTGATACCAAATCTTAATGTGAAAGAAAATATTGAGGTCGGCGCTTATCTTAGCGACAGACCGCTTGATATAGATGATTTATTACATACTCTCGGATTATATGAGCACAGGCATAAACTTCCGGGACAGCTTTCCGGCGGACAGCAGCAGAGAACATCAATCGGACGTGCGATTGTCAAGAATCCGGATATACTTCTCTGCGACGAACCTACCGGAGCACTTGATTACAGTACTTCTAAAGAAATACTTAAACTTATCGAGGATGTCAATCATAAATATGGCAACACCGTCATAATGGTAACACACAATGACGCCATCAAAAATATGGCGGACCGTGTAATTAAGCTCCGTGACGGCGCTATCCGTAAAGATTACCGCAACGAGACCAAAATTCCGGCACAGAATCTTGACTGGTAAAGGCGGTGCGATATGAAGAATCCTTTAAGAAAAAGAATTAAGAGAGAAATCTTCGGGGAAATAGGCAAATATATTGCGATATTTCTTTTCATGCTTTTGTCAATCGGATTTATATCGGGATTTCTGGTTGCGGCATCAAGCATGAAAACAGCCTACGATAACAGTTTTGAGAAGTATAATATAGAAAATGGTAATTTTACACTTGCAATGAAAGCGGATGATGCGCTCATATCTGACATAGAGAAGGAAGATGTGAAATTATATGAACTTTTCTATAAAGAAGAGAATGCAATCGTAGGCAAAGACGATAATGAAGCAACCATCAGAATATATAAGGACAGAAAAGATATCGACCTCATCTGTGTCATGGACGGTGAGATGCCGCAGAATGATGATGAGATAGCGCTGGACAGAATGTTTGCCGATAATAACGGAATAAGTACCGGAGATGAGATTACGGTCGGTGATATTAAACTGAAAGTCAGCGGACTCGTGGCATTTTCTGATTACAGTGCGCTTTTTTCAAACAATAATGATATTATGTTTGATGCGGTCAAGTTTTCTGTGGCAATAGTAACAGATTCACGATTCGATAAATTAAGCGATGACCATGAGACATTCTGTTACGGATGGAAATATAATAACGAGCCGTCGGATGATAAAGAAGAGAAAAATATGTCCGATGATTTTATGAAGGCACTTGCATCAAAGGCTTTGCTTACAAATTATATTCCAAGATATCAGAATCAGGCAATTAATTTCACCGGAGATGATATAGGCAGTGACAGTTCACTTATGATTGCTTTGTTATATATTATAATTGCAATTATGGCATTTGTATTTGCTGTCACGATAAATCACACGATAGACAGAGAGGCATCAGTCATAGGAACATTGAGGGCTTCCGGGTATACCAAGGGTGAACTTGTAAGACATTATCTGGCGCCTCCGATGATCGTGTCGTTGGTGGCAGCGGTTGCCGGTAATATAATCGGTTATACAATATTCAAAAACATTGCGGCAGGTATGTATTACGGAAGTTACAGTCTCCCTACATATGTGACCATATGGAATGCAAAGGCTTTTATACTGACAACGGCTGTTCCGCTTATCATCATGCTTATAATCAACATTATATCCCTTAACAGCAAGTTTAAGATATCACCGCTTAAGTTTATCAGGCATGATATCAGCAGGCATAAGAGAAAGAAAGCTGTAAAACTTCCGCATTTTAAATTTTTCACCCGATTCAGGATCAGGGTGATATTCCAGAATATACCGAATTTTATTGTTCTGTTTGTCGGAATGTTGTTTACATGTGTATTGCTTCTGTTCGGTATGATGATGCTTCCGCTTCTTGAACACCAGAAAAAAGAAACATTGTCAAATATGATATCAAAATACCAGTATATACTTAAGGCTCCGGCTGATACCGATATGGCAGATGCAGAAAAATACAGTGCCGGATCATATAAGTACGATGGCGATGAACTTACGGTGTACGGTATAGATGAGAACAGCATTTATTATAAGGAAGGTGCGGTCAAAGACGGAGTTGCGATCTCCGACTGTATGGCGGACAAATACCGGCTTGAGGTGGGTGACAAGATTAAGCTGTGCGAAGAATACACGGATGGAGAATATGAATTTACTGTGGATAAAATAGTTAAATATCCTGCATCAATCGCTGTATTTATGGAAAAGAATAAGTTTAATGATACATTCGGTAAGGATGCGGATTATTATACAGGTTATTTCAGTAATGCCGGGATAAAAGACATAGATGACAAATACATCGCTTCATGCATTACAGAGGAAGATCTGACCAAGGTTACCAGACAGCTTGAGGTATCGATGGGCAATATATTCTATCTTTTCTATATGTTTGCTGTAATAATGGCGGCACTTCTCATATATCTTCTTACGAAGCTTGTACTTGAGAAAAATGCTAACTCGATATCAATGGTTAAAATTCTGGGGTATGAAAACAGTGAAATTGCAAGACTTTATCTGTTCGCAACGTCATGGGTCGTAGCCATATCTACTGTCATAAGCATTGCGGCATCGACTTTCATAATAAAGGTTATCTACAGACCGATGATGTCATCGATGAGCGGGTGGCTCATATTATGGTATGATAAGAACATATACTGGAAAATGTTTCTGATCATCATGGCAACATATGTTGTCGTGGCGCTTCTCCAGTTCAGAAAGATTAAGAAGATTCCTATGGATCAGGCACTAAAAAATGTAGAATAAAATACGGAAAAAAACGTTATTGATAATATTTTTCAGTAACGTTTTTTCTTCTTCACACATAAGAATATTAATATTATAATACCATTTAAACCAAACAAGGAGGAATTTAATTATGGCTAAAATCAACATGAAAAAAATAGGACTTTTTGCGGGAGGAGTGCTTTTCGGAACAGCGGGCATCAAGCTTTTATCAAGCAGAACAGCTAAGAAAGCATACACACATTGCACGGCAGCTTTTCTCCGCGCCAGGAAGTCGGTTATGAAGACAGCTTCCACCGTTAAGGAGAATGCCGAGGATATATATGCTGAGGCTAAGCAGATCAACGAGAAGTATGACGAGTGTGATGCAGTTATCGATGATGATGTAAAGGAAAATGCAGAAGAAACAGAGGCGTAATACTCTATGAAATTTATTATCAGACATGATATAAAGGGAAGGCTGAGAGTGCATCTGATGCAGGAGAGCATGACATATCGTCAGGCAGATACGCTTGCATATTATCTTGAGAATGTTGCCGGTGTGACAAGTGCCAAGGTGTATGACCGCACCGCTGATGCTGTTATATGTTACACTTCCTCAAAGAACGATATCATCAAAGCGATAAAGGCTTTTCAATATGCTTCGGTTGAAGTGCCGGCGAATTACCTTGAAAATTCGGGCCGCGCACTGAATGCCATCTATCAGGAGAAACTGGCTGACAGAATATTGTGGAGAATTTTTTCCAGGTGCCTGATTCCGGTTCCGGTAAGGAATGTTATCACAGCGGTCAAGTCGGTCAGATATATATGGAACGGCATTAAGACATTGTGCAAGGGCAGAATAGAAGTTCCGGTTCTTGACGGAACTGCAATAGGCGTATCGGTATTACGAGGCGATTTTGCTACGGCAGGTTCTGTTATGTTCCTGCTTGAAATCGGCGAACTGCTTGAGGAATGGACGCATAAGAAGTCGGTTGACGATCTTGCCAGAAGCATGTCGCTTAACATTGATAAGGTTTGGCTTCTTAAGGATGGAACCGAGGTGCTTATCCCTGCATCCAAAGTTGAACAGAATGATCTCATAGTGGTCCATATGGGTAATGTCATACCATTTGACGGAGATGTTGTAAGTGGTGAAGGCATGGTTAACCAGGCCACGCTTACCGGCGAATCCAATCCTGTCAGAAAGACAGAGGGCGGATATGTATATGCCGGAACTGTTCTTGAGGAAGGTGAGATAACACTCAGGGCCAAATCGGTCAACGGAAATAACAAGTACCAGCAGATCGTGGCTATGATAGAGAAATCAGAGAAACTTAAGTCCGGTCTTGAGAGTAAAGCAGAACATCTGGCAGATAAATTGGTTCCGTACACACTTGCCGGAACGGCATTGGTATATCTGTTTACAAAGAATGTTACCAAAGCGCTTTCTGTGCTTATGGTTGATTTCTCGTGCGCATTGAAACTTTCGATGCCTGTATCGGTTCTGTCAGCCATAAGGGAGGCCAATGAATACAATGTAACAGTCAAGGGCGGAAAGTTCATGGAAGCCATGGCGGAAGCAGATACTATCGTATTTGATAAGACCGGAACACTTACCAAGGCAACACCTACTGTTGTGGATGTTGTATCATTTGACGGACGCAGCCCGGATGAGCTGTTGAGAATAGCGGCATGCATGGAAGAACATTTCCCGCACTCCATGGCCAAGGCGGTCGTGGATGCTGCCAAAGAGCGCAGGCTTGAGCATGAAGAGATGCATTCCAAAGTAGAATATATCGTTGCGCATGGTATTTCCACTACGATTGAAGGCCGCAAGGCGATAATCGGAAGTTATCATTTTGTATTCGAGGATGAAAAATGTGTTATCCCTGACGGCATGGAAGAAAGATTTGCGTCACTGCCGGAAGAATGTTCACAGCTTTATCTTGCAATAGAGAACAGGCTCTCAGCGGTTATCTGCATAGAGGATCCGGTGAGGGATGAAGCAGCTGATGTTATAAAGCAGCTTAAAGAGGCGGGCATCCGTAAAGTCGTTATGATGACCGGAGACAGTGAGCGGACAGCGAGAGCGATAGCGGAACGAGTGGGTGTTGATGAATATTATTCAGAAGTTCTTCCTGAGGATAAGGCAGGATTTGTTGAACGCGAGAAGGCACTCGGACATAAGGTTGTCATGGTTGGAGACGGAATTAATGATACACCGGCCCTTTCGGCAGCGGATATAGGTGTTGCCATAAACGACGGTGCGCAGATTGCAAGGGAAATTGCCGATGTCACTATAGGTGCGGATAATCTCATGGGTATGGTTACTTTTAAGAAATTGAGCAACGGTCTTATGAAGAGAATACACCGCAATTACAGAACTATAGTGGGATTTAATTCAGGTCTTATAGTTCTTGGAGTGTTCGGCGTAATAGCCCCTACAACATCAGCTTTGCTACATAATACATCAACATTGCTGATTGGCCTGCAGAGTATGAAGGACATAATTTAACATGATTTTGCATACGGTCGTCGTGCATTTTGCACGGCGGCCTTTTTTTGCATATTTTATTGAGAATTGTTTATCATAAAAATGTATTGACACAGTGGAACAAATTAGTTATACTTAACTCAAGTTAGAGATAACTAACTCAACCGGGAGGCATTATGACACAAGAAGTTTTAAAGACGGTTTGCGGTATGGATCTGAATAATGTAAATACCCAGATGGCACTTCAATGTGCACCTCTGATTGCAGGGATTAAGATATCCAATCTTTTCATAATTGATAACAGTTCTATTCAGGATGCATTGTATGCATTCAAGAAGTATAAGCTGTCATATTATTTCCTGTTGCGGACAGCCAAGAAGACGACGTTTTTACTTTATGACAGAGATGGATTGGAGAATTACCTGAGAGATGAGAGTGTGTCTGAACTTCTAGGGCAAATGGGTTATGGCAGCAATGGCCTGATGGACTCTCTCCGTCTGTTCAGGACCAGATACAGACAATACGCTTCAGAGAACAAAGGTTTCCCTCACGAACTTGGATTGTTCCTCGGCTATCCGCCGGAAGATGTTGCCGGATTCATCGAGAATGCCGGCGAGAATGCAATCTATACCGGATATTGGAAGGTATATGCCAACCTTCCTGCCAAGCTGAAGCTGTTCGGTCTGTACGAGCGCGCCAGAGAAACCATGATAATGCTGGTTGCAAAAGGATTGGAGGATTTTCATGAGTAATATTCAGGTAGTATTCTGGTCACAATCCGGAAATACCGAGGCAATGGCTGACGCAGTTGCCGACGGAATAAGAAAAGCAGGCAAAGAGGCCGACGTTGTATTTGTGGGCGATGCATCAATCGACGAGCTTAAGAGTGCCAAAGTATTCGCACTCGGATGCCCGGCTATGGGTGCCGAGGTTCTCGAAGAAGGCGAGATGGAGCCGTTTGTCAGCGACCTTGAGATGTCTGTTTCAGGCAAGACTATCGGACTTTTCGGCTCATACGGCTGGGGAGACGGACAGTGGATGCGTGACTGGGTAGACAGAATGACATCTGCCGGAGCCACAGTAGTTGATGGCGAAGGAGTAATATGTATGGGTGCACCTGATGCTGATGCCACAGCACAGTGCGAAGCACTCGGAGCCAGACTTGCATCATTAGCCTAGTTTGGAAATTTCATTTTAATTGCCAAATATAAAATCACTTACATTAATAAACCTTCCTGTTATGCCGATATACTAATTAGTATATTCTGCCAAACTTTCCGGAACGGATTCCGGATTGCGGCGTAACAAGGAGGTTTATTATGTTACTTATAACAGGAACCATAGGCAATGCGATGAGACTTAAGAAGATGGACTTGGAGTGGCAGCAGAAAAAACAGACCGGCAAAATATTCATGAAGGAAATGACACCTGAGGAGAGGATTCTTAACCGGTATAAAGAGGATGCCGCCAAGATGCGCGAGAATCAGAAGCTCAATGAAATCACATCCAAGATGAAGGCCGGAGAGACGCTGACCCCGGAGGAGGAGCAGTATATCGCCCGGAAGAATCCGGATCTTTACAGAAGTTATAAGGAGATGCTTCAGGAGAAGGACTCATATAAGGAAGAGCTTAAGCATTGCAAGACCAAGGAACAGGCTGACCGTGCGAGACTCAATAAGATGTCTTCTTACCTGTGCGAGCTTAAGCGTGTCGTCAACAATCCGGCGATTCCGGACGGTAAGAAATATGAGATAGCTGAGAAGCTTCTTGCCAAGACATCATACATAAATAAAGCACATAATGAATTTGTTCAGTCAGGTGCATATGCAAAGCTTCCTACGGAAGAGGAATATAAGGAAGAAAAGAAAGCGGACAGCCCGGATACGGAAGTTAAAGACGGTGAAGATGTAGAACAGGATGAGGATACATCCAAAGACACTGACGGGATAACGAAAGATACGGACAGTTCCGATACCACGGAGACAGTTACGGAGGATAAGACAGATATAGGTGCTTCTTATGATACTATAGAAGCGGAGAATCTTGCAGACACCATACAAAATTATATGGCACATATAAGGCGGAACACACACAGATAAAGCGGCGGATGCCGCTTTTTCTTTACTATTTTTGAATGGTATTGTATAATTATTTCAAAAAAAAGGAAGTAATTTTTTATATGAATATATCAGAATTTATTGAACAGGGAAGAGCGGTTCTCGGAATGGAATTCGGCTCCACAAGAATTAAGGCCGTGCTTACGGATGATAACGGAAAAGTCCTTGCAACGGGACATCATGATTGGGAGAACAGGCTGCAGGACGGAATATGGACTTACAGTGAGGAAGACATTACAGGCGGATTAAGAGCATGCTATGCTTCCTTGGCGGCTGATGTATATGATAAGTATGATGTTTACATAACTTCACTGGCGGCACTTGGATTCAGTGGAATGATGCACGGATATATAGCACTTGATGAGAATGATAATTTACTTGTTCCGTTCAGGACATGGCGCAATACCATAACGGGCGAGGCATCCAAGAAGCTTACATCGCTTTTTGGCTTCCATATTCCGCAGAGATGGAGTATTGCACATCTGTATCAGGCCATCCTTAACGGTGAGAAACATGTATCCGGCATAAAATACCTTACAACGCTTGCGGGATATATACATTACAGGCTTACCGGCAATAAAGTCATGGGTGTCGGCGAGGCGTCAGGAATGTTTCCGATTGATTCATCAGCTTGTGATTATGATAGGAAATATATGGAACAGTTTGATGAGCTTATTACAGACAGACATTATGACTGGAAATTACGCGATATCCTGCCGCGCGTTCTTACCGCGGGAGAAGATGCGGGATGCCTGACGGATGATGGTGCGGCACTTTTGGACGCATCCGGAAAGCTTAAGGCGGGGGCACATTTATGCCCACCGGAGGGGGATGCCGGAACGGGAATGACAGCCACGGATGCAGTCGGTGTAAGAACCGGAAACGTGTCGGCAGGAACATCCGTATTTGCAATGGTTGTACTCGATAAACAGCTTGAGAAGCTTCACGAAGAGCTTGATATGGTTACGACGCCTGATGGAAGTCCCGTTGCCATGGTGCATTGCAATAACTGCACATCCGATATTAACGCGTGGGCCGGACTTTTCATGGATTTTGCAAAATGTATGGGATTTAAGGTGGATACCGGCAAGGTGTATGAAACACTTTTTACCAAGGCTCTTGAAGGCAGTGCCGATTGCGGCGGAATAGTTACATGCAATTATTTTTCCGGCGAGCATATTACGGGCTTTGACGAGGGCAGGCCTCTTGTAGTAAGACAGCCGGATTCAACACTTAACATCGCCAATTTTATGAAGTCCAATATATACAGTTCGATTGCATCCCTGAAAATAGGCCTTGATATTCTCTTTAAGGATGAGAAAGTGGGACTTGACAGAATTACCGGCCATGGAGGCTTTTTCAAGACACCGGTTGCCGGACAGAGAATTATGGCCGCAGCCATGAACACACCTGTTACCGTTATGGAGAATGCAGGTGAGGGCGGAGCATGGGGAATGGCATTGCTTGGATTATATATGATACATAATAAAGAATACAATTCTCTCGGTGATTTTCTGCACAACAGAATATTTGCTGATGTCAGATCCACAGTTATAAGTCCGGTGGCAGAGGATGTGAGGGATTTTGACGATTATATGGACCGCTACAAGACAACTTTGAAAGTTGAGAAGGCGGCAACGGAAGGTTGTTAAGATATGAAGAAAATTGTTATGGGCATTCTTGCGCATGTTGATGCGGGCAAGACCACGCTTACCGAAGCACTGCTTTATAAGAGCGGTGCGATAGACAGACCGGGGCGTGTGGATAACAAGGATGCTTTTCTGGACAATTATGATATTGAAAGAGCCAGGGGGATTACTGTTTTTTCCAAGCAGGCAGTCATACATTACGGTGATGTGGAATATACACTGATTGATACGCCGGGGCATGTGGATTTCGGAGCCGAGATGGAGAGAAGCCTTATGATTCTTGACTATGCGGTGTTAGTAATCGATGGTTCGCGCGGAGTGCAGAGTCATACCGCGACATTATGGCGCCTCCTTGAGAATTACAGGATACCGACATTTGTTTTTGTCAATAAAATGGACAGGGACGATACCGACCGCAAAGCAGTGCTTGACGGAATGGCTGCGGAACTTTCGGACCGGATAATTGATTTCACGGATGGCATACCTTATGAGGATGTGTCATTATGCGATGATAGTCTTTTTGATGAATTTATGACTCATGAAACTATTGTATCTGAGAATATTGCGAAAGCAGTAAGCAGACGGCTGATTTTTCCGTGTTTTATGGGCTCGGCGCTGAAACTTGACGGTATTGATAATCTTATGCAGTGCATGTCAAAACTGGTAATCCGCCCGGAATATCCGGATGAATTTTCCGGACTGGTATATAAGATAGCATACGGACAGCGCGGTGAGAGACTGACTTACATCAAGATAACCGGAGGACGGTTAAGAGTCAGGGATGTGATACGCGGAAAGCATGCGGACGGCACAAGCTGGGAAGCCAAGGTGAATGAGATACGCGTCTATAATGGTGGACGGTACAATAGCATTTCAGAAGCAGAACCGGGAATGGTATGTGCGGTTGGCGGATTGACTGAGTCTGATACAGGAGATGTGTTCGGTCAGGAACAGGCAGTTTTTGAGGCAAATCTTGTGCCGGTAATAACATATAAGATGATTCTGCCAGAGGGGGCGGATGCGAGGGAGGTGTATCCTGAAATTGCAAGGATAGGGCAGGCTAATCCTGAACTGGAAGTCAGATTCAATAACGACAGCAGGGAAATCAATGTAAAAGTAATGGGACCTGTGCAGGCGGAAATCCTGATTAATCTGGTTAAAGAGCGTACCGGACTTGAGGTGTCGCTTGGCAGGGGACACATAGTATATAAAGAAACAATTGATGACACGGTAATGGGAAGCGGACATTTTGAACCGTTAAGGCATTATGCGGAGGTACATCTAAGGCTTGAACCGGGTGCACGCGGAAGCGGCATGGTTTTTGATACTGAATGCAGTGAGGAAGTTCTGGCCCGTAACTGGCAGCGGCTTATTCTCACTCATCTTGCAGAACGCAGGCACAAAGGTGTCCTTACAAGGGCTGCCATAACCGATATTAAGATAACGCTCGTTTCGGGAAGAGCTCACATTAAGCATACCGAAGGCGGAGATTTCAGACAGGCTGTGTATCGCGCTGTAAGACAGGGGCTGATGAAGGCAAAGAGCAGACTGCTTGAACCTTATTACAGATTCAGGATGGAGCTTCCGAATGAATGCGTAGGACGGGCAATGACAGATGTAATGCAGATGAGCGGCATGGCGGAGCCGGTGGAAAATGACGGTGCAATAACGGTATTGTGCGGACGGGCACCTGTGTCCGGGCTGATGGAATACGCCTCGGTACTCATGTCGTATACACACGGCAAGGGTAAGATAGAATTTTCGCTTGACGGATACGATTATTGCCATAATGAATCGGAAGTAATAGAAGCTTCCGGGTATGATCCGGAGAGCGATACCGTTAACACTGCGGATTCTGTTTTCTGTGCACATGGAGCGGGGTATGTGGTTCCGTGGTATGAGGCGGATGCTCATATGCATGTACAGGATGAGGAAACGGATTTTGATATTATAATTCCTGATACTTACAGGTCTGATGTCAGAGGGCAGATAGATTTGTCGATAGGTACCGAAGAAATAGATGATATCATAGCTAAAAGCGGTGGCTCAAACAGTGCACCTAAGTCATCATCGCACCGGGGGCTTTACGGGAAACGCACGCATACATCATCGCCTGTTACCAGAACATATAAAGGCAGTGCGGTGCGTAAGCCGTATCTTCTGGTTGACGGGTATAATGTTATTTTTGCCTGGAAAGAATTAAATGAACTGGCAGCGCAGAATATCGACAGTGCGAGAGACCGGCTTATGGACATCATGTGCAATTATAAAGCCGCGGTAAGTGCAGATGTGATTGTGGTATTTGATGCCTACAGAATCAAAGGCCATGACACGGAACACCTTGACGTTAATAACATTCATGTGGTATATACCAGGGAAGCGCAGACAGCGGACAGATATATAGAAGAATTTGCACATGAAAACGGAGCCAGATATGACATAACCGTTGTCACCTCGGATGGTCTGGAGCAGATCATAATCCGCGGTGAGGGATGCCGGCTGATTTCCTCGAGGGAATTTGAAAAAGAAGTCAAAAGAGTATGCGATGAGCACCTTAGGAGTTACAGTGACGGCAGCCGCGAAAGCAACAGGACTTATCTCGGCGAATGGCTTAATTTGTAAAAATATATTGACGTTTTATGGCAGTAATGCAATAATCAAATAAGTTACAGTTATTATGGAGGATGAAATGGATAACGCACAATTAGCACAATTACTTTTCCCGGATGTAGATAAGACACCGGAATATTATGAGGAAAAGTTTCCGTATAGAAAACTTCCTTCCAAGGCACAGGTTACACGTATGGCACCGAGTCCTACAGGATTCATACACCTCGGTAACCTTTACAGCGCACTCGCTGATGAGAGAATAGCACATCGTAACGGAGGCGTGTTCTATTTAAGAATAGAAGATACGGATGAGAAGCGTAAGGTAGATGGTGCAGTTGAGACTATTATTAATGTTTTGAGATATTTTGACATAGAATTTGACGAGGGAGCAGGCTTTCCGGATGATGCGCCACAGAATGCATACGGTCCTTATTTCCAGCGCCAGCGTGTCGAGATTTATCACGCATATGCCAAGAGCCTTGTAGAGAGAGGGCTTGCATATCCGTGCTTTTGTACCGAGGAAGAGCTTGAGAAAGTAAGGCTTGAACAGGAAGCTGACAAGGTTCTTACGGGATATTACGGCAAATATGCTCATTGCCGTGATTTAAGCTTCGATGAGATTAAGAGAAGAATAGATGCAGGAGAGACCTATGTATTGAGACTCCGCTCGCAGGGAAGTCCGGATAAGGAAATCACTTTCGTGGACAGCATTATGGGAGAAATCAAGCTTCCTGAGAACATTCATGACATTGTGCTTCTTAAGAGAGACGGAGTACCGACATATCATTTTGCGCATGCAATAGACGATCATCTTATGAGAACGACTACTGTTATCAGAGGCGGTGAGTGGCTTGCGTCGGTTCCTACACACTATGAGCTTTTCCATGTACTCGGCTTTAAGATGCCGGCGTACGGACATACGGCCCACCTTATGAAGTTTGATGAAGAGACCGGTGGCAAGCGTAAGCTCTCCAAGAGAAAAGATCCGGAGCTTTCACTTGATTATTACCGTAAGGACGGCTATCATCCGAGAACCATGAAGGTATATCTTCTTACATTGCTCAATTCAAACTTTGAGGAGTGGTATGAGAAATTCCCGGATAAGGATATTAATGAATTTCCGTTTTCAATCGAGAAGATGAGCCAGTCCGGTGCACTTTTTGATAAAGATAAGCTTCATAATATATGTAAAAACGAACTTGCGCGCCTCTCGGAGGATGAGATGTATGATTTCCTTCATGAATGGGCTGTGGAGAATGAGCCGGAGAAAGCTGCGATATGGTTTGCCGACAGGGAAAAGATGCTTGCAGTGCTCAGACTTTACATGGGAATCGGCATGAAACGCCGCAGAAAAGATTTCATATATGCAAGACAGATTATGGAACTTATCGGTTACTTCTTCGGAACTTCAGAATCCGAGGAAAAGGACGGATTCAAGCTTGATGCACAGCTTACAAAGGATGTTCTTAAAGAATATCTTGCGACATATTCACATGAAGCCGATAATCAGGCTTGGTTTGATAATCTTAAGGTGATTGCAGGTAAATTCGGTTTTGCTGCCGACATGAAGGCATACAAGGCTGAACCTGATAATTACAAGGGAAGTATATCGGATGTGGCAGAGATGGTAAGAATAGCAGTTACCGGAAAAGCCAATACACCTGATTTATGGACGATAATCCATATTATAGGTGAAGATGATATGCGTGCCCACATAAATGCAGCTATAGAGACACTGGATTAACGGGTGTGGAAAAAGGAGGATAATATGGACAATCAGAACAACAACGGCCAGTCAAACCAGAATTACAACCAGGGATATAACGGCCAGCCAAACCAGAATTACAACCAGGGATATAACGGCCAGCCAAACCAGAATTACAATCAGGGCTATAATCAGTACAACAACTACAATCAGAATTATAATCAGGGATATAACGGACCGATGCCTAACGAATTCCGTGAAGAGAAAAATGTTGCTGTCTGCATAATCCTTACATTTGTTACATGTTCGATTTACATGTGGTTCTGGATGTATAATATGATTAAGAAAATCAGAATGCTTGCCAATGACACAAGCGATATGATAGGAGAATACCTTCTCCTTATGCTTGTACCATATTACAATGTTTACTGGGTATATACAAGAGGCAAAAAGATTTCCGAAGAAGCAGCAAGAAGAGGTATACAGATTACAGACAACAGTGTACTTTATCTTATTCTTAATCTTCTCGGCCTTTCCATCGTATCATATGCAATGATGCAGAACGATCTGAATAAGCTGGCAAGAATGCTTTAATACATAGGAACTAAGGGACTGTGGTATACAGTCCCTTTTTAAATAGGAGGCACAAATGACATTACAGCAGCTTACATACCTTGTGAAGACGGCCGAATGCGGAAACATGACTGAGGCCGCGGGTGAACTTTTTATATCACAGCCGAGCCTCAGTGCTTCGATAAGTAATCTGGAAAAAGAAATGAGCGTTAAAATTTTTGTGAGAACGAAAAAGGGTGTCACCGTAACACGCGATGGCGAAGAACTTTTATCATATGCCAGAATGCTTCTTGAGCAGGCGGATATTATGAAAGAACACTTTGGCGTCAATAATAAGAGAGATCCCAAATTCTCTGTATCATGCCAGCATTATTCATTTGCGGTAAATGCGTTCGTGGACACGGTTAATGAGTTTGATGCTGATAAGTACAGCTTCATATTAAGGGAGACACAGACCGGTGAGATAATCGATGATGTAGCGCAGGGCAGGAGTGAACTTGGAATACTGTATCTGTCAGAACATAACGAGGAGGTCATCACCAAACTCATCAGGAAAAATGACCTTATTTTTGAAGAACTTTTTGTCGCCGGACCGCATGTGTTCATATGCCGGAAACATCCGCTGGCATCAAATAAATCCGTTACTATAGAGGAATTGCAGGCATACCCGTATCTGGTGTATGAACAGGGAGACAGAAATTCATTCTATTTCTCGGAAGAGTTCTTAAGTGTGCTTGACTTTCCAAAGATAATCCAGGTAAGGGACAGAGCCACATTGTTCAGTCTTGTAATAGGACTTAATGGTTTCACAGTCAGCTCCGGTGTAATAGATGATAAATTAAACAGCCCGGATATAATTGCAAAGCCCCTTGAAACAGATGATTATATGAGAATAGGCCTTGTAAGGCGTAAAGAGGCTATACTGAGCCGGTATGCCTGCTATTACATGGAATCAATTAAGCGATATATACCATAGAAGATAATTGCACAAGAAAGATATCCTCATTACCGTATTGCCGGTAGTGGGGATATTTTTTTAAATAAAAGTGTTGACAGCAAACAATAATGATGTATAATGAACATATGAACAGATGAACATATGTTGATACGAAATTGAAATCAACGTAAGTTTCGGAAAGGAGGACATATGCAGGCAGAAGTGAATGAGGAACAGACAGAGATTGAAGATATTGCCAGACGCGTGACGGATAACCAGCCTGCAGAGGAAGTGCTGTACGATCTAGCAGAACTTTTTAAAGTGTTCGGAGATTCTACGAGAATACGAATCCTGTACGCACTTGTGGAAAGTGAACTTTGTGTCGGAGATCTTGCGCAGATTCTTGGAATGGGACAGTCGGCGGTAAGCCATCAGCTTAAGATACTTAAGGATGCGAAGCTGGTAAGATACAGGAGAGAAGGAAAGAGCGTGATATACGCCCTTGATGATGAACATGTAAGAAATATACTTAACATGGGAATGGAACATGTTGAAGAATAATTAATTTATTAAAAGGAGATTTGATATTATGAAGAAAACATACGGTGTAGAAGTTGATTGTGCTAACTGCGCAGCCAAGATGGAAGAAGCAGTTAAGGCTACGGCAGGAGTTAAGGATGCAGCATTGAGTTTTATGACACTGAAACTTAAAGTTGAGTTCGAGGATGGCGCTGATGTGGATGCGGTAATGAAAGAAGCATACAAGAACTGTAAGAAAGTTGAGGATGATTGCGAAATCTTCCTGTAATCCTTTATAGAAAAAGAGGTATGTGATATGACAGCAAAACAGAAAAATGTATTATACCGAATAATAATATCGGCGGTTCTGCTTGCGGCGATATGGATTGTATCTGAATTTGCCGATATGCCATGGTGGCTTGAAGGAATATTATATCTGATACCATATCTTGTTATTGGATACGATATCTTAAGAAAAGCAGTAAAAGGAATCTTAAAAGGTCAGGTTTTCGACGAAAATTTCCTTATGGCTATAGCAACGATTGGAGCCATAGGATTGAAAGAATTCAGGGAAGGCGTTGCCGTTATGCTTTTCTATCAGGTAGGTGAACTTTTCCAGTCCTGCGCCGTTGGAAAGAGCAGAAAAAATATCGCTGCCCTGATGGATATCAGACCTGACTATGCTAATGTCATGGTTGACGGTAATCTTGAGAGAGTCGATCCTGATGATGTGGAAATAGGAACGGAAATCATAGTAAACCCGGGTGAGAAGGTTCCTATTGACGGTGTGGTTACCGGTGGCAGTTCGACACTAAATACAAGCGCCCTTACGGGAGAGAGCGTGCCTCGTGAAATCGCATGCGGAGATGAAATCATAAGCGGCTGCATAAATCTCACGGGAGTTATTAAGGTAAGGACGACCAAGGAATTCGGTGAGTCAACCGTTTCAAAGATTCTTGACATGGTTGAAAATTCGAGCATGAAGAAATCACGGTCTGAGAACTTCATAACAAGATTTGCTAAATATTACACGCCGATAGTATGTTACAGTGCGCTTGCACTGGCAATACTTCCGCCGCTTGTATCCCTTATTATCGGGGTTTCGCCTGAATGGCAGAAGTGGGTTATCAGGGCACTTACATTCCTGGTAATAAGCTGTCCTTGTGCGCTTGTTATATCCATTCCTCTTAGTTTCTTTGGCGGAATCGGATGTGCATCAACCAACGGAATACTGGTTAAGGGTTCCAATTACCTTGAAGCACTTGCTTCAACGGGATATGTAGTATTTGATAAAACAGGCACGCTTACCAAGGGAGTGTTTGAAGTAAACGGTGTTTTTGCGGAAAACGGATTTGACAGCCATGAGCTTCTTGAGTATGCGGCATATGCGGAGAATGCGTCAAGCCATCCGATAAGCTTAAGCCTTAAGAATGCATACGGTAATAAAATCGATGCGGATAAGGTAAGCGGTATAGAAGAAATTGCCGGACACGGAGTAAGTGCCGTTGTGGACGGCCACAAGGTATATGCCGGTAATCTTAAATTAATGAATAAAATAGGCGTTCAAGTTATCAATGAACATAATGACGGTACTGTAGTTTATGTTGCCATAGATGACAAATATGCCGGATGTATTGTAATCTCGGATGTAATCAAACCGACAACGAAACAGGCAATAGAAGGTCTTAAGAACCAGAATATAAAGACAGTAATGCTTACAGGAGACTCCAAAGCTGCGGCCGACAGAGTAGCAGCGGAAATAGGCATTGATATTGTAAAAAGTGAACTTCTTCCGGCAGATAAAGTTGCAGAAGTTGAAAAACTTATTGAAAACAAGAACCCGAAGGAAAAAGTTGCTTTTGTAGGTGATGGTATTAATGATGCACCGGTGCTGTCGAGAGCCGATATAGGTATAGCGATGGGAGCACTCGGATCGGATGCGGCAATAGAGGCGGCAGATGTTGTACTTATGGATGATGACCCGGCTAAAATATCGCTCGCAATGAGAATTGCAATCAAGACATTGAGGATTGTTAAAGAAAATATAGTATTTGCACTTGCCATAAAGCTTGTGTGCCTTGTTCTTGGTGCACTCGGCATTGCCAATATGTGGATTGCCATATTTGCCGATGTAGGAGTTATGGTTATCGCAGTAGTTAATGCAACGAGAGCATTAAGACTTAAGAAATAGAAGTAAAAAATCAAGGCGTGTGAAAAAAAAAGGTGCCCCTAGGTCCATTCTTTTCACACGCCTTATTTTTTGATGGTGGCGCGGTGGTATGCACCGCCGGAAGCGAAATGCTTCAGTGTACAATACGATATTTTCATACTTTTTTGGCAAAAATCAGCAATTTGGTGTCAATTACTTGCTATATGCGATACTCCAACATGGCAATATATGATAATAAATATATTAAAATATATATGAAATTTAATATATTACAACACAGAGCCTGTCAAATTGATACCAAATGCCATAAAAACCGCAAAAAAGTGTGAATTGGTGAATTTCAAACCCGGAATAGTATCAATCAACACACCTCAAATCCGTCACACAAAGCCTGAAACTATTTAATATGTACACGTCTATATCTTATCTTATAAGAAAAGCTTTGGCACCGTAGCAGTCCCAGCTGTTCCGGCCCGATTCCATTATATATTCATTTCTTTCTCAAAATCCCATTCATCATAAGTACATTCAAGATTGGTAAATTCGGCCCGGTTATGGTTTCCGACTGCATATAATCCGATAACAACACCGGTAAAACCGCCGGCAACTTCACTCGAAAGAAACTTGGTATACGCATCGCCAAGGAAAATTTCCCTGCCGTTATCCCACACATAGAAATGATACTGCATGCTGTCTGAACGTATTATAAGTCTTATGTTGTCACCGCTTACTGGAACTATCGACTGAACATGCCTGATATTGCCGATATTCAGTTTAAGTACAGCCTCGTGTCCGAAAGCTCCCCTGCGTAGTGCAATATCATAATGTTCAAATTCATCCATGTATAATGTAATGCCGGCTTCACCGCGTTCACACCTTACATCACACTCACAGTCCATATCAAAATCACGCTGTCTTATTCCGATGAAAGTAGGAGTGTCACATTCATCCAACGTGATGTCTGTACCATATAAGACAGATGAATGTCCGGAAAGCTCGTAATTTGAGGTGACAGGATGCCTTAAATAACACCAGTCTTTATTCCATTCTGTAGATTCAAAAGTATATTTTTTGATAGGATGCTGCGCAAAATCACCTGCGATTTCATAAGAATAATCCGTGGTGCCGGCTGTTCCCGCACTGAACCATCCGTTTGCATCAAATGTGACCGGCGTGAGGAAAACTTCACGTCCGAGGTGATGATAAGGCTGCCACATATGGATCTGCCTGAAACCGAGTGACAGGATGTGCCAGTCGCCGTGTGTATCCTGAATTAAGTCACCATGACCGATTCCCTGAATCAGGAAAGGTGCTTTGTTACGGTTAGTAAGAACCGGATTGTACGGATAATTGGTAAACGGACCCCAAGGATTGTCAGAGCGCGCGTAAGTAATCATGTGGCCGTATTCCGTGCCGCCTTCGGCAGCCATAAGATAATAGCTTCCGTTAATTTTGTAAAGATGCGGGCTTTCAAGATAACGTCCGCCTGAACCCTGCCAGATGGTACGGCTTGGCGTGAGCTTACGGCCGGTGGCAATATCAATTTCGCACTGGACAACGCCCGGAACACCGTTATCATCGGAACCGTTGCTGATAAAGTAAGCATGTCCGTCTTCAAAATAAAGAGAAGGATCAATTCCGTTCTGGTCGACCGTTATTGGTTCTGACCATTCTCCGCGGATGTCGTCGGTATATACATAGAAATGTTTGTGAGTCGTATCATTGGTGGTAACCATATAGAAACGGCCGTCATTAAACCTTATGGTAGGAGCAAATACACCGCCGGAACTGTTGATTTTGTTAAGCATGACCTGTGATGGCCTGGTAAGGACATGGCCTATCTGATTCCAGTTAACGAGGTCTTCGCTTTCAAAAAGCGGTACTCCCGGGAAAAACTGGAACGAACTGCATACAAGGTAATATCTGCCATTAGCGGCACATACACTCGGATCGGGATAAAATCCCTTTAAAACAGGATTGGTATATTTCATAACAAACCTCCAAAAATAAATATATAATTATTGTAGCATTGCCACAAGACTTTGTACAATCGTGTTTTTTTCAGCAGAATTATATTACTTATTGCATATGAGTTTTATATAAATTTAATAATTTATTATTCTTTTTTAATGGAATAATCGGAAAAAAAAGAGTAAGATGTATATAAATCAAGATGAAAGGGAACAGATTTATGTCACGATTCAGAGATAAATTTTCTAATTTTATGTCAGGAAGATACGGAACGGACGAATTCGGCCGTTTCCTTAATATAATTACGATTATTCTGTTAGTCGTATCAATATTTGTGAAAGTGGTATTTATTCCTGCATTGCTTGTACTGGGATACTCTTATTTCAGAATGTTTTCACGTAACTACGCGGCAAGAAGTGCGGAGAATCAGAAATATTGTTCAATACGGTATCGTAACGGAAGAGGCAGCCGCGGAACATACGGCAGTAATAACACATATTCCGGCCGCCCGATGACCAATAAGGAGAAACAGGCTGCTGACCGCAAGACACACCGCATATTCAAATGCCCGAACTGTTCACAGAAAATAAGGGTTCCTAAGCATAAGGGCAGAATATGTATAAAGTGCCCGAATTGCAGAATTGAGTTTATTAAGAAGACCTGATACGGAGGGCTTGGATGTTCGGATATATTACAGTCAACAAAGATGAACTGAAGATCAAGGATTATCGCCGGTACAGGGCTTTCTACTGTGGCGTGTGTCATAGTCTTGGAGAACATTACGGTTTGTCAGGAAGGATGACACTCACATATGATATGACGTTTATGGCGATAGTTCTTTCTGCCCTTTATGAGGATAGTACTGTTCCGGCAATGCACAGGTGCATCCCGCATCCTGTCAGGAAACATGAGGCATTGTATAATGAGTATACCGATTATGCTGCAGCGGTTAATATTATGCTGACGTATTATAAGCTGAAAGATGACTGGGAGGATGAGAGAAAAATCAAATCAAATGCCTTTGCAGCACTTATTAAATCAGCTTTTAATAAAGCAAAGAGCCTTTATCCGAGACAGGCACTAGCAATAGAGACATATATTGCAGAGCAGAAAGAGTGCGAGAATCTGAAGACGGAGTCCCCTGATATTGCAGCCGGACCTACAGGAAGAATGCTTGCCGGGATATTTGATTACAGGCAGGATGAATGGAGTGAGAATCTAAGGCGCATGGGCTTTTATCTGGGCAAATATATATATATTATGGACGCGTTTGATGATTTGGAGCGGGATATCCGTAAAGATAACTATAATCCGTTTGCCGGGGTGTCGGAAAGCCCAAGCCTGGAGAATGATGTCAGACAGATTGAGATAGCATATGCTTCGGAAGCGGCGAAAGCATTTGAAGCACTGCCGGTGCTTGACAATGCTGATATAATTAGAAATATAATTTATTCCGGAATCTGGTCAGGATTCAATAAGGTCTGCAGCCGCAGGCATGGGACCGGTTCCGAGGAGAGGAAATAGCATGACAGACCCGTATTCAGTGCTTGGCGTATCAAGGGATGCAAGCGCGGATGAGATTAAGAAAGCATACAGAAAGCTTAGCAGGATATATCATCCGGATGCCAATGTCAATAATCCCAATAAGGCCCAGGCAGAGGAGAAATTTAAAGAAATACAGGAAGCATATAACCAGATCATGTTTGAACGTGAACATGGTGAGGGTTCTTATGGTAATAACAGAGCAGGATCGGGCCAGGGTGCCGGAGGAGGCACATACGGCGGATATGGTTACGGTGGATTTGGCGGATTCGGCCAGGGTTACGGAGGAACATATTCCAATGACGGACCGAGAATCAATGCCGCTATCAATTATATTAATAACGGCAGATATGCCGAAGCTATGAATGTGCTTGACGGAATGCCGTTGTCAGAGCATAATGCGAGATGGTATTATGTACATGCGTATGCTAATTACGGAATGGGCAATATCATTAATGCAAGAGAAGATGCCAGACAGGCGGTTAATCTGGAACCGGGCAATCAGGAATATATTAACCTCCTTTCCCAGCTGGAGAATGGCGGAACATGGTATCAGAACATGGGAAATGCCTATGATACAGGCAGCGGAAGCACAGGTTCGTGCTGTATGAGACTGTTGTGCCTTGAAATGCTTTGCAGCGGATGCTGCTGCGGAAGAGGCTGTATGTAATAACGGGAAGACATCGTATACGCGTTATAGGGCGAAAGATGTCTTCTTTTGCGTTTTTTATTACTTGATATGCAGTATTTTTTTATATAGAATCTATACACGGGAGATTAAGATGAAAAGAGAAATCCAATACATATATGATATACCGAAGTTCTCACGGAAAACATCACTTGCCAATACGGAGAATTTCATTAAGGAACTGGGTGCGTCATGTCCGGATTCAAAGATAATACATGTGGCCGGAACCAACGGCAAGGGCTCGGTATGTGAATATCTTAACAGTATACTGATGGAATCCGGTTATAATGTCGGACTTTTTACTTCACCGCATCTGGTGGACATAAATGAACGAATTGTATATAATGATACAATGATTTCGGATGAAGAATTTGAGAAGATTTTTGAGGTAACCAGGACAGCAGCTGAAAAGATGAACGAGCATCCGTCTTTTTTTGAGTTCCTTTTTGGAATGGCAATGAAATATTTTGCGGGTAAGTCACCGGATTATATAATACTTGAGACAGGACTTGGCGGAAGGCTGGATGCAACCAACATAATCAGGAAACCAGCTGTATGTGTAATTACTTCTATCGGCCTTGACCATATGGAATATCTTGGCAGTACTTATGCGGAGATTGCCGCAGAGAAAGCCGGAATTATTAAGCCGGATGTTCCGGTTGTCTGGATGCGGGACCGCAATGACGTGGCTGAAGTTATAGCGGACACTGTACGCAGACACAAAGCAATATCATATGAGATAAATAAAAAGAACATAAATATAATATATGCTGATGATAAAAAGATTGATTTTTCATTGGATAATATGTATTATTGTAATGAGTGCTTTGAGATAAATTCTCCTGCGCATTATCAGCCGGAGAATGCTTCACTTGCGGTTACTGCAGCCAATGTATTGGGAATAACCGATACCGGTGTGATAAGAAGGGGCCTGTTAAAGGCATTCTGGATGGGTCGTATGCAGCGCATAACGGACGGATTTATCATTGACGGAGCACATAATGATGATGGAATCATACAGTTTCTTGATTCTGTGAGAATGCTTGAGCCGGAGGGCGGAAATGTTGTATTTTTCTCTGCGGTGAAGGACAAGCATTATGAAGGCATGATTGACAGCATATGCAAAAGCGGTCTTTTTGACCAATGTATCGCCATTCAGCTTGAAGACAGGAGAGGCCTTGATGTGCATACGATAGGAGAATGTTTCAGGCGTGGCGGGATGCCCGTTATTGAGGCAGATAACATTGCGGACGGATGTGATCTTGCTTTTAAGAAAATCAAAGCCGGAAAGAATGTATTTGCAGTGGGTTCGCTGTATTTTGCAGGAGAAATTATCCGATATACAAGGAGGAATAATATATGATAGATTTTGACGAAGAGATTAAGAAGTTCCAGCCAAGCCTTGAGGTGGATGAAGCAGAAGATGCCATTTATAACAATGACACCACGGATGTCACGGCAGTCATTGATAAGATAGTCAGAGAAATCACGGATAAGCAATAGATTGGAGTTACACGATGAGATGTTATAAATGTAACAGCGTATTGTCGGATGAGGATTACTGTCTTAAGTGCGGAGCGGATGTTTCCGTGTACAAGATTGTAGTTAAAGCATCCAATTCATATTATAATCAGGGACTTGAGAAAGCGAGGGTCAGGGACCTTACCGGCGCGGTAACAGCGCTTAAGACCAGCCTCAGTCTTAATAAGAAGAACATTAAGGCACGCAATCTGTTAGGCCTTGTCTATTATGAGATGGGCGAACTTGCAATGGCTTTGTCAGAGTGGGTCATAAGCCTTAATCTTAAACAGGATCGCAATGTGGCGGAGGTATATATCCGTAAGGTTAAATCCAATCCCAATAAGCTCGAACTTATAAACCAGGCGGCCAGGAGGTATAATATTGCGCTTGCCAAGGCAAAAGAGGGCGGCGATGATGTTGCACTCATACAGCTTAAGAAAGTTGCTGCCACATATCCGAAATTTATAAGAGCCAATCTTCTTCTTGCACTTATATATATGAAACGTAATGAAGACGAGAGAGCACTTAAAGTATTGCACAGAGTTCTTAAGATTGACCGCAACAATACGCTGGCTCTTAAATATATTGATGAGATCAACGGCGCCTCCCAGACGCAGCCGGCGGATGGCAATGAAGAATATTACAGAAATTCAAAGAGAAAACCTCTTTCGGGTAATGATGTCATATTGCCGCGCAATTCATATAAAGAGCCGTCAAGCGGCGTGTTTACGGTTGTATATATCCTGCTCGGAGTGGTTATAGGAGCCGCGCTTATATGGTTCCTTATCGTACCTGCCAAACTCCAGAGTTCGCAGCACGAGAATAATGACACTATCAAGAAATACAGTGAGCAGCTTTCGGGATACTCGGTAGAGATAACTACATTGGAGAAGCAGAACGAGGAACTGACCTCGCAATTGGATGCAGCCAATAAGGAACTCGAACAATATAAGGGCGATTCCGGAGAAACAGCATTGTATGCCAAACTGGTTGAAGCGGTAAGCGAGTACCTTGCCAATGACGTTGATAAAGCAGCACTTGCGTTAGCCGATATAGACGTAACGCAGCTTCCGACCCAGACGGCGAAGGATTTATATACAACGCTTGAAGATAAGTGTAATGGCGGTGCAAGAACGTTTTATATGGCAGGACTTAATGCATATAACCAGAAGAACTATGTGGATGCGGCCAAATACCTTGAGAAGGCTTACGAACTTGACAACAAGTCAGTCGAAACACCGTATTATCTTGCAATGTCGTATTTTGAACTTAATGACCTCGAAAATGCACAGAAATACGTTGATGTGGTCAATTCAAAGTTTGGTGATACAACATTTGCCAAACAGCTTAAGGAATATGTTGATTCGCGTACAGAAGAATAAACCACACTTTCAATAAGTGGCGGAGCAATTAATTATATATTAACTGCTCCGCTTTTTTTAGTAATATTGCAATATAATATAATGAAGGGAGAATTATAATGGACAGTATGTGTATAGCCAGAAAAAATCTTATTATTGTAAAGCTCTCATGTGATCTGGATCATCATGTCACGGAGGCAATCAGAAGTGAAATTGATATGAACATCGATAACAAAGGCATTAAGAATATTGCTTTTGATTTCAAAAATGTCAGTTTTATGGACAGTTCGGGAATCGGACTCATAATGGGAAGATATAAGAAAATCCGCCCGATGGGTGGAGAGATTTTTGTCAGCAATCTTAACTGCAGGATGCAGAGAATTTTCGGATTGTTCGGACTTAACAGCATAACCGAGAGAAACAGTAAAATAGACATGATAGTAAATGAGGAGGATTAACAATGGACAGAATTAAAATTGAATTCGATGCCGTTTCCGAGAATGAAGGATTTGCCAGAGTGTGTGTGGCAGCCTTTGCAACGAGGCTTGACCCGACACTTGAGGAGATTAACGACATAAAAACCGCTGTTTCAGAGGCGGTAACCAATTCGGTGATACATGGATATAACAAGAAGGGCGGGCTGATAACTTTAACTGCTGAAATCGAGGAGAAGACGCTTAAGGTTATCATAGAAGATAGTGGACGCGGCATAGATAATGTCAAAAAAGCCATGGAGCCTATGTTTACAACCGGAGAGGACGATGAACGTTCCGGAATGGGATTTACATTTATGGATGTATTTATGGACGGACTGGAAGTATGGTCCGAGCCGGGGTGTGGGACCAGAGTAACCATGTTTAAAAGGATAGGACAGGAAACAGAATAAGCGGAGGTGTGATTATGAATCATACCAAAGAGCTTATAGAACTTGCACATCAGGGCAACAAAGAAGCCAGGGATGTGCTGGTGATGGAAAATATGGGGCTTGTCTACAGCATTGCAAAACGTTTTGCGGGCCGTGGATATGATATGGAGGATATTACGCAGATAGGTACGATTGGACTTATCAAAGCGATTGACAAGTTTGATCTTGGGCAGCCTGTTATGCTGAGTACCTATGCTGTGCCAATGATAAGCGGGGAGATCAAGCGGTTCATCCGTGACGATGGAATGATCAAAATATCACGCTCAATAAAAGAAAACGGCTGGAAAATAAGAAAGGCCTCAGAACAACTTGCCAAGACAAACGGCCGCGAGCCTACAGCCGGGGAAATTTCCGAATTTACAGGAATTCCGGTGGAAGATATAGCAATCGCGACTACCGCGGGCAAGGAAGTAGAATCAATATATAAGACTGCGTATCAAAGCGACGGCGCACAAGTGTATATCGTTGATAAACTGGCTGCGGTATCCGAGGTTCCGGCGAGTGAGAAACTGTTAAACCATATGATGCTTGAGCAGATGATAGATTCGCTTGATGAGACAGAGAAATGCCTTATCAGAATGAGGTATTATGAGGACTGTACCCAGACACAGGTTGCAGACAAACTCGGAATTTCGCAGGTACAGGTATCGCGTCTTGAAAAGAAAATTCTTATGCGTATGCGGAAAAATATTGATTTGTGAATAAAAGAAAGACCTTTGCAGAAAATATAATAACTAAATAGGTAATTGCGAAACTCGCGATGCT
>FR889229.1:43327-90122 GCA_000431815.1 Butyrivibrio sp. CAG:318 | reverse complement strand
CAATTACCTATAATATTAGAAACCGAACCATGTTTAGAAAAATGCAATATATCAAACCCATCAAACATACTTCTGTCATATTTTTCCACAAACGCAATCTGAATCTTAAAAAGTGATGTTTTAAGATCAAGTATGTCGCTCTCAAGTACAAGACCACCTTTATGAAGCAGCGCAAGCTGGTCACAGGTATCTTCAAGTTCCCTGAGTGAATGTGACGTCATTATAACAGTCATATTATTATCTTCGACATCCTGGCAAACCATATTCTTAACAAGATTTCTCATAACCGGATCCAGGCCGTCAAATGTCTCATCCAGTAAAAGATACTGCGGATGCGAACTTACTGCCAGTATTATTGCAGCCTGTCTTTTCATTCCTTTTGAAAAAGTACTCACGGACTTATTAATATCGAGCTTGAACATCTCACTTAATGAACAGAACCTGTCCATATCAAAATTACTGTATACACAATTATAAAATCCGGCCATTCTCTTCATTGATGAATTATTAACAAAATATAAATCATCCGGCACGAATGCAAGCTTATTCTTGACCTCAGGATGTTCATATACCGGAATACCGTCGATATACACATTTCCTTTATCCGGCTTATATATTCCGGCAATAAGTCTTAAAAAAGTGGATTTTCCGGAACCGTTGGAGCCAACCATTCCATATATACATCCGTCCTGTATGCTGCATGTTACACCATCAACAGCATTGTACCCATCAAATGTCTTGGTAAGACCTTCTATATTAATCATTATAAACGGCCTCCTCCCTATACACTTCTTCAACTACATCTATTATTTCAGACCGGCTTATCCCGGCCATCTTCATCTCACGAAGCTCATCACGTATCTTTCCGAGGCTGCTCCGCTTGGCCATAGTCAACGCATCCTTGGCTTTTTCCGATACAAAAGAACCTTTACCCGGAACAGAGAATATCAGTCCTCTTCTGTCGAGTTCTGCGACTGCTTTCTGAATTGTATTCGGATTTACAGACAATTCGACGGACATACTGCGAACAGACGGAATCTTATCACCTGCACACAAAATGCCTGCAAGGATAAACTTTTCCGTCTGTTCAACAATCTGTTCATATACCGGTATTCTCGACATTACATCTATCTGATACATCCGTCTACTCCCAATTCCTATATTTAAAAGCATCAACTGTACTATGCTAACTAGTACACTTGACAACGATAATATATCATGGGAATTTAACAATGTCAACAGTTATTTTTATTACTTTATCCTTACCATAGACGGTCCGGAATATGATGCTTCGTTGTACATGGCCGAAGAAAAAATCATATTTTTATGGGCTTCAAACATATTTTTGCTCACACTTTGTCCGGTAACCGGGGTTATCCTGCCGTTCTCACACAAATATGCCAGTCTGAACTCTCCGCCGAAACTTCCGTCCATTGCATCCATCTGAAAATCAGAGAAGCTTTTCACCATGATATAGGGTTCTTTTAATACTTCTTCATCCGTGCCACGGTTATTACATCTGATACGATTATATTCACCGATGGATTCAATGCCAAGATATGATGAGTACGCATGATTACCGTGAAGTGTCTTTATAATTCCGTTTTCGATAAGAGTATGATCATTCTTCTCAACACCTTCACAGCTGTACGGAACATCGGCCATTATATCTATGCTGATCTTGTCACCGGCAGCATCAGGACATACATCTTTTTCGCATTCGTAATCGGAATATCCCGGATAAATATAAGAAGCGTTACATCTCTCTGTGTAAAAAGTAAGGAATTCACCCACCGTATCATCACAAAGGATCAGCGGATATGCGCTTAAGTCCTCCGGTGCCTTCACAGCTATTGCCCTGTCTTTTACAGACTGTATCGCATCCTCACATTTACGCCTCAGTGCCTGTTCATCCGGGCTGTCATATTCAAACTGCCTGATAAGTTCAACATCATTGCCATTCAATCTGCTTTGAACGACAAACTCTCCCTTAACGCTCTCTTTGACATATTTTACATCAACGCCATTACTGTTGGTAATATGGACTGTATTTCTGAGTGCAAATATTTCAGCTGAGTTAATCCACGCATTTTCATCAATATCTGCCGAATAAAGTGCTTTCGCCATTTTTACCGCAATTATGTTAAGACTTCTTATCTCATCAGGATAATCTTCACATACTCCGCTGCCTGATGGAAGTTCATAATACGGATTATCCGCGTAAAGTGTTGATTTATATGCCTTTCGTATCAGAGACTGCATAGTCACATCATCCATTTCGCTGTACAGAAACACATCAACCGAACCAAGGCAGTGCTTTCCTTCCTTATTAAACTCGCGGTACAGCGTAAGCTTTACATCTCTCGTATCCTTGCCGCGCATCAGATCTGCTTTTTTCTTTACCAGAAAAAGTTCTGCACTCTCACGACGTTCTTCATAAATACAATATTTATCTATCTTCTCCGATTGGAGAATCTTAATTATTCTGTCTGTCATAATTATCCTCCTATCCGAGTTTGATTCTTGCTTTGATATAAGGGCCTCCGTCCGACACCTTAACCCATTCTTTATATCCTTTGCCACAGAAACCGCTTCCGCAAAGTTCTGTTACCGGCGACATCATTGTTATTGACTTAAGCAGATCCGGAACATAACCACTCAGAACAATAGGTGAATATATGACACCCGTAAGCTTTCCATCCACTATCTCCCTTGCCATATTAACCATGCACTGTATTCCCCAATTCTTAGGGTCTTCCATTCCACATGTGGCATTTTCCAGCAAAAATCCATACTTTATCGATGCTATCATATCATCGAGACTGTCTTTTCCACCTTCAAAAAAAGTGTTTGTCATTCTCGTATAAGCCTTACGTTCATAACTTTCGCGCCTTCCGTTTCCAGTCGGTGCCGTTTTCAGAGCCATTGCCGACTGGGCATCACATATGCCTTTTTTAAGAATACCGTGATCTATTACAACCGTGTCCTGACCAATCGTACCCTCGTCATCGAAATCATAACTTGCTACTTCAATTGCTGATTTTGCTCCATCATGCATGGTCACAAGTTCTGAAGCAACCTGTTTACCTATATAATTCACGGCAAGTGCCCTGTCTTTATAGAACATATCCATCTCCACGCCGTGTCCGAAAGCTTCATGCGCTATCATTCCGGTAACCTCCGGTGTGCATATGCAGTCATATTCACCCGGTTTTATCGTCTTTGTATCAAGAAGTTCTATAGCTCCTTTAACAGCACCGGCCAGTCCGTCTTCCATTTTGTCCAGAACACCTATTCCGTCACGGTTACTGTATGCTTTATAATAAGACCTTACAGCCTCTCCGTTCTTTGCCATTATAAAATAATTTCCTGTCATCCAGAGGACTTTCTCCTTAAGCTCCTTTGCCTTTGAAAGAAAATACTTCGTATATATCTGATATTGTGCTCCTGCCTGACAGTCAAGAATCCTGTCATCCATCGCAAGCGCGTGTTTCCTTACTTCACGCAGCTTATCAACAATGACATTGTCATCACATTCGTCAGGGTTACCATGTATCTCGTTTTCACTGAAACTCTTTACCGGTATTTCTTCTGGAACATCATATGGAACAAGTTCTATTCCCTCTCCGCTTAGAAGTTCCTCCATCTCATATACCCTGTCTACTTCGGTAATTATCTCTTCTATATTATTCTCTGTCAGTTCACCGAACGAGTATTCAGCAAATGCATGACCGTTGTGAACCTTAATAACGTATCCGCATCCGCTTAAAAGGCCCGACATCGCACATGCAACACCACGCTTTGAAACCGAATAACGCTTGCCTCTGACATCGCTTGCCAGAATGGATGCGTATTCATATCGTTCCCATAGTTTCTCCATAAGATTTTTTATAAGTTTTTCTTTCATAATCCCTGCTCTTTCTTAAGATAATCCCTGAAATCAAGGAGTGAATCAAATTTAAGATATACTTTCGGGGCAATTTCGTCATTGTACGGAAGCATATCCGGAACCATAACCGGTTTGAGGCCGGCATCAGATGCCGATATCAGCCCATTATATGAATCCTCAACAGCATAACAATCACGGGGCGCAACTCCAAGCAGTTCACACGCTTTAAGATATATATCCGGAGCCGGCTTGCTTTTTTCAATCATATCACCGCCTACAATAACGTCAAAATATTTCACCATATCATGCTGCTTCAGATGATTTTCTACTATATGGCGTCTTGATGAGGATGCTATTGCCACTTTTTTGCCGCTGTTTTTAAGATACTCAAGCAGCTCGATGGTTCCTTTCTTAAGAGGAACACCGTTCTGTTCAACATATTCGGCAAATAGCTTATCCTTAAGGGCATAGAATTCTTCACGTGGAAATTCCGGCCCATAAAAATCATATAATACACTATACTGGTATTTGCGGTTAGTTCCGATGCACTTATCTGCCGGTTCCGTAATATCGGGCAGTCCCAGTCTGTCAGCTACAACAAACCACGTCTTATAGTATATCCTCTGCGTATCAAACAATACGCCATCCATATCAAAAACAACATTTACCATTATAATTTCCTCGCTTATTCAACCTGAAGCTTTCTAAGTTCGTAAAATTCACCTTTTGCTTCCATCAGTTCATCATATGTACCGTATTCCGTTACTTTTCCTTCGGAAATAACGGCAATCTTATCTGCGTTACGTATAGTTGACAATCTGTGTGCAACTATGAATGTCGTCCGTTCTGACTTGAGATTATCAAGTGCTTTCTGTATCTCCCGTTCGGAAATACTGTCAAGTGCAGACGTTGCCTCATCCAGAACTATTACCTTAGGATCACGCATAAGCGCTCTTGCAATAGAGATACGCTGTCTCTGTCCTCCGCTTAAACCGCCTCCGTGTTCGCCAACTTCACTATCAACGCCCTTTGGAAGACCGTCAATAAATTCAGTCAGGTTCGCAGCTTTTATAACCTCTCTGAGTTTATTTTCATCAACATTCTTTATTCCGTAGGTTATATTTTCCTTTATGGTTCCCGAAAAAAGAATGCTGTTTTGCGGAACAACCGCAATATGTTTACGGTAACTTCTTAAATTAATATCATTAAGATTATGTCCGTCTATGTCTATCTCTCCAGAATCCGGCTGCATAAATCCGATAATCAGGTTCAGTATAGTGGTCTTGCCTGCACCTGATTCGCCGACAAATGCTACTGTCTCTCCCGGATTTACATGGAGATTAAATCCGTTGAGGACTATTTTGCCGTCGTCCTTGTATGCAAATTTCACATTTTTAAAATCAAATTCACCTGCTATATCCTTAAGCTTCGGTTTTGAGGAATTATCCTCTATGTCGTTGGTCATAAGCACTTCGCCAACAGAAGTAACGGACTCGAAACCTTTGGAAATAATCGGAAGCAGATTAAGAAACTGCGTTATCTGGCCTATTATATTACCGAAATATGTCTGATAAAGGGTTATGTCACCGACCTTAATCGTCCCGCGATATGCCAGATAACCTGTAAATCCGAGGCACAGTACCTGAAATGCCTGAAAAACGCACCATCCCACAGCGCCAAAATTAGCCTGTATGATATCCAGCTTGTACCCGCTTTTGGCAACATGCAGAAGCTGTCCCTCCATACGTCCGATTTCTTCATTTTCCAGTGCATGAGCTCTGGTGACGGGAATCATCTCAACCATCTCCATTACTTTGGCAGATGTTTCCTCCATCTCACGTCTGAAGTCGGCATTGCTTGTCCTTATTCGTTTTCTGAATGTAACCATTGTAAGTGCAGCCGCAGGCGCACATAGTATAAAAAACACAAGCACAAGTGCGCTTTTGGTTCCGGTTACGGTGACTGCAACAATAACATTCAATGCAATGGTCATCATGTTCACAAAAAGCTGCTGCGATAATGTTTCTATCGCCTCAACATCTCTCATTACTTTGGACTGAAGTCTTCCGGACTGCATCTGTGTATGGTATGATATCGAAAGCTGTTGTAATTTTCGTACCAGCGCGCCTCGTAATCCGGCCTCAGCAGACCTGGTAGCCTGACTTCTGCATTTGGTAAACAGGTAATTCATCGGATAGTTGATTGCTATCAATGCCATAATTACGAGAATGTTTATCAATATGGTTTTTACCGTTCCGTTCTGCTGTCCCGATGCAATATTTATTACATTGGCCGTAACGATCGGAAGCACCCATACACAACTGTGCTTAAGTACAAAAAATATTGCGGCAAGACCGAATTTGTGATAGCTTCCTTTGTATAATCCAAGCACCACTTTTAATGGTCTGCCCTGGTTTTTCTCATAACATTCTATGTAATTTTCCTCGATTTTTGAAAAATCTTCATTAAAACTTCCGTCAGATATATCTGCTTTATTCTTCATGGTATATACAAAATCCTTATGCGTTAAACATTAATTTTTCGCTCTTAAATGCCTTGGCGGTAAGAGCAATAAGTATTCCGGCAAATGCATATGTAACTATCGCAGCCATAGCGAACTCTGCCGTTGTTATTTCTCCCGTGAGTATTCCGCGAAATGCCGCTGATGAGTTAAACACAGGTATAAGATAGCTTGTCATGCTGTCTGTATCGGATGTGTACATTGTAATCATTCCAACTACAATAACTATCATATATACCGGCATAATATATGTCTGCGCTTCTTTGATGTTTTTGGAAAGCACAGAAACCATCCCGATTATTGATACATACATAAGAACAATTCCAATTATTATAATTATAAATTCCACAACCTGAGTTCCCGTGAATGAAATGGATAATCCGCTTAAGACATCGGATGTTCCTAACTGTTTCATTCCTATAGGCAATGCAACCAGCATTCCGACAAGATATACAACTGCCGACATTACGGAAAGTACACCAAGTGCCACAAGTTTACCCATAACAATATGTACACGCTTTACCGGTGTAAGAAGAAGACTGGCAAGCGTTCCTCTCTCTTTCTCGCCGGCAATTGAGTCTACGCCAAAACTCATCGCTCCGGCAAATATCATCATGGTTATGAAATAAGGTACAAAAGTACCCAGCATTTTACCTGTAGCTTTATTGCTGTCCACAATTTCCGATTCCGGATTATCCGAATCCACGGTAAAGGCAAGCGTCTTGTCTATGCTTCCATATCTTTCCGTAAGAAGCGCCTGTCTGTAGCTTTCAATGTAAGTACCCACAAATCTTGTCCTTGCCTCAGAAGAGTAATCTTCACTCGGATTATAAAAAGTCTTGATCTGCGGTACTGATGCATTTTCATAATTCTGAACATCATCGGTAAAATTATCCGGAAATACGACCAGTAGATCCGCATCTGCGCTGAGTATTTTATCTTTAATTGCATTTATGTCAGCATCTTTACCGATAAATGTAACATTAATATCACCGGCCTGTTTAACAGTATCCGCAAAATCCTGCGGTGCATCCTGCACATATACCTCCGATATGTGTTTATCAATATCAGCTTTCATATTGGATATCAATCCAAACATTAACAGAAAAATGCCGGCCATAATTATCACTGGAAGTATAAACATTGAAAAAATGAGTTTCTTATCCTTAAATACACGGGCAAACTCCTTGCCCATAATTGTCCTGAATCCGTTCATTACAATACCTCCTTGTGATTAGCCTTATACATCTCAAAAAATGCATCTTCAAGATTATCAGTATTATACATGGCATATATCTCAGGAAGTGCTGCATCACATACCTTATGGCCGTCAATTATGACACCGATCCTGTCACAAAGTTTCTCTGCCTCACTCATAATATGAGTCGATATGATAATGAGTTTTCCTTCATCACGAAGTTTCTTCAGATAATCCGTAACCAGCCTTGCAGTTACAATATCAAGGCCTGACGTCGGTTCATCAAATATTACAATCGGCGGATTATGTACAAGGCTTACGGCAATCGCTGCCTTCTGCTTCATACCTGTCGACAGCTCTTCTATTTTCTTGTCAGCGAAACCTTCAATTCCGAAATATGAGAAAAGTTCACTGCGTCTTGCATCCAGTTCGTTTTCAGGTACATTATGCAGTTTACCGAAGAAATCAAACATATATCTTACGGTAAACTGGGCATCCAGCTTGATTTCATTTGTAAGAAAACCTATTCTCTTACGTACCTCACCGGGATCTTTCACTGTGTCAAATCCATCGACACTTATACGTCCTTCCGTAGGATTAAGAAGAGTCGCCAGACAGCGCAATGTTGTAGTCTTTCCGGCTCCATTCGGGCCCAGAAGGCCGTAAATTTCCCCATTCACAGCCTTAAGTGACACGTTTTCAACCGCAATCTTCACTGTTTCTTTTGTCTTTTCTTTCTGCATCTGTTTCTTACTCAGCTTATAGATCTTGGTAAGATTATCAATTTCAATCATGGCAGTCTCCTCATATTTCATAAATTGTTTATAAATTATTCAGTTTATCCACAGCTTCTTCAATTTCTGCCTGTGTTATAGGTGCTTTTGCGAAAGATGTCACAGCATGAATCGGCAGGTTCTCAAGCATCGAGTCATTCATCTCATTGGAAATTGCTTCAATGGCACCGTCACTCTGCGGACCCAGTTCACCTTCAAAATATGCCTGATAAAGATGTGAAACCACTGCTCTTGCATTATCATCCTTAAAAATGTCACCCATAGTCGTATCGACCGTATAATGAACCGGAAGCTTCTTATCCTGTATATACTCTATTTCCGAAACAAGTTCTATTTCAGCTGATGACTTCGCTGCCATTATCCTGTATTTACCACCATGAGCAAACCAGCCCTTAATTCGCGGTTCATAATAGGCAAATGCCCTCATATCAAGTTCCATTGTGACAGTCTTTGTCTGACCCGGTTCAAGAAATACTTTTGTAAAATTCTTAAGTTCTTTTTCCGGTCTTGTAACTGTAGGTTCCATATCGGCAACATAAATCTGAACAATTTCCTTACCGGCTGTTTTACCTGTATTGGTAACATCAACCGAAACCTCTATCCTGCTGTCGTCATTCATCGTTGTGCCTGATAATACAAGGTTTGAATACTTAAATGTAGTATATGACAAGCCATATCCAAACGGAAACTGTACAGGCATTTTTTTCTTATCGTAATAACGGTATCCCACAAAAAGACCTTCACTGTACGATACTGCATCACCATCACCAAATCCTGTAAGGAATGAAGGGTTGTCCTCTAACTTATACGGGAATGTCTCTGCAAGTTTTGCACTTGGATTTACTTTGCCAAAAAGTATGTCGCACTGTGCACCTCCGACAGCCTCACCGCCGAGATATGACTCAAGGACTCCCTTAACATCATCAATCCAAGGCATCTCAACAGGTGAACCGTTATGAAGCACAACCACAACATTCGGCTGCACTTTGGCTATTTCACTTATAAGATGATTCTGGCTCTGCGGCATATGCATATGTTTTCTGTCAAATCCCTCAGATTCAAACGCATCCGGAAGACCCGCAAAAATGACAGCAATGTCCGATTCCTTTGCTAATTTCACTGCCTGTGCTTCAAGTTTGTCATCTATTACATCTTCCGCATCATCGAATCCCTGTGCATATGTTACGCAGTCGATATTCTGTGACATAACTTCATCCATTGCCGAGGTAACCTTAATGCAATCGATATGTGAACTGCCTCCGCCCTGGAAGCGTGGTTTTACAGCGTATTTACCGATAAATGCTATTTTCTTATCCATTGAAAGCGGAAGAATATCATCCTGATTCTTGAGAAGAACTATTGTCTCCTCGGCTATCATTCTTGATTTATCATGCTCATCATCCCAGCTGACCTTGATCGAAGAATCATGATTCTCTACAGCCTTATATACTATATTAAGGATTCTCTCACATGCGGTATTAAGAGTCGATTCTTCCATTGAGCCATTCTTAACAGCCTCAACTATAAGCGCATCCCTGACACCCTGTGACCCTGGCATTTCCAGATCCAGTCCGGCCTTAACACCTGCAACCCTGTTACCGACTGCGCCCCAGTCGCTCATGACAAAACCGTCAAATCCGCTTTCTTTGCGAAGAAAATCCGTCATAAGTTCATAATTTTCTCCGACATATCTGCCATTTACTTTATTATAAGAACTCATAACCGTCCACGGTTTGGATTTCTTAATTGCATTCTCAAATACAGCAAGATAAATCTCATGCAATGCTCTTTCGTCAATGGAAGCACTTACCGACATTCTTCTCGTTTCCTGATTATTTGCCATAAAATGTTTAATGCTTGTACCAACGCCCATGCTCTGGACACCGTTAATATGGGATGCCGCAATCTCAGACGCGAGATACGGATCTTCGGAATAATATTCGAAATTACGTCCGCAAAGAGGCGAACGCTTAATATTTACCGCAGGCCCGAGCAATACCGATACATTCTCTGACTGACATTCTTTTCCGAGCGACTTGCCCATTTCGTAAATCAAATCCCTGTTAAACGAAGTTGCCGCTCCGCATCCTGCCGGGAAACAAACTGCCTTGATGCTGTCATTCACTCCGGGATTGTCACCGTTCTCATCCTGTTTACGCAAACCATGAGGGCCATCTGATACCATTATTTTCGGTATTCCAAGGCGTTCCACGGCTTTGGTATGCCAGAAATCTTCACCTGAACACATTCCGGCCTTTTCCTCAAGTGTCATTGCAGCAACAATTTCTTTGATTTTTGCCATTTCCATAATCGTTTCCTCCTGCGATATGTATTCTATTAAATTATTATCAAAAAATATATATAAACCTTATAAACCAGTGGACCTGTAAGCCGGGTTATGTCTTGAATGGTCATCTATCTAGTCCTGCCGTTACCGGCAGGCTCAAGCAACCTACCTGAAGCTGGCGGGCCGCGTCATCGCTTCTGTTTGGTCTTGCTTCGGATGGGGTTTACATGTGCCTTCTGCGTTACCGCAGAAGCGGTAGTCTCTTAAGCTGCCCTTCCACCCTTACCGGTTGATATAACCGGCGGTATATTTCTGTGGTTAATAAAACCGGCGGTATATTTCTGTTGCACTGGCCTTGGAGTCACCTCCACCGGACGTTATCCGGCATCCTGCCCTATGAAGCCCGGACTTTCCTCACCTGCATAATTGCAGCCGCGACCATCCGGCCCACTGATTTATATTAGGTTTATTTACACATTAAAACAGCTTCCACCGATAAATTCCCTTGCGATGGAATTAATCGGAATGAAGTCATTCGGTATGCCGAGAAAATAGTCAAGGAACTTAATAAGCCTGTTGGCTTCCGGATATTCCGGTTCATCCCTTCCGATACCGAAAAGAAGTGGTTCCGCATATTGCTTTAACAAAGCAAGCTCATATATGAGTGCGGAATTGAACATAACATCCGCTTCTTCCTGAAAAGGAAATATATTTTCTTCCTCTCCTTTTCTTACTGAAGGCCACATTGCTATGGTCTTCTTTGCCGATGTCCCTCTCGTCTGGGCATCTCTTACAATTCTTCTTATGAGTCTGCCGTCCGTTGTAGGAATTCTGTTATGTTCATCTATATTTAACTGGGTGAGTGCACTCAGGTAAATCTTAAATTTGCTTTCCTTTGGAAGTGAATATGACAAACGGTCGTTCAGCCCGTGTATACCCTCTATGACGAGAACATCACTAGGTCCGAGTTCCTTATAATCGCCGTTATATTCACGCTTGCCAAGTTTGAAATTGAATGATGGCAGTTCAACTCTTTCACCATTTAAAAGTGCTGTCATATCTTTGTTAAACTGCTCTATATCAAGTGCTTCAAGGCACTCAAAATTATAATCGCCATTCTCATCTTTAGGAGTAAATTCTCTGTTTACGAAATAATTATCAAGCGATATCTGGTGCGGTCTCATGCCGTGTGCCCGCAGCTGTATTGCAAGACGGTATGACGTAGTCGTCTTACCGGAAGATGACGGTCCTGCTATCATAATAAATTTCTTGGAAGGATCATCCGATATTCTCTGTGCAATGTCCGCAAGTTTCTTTTCCTGAAGGGCTTCCTGTACGAGTATAAGTTCCTTGATGTTTCCGGAAACTATCGTCTCATTTAAGTCTCCCACTGTCTCAACACCAAGCATCCTGCACCATTCAGTAGATTCATCAAGCACTTTAAAAAGCTTATTCTGCGGCGCAAACTCCGGAATGTCTTTCGTATTCTCCACTGTCGGAAACTGAATTACAAAGCCTTTATCATAAAGGAATAACTCATAATGCTGTATGTATCCGCTCGACGGCACCATATATCCATAATAGTAATCTTCAAATCCATCAAGCCTGTATACGTTAACCGTTGAACTCTTTCTGTACCTGAAAAGCTTTTCCTTGTCATACATTCCATGATTGCCAAAATGCCTTACTGCTTCATCTTTCGGAATTGTATGCTTTATTATCGGCATATCGCCATCGACGATTTCTCTCATGCGGGCCTTAACCCTGCATATAAATTCATCATTGACCGATACATTTCCTTTTACAGTACAATAATATCCCTTGCTGAGGGAAAATTCAACCTTAACTCTCTCGATATCCGTATGTCCGTATACATCATATATTGCTTTGAGCATAATTAAGGTTGCGCTTCTCTTGTAAGTAAGCAGTCCATCGCTCTGCGCCGTTGTAATATATTCAATCTTAGAATCCGGATATACTTTCTTCCACAACTCACACAGCTTTCCATTCACTCTGGCAAGCACGATTTTGTCCTTAAATTCCGGCTGTGCCTTATCTGCCAGTTCTTTTAATAAAATTCTATCTTCCATCTTATTGCCCCCTTTAGATAAAATGCTGCGGATTGTTATACGACATCCCCGCTATTTCTATATTATCTGTATTTTCCTTAAGATATTCCATTATCTCATCTATAAAGATATGTTCAATGCCATAATGCCCTGCATCAATAATGCACAAACCTTCTGCCACCGCATCCGCCGCAACGTGATATGACATATCACCGGTAATCAGTACCTGTGCGCCCTGTTTCAATGCCGTTTCAGTATATTCTTTGCCTGATCCCGGGCAGATTGAAATTCTATCAATCATCTTCAATTCGTCTCCGTATAATATAACATGAGAAAGTCCGAATTTTTCTTTTACCAGTCCGCATAACTCTGCTGCTGTCATACTATGCTCCGGTCTGCCGGTTCTGCCTATTCCTTCGCCGTCACATGTTTCCTCAAGGACATCATCTTCAGACATTGAAAGTCTTGATGCTGCCGCATGTGCCATTCCTCCGACACAGTCATAATTAGTATGCATGCAATATGCATTTATTCTGTTTTCGATAAGCCGCATTATCCGCCTTCCGGTTATATTATCATCATTAATCTGCTTTATTCCATGAAAAATAAGCGGATGGTGTGATACTATCATGTCGGCATTTATCTCTATCGCTCTGTCAATCGCTGCGTCATCTATATCAAGCGTTACAAGTATGGTATTAATTTCGTTATCTTTATGACCGACATGCATTCCCACATTATCCCAGTCACATGCGTATTTTACCGGACTGAGTTTCATAAGAAGTTCTGCTATATCCTCAGCATTCATATAAATGAAGTCCCTCCTTAATGATATCAATATCTGATTTCAATTCTTCAATTCTTGATTTCTGACTGTCAAGTCCTTTAAGAATTGTTACTTTCTTGGAAAGCTCATTCTCAAGATATTGCTTGAGAACAGGATCGCGCGAAGCAAGTAGCATACCACCATACCTGTATTCACATTCACCGGGATTCCGGCTGATTTCCGGTCTGTATACGGCCTTCATCACAACATAATACTTTCCGTCATCAATTACCATATGCTCATCGGTAATCATCATCCCTTCATCATGAAGAAAATGTCTTACAACATCCCAGTCTGAATGAGGTGAGAGAATCAGTTCCTTAAGGCTGCGGACTTTATCCATATCATCCTTAAGGATACGCACCGTAAGAAGTCCGCCCATTCCTGAAATAATAACCGTGTCTGCCTCGTTGGGGCCAAGTTCTTTAAGTCCGTCTGATAATCTTGTACTTACCAGATTATCAACATTATTAAGTGAAATATTTCTTCCGGCTGTCGAAAGCGGTCCTTCATTGACATCCATTGCAATCACATGGGGTGAAATCCCATGTGCTGCAAGATATATCGGTATGTATCCGTGGTCTGTACCAACATCAGCCACGACATTTCCGGGCGTTACGCAATCGGCAACTGTTTTAAGTCTCTTTGATAAATTCATTAGTCAAGATAATCCTTTAACTTACGGCTTCTGCTCGGGTGTCTTAATTTTCTTAACGCTTTGGCCTCTATCTGTCTGATACGTTCCCTTGTTACATTAAATTCCTTGCCGACTTCCTCAAGTGTTCTGGCTCTTCCGTCATCAAGTCCGAATCTTAATTTAAGTACTTTCTGCTCACGGTCAGTAAGTGTTGACAATACTTCATCAAGCTGTTCCTTGAGTAATGTAAACGCAGCCGCCTCTGCCGGTACAGGGACATTATCATCCTGTATAAAGTCTCCGAGATGGCTGTCTTCCTCCTCGCCGATTGGTGTCTCAAGCGATACCGGTTCCTGTGAAATCTTAAGTATTTCACGGACTCTGTCTACAGGCATATCCATCTGCGCCGCAATCTCCTGCGGAGTCGGTTCACGTCCAAGCTCCTGAAGCAACTGACGCGAAACCCTGATAAGTTTATTGATCGTCTCAACCATATGAACGGGTATTCTTATTGTTCTTGCCTGATCTGCTATTGCCCTCGTTATAGCCTGTCTTATCCACCATGTCGCGTATGTTGAAAACTTATATCCCTTACGGTAATCAAATTTCTCAACTGCCTTTATAAGTCCAAGGTTACCTTCCTGGATAAGATCAAGGAAAAGCATTCCTCTTCCCACATATCTCTTGGCAATACTTACAACAAGTCGTAAATTGGCCTCTGCAAGACGCTGTTTGGCATTAACATCTCCGAGTTCCATTCTCTTGGCAAGTTCAATTTCTTCATCAGCTGAAAGAAGCGGTACTTTACCTATTTCTTTAAGATACATTCTTACAGGATCCTCAATGCTTACGCCATCCGGCACGGACAAATCTATATTTTCAACATCTATATCTTCTTCGTTATCAAGTATTACATCATCATCCGGTGCTTCGTCATCTTCATCGGTTGTTCTGAGTGTGTCGATATTATTAGCCTCAAGAAATTCGAATATCTTATCCATCTTATCTGCGTCAAGATCCATATCACTGAACATATCCGTAATTTCCTGATATTCAAGAACATTTTTCTTTTTCTTGGCAAGTGCCAGCAAATCCTTCAGCTTCTCACTGAATTTTTCCATGTTTTCATCCATCAACATGTCCATCCTTCCATAGTTAATTTTAGTTTGTCCTCTATTTAAGTGAAATATGCAGGTTCTTAAGTCCCGCCTGTTCTGCTATTATCTTCTGCAGCTCATTAAGGTCGGCTGCCGACCTGCTTCTCATCTCCAGGCTGTTACGCCTTATGTTGATAACAGCTTCATTAAGTGCTTTCTCCCTGTCTGATTCAAGTGCTGAATCGTCAAGGATGTTTGTATTAAGAATCATCGCTGCATCACGCTGTCTCTCATCATCCTCAAAACGGTTAAGTATCGCCGCCGGATTGAATCTGCCTTCTTCAAGCTGTGCAAACATCATACCTGCAAGCTCTTTATATAACGGCTCAGTAAAATCCTCGGGTGTAATATAATCTCTCACTGCCTTATATATATCCGGATTATCACATATCCATGTAAGAATCATCCTCTGGGATTTATGTACACCATCATCCTTGACTTTGGCGCGATCCGTTACATTAACCGGCTTGCGTTCTCTTCCTGCCGTTGTGGCGGCTGCCGACCTGGCTACTAATTTTCTGAGACTGTCCGGACTTACAAAATATCTGGCTGCAACTGCTTCAAGATAATTATTTCTCTCTATTTCTTCTTCAAAGTCGGTAAGTCTTCTTGCTATAGCACCCATAAATGCTGTCTTACCGTCCGGGTCGTTGATGTCATAGTCTCTTTCCATCATCCTGACTTCAAAAAGGAAACTGTTTTCTGCGTTATCAATTCTCTCCTGAAATGCCTCACGCCCTTTGGCTTTAATAAATTCATCCGCATCTTTATGCGGCTGCATATTAATAACTCTGGTTCTAAGGCCTGCATCCCTGAAAATTCCTATGGCACGCAAAGCTGCCTTAACACCCGGTCCGTCACTGTCATAACAAATCAGAACATCCTTGACATAACGTTTGATCAACATCGCCTGACCTGTTGTAAGTGCAGTTCCGAGTGATGCCACCGCCTGCGTAAATCCCGCCTGGTGCATGGAAATCACATCCATATACCCTTCACAGATTATTATATTATTTTTGCGGGAGTTCTTGGCAATATTAAGACCATACAGATTACGGCCTTTGTCAAAAACACCTGTTTCGGGCGAATTCAGGTATTTGGGTTGTCCATCGCCCATGACACGTCCGCCGAAGCCAATCACTTTATTATTGATATTCAATATCGGAAACATCACACGGTTGCGAAACCTGTCATGAACGCCACGCTCATCATACACAAAAAGACCTGTTTCCTTAAGAATATCGTCACTACAGCCTTCTTTCTTGAGATACTGGTACAATGCATCTTTGCGCATTGATGAAAAACCAAGTCCAAAGGATGTTACCGTCTTATCCTCAAGTTCTCTCTTTGCAAAATATGCTTTGGCCGCATCTCCATCCTTTGTACCGAGGAGGTAATGAAAATACCTTGCTGCCTTGGCATTAATTTCATATATATTATTCTTAAGATCTGCCTCATGACGCTTCTCGTCACTTATCTCAATATCAGGAACATCTATTCCTGCCCTGTCGGCCAGCACCTTAGCTGCTTCAGGGAATGTAAGGCTGTCATATTTCATAAGGAAAGAAAACACATTGCCTCCTTCACCGCAGCCAAAGCAATAGAACATCTGCTTACCGGCTGACACAGAGAAAGAAGGTGACTTTTCATTATGGAAAGGACAAAGCCCAAAATACGAACTGCCTTTTTTCTGCAATTTGACATATGACGAAATTACATCAACAATATCATTACGAGATCTGATTTCTTCTATTAAATCATCCGAAAGATACAATTCTTAATTACCTCTGTCATCTATTTCTTCCATGAAACAGGAATGAATATTTTCTTAAATATATTAATTGCAAACTGATCACTCATTCCTGCTATGTAATCACATACCACACGCTCCTTTGATTCATTATGCTGTTCTTCTATTGTGCGGAAAGCTGCAGGAATTTCATCAAAGTGCTCGCAGAAATACCAATACATTTCTTTGAGCATTTTACGTGCTTTAACCTCTTCGCTCTTAGCCATCGGATTGGTATATACGCTGTCAAACATAAACTGTCTAAGGCTTGTCATTGCATATCCCACATCATCCGACATGAGAATATCCGGCTTATCCATGCTTTCATTAATAACATCATGAATTAATGTATTGAGCCTTTCCTTGGTGGAATTGCCAAGTATCGCCGTTAATTCTCCCGGAAGATCATCCTCCGACAATATTCCTCCCCTGATTGCATCATCTATATCATGATTAATATACGCTATCTTGTCTGATACGCGGATTATCTTACCCTCCATGGTGGACGGGTGCCCGCTCGTCCGATGATTAACTATTCCATCGCGTACTTCCCTGGTAAGGTTAAGCCCCTTACCATCCTTTTCGAGAAATTCCACAACGCGGATGCTCTGTTCATAATGCCTGAAACCAAATGGGCATATCTCGTTAAGGACACGCTCACCTGCATGCCCGAACGGGGTATGTCCGAGATCATGTCCCAAAGCAATTGCCTCTGTCAGGTCTTCATTAAGGCGCAAAGCCCTTGCGATTGTCCTTCCTATCTGGGCAACCTCAAGAGTATGTGTAAGTCTTGTTCTGTAATGATCTCCTTCCGGAGACAGAAAGACCTGCGTCTTATGCTTTAATCTTCTGAATGATTTGCAATGAAGAATCCGGTCCTTATCACGCTGATATATTGTTCTGATATCGCATTCAGGTTCTCGTATATCTCGTCCCATCGAGGAATCGCTGAATGCTGCATATGGGCTGAAATGTTCTCTTTCCCAATGTTCCTGCATCTGTCTGATATCCATATTAACCTCTGATCCTAAAGCTGTGAAAAATTCTCTCTATTCTAGTTATTCTATGTCCTTTCCCGTAATCCTTTTTTATTATTCGGACAAAATCATATCTATCGCCATAAGATATCCGTCAAATCCTTTTCCGATTATCTGCGCGGTACATGCCGGCTCCGTGACCGATACATGTCTGAATTTTTCCCTCGAATTCACATCCGAAATATGCACCTCAATCTTTGGAAAAGTCGTAACTGAAGCAAGCGCATCTCTTATCGCATAACTGTAATGCGTGTATGCTCCGGGATTTATCACTATTCCGGCCACATTATCAAAATATGCTTCCTGAATCTTATCGATTATGGCACCTTCATGGTTACTTTGGAAACACTCAACTTCTATTTCCTTTGTCTTTGCATACTCCTCTATCATTCCCACAAGATAATCATAATCCCTGTCCCCATATATATTTTTCTCACGTATTCCTAAGAAATTAAGATTTGGTCCGTTTATTACAAGTATTTTTTTCAATTTATCTTCTCCTTAATCTTGCTGTATACTTTCTCATACGAGCAGCCGTCGGTATCTATTATTACATCCGCCGTGCCCTCATATGTGGATGAACGCTTTTCCATAAGTTCAGCTATTTTCTGACGCGGGTTTCCCGTCTGCAGAAGCGGTCTTACCGTATCATTTCTGAGTCTCCAGGCAAGTGTATCGACTTTCGCACGCAGATATACGACCACTCCGAGTTTATGTATCAATGCCCTGTTTCTTGCATGCATCGGAAGTCCTCCGCCAACCGCAACAACAAGATTATCCTCCTCACGCTGTATAAGTTCCATAAGGATATCTGTTTCCTTTCTGCGGAAGTACTCTTCACCCTCATCGGCAAATATTTCTTTAATAGTCCTTCCGGCATCTTTTTCGATAACGCTGTCGGTATCTACAAGCCTGTAGCCGTTTCTGGCCATAAATCTTCCGATACTTGATTTGCCGCATCCCATAAAACCAATCAGAATAATATTGCTCATTTGTCAAGTTCCTTTTTCATCATATTTAGTATTTCACCGGACAATTCCCTGTCAATACTTACTCCGTACCACAGTTCAAATGCCGCTATTCCCTGATACAATAGCATCTTAAGCCCGTTATATGACGGTGCATTATGTCCATTGCAATATTGCATAAACTTAGTCTCAGCCGGATTAAAAATAATATCAACTCCAGCACTTACGTAATCATAAAATTCTTCATCCTCAATTGCTGCTCTGTCAACATCAGGATAAAGCCCTACACTCGTAGTCTGTATAACAGGATATTTGCCCTTCGGTATTTTATTATATTCATCAAGGGCAAGCGCCGATACAATGCTGCCAAAATTTGCATTAACTTCGTCCGCAAGCGCCTGCGCCTTTAATACGCTTCTGTTGAGCAGCCATATATGAGATGCGCCCTTTGATGCACACAGATATGTAATCGCTTTTGACGCTCCACCGGCACCGAGGATGATAACATCATTATCTTTAATTATAATGTTTTCTTCGTCAAGTTCCCTGCCAAGTCCTATAATATCAGTATTATATCCTTTATATCCGCCGTCAGCCCTGACAAGTGTATTTACCGCTCCGATATGTCCGGCAAGTTCATCAATATCGACAAGACTCCTTATAACATCACATTTATGCGGCACTGTCACATTAAGACCACGGATTCCAAGGGCATAAGCTCCGCGGATGGCATCGTCAAGTCTGTCGCTTTCAACCTTAAATGCGGTGTAAGCCATATTGATATCCATGCGTTCTGCCAAAGTATTATGAATCATCGGTGACAGCGAATGTCCGACCGGATTTCCTATAAGGCAGCATAATTCTGTCTTTGCGTTCATTATTTCTTTCTCCTTTTGTAGCAGAAAAGCACTATTTTTTCTAATTTCCTCTTCAATACTATCTGTATCTCTTCCTTCGGATGTATCGGTTTCACAAGAATCGACGGAATGCCGGCACGATTGGCTCCGTACACATCCGTAAAAATCTGGTCACCTATAAAATATGTATTGCCGGTATCCGTACCCATAAGTTCCATCGCTCTTATATAATTCTTCCTCGACGGCTTGTGGGCATCATAAACGTATTTTGAACCGACTGCATCCGCAAATGGTTTTACTCTCGGCTCTTTATTGTTGGATATCAGACATGTGTCAAATCCGATACTTCTCAACTGTTCAAACAATTTAATGGCGCGCTCTGTTGCCGGCATGCCATGCTCCACCAATGTATTATCAATATCATATATCAGTCCCCTGATTCCACTGCGGTACAACTGCTCGTAGTCGATGCTGTATGATGAATCAAGGTATTTTGTTGGATATAATTTCTTAAACATGCAAATCTCCCTGTTGTCTACTGAAGGAACTTCTTAAGTTCAACCATAAATGTATTAATATCTTTAAATTCCCTGTAAACAGAGGCAAATCTGACGTATGCGACCGCGTCGATATCTTTGAGCTTGTCCATTACCATCTCTCCGATAACGCTTGTCGGAATTTCTTTTTCATCCAGGTTAAAAATCTTTGTTTCTATCTCATCAACTATTTCCGAGATGGTATTAATTGATACAGGTCTCTTGTGACATGAACGGATTATTCCTTCCTGGATCTTATTTCTGTCATAAAGTTCTCTTTTGTTATCTTTCTTGATAACTAAAAGCGGCACCATTTCAACTTTCTCATATGTCGTAAATCTCTTACCGCATTCATCACAGCTCCGCCTTCTTCTGATTGAACTGTTATCATCTGCCGGTCTTGAATCTATTACTCTTGTATTTTCTTCGCCACAATATGGACATCTCATATAAAACACTCCTTGTTATATTTATTGTAAGTCACATTTAATATCTATGTAATATAAGATATAATCCTTTAACGCGCTCTGTCTCTATATAATTATTCTCTTTAAAGTACTCCTCATCCTTCTCCGTTATTTTATAAAATCTCAAATCAATCACGAGATAATCCGGAAGAGGCGACTTGTCAAATTTGTACGGGTATTCATAAAGCTCGGTCCTGTTTGCCAGGTGCGGCACGAAGAAGGTGGTTGCTCCTACCGATGCGCCGGAAGGTATGCTCTTCATCGCATCATTCAGAACCTCAATCTGTGCTTTCCCGTCCGAATAGCTGCTTATGTACCATGATTTGGAAAACGACGCAACGGGCATTATGATAAATGCGGCGCATATCGCAAACGAACACATGAATCTACGTGATTTCTCACCAAGTTCTGCATAATTTGATATTGCCAGATAAAACAATATTGCAGTAACTCCAAATACATACTGGAAAAATATCGAATACTGATACTGGTAATCGGTTGCCAGATTAATTATCAACATCGGAAGCAATAATATAAACCGTGAAACTTTTTTGGTTGCCACAGGCAATGCTCCAAGCGGTGCAAACATATACAGAAGGAATGGATATTTCTCGCTTCCGAAACATTCCGCTATAGCATATGCCGGATTGGTCACAAAATTTCTGATCACATCCATAAGGCTTCCGGCACCGTCAACCATAAAATTGCTGTATCTGTATGTCATTACGCCAAGTCCGTATTTTTGCATAAGCATTGTGACCACAAGAAAATATACAACCGCCGAAACGGTCATTACAGTTCCTTTTATATATTTTCTTTTGCCGAATATCGTAAATAAGCCTATGCATGCTACATAAACAGCCGCATCTTCCTTGACAAGCATTGTCAGCAAAGATAAAATAATTATTCCTTTGATATCATCTTTCTCAATAGCATAGAACAGCCATAATATAAGAGGTATAAGGAAACAATTCTCATGAAGATCATAATAGCATCCTGTCGCAACCGTGGGGAAAAGTGCAAATATTATACCAAAACATGCCGTGGCTGATTTGCTCAGGCCAAATTTCTTACACAGAAGATATACCGGTATAATTCCGCTTGCAACAGTGATTACCTGAAGTACCTGAAGTGTTACCGGATACGGGAAGAAGAAATAAAACGGCAGATACAGATAATATATGGGTGAAAAATGCACCGCAAAATGCGATAATGTCATATTGCGTTCCACAGTCGTGACAGGCTCCAGTGTTGTCTTCATATTATGGAACATCTGTGCCCATATGCCGAAATCAAATCCCGGCGCAGAGTAATTTACATATCTTAACACCGTGAATGTTCCCGCGATAAGCATATAGAACACAGCCGCAATAATATATATTATTACAACTATTTTTGTCTCGTTGATTTCAGCAAATGTCCTTGTGTGTGATGCGGCATAAGTAATCGAGACCGCAAGAACCGCAAGAATTCCGACAAGATAGGTAACATCGGTATTGCTGCTTATGGTAACCAGCCCGTATAATGTAACCAGAATCATTGGTCCGTACACTTCTGCCCACGAAAATACTTTCATATATCCAAGGCCACAGAAAAAAGCAAAAAAGAGCAGCATAAAGCAGGCATACATCGGCACGTTAATATCTGCAGCAAATGCAGCACTGTTAAATGTATCTCCGCTCTTCAGGAAAAATACTATCGCTGTTAAGAGCCAGGCCATTATAAGCCTGACTATAATTTTCTCAAAAGTTATATTTTTCTTAAATGAATCCCAGAATTCTCTCAATATCCAATTCTCCTTCTATCTTAACCTTCCGCATTCAAATCTCGCCTTCATCTTAAGACACCTTATTAAAGAATCTATCCTGTCGTCTATATTTCCGTCATCAACAGTAAGATCCAGCGACACGGCTATGTCATTAATAAGCCTGTCATCGATTTTTCCCCTGATTGAATTGAGATACTCTATCTGTGAGGCACTCGTATCACAATCAAAAAATCCCATAAGATATGGATTGACTTTATCCCCGTCATCATTATTGTTTGCCTGTACTTCTTCCGGCTGCTTTCCCGGTACATCATTGACGGATCTGAGGCCTGTCAGTTCTTCCCTATCCACCTTCTCAAATCTGTATACGGCCGTGGCAAGAGGATATTTATCCTTGTCCACTTTACTTATAAACATATCATACGGTCTTATGTATATTTTAAAATCATCATACATAGCCTGATAAACCACATATTTTTCACCTGTTTCTGAGTGGTATGCTATGGCTATTATCTGGTAAAGTCTGTTCTTAAAATGTCTGTATATTTCACCCGGAGCGATTATTCTTTCATTTCCCATTATAGTTACTCCTTTCATCGATTTACGATTAGATTTAATTGTATAACAAACTTCTGCAAAATGCAAGAAAAGAACCGCAATGCGGTCCTTTTCCAATATCATTTAAACGTAGGATTCAGAATATTATCTCTTTCTTGTAAGTCCATAGATACCAAGGCCTGCGAAGCATATACCTGATGCTGCGAAAATCACCTCAAGTACACGAAGATTGGACTTATCACCTGTATCAGCTTCAACTTCCGGTCTTCTGCGTCTTGCAAGTGTTGTCTCCTCTTCGGCTGTCGTTTCATCATCGCCTTCAACCTCGCCCGATCTGGTTGTTGTCTCAACTTCTGTTGTTTCCATAACCGGAGCTGTTGTTTCATCAATTACAGGTACTGTTGTTGTCTCAGGCACTGTCGTTGTCTCAGGCACTGTCGTTGTCTCCGGTGCTGTCGTTGTCTCCGGCACTGTTGTTGTCTCCGGTGCTGTCGTTGTCTCAGGCACTGTCGTTGTCTCAGGCACTGTCGTTGTCTCAGGCACTGTCGTTGTCTCAGGCAGTTGTCGGTATCTCTGCTTCTGTCGGGTAGGTGTCCGGCTCAGTCTCAACAGGAATATCTGCCGATACAAAATGCATCTCACCGCTTATATTTTCAAATCTGTCTGCAATTACTCTTCCTGAGCTTGTTACATAAAGATCAACGCTGGCATCCGGTGCCACTAATATTCCGCACACACCGTTCATATTTACTGTTCCATCGTAATCAGCAAAGTTCCAGATAATTGTATCTGATATTGTCGCTGAATTGTTAGCAGATGATGTCACGAAATTATTGTTGCCTTCTTTAATTGCATACTCTCTTATTGAAATCTCATCATCTGTGATATTCTTAACATTAATTACTACAATCTTATCCTGCGGCTTATAAATTTTAAGTCCGCCATTCTGGATACTGTTAAGCTCTGCTGCTGTAATATTAACCACACAAATCTGATCCGTACAACCATTTACATCTATAACACTTCTGTTCATATCAGAATAATCAGCTATAACACCCTTTGTATTCTGGTATGTTGCAAACTGGGCAAATGTATTTCTTGCATAAGAAATAGCTGCTGTCACATCAAGGAAGTTCTCCTCGAAATAAATATTTACATTCTTATTATTGGCAATATAAATATTCTTCTCAGGGCTGTTAAGTGTTACCAGATTTCCGTTAATCGTATACGGAACTCCGACTACAATATTATTAGCCGACTTATCATTCTTAAGTTTAAGTGTTCCCGGTGTCATATCCTTAAAGTAAAACGTACCCGGATTGCTTGAAAGATCACTTCCTACCCAATGCTCTGATGGGTGAAAGAGATTGGCCGCAAAGTTGGCCTGATAATCATTGGATACGTATACATCTTCCGCCGTTACCGCATACGGCTTCGCGCTTCCGATAAGTCTCCTGAGTACAATCTGTACATTCTCATCTTCAGCATATGCCGCATTTGTAAAAATTCCCATTCCCACTGCTAATCCCGCAAGTAACATAGCAACTGCCATAAAAACCGCTCCGGTTCTTCTTGACATATTCTTAATCTTACCAATCAGCTTCATCTCTTATTCCTCCGTTTAAAACTTTTCTATATCTTTACGCTATAACTTTACTACATCTTCATCAAATCTTATACCCTCTTTTAGGGGGTATTTTTCACTTTTTCCACCACTCCACATACATTAGATTATAGATATTATATGCCGCGGTGTAACCTTTATGAACCGAATAAGAAAAAAACTCAATCTCGATGCAATCCACCGCAGCGGAATAACCGGGCGCGGCGTGAACATTGCTATACTTGATACAGGAATTTACAGGCACAGGGACCTTTCCGGCAATATTGTTAAATTCGTAGATTTTGTGAATATGCGGAGCAAACCGTATGATGATAATTCTCACGGAACCCATGTCGCAGGCATTATCTCATCAAGCGGTGCCGCGTCGGACGGACTTTACAGGGGTGTCGCTCCGGGAGCCGGGATTATATCTCTTAAAGTACTTGATTACAAAGGAGGCGGTGATTCTGCCACAATGATAAAAGCTCTTGAGTGGATCAAATCCAACCGTGAAAAATACAGCATACGAATTGTTAATATTTCTGTCGGAACAGAATCGTCATCATGTCAGAGCGAATACAGCAGGCTTATTGATGTAGTTGAAGATCTGTGGGATGACGGCCTTACTGTAATTACATCGGCCGGGAACAACGGTCCGGCATACCATACCATCACAATTCCCGGAACCAGCCGCAAGGTAATAACGGTCGGAACCGATGATGTCATGACCCATACAGATTCAAAAGGAATACGCCATCACACATATTCCAGTAAAGGACCTACCATGTGCGATGTTCCCAAGCCGGATATTATAGCACCCGGCAGTAATATTATAAGCTGTTATAACGGATACGGAAATTATATATCAAAAAGCGGCACCTCCATGTCCACACCGATTGTGTCAGGAGCCGCCGCTCTTGTATTATCTTATAATAAAGCTTTATCAAATGATGATTTTAAGAAACTTCTGTGCAAAAGTGCCGATGACGCCGGGCTTGATTACTATACCCAGGGATGCGGCAGGCTTAACATCAGCAAAATGTTACTTCTGTGCTAACCATTCCTCAAGTCTGTCTTCATATACCGGAAATGCAGTGATGCCTGTGTCAAGTATCCATTTATGGAATTCAAGTGCCTCGAAACCGCTGCCAAGTTCCTTTTCTGCCTTATCACGTAAATCCTGCATAAGAATGTTGCCTACCGTGTACGGCAGAAGCACTCCCGGGTCTCCGACCGCCGAATAAAACATCTCGGTTGCCGTTTCCCTGTTTATCTCATAATATTGTGCCAGATAACTGTAAACATCATCAATGGTCCATCCCTCGTAGTTGACTCCTATATCGACTCTCGATGAGCAGATATAGCTTATCAGGTTATTTACCCTGTTAAGTTCCCGGACATTGCGGCTCATATCAAGATACTCATCAACGCAGTTCTCGACATATTTGGCCCATCCTTCAGTGGTGCCTGTAAAATCAAGTGCTTTACGGGCATTGCATACACTATCGTTATTGTAGAAATTCGTAAACTCATACAAATGTCCCGGATATCCTTCATGTGCAAGCGTTTCATACATCATAAGCGAACCGCTCTCCACCTCGGATCCATTGACCTTGATATTGTTAATACTTATGTCATCAATACGCGATGACACATAATATGCCAGTGTTCCTTCGACCTCGCAGGCTTTATTCTGATATTCTATGTTATAATTTGTTGTTGCCGGTGCAGGGAAATCACTTTCCATCTCCTTAATAATATACTTTAATACATCATCAGGCGTGTCAAATCCGGCTTTGTAATCCATAAATTCTTCATATGCATTGTAATCCATGGCAATCACGGCCGTAAGCGATTTAACGCATTCGTTCATCTCATCTTCCAGGAGTTCTATAATTTCTTCCGGTGTCATGTCTGAACTTGTTTTATCCCGCAATATCGCTTTATAAAGAGCCTTTCCATCATCGCCGAAACCACAGAGACCGCCATCGTTGGTTCCCGTTGTTTTAAGCTCGCTGACGGCATTTTTTACTTTCTCATATGAAGGCAGATAATATTTATCCACATACTGCTTATTAGTTTCAATATATTCGTCCTTAACCTTGTCATCAAGTCCAAGTCCGTCTATTTTATCTTCAAATGTAACAACAAGCGCTTCCGTATCTGCGTTAAGTATTTTATCGCATTGCTCTATAACTTCATCCGCCACATACTCTGGCATAAAATACCCTTTTTCCGACTGCTTATAAAGGACATCGACAGCCTCATCGATATACCTTTCGCAATCCTTAAGATATTCAAGATAATGATCCACATCATCCTGATCATAGAACACATACTCTATAAAGTTACTTGAAAGGTTGGATGTTATTCCTGATGTAGGCCCAAAATAATTATAATACATCTCAAGTCCTTCATAGTTCTTCTGCGTAACAAGGTAAAATTCTATACTGTCATAAGCAGTCTTTTGCTCATCCGTAAGAGATTTGCGCGTTATTTTATGAAGCTTATCAAGATACCTGTCAACATCGTCATCTTCATCTTCGTCAATAAGCACTCCTCCAAGAGTATAATCATCTGCATTAAATGTCACGCCGTATTCAGACGGGTCCGATACCACAAAATGTGCATTGAAACTGTTATCTTCAAGCATCTGCTTAAAAATATCATCACACAGTTCGTCGAAACCGGCTCTTATCTCTTCATCAGAAACCTTTCTTACGGATATACATGATGTAAGAGACAGTGCAATCAAAATGCACAAAGCCGATACCGGTATGCTGCGCTTTATTCTCATTTTCAACCTCCTGTTTGTCTTAGTTAAAATATACAAGGTCATCTTCCGGTTTGGATGCACTCTCTATATCCATTGCATATAATACAATACCCTGTCCCTTGTATTCCTTACAAAACTCTGATTTAGCTCTCGCTGTAAGCATTATAAAATCCCTGTCGCGATATCCTTCCAGCTGTTTGCCCGTTACATCATCGCATACACATCTGAATCCTATAAACCTGACATCCTCAACACAACATGTCATTGCAAAACGTCCCGGAGCAAACATGCCTTTTTTCGCATATTGCTTAGGCTTATATACAACAGCCTTGGTTTTGATTATTTTGTTATCGTATTTATCAGGATTATCCATCGCATCCATATACCATAATCCGAAATCTTCATCCGCAATCTCTATCTCGTCCTTTGATATATCAAAAGGAAGTATCTCGTTAACTTCGTTCGAGCTTCCGTCGGATGACTCAAAATAAACCTGAGCTCTGGTATTTACGGCTTTTACGCTTCTTCTGTATGCCGCTCTGTCAGAATCCTTGGTACATCTGTTAAAAATAACCATCTCGGTTAATTTATACTGATCCATCATGACCTGTCTCATATTGGAGAGGTACATATCATAGGTCTCTGCATTTACCAGGGTGATTATCTGTACAACTTCCATGAAATTCGGAAGCGAATCAATAAACTCATCCAGTTTCCACATTCCGTTAAATTCTACGAAAACACGTTCCGCCTTACAGCGGTTGCTTGCTTCCACAAAGAAATCCTTTGTGAGTTCCTCCGCATCTTCAACCATCTCAACCGTAACATTAAGGGCCGTCATTTCTTTTTCATTGTATTCTTCTTCGCCGTCTTCACATGCGATCACAAGACTTCTTGAACCATCATTAAAATCTTCGCTGGCAAGTGTCTCTTTGATAAAAGTTGTCTTGCCGCTTTCAAGAAAACCGTTAATTATAAAAACAGGTATCTGCATAGTAATTGCTCCTAACAATTCTTATTTATGAAATATGCCGGAGAAAAATGCCTCCGGCATATAATTATTATTTAAGTCCAAACAATTCTTCCATCTTATCCGGATCAACATTGGTACCTATTACGCAAAGCTTTCCGGTATATTCCGGCGAACCGTCCCTGAGTTCATATTCACCCGGAACAGCATCGAAATAAATCCATCTGCCTTCTTTATCCGGAACCATTCCTTTAGCTCTTAAGATAACTCCGAACTCGTCAGTCTCTACAAGTCTCTTAAGAATAGATTCTATACTGTCTCTGTCGTATTTATGAGGTGTCTCTGTACCCCAGCTGTTAAATACGTCATCCGCATGATGGTGATGATGATGTCCATGCTCATGATCATGATCATGTCCGCAACAGCATTCTCCGTCATGATGATGATGCTCATGTTCTTCCTCATCATGGTCATGGTGGTGATGTTCATGTTCATCTTCGTCTTCATCATGGTCATGATGATGTTCATGATCATGATCATGTCCGCAGCAACATTCTCCGTCATGGTCATGATGATGTTCATGCTCATCTTCGTCATCATGATGATGTCCGCAAACCGGACATACATCCATTTCCTTAAGCATCTCGTCAACAAGAGATGTTTTCTTCATGGCATCTTCAATCTGCTTGCCTGTAAGATCATCCCAAGGTGTTGTGATTATCGCAGCCTTATCATTATGCTCCCTGATAAGTGCTACAGCAGCTTCAAGCTTATCTTCTGTCATATTCTGTGTTCTGCTGAGAACTATTGTGGATGCACTCTCAATCTGGTTATTATAAAACTCACCAAAATTCTTGATATACATCTTGCACTTGGTTCCGTCAGCTACAGTTATGAAATTCTCAAGTGTAAGTTCTGCTTCTTCAGCCACATTCTCAACAGCGGCAATTACATCTGAAAGCTTTCCTACTCCGGATGGCTCTATTATAATCATATCAGGCTTATAATCAGCTGCAACCTGCTTAAGAGCCCTTCCGAAATCTCCTACGAGTGAACAGCATATGCATCCTGAATTCATCTCGTTAATCTGTACTCCGGCATCCTTAAGGAAGCCGCCGTCAATTCCTATTTCACCGAACTCGTTCTCGATAAGGACAACCTTCTGTCCCTTATAAACTTCCTCGAGAAGTTTCTTAATAAATGTAGTCTTACCTGCTCCGAGAAATCCCGAGATTATTGTTACTTTTGTCATTGTTATCATCCTTTCCGACGTCTATAAAATCGTAGTTCCGCATTTGCCCGCAAGCGCATCCTTAGCGCTCTCAAGGTTGGCAATTACCGCTTTACGCTCATTGCCTGCGAGAACAAACTCTACCGCTGCCGATACCTTAGGCAGTGTCGTAATGGCTCCCATATTATCTTCATTCACATATTCCTTAAGCTCAGAGGCCTTGATCGTGTCAAAACTCTGTTCCTTATCCGTTCCTTCATTAATGACAAGCTTGTCAGCTGCCGTAAGGAAAAGAAGTGTATCTGCATCAATAAGTTCCGCAAGTCTTGCCGCAACATAATCTTTCTCAATTATGGCGCTTGCTCCCTTAAGGACAGTTCTCTGTTCAAGTACCGGTATTCCGCCGCCTCCGGCAGCTATTACAATCTGTCCGGCATCCAGAAGTGTTCTTACCGCATCGATTTCGTATATATCCTGAGGCTTAGGAGCTGCGATTATCCTGCGGTATCCTTTATCTTCTTTTACAACATAATTGCCCTTGGCTTCCTCAGCCTTTGCCTCTTCCTCTGTCATATATCTTCCGATAACCTTGGTAGGATTAGAGAATGCCCTGTCAAAAGGATCCACCTTGACCTGTGTTATAATAGTAGATACCGTCTTATATATTCCTCTGTTGAGAAGCTCTGTTCTTATCGCATTCTGAAGGTCAAAACCGATATATCCCTGACTCATTGCACCGCAAAGTGACATAGGCGCAACAGTATATCTTGAATCAAGTCTGGCAAATTCGGTCATTGCAGTCTGTATCATTCCTACCTGCGGACCGTTACTGTGTGTAATAACTATATTATACTTAGCCTCAACAAGATCGGCTATCGCTCTTGCCGCTTTGGCAACATTAGCCTTCTGCTCCGGAAATGTCTCACCGAATGCATTACGTCCGAGTGCAACAACTATTTTCTTATTATCCATTAACATACCTCTTTTCATATGATTTTATCTGTCAAACAGGCCTGCGGCCATCAATTCATATTATATAATATTTTGGTAAAAAAGTCAAAATGAGTTACCCCTATCCTTTAAAAACATAACTCAGCACATTATATATCAATGTATTGGAATATTTGGAGTAAACAACTTCCCTTGCCATAACGGGATTATCCGTTATCAGTCCGTCAACACCCATTACGGTAAGTTCCTTGGCCCTGTTTTCACCATTAACCGTCCAGACATATATCTCCTTGCCTCTGTTATGGATGGCATCGATCATATTCTTATTGACAAATCCCGAATTAATACTGAAAGCGTCAACATACGGCAGATTATAAAAATTACCGTACGCCACATTAAGCACATACCCGGTCTGTATCTTCGGATTAATCTGTTTTATACCCTTAAGTGCTTCGTAATTCATGGATGTGACAACGCATTCGTCAATATAATCATATTGTTCTATGAGTGCTGCAACCATTTTCACAAGATCAGGCTCGTTGTCCGTAAGTTTTATCTCTATGTTAAGCCGTATTTTTCCCTTGGTATATTTCATTACATCAGACAAAAGCGGTATGCGGCATTCCTTAAATTCTTCGTTGCTGCCAAACCAGCTTCCGGCATCCAGTTTTGCTATATCCTCATAATTCATATTCCAGACTTTCTTATTCACTCCGGCCGTTCTCTTAAGGCTGTCATCATGCATGACCACAATCTGTCCGTCCTTCGTCTCATGGACATCAAGTTCAATATAATCGGCCGTAGCTTCCACTGCTTTCTCAAATGCAAGCATGGTATTCTCAGGTGCATTATATGAACTTCCGCGGTGCGCCATTATAAGTGTCTGGTCAAAGAATTCCACGTTAGAGAAAGGATTGCTGTCAAATGCACTCACCATATACATGATATTCATTACCAACGATATTACGATAACTGCCGCCGATATCACGAACTGCCTCATGCGGTGTGAATTTCCCTTACTTCCAATCAGGCTCTCCGTAACTATTCCCATATTGAATTCGTCCCCTTCATCGCATCTGTATCTGTAAAACATACTCGTTATCAGGCAATACGAAACCGGAAGTGATGTAATTGTGAGAAGAACCTTGGTCACGAAAAGTACAACCCTGAACACCGTAAGGAATAACGCCATACCGAGATTAGCCTTGTCAAGTATCGTGACACCGAGACTTATGAGAATAATCATTATAAAATAAACTATATAAATTACCGCTAACAATGCGACGTTCCAGCCAAACACAAGTCCGAATGACCTTAGTCCCCTCACTCTTACCATCTGCCTGCTCTTACGTTTGCTGTCCGATATATCTCCACCGTCATATGCCATGTAATTGATGGAAAACATATGAATAATACAATATACAAACAAAGCAAGCACCGCCAGTCCTATCGGAATAAAAATATATGCATGGCTCTTAATCGTGCGCACAGCCGCGTCCGAAAGCGTAATTCCCGATGCAAGAAAGCCTATCAGTGTAATATTCATCATTAATGATACAATCAGTACATGCAAAAAAGTTACTATGCGTTTCTTTTTCATCGTTTTACGGACCAGTTTCGCACCTGCCTTGAAAATCTGGGCAATGGTTATCGGATTATTATGGTAACCGGCATCAAAGCACACCGAAAGGCATGCCACTTCATAAGTAACATAAAAGGCAAAAATCAGAACAATGAGCACGAAAAAGATTATCGTGAACGGACTTTTAAGATAAGTGAAAAAATAATTATTGGTAAGATACTTAAATCCGGCCTTCCTGAGCGTAAAATCCCATCCCGCCAGATAAAGAGGATATCCTATAGCAAAAGCGGCCAATTTGTACAACAATTCAAAGACAATAAGACTTAAGCCGCACTTTTTAATCAGTGCGGCGGTTCCGGAAATTATTCCCTTGTTTCTGCCTTTGCGTCTAATACCCATAAAATTGCTCCATACCGGCCTGCCGCCGTTAAAATAACAGCGAGCAGTGTCCTGCACTGCTCGTCGCTTATATTTTTATCTTAAAGTGATGCTTCAAGTCTCGTTCTTATTGCCTTGATAAAATCAAAACTGTTAAGGACTTTCGGATTATCAATTGAAGTTATAAGTGCGAGGTCTTTAGTCATCTCCCCGCTTTCAATCGTATCTATACATGCTTTTTCAAGCTTATCGGCGAAAATCTGCAATTCCTTATTGCCGTCAAGCTCGCCTCTCTTTCTGAGAGCTCCGCTCCAGGCAAAAATCGTTGCCACAGAGTTGGTAGATGTCTCTTCGCCTTTGAGATGTTTGTAATAATGTCTCTGTACCGTTCCGTGGGCAGCTTCATACTCGTACACACCGCTTGGTGATACAAGAACAGATGTCATCATCGCAAGCGATCCGAATGCCGTAGCAACCATATCACTCATAACATCACCGTCATAATTCTTGCAGGCCCAGATGTATCCGCCTTCGGACTTCATTACTCTTGCAACCGCATCATCAATCAGTGTATAGAAATATTCAATTCCTGCTGCCTTAAATTTCTCTTCATATTCATTATCATAAATTTCCTGGAAAATATCCTTGAAATTATGATCGTATTTCTTGGAAATTGTATCCTTGGTGGCAAACCACAAATCTTCTTTCTTATCGAGTGCGTAATTGAAGCAGCTTCTGGCAAAGCTTTCAATCGACTTGTCCACATTATGGATTCCCTGGATAATTCCCGGTGTCTTGAACTCATGGATAGTTTCTTTGATAACTTCTCCGTCTGCGCCGGTAAATACAAGCTCGGCCTTTCCGGCACCCGGAACCTTAATCTCGACATTCTTATATACGTCGCCATATGCATGTCTTGCTATTGTAATAGGCTTATGCCAGTTCTTTACAAGCGGCTCGATACCTTTTACGATAATCGGTGCACGGAATACGGTTCCGTCAAGAATGGCTCTTATAGTTCCGTTAGGGCTCTTCCACATCTCTTTAAGATTGTATTCTGTCATACGCGCAGCGTTCGGTGTAATCGTAGCGCACTTTACGGCAACTCCATATTTCATATTGGCATTGGCTGCATCAACCGTAACCTTATCATCAGTCTCGTTACGATGCTCAAGTCCAAGGTCGTAATATTCTGTATTAAGATCTATGAATGGGCAGAGGAGTTCTTCCTTGATAGACTTCCAGAGAATTCTTGTCATCTCGTCCCCGTCCATTTCCACAAGCGGTGTAGTCATCTTAATTTTATCCATGGCATAATCTCCTTATAATATATTTTAATTAATTTATGTATTTTAATACTTGTCAAAAGCACTATCTTTTAAATTATACTACAATATCTGTGAAAATCAACAATTATTATAGTAACCAAAAAGGTGATTTCGCATATCTGTATAGTGTAAAGTTTATTTCCCGGAGGAAAAACAATGAGTGATTTAGCAGCAACAGGATGCGGATGCGGTGGCAGCCCGATTTCAGGATCAGGCAACTGCAGCTGCAATGTACTTCTCTGGATTCTTATTCTTTCATGCGCATGCGGCGGTGAAGGCGGAATCTTCGGCAACTCACTTTTCGGCGGAAACGGATGTGGCGATGGCTGCGGATGTGGATGCGGCGGAAACAACTGGCTCTGGATCATTATCCTTATAGCACTCATCGGCTAATTATTCCGATATGCCGGTTCCACTAAACTGGAACCGGTATTTTCATATGTCCGTCTGCATATATTAGAAAAAAAGATTTAAAAACATATGGAGCATTTTGAAACCCTGCCACTTACCGAATTTGACATCGCCACCTGCGGCACATATTTTCAGATGATTAAAGCATATCTGCCATACACATCCGGGGAACAGCAGAAGATGTTCGCCCTGTTTATCAGACTTGCCGAACTTATGCAGACCCTTGAGTTCTATAAAAACATGCCATGTCCGTCCCCTCTGGCAAGGGCGCATCACGACACCGAGCATATCGTGAACGACATCAAACGGTTCTGCCCCAAAAAAGATTGTGAAATTTTTAACATGATGTCCAACTTCAGCAACATGAACGAGATATTCAGCATCTACAATGCAATGAATTCCGAACCTCAGGCCCCGGATAAATCATCCGACATGTTAAAGAATTTTCTGTCACCCAAACAGCAGCAGATGTATGAACAATACAGCCGGATGCTCAATAATAATCCCGGCAGCAAAGGAGGCATATGAACAACATAGACAGCCGCAAATCGGCACTTTTAAATGAATTCATGCAGCTTTCATCCGGTGTTTCGTCCGATGACATCCTCCCTCTCCTTCTTGCCTTTTCAAACAAAGCCAGGCAGGAGCACATAAGTTTTACCAAATCCGATATCGAAACTCTTTTTGAAAGCATGAAAAAAGACATGAACCCGGAGGAACAGTCCAAAGTTGAAACCCTAATGAAAATGGCTTCGGTACTTTAAACGTACCGAAGCCCAATATAGCATTGCCTTATTTAGCAACAATATTTACAATTCTTCCCGGAACATAGATTTCTTTTACTATGTTCTTGCCCTCTATTGCCTTCGCAACAGCCGGAATCTCTTTGGCCTTGGCAATTACTGTCTTTGAGTCTTCATCAACAGCTATTTCAACCTTGCCCTTAACTTTACCGTTAATCTGCACACCGATTTCCACGGTATCTTCCTTAACGGCTTCTTCATCAAATTCTGGCCATTTCTCAAATGCAATCGTGCCATCATGTCCTAAAATACTCCAGATTTCCTCACCTGCATGAGGGCAGATGCACGAAAACATCTTAATAAATCCTTCTGCATAATTACGCGGGCACTTGCCTTCCTTAGTGGCAGCATTCATGAATATCATCATCTGGCTGATCGCAGTGTTGAATCCGAGTGTCTCGAAATCCTGTGTAACTTTCTTAACAGTCTGATGATATACTTTCTTCAGTCCGTTATCTGTATCTTCAATGATATTCTCAGGTTCAGTGAAGAAATTCCATACTTTACCGATAAATCTTCTCGCACCTTCAACGCCCTGCTGGCTCCATGGTTTGGAAGCCTCAAGCGGTCCCATGAACATCTCGTAAAGTCTCAATGTATCAGCGCCGTAATCTCTTACGATATCACTAGGATTGATGACAAATTCAGGGAATCTCTTACCCATCTTAATTCCGTTGGATCCGAGTATCATGCCCTGATGCACAAGTTTCTTAAACGGCTCCCTGGTAGGTGCAATGCCCTTATCATAGAGGTATCTGTTCCAGATTCTTGAATACATAAGGTGTCCTACCGCATGCTCCGGGCCTCCGATATAGAGGTCAACCGGCATCCAGTGCTTAAGGAGTTCCTTATCGGCAAGTTCTTTATCATTATGCGGGTCAATATATCTTAAATAATACCAGCTTGATCCGGCACTGCCCGGCATGGTCGATGTCTCTCTCTTACCCTTGATTCCGTTGTGGTCGTACTGCTTCCACTCTGTCGCATTCTCAAGAGGTGCCTGTCCGTTCTTGCCCTTGTAGTCCTCAAGTTCCGGAAGAACAAGCGGAAGTTCATCATCATCAAGCACATGAATTTCTCCATTCTCAAGGTGTACAACAGGAACCGGCTCGCCCCAGTATCTCTGTCTTGCAAAAATCCACTCACGGAAATGGTAATTTGCTTTCTTGCGGGCCACACCCATCTTAACAAGCTTATCCGTAATGGCAGTCTTGGCTTCCTCAACAGTAAGTCCCGTAAACTCTTCTGAGTTCATAAGCTTACATCCCTTGCCGAGGTAATCATATTTCTCAAATGCCTGCTCGCTCACATCGGCACCATCGATTACCTGAATCATCGGAAGCTTATGCGCAATGGCATACTCGAAGTCTCTCTGGTCGTGTGACGGTACTGCCATAACCGCACCTGTTCCGTATGAAGCAAGTACGAAATCGCCGATAAACACCGGCACTTCCTTGCCGTTGACCGGATTGATTGCATATATTCCTTCAAGAACGCAGCCCGACTTCGTCTTATTGAGTTCCGTTCTGTCCATATCGTTTTTCTTGACTGTCTCGTCGATATATGCCTGAACCTCTGCCTGATTCTTAATTCTCGGCATCAGTTCCTTAACAAGCTGTCCGTCCGGCGCCAGTACCATAAATGTGATACCGTAAATCGTCTCAATACATGTAGTGAATATCGAAAAACTTCCGCCGCCCACGATATTGAAATCAACTTCAACACCTTCTGATTTACCAATCCAGTGTCTCTGCATCTCTTTCGTGGACTCCGGCCAGTCTATCTCGTTCAGTCCTTCAAGGAGCTTGTCCGCAAAAGCCACCTGGTCGATAACCCACTGCTTCATATTCTTACGTACGACCGGATATCCGCCTCTCTCTGACTTGCCGTCAATTACCTCGTCGTTGGAAAGAACCGTTCCGAGCTCTTCACACCAGTTGACCGGCATATCAACATACTTGGCATATCCGTCAAGATAAAGCTGTTTAAAAATCCACTGTGTCCACTTATAGAAATCCGGGTCGCTTGTCGCAATCTTGCGGCTCCAGTCATAATCAAATCCAAGTTCCTTAAGCTGTGCCGTAAATGTCTCTATATTCTTCTCTGTGAATCCGTTCGGGTGATGTCCGGTCGTAACCGCATACTGCTCTGCCGGAAGTCCAAATGAGTCATATCCCATCGGATGTAAAACATTATATCCCTGCATTCTCTTCATACGTGACACAATGTCTGTCGCGGTATATCCTTCCGGATGTCCTGCGTGAAGACCTACTCCCGACGGGTACGGGAACATGTCAAGCGCGTAGAATTTAGGTTTGGAAAAATCCCATACATCAGTCTTAAAAGTCTGGTTCTCTTCCCAGTACTTCTGCCACTTCGGCTCGATCGATTTAGGATTATATGTTGTAGTATTAGCCATATCTGCCTCCTATATATGACGGCTCATATTAATATAAAAATTCATAAGCTAAATATTAAACAGAAACGCACGATTTGTCAAGGATTGCGCGGTTTCATTTCTGCAAAATATCTTCATTCAAACCCCAGATATTTAAGAAATCCATCCAGTCCTCTCTCAATATCTCTCCACGTCCTGCCAAAATCCCCCGTATACCACGGGTCCGCAACATCTCCGTCCTCTCCCGCAAACGTCAGCAGCTTGCGGATTTTGCCGCCCTTATGTCCGGTCATCCTCTCAATATTCCTCATATTCATCGAATCCATCCCGATCAGCCAGTCATAATGATCGTAATCCTCCCTCTTAAGCTGCACCGCTCTCTTACCCTCACATCCAATCCCATGCCTTGCCAGCTCGGCTTTCGCCGGCGGGTACACCGGATTCCCCACTCCGTTCCATATCTCTTCCGTACTCGTCGCCGCGGAGGCAATCTCAAACTCCTTTGCAATACCCCAGCGGGCGGTAATATCTTTAAACATAAATTCAGCCATCGGCGAACGGCAGATATTGCCATGGCAGATGAAAAGTATTTTTATCATAGTTTTGGTTCTCCTTAATTTGCCCCGGAATGCCCTGTTTTGCAAGGGTTTCTGGGGTTGTGGTGATATGTTTTGAAATTACAGATTGTGGTGAATTAGTGCAGAATTAGGCATGCTGTTACTACCTGTTAGTAGTAAAATTGGTAGTAAAGGGGGAAGGGTTACTACTAAGGCATTTTTAGTCTCCCACTGTAACATAATTTCTAAATATATTACACAACTCCTCTGAAGTACTATCTTGGATTCCAAGCAACCTAATTACATAATCAATATAATTTTGCTTTTTCCATCCAAACGCATTTGACACATTTGTAAAAGGCAAAAGGCCTTTATTATTTATCACTCTAAGCGCTGCAAGATAATCTTTATCATCTACAATTTTCTGTAATTCCTTACATGCCTTACTGTACTCTTCTTGCGGTTTTACCTTATCTACTATTTCATCTAAAGATGTTTTATAATCATCAATTGTTTGTGTTGATTGGTTACAAACATTATTAATTGTATTTTGACACCTTTTCTTTGTAAACAACAACGCTTGTTCTTCTAAATGTAACTTCAAAAATTCTATTGTTTTTTCTTTCGTTTGTTCTAACAAAACATCTACATTCTCAATACTTTGCTTTCTAGCAACCAGTTCAATAACTTGTGGAATCAAAAATAAATTTTCAATCTCCGCAACAGAAGGTACATATATTTTATCCCGCAATAACGAGTTTATCTCACCTTCATTTCTTCTATCTCTATCAACAATTCCTTTTATTGTCTTGTAATGTAACATTGGCAATTTGTTATATGCTTTTGTAGCTTGTATAACTGACGCACACCCCTCTAAGGGAATAATGTTATATTTAGGGAATAACCTAGAATACAATTTTCGATCAATACTTTTATCCGGTGTTCCTTCCACAAACAATACTCCATGCCTATTACCTAATATCTCAAGTAATAAATCATCTGAAAAATCATTTGAATCTAATAATTCATAATCCCACTTTTGCTTATCAATCATATTTTTTATCCAAACAATTTGTGTATTATTCCTAGTTCTGGCAAAATCTAAATTATGTGTTATATATAAGTATACACAATCCTGTCTTTCAGCCTCTATCTCATTCCAAAGTCTTTCTAATATTGAATTATGCAAATGATTTTCTGGTTCATCTATAATAATTAAAGAATTATCTTTTGCTGAAACTACTTCAGCAATGTAATGAAAAATTGCTCTTTCGCCATCACTCATAGCATTACCATTATATTTATCCGAATTACCATCTACACTTTCAACCTCAATCTTTCCAGCAGAAATTTGTAACCTTCTGTGTGTTATCACCTTTTCCCATATTTTCTTTATCTTTTCCAATTTCGTCTCATTATCAAATTCTTGATTACCTTCCTTGTGTTTTTCTCGGTATTCAATACTTTTTTCAAAATTTTCTGTCATCAAAAATTCCATGAGAGGCTGATAATCATTCAACATATGAGTTTCAGGATTATTTCCCCATCGACTATATCTTTTCCCATCACTTTCAAGCCATATTCTATTATCATTAGTAGTTCCATATAAAAAACGATCCTCCGCCTTTTTTAATTCAGTTGGGCTTACATATTCTGGCATATCAAGCGATTTTTGTGCTGAAATTCTATGTACATTTAATTCTGGGTTATTTTCATCAATCCATACACTCATTCTAGTTTTTCCAGCTCCATTAGCACCTAATAAAACTATTGACTGCTTATCTTCAATGAAACTTTCTTTATCATCTATATTGGGTATTCTAATTTTCACAATTGTACCTCCATCAAAGATCTATTTTCTTTATTAATTATTATATCAAACTTTTTATCTCTTTTCCATAGAAAAAACGCCCTAGCCCAAGCCAAAGCGTCATCCCTCTTACATATTATATTACCTTGAACATTTTCTGCGACATCGGTTTCTCCTTCTTCTGCTTAACCTCCGCCTATGCTTTCCTAAACTCTTCCATCCGCTTCAATTCTTCCTCAGCATCATCGAATCCGATATGCGTGTACACATTCATTGTGACCGATATATCCGAATGCCCCATGAGGTACTGTAACGTCTTTGGATTCATTCCCCAATTTTGCCATATTCGAGCAATACTTGTGTCTGCATATATGTGGTGTAATGTTTGGCCTCTGTACTCGGTAGATATCATTGTATCTGCCGACCATATGATTGAATCGGTGCTGCCAATACATTGCCACAAGTGGCATTCCATTATCATCATAAAACAGGAATCCGCTATATCCATCTATAGCTTTCTCCACTTTTGGTGCATTTCTGTCCTCGATGATTGCCTGAAACATCTGTGCCACATCCTCTGTGATTGGCAATACTCTTGTTCCTGCATCAGTCTTTGTGTTTTCTATGATATATCGCATATCTGATGTTCTCTGCAACTGGTGGTCGATATTTACAGTTCTGTTCTGCAAATCAATATCCTTCAACGTCAGTCCACAAAATTCTGATATTCGCATTCCTGTATGAAACAGTATGTAGACTACTTCATAATATTTACAGTACTCTCCGTAGCGTAATACCGAATTTACCATAAGATTTCTAATCAAAATCTTTCTCGCCGTCTTATACTCTTTTCCTATAAAGCCAAGTCTGAACAAAAAACAGCGGAAAGTGTATTTGTCATTGTCCGTTTCTGTCGACTTTGATGATACCCTTTTTGCTTTTCTTGCCATATCACACAGACCTGAGATAAATTGTGTGTAGGCTGCAATCTCATCGCCATCTGCTGTATATAGAAACCATGTAAAGTTTATTTTTTCCTCAGTAATCTCAATTTCTGTACTGTCCGTCCGAAATGCACGCTGAAAAAGCGTCTGCTTATTTGCTGTGATTTTCTGTAAATTTTCCAATGCTGTATCCGTAAGGCTCTCTTTCGGAATTGCTATTGTCAGTTTATCATGCTGCACTGGCACTTCTTCCGTTATTTCCATATCGTCCTGAAACCCATGTTCCCGTAACTGCCGAATCAGGTCTTCCACTATTTCTTTTTCAGTTCCATCCGTGATATGCAATACCCCCTCTTTATCCGGTCGGTATCCTGCAATATCATATGCACAGCTTGGTACCCGTTCATAATGTGGTGCTGTCCCAAGTATGTTTCCAATCTCCTGTGCCAGTTTCGGTCTCTGCTTTGATTTCAATGTAAATCTAATTTCATTCCTCATAATATGTACCCGCCTTTCTTTATTCGGTAGTACATATATCACTCTGATGGCACAGAATAGCAAGACAATTCGGATTATATTTCTGCCAAAATGCACGCAGAAAAACTGTGATTTTTATGCTGTTTTTTACATGTTTTTTCTTCGTATTTCGATACTATCCGGCAAAACAAAATCGGCTTTAGCAACGGTATTCTGCGGATATTTTCACATAAACTGACTTTTGTGGGTATCCCCTCTGTTTAATTCTGCGAAAATTCGCACGAAGGGGGTCATCGTTCTTCAGGAAGAAAGGGCGTAGAGATTTGGATGCCCCCAGCTATCCCAAATAATTTTATATTGTATCAACTACTGATTCACTCTATTAAATGCTTTTATTTTCTGATATAATAATGTGTGATTTAAATAGATTTATATACTTTATTTCCGCATGTATACTCATGGCTTTATACAGCCAATAATCATTCAAATAGCAGGAGGAAACTTATAATGGGATTAAAAGAAAATGCTTCAGACAAACTTAATGCCGCATATATCGATGCTCAACGGACTATCAATCCAACATGTGAGCACAAGGATTTTATTGATTTTGTAATTGATAATACCCATCTTACATATAAATATGTGTTATTTACAGCTATACTTGCAAAAGCAGCTGATGAAAGTATTAATACTTTATGTTTACAAAAAAAATCCGAATTGCCAGGTGCATATGATGCAAGAACAATTTGCCATAAAGTAATTGTGCCTTTTGAAATGGAGGTACTCGACAAGGCATTAGGTGGCTCAAATGAACCATTTTTAAATAAACCTGCTCGTTTTCCAGAACTTTCAAAAACAAACGCTGTAAGGCGCGGCAATGATCAGACTATCCTTAATTCTCTTTGTGACAACCTTCCTCTTATTACTACATCAACAGATGCTTACGAATGTTTAATATATTTACTTTCGAAGCTAATAAATATAAAAAATGCAAAATCAACTATGATAACTTTCACTATAGAAAAAAATGCAAATCTCCCTACGCATCTTATGGCATATATGGAAAAAGCCCTAGAGCACAGTTATGAAGGGGAAATCCTTACCCTTCTCGTTGCCGGAACATATCATCTCATGTACAACGAACCAAACGCTACCGTTGAGGTACACCCTGTTAATCAAAGCGGTGCATCAGGTCGTGAAATCAGTGATTTAGATATATATGTTGACGGTTCTTTAGTTGCATCTAATGAGTTAAAAGATAAGGACTATGCCGAAACAGATGTCCGTCACGCGGCAGATAAGGTTCTTTCTGCTGGCGGTACAAAAATGCTTTTTATAGAAGGACCAAGAGCCAATGCTCAAGGGGATTTCATAAATAATATTGAGCATGAATATCTTAATAAAAATTTTTTACTTCGAGTTGTATCATATGAAAATCTTTTATCTTCAATGATTGGTTCAATTGATAAAATTGATAGTGAAGAATTTATGCATTTTATAATCGAAACTGCCCAAAATACTAAATTCAAAGATGAAACCATAGCCTATCTTATGAAATTAGCAGATGAATTTTTCGACCTAAATCATTCAAAAAACAAAGATGACTCTACTAAGTAGTTCTACAACAGCGAGCAAATATCAATTTACTCGCTGTTGCGATTTTATACATACTTTTTTTGATATTCAATTACTGCCCTAGCCACAGCTTCTGCTAATTTACATGGTACGGCATTTCCTATTTGTGTGTAGACCTTGCCTTTATTTCCACAGAAAATATAATTGTCTGGGAAAGTCTGTATCTTTGCTGCTTCCTTTATTGTAATTCTTCGTAATCGACTAGGTGCATCTTTAAATTCCGGCACTATTCTTCCATCAATTAACCCCTGATGGTAATCTACAACCCAATCACATTCTGCATTTCCATACAAATACTCTTCATCCACAAATGGTGTCTTATTTCCCCCCATAGATGCTGGTAAAGTATTTGAATACCCATCTACATTAATTGGTCTTCCTTGTCCATTAAAATACATCCCCGCATATGGTGATTTTCTCATCACTGGATGTGCCGCAAATGTTATCTTTGCTGTACAAGTATTGGGATTAATATCTGTTCCAGCTTTTCCTAATGATTGTAACAAATCACGAATGACGGGAGCCTTGTTTTTCTGCTGCTCTATCATACCAATCATATGGTGTTCAAAAAAAGGATCAAGACCTGATTTGATTCCTATAAAAAATACTCTTTCTCTTTTTTGTGATACCCCATACTCTGATGCATTTAAAATAAACGGCATACATTGATATCCCATTTTTGTAGCTCTTTCTAAATATTTCTTTCTAGTTGGTTCCCACTTTTCTAATACACCTAATGCTTTTACATTCTCCATTACAAATGCCTTAGGTTGAACTTTTTCAACTACATCTAAAAAGGTAAATATCAATTTACTTCGTTCATCGTTTGGATCCATTTTGCCCGCAACCGAAAAACCTTGACAAGGTGGTCCCCCAAAAACAAAGTCTGCACCTTCATATTTAGCCATATCATTAATTACATTGTTTATATCGTCATTAATCATCACACAATTAGAATGGTTTGTTTTATATGTTTCGGCTGCTTCTTTTACTAATTCATTTGCAACCACGACTTTAACACCCGCATTCTCAAATCCAATATCCATACCGCCAGCACCTGTAAAGAGTGATACTCCTGTTACGGTATCAGCCATCATTACGCACCTCCATTTTCATCGTGAATTCTAAAAATCAACGACTGATTTTCTGAATCCAAATATATATCAAATTTTGTTTCTCCTTTTCTCACATTAAGATTTGACAATACTGCTTTTGGTAAGCGTATTCTCATATCCTGTTGAACAACATATGTATCAAGATAAATACATGAATCTGCCATATTGACGCCTCCTCTTTTTTAGCCTAATTATACCCTGTTTTTAGTCTAACTTCAACCCGAACATAAATTTTCTTGGTACTAATGTTAACATTAATTCTGTCAAATCCCTTTATCCCACAATCGCAATACTCAAATTTTCACAATCACAAAAAGAGCTTGGAGAAAACTTATAATATTTACTCCAAACTCTCGAGTTTCCTTTGCTTTAAAGCAATTTGTAATATTTCTAAAAAATATAATATTAAAATTATCAAATTTTTCCGTTTACTCTCTATTTTTTTCATTATTTCTTCTCAGGATTTCATCATCGATGAAATCCTGAAATATTGCATAATCACTTATCCCATTACCGACCTTTTTCGTTTTTTCAAGGATTTTATTTTTCTGATTATCAGAGAGGTTATTCTTGGCATTTTCTGCTTCATTCATCCAATGTTGAATTTCTTGTCCTACTACGCTTTTAATTCCTTGATTCTCGGCAACAATTGTTCCCCTGCCATTCAAAATCTGTGTGTTTGTCCACTCTTCCTGTTCTTCCATTGAATAAAATGTTACAATCATAATTCCTAGCAGATTAGATATCGTGAATGAAGTTTTTCCATTATAAGCAGAATACGAAGTAATACTCCTATGCATAGCTACACTTGGATTTTTTTTAAAATCATAATTACTTGCACTTTCAATTCTATCAAAGAAAAACATATGATTCTGAATATCTGAAACATCTTGTCTCTTACCCAAAAGATAATCCCTCATGATGTTCTCAGCTCTTAACATTGTCAGTAGTATTTCCTTATCAAAAGTCGCATCACAAGAGTACTCTTCCAAATCTAAATATAAACTTCTCCAGCTTAGTGAAACTATAAAATAAGTTAAGTTCTCGTCATAACTGAATTCTCGCTGTTTACGATCTTGCCACGGATTAAAAATATTACTTGCAAACCAACGTTCCTTGGCACTAAATAGTTCCTCGCAGTCATGGCACAGCATATAATGTTTCTCTATATCCTGTGCTACTTTATTGGGTTCATTTGTTACTCGAATATTACCAAGTGCTGTCTTTATCATTTTTCGTCCTACAAAATGCGGAACAATATGGCTAAGTTGAAGTTCCTTATTTTGCCTACACAAAGCACACTGGCCATATACTATTTTCTCCTTTCCCACTTCAATATTCCTCCATACATTTTTCTATTGCTTCTAAGTAGTCCACTACTACTAAGGATTTCTCCCAACACCTTTGCCTTTATCACGATTTCACCCATGAGCCTTACTTCAGTCATGAACGTAATGCATTGAAAACTGTCAAAGCATTAGGATATCCCAGTCGCCCACTCTTGATTCAATGGGTTAAAGAATTATATCCAGAAGAAGGAGAAAGGCGTTGCAAATCATTTAAGACACCTGTAAGATGTTCTCAAGAAGAGAAAATACAAGCAGTAATGGAATCCTGTAAAGGAAATCTAAAAATCACACAGATAGCCGATATATATGGTGTTACTCCATCAGCTGTCTCCGTATGGCGCAGGGAACTGCTTGGTGAAGGGAGAACATTAAAAATGCCAAATTCTTCTACTGAAGATAAAACGACAGAACAACTTTTGCGTGAAAAGGCCGAACTGGAAGCTAAGGTTAAACGCCTTGAACACGATGTATATAAACTTCAATTAGAACGAGATGTGCTTGAAAAGGCAGGCGACATTCTAAAAAAAGAGAAGGGCATCAGTCTTGATAAACTAACCAATCGAGAAAAAGTATTCTTGATTGATGCCCTACGTAGTAAATATCAGATCATCCTTTGGTTCATTCAGATCGAGGTTGCCATTACCGATGGCCTGACTGGATTCGAATTATGGATACCGCAGAGCTTACTCGTTCTATGTCCAAAAAAGGATGTTCTCCAGACAATTCTGCTTGTGAAGGATTCTTTGGCCGGTTAAAAAACGAAATGTTCTACAATCGAAATTGGAATCGTATTACAATTGATTCTTTCATCGAAGAACTAGATGAATATATGCACTGGTACAACGAAGAACGTATCAAAATGTCACTAGGTGGAATGAGTCCACTTGAGTATAGACGTAGTCTAGGAATAGCTATTTAGTCCAAGAAAACGTCCGCGCCCCCCTTTTACCTTTACAATCGTGCATTTAGTTTTACAAACTTTTAACTTTAAATTCATTATATACCATTTTAAGCTCGGTTTTGGCCTCATTTTAAGGTTTAAGATTTTTAGTGTCAATATGTACTAGCAGTTACTATTTCATTCAAAGTCATGACTTTGGAAAAATAAAAAAGCCGGCC
>FR889229.1:0-43293 GCA_000431815.1 Butyrivibrio sp. CAG:318 | reverse complement strand
ATTACGGCCGGCGGTGAGTTAATTCCACGTTTTAAGATATTCTTTCAGCATAAAAGCACAAAAATAAGGAAACGTGTATATACTTTCAGAACATCCTATATTAAAATCCCCTAATTTTATTCCATGCTTTATATCGCTGTATCTTTCATCCCTGATAAGCGTCCTGAGCGACTTGGCTCTGTCATTATTAGACTTGACTTCCACCGGAATAAGCTCATTCTGAGAACGCACAAAAAAGTCTTCCTCAAGAGTTGCGTTTTCTTTCTTATAATAAAACAGTCCCAAACCTTGCTTAATAAATGCTTCTGCAACGAAATTTTCGTATAGGGCACCTTTATATACGCCAAGGTTCTTATTAACCCTCAGATCTTCCTGCGCTTCATCATCCAGCGCTGATACTAAAAGCCCCGTGTCAGGGTAATACAACTTATACTTAGTTGTATCAACATTCCCTTTTAGTGGAAGTTCCGGCATAAGCAGACAGTTGCATTCCGTCACAACGCCCGCGTCAATCAGCCATTCTATACACCCGGTATATTCTCTGGAGCGTGCATTTTTGCTGATTTGACTGTATTGGAATTTCTTGTTTTCTTTGGCAAGCTGTGCTGGTATACTCCTATACACACTGATTATTTTGGTCTGATCAAAACCTTGCGCATATTTTCTGACATCTTCTTCATAATCAAGTCGAATCTGATTCTGGATATCTGACGAGGCCTGAAAGGTTCCTGACTCAATATATCCCTTAACCACATCCGGCATCCCGCCCAGAACACAGTAATCAAGAAACAGTGCTTTATATACAGATACTTCTGTTTCACCGAATGGCCTCATAGCTGTCATATGTTCTAAAATACTGTAAATCTGAGTGTTGTCATATCCCTTAGCCCACAAAAATTCCTCGAAATCCATTGAAAACATTTCATAATCAGTCTTATTTCCAACGCTGTTACTGTGAATTTTCCTGTAATTGATTCCAAGCATTGAACCGCTGCATATAATATCATAACGCCCGTCAATTCTAAAAGACTTCAATGCGGTAGCTATATCAGGATATTCCTGTATTTCATCAAAAACAATAATCGTATTACCCTGAACAAACTTAAATGACGGATTTATCAATGATATATTCTTCACAATAGTATTTACATCATATCCATCTTCCGCTATCTTGATAAACCTCTTATCCAGAGCAAAATTAATATATATAACACTTGTATAATTAGCGTTGGCAAAATGCATAATAGATTCTGTCTTGCCAATCTGTCTTGCGCCTTTTACTATCAATGGCTTACGATTAATGTCTTCCTTCCACTTAATCAGGAAATCATCTATTTTTCTTTTCAAATACATAAATATCTCCTCCTGATTATAACATTATCACATTTCATGAGTCATTTCAATCAGTTTTATCACATTTTATGAGCGTATTTTTGACTTTTTCTCACATTTCATGAGCATATAATCAGATTTATCGCAGAGAGATTTAAATATCTCTCCGAGTTCCTGTACATTATAATCTTCAAATTTAATATAATTATTAAATCATCCCTGTGGTCTTCCATAAGTTTCAATAATGTATCAACCGCTTCCTGACCGTAATCCTCAATAATATCTCCTTTTTATATTGTCTGTTCGCCGTTTGCGAACAAAACTTCATTTAAAGTTTTCGTGTCGAATTATAATATTTTCTGTATTTTCCGCACCGAATGTGTTATCCTAATAGATAGCGATTTAGATTGAACAATGAAGGAGATTTTTTTACATGAAACGAATCGGTTTCGACAATGACAAATATCTGACAATGCAATCGGCCCACATCAAGGAAAGAATTGCACAGTTCGGAGACAAATTATATCTTGAATTCGGCGGCAAGCTTTTTGACGATTATCATGCAGCGCGCGTACTTCCCGGTTTTGCACCGGACAGTAAGCTCCAGATGCTTTTACAGCTTGCAAATCAGGCTGAAATGATTATATCCATTAATGCCGCGGATATTGAGCGCAATAAGATAAGGCATGACCTTGGTATCACATATGACCAGGACGTGCTCAGATTAATTGAAATATATAAGAGCAAAGGTCTTTATGTCAGCAGTGTGGTAATCACACGTTATGCAGGACAGCCTTCGGCCGACTCGTTCCAGAAGAAACTTGAAGCTATAGGAATTAACGTTTACCATCATTTCTCAATTGATGGTTATCCTAATAACATTGATGCCATTGTGAGTGATGAAGGTTATGGCAAGAACGATTATGTCAAAACTACCAGACCGCTGGTTATTGTTACCGCACCCGGTCCGGGAAGCGGTAAAATGGCTACATGTCTTTCACAGCTTTACCACGAGAACAAGCTTGGAATCAAGGCCGGTTATGCCAAGTTTGAGACTTTCCCTATCTGGAACATTCCGCTCAAGCACCCGGTCAATCTGGCTTATGAGGCAGCAACTGCCGACCTCAATGACGTTAATATGATTGACCCGTTTCATCTGGAAGCATATGGCATGACCACTGTTAATTATAACCGTGACATCGAGATTTATCCGGTTCTGGCGGCGATGTTTGAGAGAATATACGGAAACTGTCCTTATAAGTCCCCTACTGATATGGGTGTCAACATGGCCGGCAACTGTATTATCGATGATGAAGCCTGTATGGAAGCATCCAGGCAGGAAATCATCCGCAGATATTACCAGTCGTTAAACCGCTTTGTCAAAGATGAAGCTACCAAGGATGAGGTTTACAAGCAGGAACTTATTATGAAGCAGGCCAAAATCACAGTCAACGACCGTGCGGTTGTTCCCGTTGCAAATAATCTGGCACTTGAAAACAACTCCGCCGCTGCTGCAATGGAACTTCCGGACGGAACCATTGTTACAGGTTCCACATCCGACCTTATGGGGCCGGCGTCGGCAGTTCTTCTCAACGCAATTAAGATTCTTGGCAATATAGATAAAGATGTACACCTTATTTCACGTACTTTTATCGAACCGATTCAGGAACTCAAAACAGATTATCTGGGCAGCCGTAATCCACGTCTTCACACTGATGAAGTACTGATTGCATTATCAATGTGTGCTGTTTCCGATCCAAATGCCAGACTTGCGTTGGAGCAGCTTCCGAAACTGTCGGGATGCCAGCTTCACATCTCTTCCATTCTGTCATCAGTAGATATGAACACATTTAATAAGCTTGGAATAGAATTCACCAATGAAGCTGTATATGAATAAATATACATTAACCGGCGGAATCACTTCCGCCGGTCATTTTATTGCCGGTTATCCTTCCTTAATGTTCCAGCATCTCCTCTATAAATATCCCATATCCTTTCTCCGGTTCATTTACAAAAACATGGGTTACAGCGCCTATCACTTTACCATTCTGGATTATCGGGCTTCCGCTCATTCCCTGGACGATGCCTCCGGTGCAGGATAATAATTTCTCATCGGTCACTGTAAACACTATACCCTTGTTACGGTAATCTTCGGAAAAATGGATTTCCGTAATATCAATCGCATAATCTTTAATTGAACCATCCGCAAATGTGCGCACAAAGGCTTCGCCTTCTTCTATATCCTGTTTATATGCCACCTGCATGTAAACATTATCCACATATGCTCTTATATTATCATTAGCCTTTCCGTATACACCTATATCACTGTTTTCTTCTATATCTCCTATATAATTATCCTCACCATAATTAATTGAGCCGATTACTTCTCCGGGTTTCCCTTCTTTGCCTTTTACAATACTCCATATATGTGCGGTGTAAAGCCGGCCCGATTTGATTTCAACCGCCTTCCCGGATGTGCTGTCACTTATGGAATGGCCGAGAGTGCCAAAGTCATTGTCTTCATCAACATATGTTAATGTTCCGAGTCCCTGACAGTCATCACGCACCCATACACCTATCTTGTAAACCCCGTCAGAATCGCACACAGGTTTAATTCTGGTCTCTATATTTTCTCCATTACGTCTCACGCCAAGACACAGATACTCACTGCCTCCCGAAGATATCTCATCCATAAGTTCACGGATAGTGTACACATTCTTACCGTTAACGCTGTAAATATAGTCCCCTGCCATAAGTATGCCCCGCGCAGGAGCTTCAATCACTCCCATAGATGTCGTTACATCACCGGTATCAACCACACATATTCCGTCAGTATCTATTGAAATTCCAACCGGTATGCCGCAGGCTATTACATGTCTCGTATTATTCACCGACACACTGATTTCCTTGATTGGAATTGTGCCAAACAAATTCACTGTAAATTTATATTCAGAAACGTCTCCCGAATTTATCGTAAGCGGTTCCATAAGGTTCACTGCAACCGGAACCGCTTCTTCCTCGGACTTGACTGTCCCGACAAAAGGCAGCCCGACTTCAATCGTTCCGTCAGAGAAAGAGTCCATATATATTTTATCCGGAATATTTTTTCTGACATAGTGAATGTAATATATTATTCCTGTGCAGACTGCTGCGATGGCAATACATGTAAGCCATATTCTATATTGTCTGATTCTTTTCATGCCGGACCTCCCGATATATAACTGACATCACGTGTAACAAAAAAGAGCAGGTACTATAATGTCCTGCTCTTATTATGTGAGTATTTAAGTATTTAAATCTGTAAGAATTTTCATTGCTTTTTAAGATTATCCGCAAATTCCTTCATCTGCGCAGCATTATCCATAACGAGATCCGTTATCTGGCTGCCGCCAAGCATTCTGGCGAGTTCCGTAATTATTTCCTGATCTGATAACCGGTTAATTGAAGTTGTGGTAAAACCGTCTTTTATGTTTTTTTCGATGAGAAAATGAATATCTGCCATAGCAGCAATCTGAGGGAGATGCGTTATGCATATTACCTGGTGCGAACGGGCGATAAGCGCCATTTTCTCGGAAACTTTCTGTGCTGTCCTTCCGCTTATTCCGGTATCTATCTCATCAAAAATCAGTGTATCGGTATCGTCTTTGTTAGCAAGAACCGATTTGATTCCAAGCATGATTCTTGAAAGTTCACCGCCTGAGGCGATTTTGGCAAGTGGGCGCAAATCTTCTCCCGGATTTACGCTTATCATAAATTCTGCCTCATCTGCTCCATCCGGTGTAATATTGCCGGTCTGTCGTACCTCTATATCAAATCTGACCTGTCCGAAATTAAGATCCTCAAGTGCCTGACGTATTTCCGCTGAAAGCTTCTTTGCCGCAGCGGTACGGATTCCGGTTATCCCGGCACATATTTCTGCAGCCTCATCGTGAAGACTTTGGACACGTTCTTTTGTTAATTGTAAATTATTATCATAATCATTATAAAAATCCAGCTTTGCAGCGGCATCATCACGATATGCACGTATTGCTTCTATCGTAGAGCCGTATTTGGATTTAAGGTTGTTAATTGTATCAAGTCTTGCCTCCGTCGCGGCAAACTCTTCTGCATCATAGTCAAGTCCTTCCGTATAATCAGAAAGTTCCCTGTTGAAATCAGAAAGAAGTCCATCTATGTCGCTAAGCTGTGTAAGCATATTCTTAAGTTCGTCATCATATTGTGAAACACTGTTGAGTGCACTGTATGCGCGGCTCACAAGCTCGGATGCTCCTGTATTTTCACCATCAAGACATGCTGCTGCCATGGCTGCCTGCTCCGCTATCTTACGGGAGTTTACCATTCTGCGGTAGTTTTTCTCCACTTCCTCATCCTCACCGTCAAGAAGCTCTGCGCCGTCAATTTCATTGATTTCAAATTCAAGAAAAGAAATATTACGGCTTCTTTCTTCATCATCAATAGTAAATCCGGCAAGTGCTTTGCGTGCCTCATTATATTCTTTGTATACGCCGGCAAGTTTATCCTTAAACGGTGCAAGTTCATCGCGGGCATATTTGTCCAATATGATAAGATGATTCTGTTTGTAAAGAAGCGACTGGTGATCATGCTGGCCATGGATATCGATAAGCAATGCCGTTATTTTTTTGACAATTGCAGCTGTTACGGTTTCGCCGTTGACTTTGAATACACTTCTTCCCTCCATAATACGGCGGCTTATCGTAAGGATACCGTCTTCCGGGAAAATGTCCATCGAGTTAAGTTCTGTCTCTTTTGTCTTATCATCGATTCTGAAATTGAGTTCAACATAGGCATAATCGCCGTACCGGCCGATAACCTCACTGCCGGCCTTGGCTCCTAGTGCAAGCGTTACAGAACCCAGAATGATAGATTTGCCGGCTCCGGTTTCACCGCTTAAGATATTCAGGCCGTCTCCGAATTCAATGTCGGCCTCCTCAATGAGAACAAGATTTTTAACGTGTAAATTTAGTAACATATACTACATCCTTTCCGCAGAAAGCTTATCCTTAAACGCCTGATTCCCTAATAGACTATTTTACGGATTTTATCCATAATGGCAATAGTATCGTCTACCGACCTGATTGCGCACATTATCGTATCATCACCGGCAATCGTTCCCACGACCTCATGCCACTCCATTGCATCAAGTGCCGCTGCAACAGCCATGGCCATGCCGGATACGGTTTTAATAACAAGTATATTCTGCGCCATATCCATTGACGCAAAACCTTCACTCAAAACTCTTTTGTATTTATCTTTAAGGTGTCTTTCATCCTGCTTGAGAACAACATATTTCTGTCTTCCGCCTTCCATCACTTTGGTAAGCTTAAGATCCCTTATATCTCTGGAAACTGTTGCCTGCGTAACATTATATCCTTCATTATTGAGCATTTCACAAAGTTCTTCCTGTGTCTCAATATGATTTTTACCTATTATCTCAATTATTTTGCTCTGTCTTTCCGGTTTCAAACCCACACCTCCTATGAAAGTTTATTACGAAGTATCTGAAGGAAATTGTGTTTCCCGATTCTTATAAGACTTGCACGCGTATCCGAACGGGATATCACTATGCGGTCCCCGGATATGAGATTAATATAATCCGTACCGTCAAAAGTAACCACTCGCTCTTCAACACCGCTTCTTGACTGCGTCATACGGACTTCAAGTACATCTTCACCGCCGAAAATAACACTGCTCTTATTGAGCACATGCGGACAGACAGGAGTCATAACTATGCAGTCCGTCTGTGGTCTCACAATCGGTCCTCCTGCTGACAGATTGTATGCCGTTGAGCCCGTCGGTGTCGACACGATAAGTCCGTCTGCCGGATATGTAATAAGATATTCTCCGTTGACAAATATATCAAAATTAATAATTTTCAAAGAACCCATTCTGTTAATTACGATATCATTAAGAGCAATATCCGAATATAATTTATCATCACCGCGGTACACTCTTCCACGCAGAATCATCCTTGTGTCTATATTGTATTCATCCGCCATTATTCTGTCGATTGCCGGGAATGCCTGTTCCATATCGATTTCGGTCAGATACCCGAGCGTCCCTATATTAATTCCGAATACCGGAACATTGATCGAGCTTAAATCACGGGCTGCCTGAATAAGGGTTCCGTCACCGCCGAGAACAATCACACATTCCGTACCATCGGGAATAAGGCTTGCATCAGCTGAATTATATTTAATCCCTTCCTTGCCGATATCACGTTTCTGGCAGACGCAGGTTCCCCCTTTTGCGATTATATATTCACTTATTTTGTCCGCCATCGCAAAATCCATGTCTTTCTGCGAATTGGCTATCACATAGAATTTATTCATAATTAAATTACCTCTGTAATTCGTTATGCGATTCTTCCACCACTTTATTAATATCTATACCGTCAGCAATAATGCCTGTTTCATTATCAGTTTTCTTAAGATGTGCCAGATATTCGATATTACCTTCCGGTCCTTTGATTGGAGAAAAAGAAAGCCCCAGTATATCATATCCTATCGAAACGGCATAATTAAGTACCATTTCTATGACTTCTTCATGTACGGATTTATCCCTTACAACACCCTTCTTGCCGACTTTCTCACGTCCGGCCTCAAATTGCGGTTTGATAAGACATACCACTTCGCCGCCGCTCTTTAACAGGTTCTTAACCGGCAGCAGAACCTTTGTAAGTGATATAAAAGATACATCAATGCTTGCAAAATCAAGAACATCCTCAATATCTTCTGGTGTAACATAACGTATATTTGTTTTCTCCATTACAACGACACGGTCATCCTGCCTTAATTTCCACGCAAGCTGTCCATGGCCTACATCGACCGAATATACTTTTACTGCGCCATTCATAAGCATACAGTCTGTAAATCCTCCGGTTGATGAACCGACATCCATGCAGACTGTCCCATCTAATTCTATCGGAAACTCATTCATTGCCTTCTCAAGCTTCAGGCCGCCGCGGCTTACATATTTGAGAGTAGAACCGCGGAGTTCAATATTGCTTGTCACGTCAAACGTCTGACCTGCTTTATCTTCTTTCTGGCCGTTAACATATACAATTCCTGACATTATCACTGCTTTGGCTTTTTCTCTGGAATCAGCCAGCCTTCTCTCAACCAAAAGCACATCTAGTCTTTCTTTCATATTTCTGCCTCTATCTGCGCACATATTTTCTCGGGACTGAGTCCATATGCCTCTTTAAGTTCCTGTGCACTTCCATGTTCTATATATTTATCTTCCAATGCAATATTAAGCACCTTAACCTTCAGGTTATTACTGTTGACATATGACAGAACACTCATTCCGAAACCTCCGGACATGACATTTTCTTCAATCGTAACGATTAAATCATGCGTCCTTGAGAGTTCCTCAATCATTACTGTATCAAACGGCTTGACAAACCTTGCGTTGACTATCGTCGGATTAATTCCCTTATCTGCGAGAAGTTCCTCTGTCTGCGCAGCCGTCTCAATGCCTGTACCGGCCGCTACAATTGCCACACGCTCTCCTTTACGGATAATCTCTGAACGTCCGTACTCGATTGGCGTCCTTATTTCCCTGAATATATCGGATGCTGCGCCTCTCGGTACCCTTATTGCAACCGGTTTATCATAACCAAGTGTGTATTGTATCATATCATAGAATTCAAATCTGTTCTTTGGAGCCATTATTGTAAGTCCGGGAATTATTCCCAGATATGATAAATCAAATATTCCCTGATGTGTTATTCCATCCCTGCCCACAATTCCGGCACGTTCCACAATAAATCTTACAGGGAGTTTTTGTATGCACACATCATGCAGAATCTGGTCAAATCCTCTTTGAAGGAATGACGAATATACCGCAAAATACGGCTTATATCCCGCCGCTGCAAGTCCTGCCGCAAAAGTTACCGCATGTTCTTCGGCAATTCCCACATCAAAAAAACGATCCGGGAACATCTTCTCAAAACGTTTAAGGCCTGTCCCGTCACTCATAGCTGCCGTAATAGCTACGACCTTATCGTCATTACGTGCACATTTTATAATTGCTGACGAAAATACGTCAGAATAACTTCTGACTTTGGTTTTATCTAAAAGCTCACCGCTATCGACATCAAACGCATCCACACCATGATAAAAACAAGGTTTCTTCTCTGCGTAAGAATATCCGCGCCCTTTCTGTGTATGAACATGCACAAGCACTGCATGATTTACACGCTTGGCAAGCTTGATCATCTTAACAAGCTTATTAATATCGTGTCCGTCAACCGGTCCGAGGTATGTTATTCCCATATCCTCAAACAACATGCCCGGTATAAAAAACTGCTTAATTGAGCTCTTTGTCTTATGTATTTTACCGATAAGTTCATCTCCATATCCCGGTATTCTGGACAATGTATTTTTAACATTGTATTTGAGCTCATTATAAGTCTGTCCCGTGCGTACATTGTTAAGCACCTTGGACATTCCACCGACACTTGATGAAATCGACATGTCATTATCATTAAGTATAATAATAAAATTACTGTGTATGTCACTGCAGTTATTAAGTGCTTCATATGCCATTCCACCGGTAAGGGCACCGTCTCCGATAACTGCCACAACAGTATTGTCTCCACCTGAAAGCTCCCTGGCCTTGACAAACCCCAATGCAGCCGAAAGTGATGTCGAAGCATGTCCCGTTCCGAAAGCATCACATTCACTCTCCGACAGGCTTGGGAAACCGCTGATTCCCCCATGCTGCCTAAGAGTATCAAACTGAGCATTCCGTCCTGAAAGGATCTTATGGGTATACGCCTGATGTCCCACATCCCAGATTATCTTATCTTCAGGAAGATTAAGCGCAAGGTGAAGAGCCATTGTAAGCTCAACAACGCCGAGACTTGAAGAAAGGTGCCCGCCGTTATTGCCGACACACTTCGTAATACGCTCTCTGATTTCACCGGCAAGTCTGTCATAGTCCTGTGGTAAAACTTTCTTAATGTCATTAGGTTCTTCTATATTATCAAGTATCATATATTATCTATTCTCCTGTGACTCAGTTATCCCTTGATATGAGATATCCGAACATAGCTTTAAGGAAAGTTCTCTCATTGTCATCGCTTCCGAGTCCTTCCAACATCTTATATGCTTCATTGGTAAGCCCTATTATATCTGATTTTGACTTACTAACTCCGTTGACCGTAACATATGTCTTCTTGTCATTACGGTCATCACTTCCTACCGGTTTACCAAGTATCTTCTCATCTCCGTAAATATCAAGAAGATCGTCCTGTATCTGAAACGCCATTCCTATACAGGAACCAATCTGCTTAACCAGATTGCATTCATCCTCTCCGGCTCCGGCAAGTGCAGCACCTATCATCATAGATCCTTCGATTAATGCACCTGTTTTATTCTCATATATATAATACATTAAATCATCATCTATCATACGGCCCGTGTTAATAACATCAGCAGTCTGTCCGCCAAGCATTCCGTGTATTCCGGTCTTATCTCCGAAAATCTTCAATGCTTTAACAACCGTACCTGTATCCTCTGTAAGGTCAAATGCTTTAATGGCAGTCTCGTACGCCTGATGAAGCAATCCGTCACCTGCAAGAATGGCAAGCGGCTCGCCATACTGTTTATGAGTTGTATAACGGCCTCTGCGGTAATCATCATTATCCAATGCCGGAAGGTCATCATGCACAAGCGAGTACGTGTGAAGCATCTCCATTGCCGCCATAAAAGGCTTAACGCAATCGCCTTTACCACCAAAAAGCGTATAAAAACTCTTCATAAGCACCGGCCTTAATCTTTTCCCGCCTGCATCCACACTGTAACGCATGGCATCTATAATTTCCCTGTCATGGCTTCCTGCTTCCGGTATATATGAATCTATGATCAAATTAGCCTCTTCAACCCTTTTTGAAAGTTCATCCTTAAATATCATTGTCCTTATCACTGTCCTCTCCGCCGTTAAGCGTGATAACATCTTTTTCGACTTTATCAATGGCGTCATTACATTCCTTCACAAGCTTAATGCCGCTCTCATATTCCTTAAATGCATCTTCAAGTGATGTGTCTTTATTATCAAGTTTCGAAATTATTTCATCGAGCCTTGCAAGATTCTCTTCTATTGTCATTATCCCTGCCTCGCTCTCTTCTTGGTATCTGTAACAGCAGCATATATCACACCGTCGCTTACATTGACTTTCAGGATATCGTCAGTCTTTACCATATCGGTACTTGTCACCGCACGGCCTTTGACATCTTCAACATATGAATAACCGCCTGTCAGCCTGGCTATCGGTGAAAGTGCCTCCAGCTTGGCTGCGCGTATCTTAAGTTCATTCCGCCTGCAGCTGATCAGATTATTCATTAATGTATCAAGCTGCCTGCTCTTCAGGAAAATATCATGTTTCCTTCTCTCTATAATGCCGGAAGGTGATAACGCGTCTATCCTGGCTCTGCATGTTCCGACTCTGTATCGCATATTATCAATCAGGGTGTTCATTCTGTTATTCAGCTTGTCCCTGCAGCCTTCAATCCGGTTAATAAGCTGTTCCATATCACATACTGCAAGTTCTGCCGCCGCTGACGGTGTCGGTGCCCGCATATCCGCCACAAAATCTGCAATTGTAAAATCTGTCTCATGTCCGACAGCTGATATGACCGGAATATGACATTCAAAAATCGTCCTTGCGACGTTCTCATCATTAAACGCCCACAAATCCTCTATCGAACCGCCTCCGCGTCCGACTATTATAACATCCACACCATACCGTTCCAATGCCTCAATACCACGGCATATACTTAAAACCGCGCCATCTCCCTGCACAAGTGCCGGGTATAGCACAATCTGTACATATGGATTTCTGCGCTTAGATACATTAATTATATCCTGGATGGCTGCTCCGGTGGATGCCGTAACAACACCGACCTTCGCTGAATAATAGGGAATGGGCTGTTTGTACATATCATCAAACATTCCCATTTCCTCAAGTTCCTTCTTAAGTGCCAGATACCGCTCGTAAAGCTCTCCCATGCCCGCACGCTCTATCGATGATGCATAGAGCTGATACTTTCCGTCCCTTGCAAACACTGTAATCTTACCCGTGACAACAATTTTCATTCCATTCTCAAGTCTGAAACCGAGTCCGTTACGATTTCCCGCAAACATTATTACGGAAAGCGCATTATTATTGTCCTTAATGGTAAAATATATATGTCCCGACGGATGATATTTGCAATTACTTACTTCACCCGTGACATTGACACGGCTTAACACGAAATCAGTGTCAAACATATTCCTGATATAATTATTAATCTGTTCAACGGTATATATTTTCATTCCGGTTCCTAAAGCATTTTGGCAAGCACGCCGTTAACAAACGAACGTGACTTTACATCACAATATTTCTTAGCCAGCTCAACTGCCTCATTGATAGCAATGGCAGGCTTAATTCCGTCATATTTCAATTCAAACACGGCAACTCTTAATATAGCAAGTTCTGCCTTTCCGATTCTTCCGAGTGCCCATCCGTCACACGCTGCCTCTATCTGCTTATCTATCTCCGGCACCAGTGCGGCAATCTGCTCTGCTCTTGACTGGATCTCGGCTCTGTCCATATCTGATATAACAGCGCAGTCAAGTTCATCATCATCCTCATCTTTCTCAACCGGACCTTTCCTGTACATAATAGGAACAATCTTCTCAGGTACTCTTGCATCAAAATAGAGCGCTGCCTGTTCAGCAAAATCCTCCTGACCATAAAAATCATATCTGAACAATATTCTGAATACATGTTCTCTGATTGTACTTCTCTTCATAGTATACCTCTGTGTGTTATTTTTTATAAAAATTAGAGTGCCAAAATGCATGACACTCTGATTATACAATAAATATCTGAAATTAAAAAGTCCTAAAATCAGTTTTTGGAAACTGTCACGTCAGAAACTATTACATTCACTTCCGCAACGCTTAATCCGGTCATGTTCTCAATAGCCTGGCTTACCTTCTCCTGAATGTTACGGCTTATATCAGGTATGCTGTAACCGTACATGATATTAACGGTAATCTGAATAAATACAGTATCATCCACCATCTTAAGCCGGATTCCTCTGGACAAATTCTTGATTCCCATCTTGGCAACAATCTCATTCGTGATATTACCTACAAGTGACTCTACTCCTTCAACTTCGGTAGCTGCAATGCCGGCAATAACCGCTACAACCTGTTCCGAAATTCTTATTCTTCCTATATTCTCATCGCAATCGTATGACTTCTCTGCTGCTGTATTCTCTGCCATAACTTTATCCTCCTGAATATCCTCGCGTAATCTGCTGGTTCTGTTAAAAACATTATAATAAAAAAATAAGTATTTTGCAATTACTTATTGCAAAATTCCCTCACCGGGAAGTCCGGCCGGTTCTGTTGCTTCTTCTGTTTCAGGAACCGTTTCCGTCTCACCTTCGGTTTCCGAATCCGCGGACACCGCCTGCGTATCGTCCTTAGCCGGTGTAATGGATGTAATTGTCAGATTTTCTATTGAGCATCCGGTCTTACGCGTAACTATATCTTCAATCTGTGCCCTGTTCGTGTCCGTAAGTTCGGATATTTCCACAACAACATCGACCTGACCGCCCGTCATTGACACTATCACATTTTCAAAACCCTTGGCTTCAAGGAGAAGTTCAGCTGCCGCCTCTTTCTCAGATGCATCCGCAATCGCAACCATATCGGAAACCGCCTGGGCTTTGGCGTCTTCTGACAATTGGGTGTTGTTGATAACTTCAAGCAATGTTTCCTTTCCGGATGCCCTTACCTGCTCCCGCTCTAATTTGGCACTTATTATAAATTGTGAATTAACACTTGATGTGAACACCGTCGCGCCCGGATCGTCAAGGTCATTACTCACTATATCCGCGCTTTCACTCTCTGTGGTGTTCTTGGTACTTTTATTTCTGTTTCTTATGTTATCTGAATAATTTATGTACCCGGCAACAGCAATCATGAGTGCCAGGGCCGTAATAATAATCTGATTTTTCCTGAAGATTTTTTTCAAAATCATACCTCCATTTTTAATACTTTTATTTTATTGACCGAGATACCCAGAAGTGCACTTGCTGCTTTGGTGATTTCAGACACTGTGCGCGCATCATCTCCGCCTTCAGCTAATATAAGAACGCCCTGTATTTCCGGCACCAGTTCCTCTGTTATAAAAGGACTTTTTGTGCTTCCGCTATCCGTATATACAACCGATTCATCAGATGTTTTCTGCGACGTTCTGCGGCTGCCTCCCGTGCTGTCCGTCTCATCCGTTATATTCTCGCTTTCCGATTTCTGCACATACAAAACCGATTTTCCGTTATTGGCTGCCGTTATCACAACCTTTGCCCGGCCTACACCTTCGCATTCGGCAAGTGCCTGCGAAAGTTCCTTTTCCAGTGCTGATATATAATATGAACTGTCAGCCTGCGTTTCCTTAACCGTGGTGTCCGAATTCTTTGCTTTGGCTGTGGATGACTTAACAGGAATATTAATGATGATAAGCAGTACACCTGCCAGAAGAAAAATAAGAAGTTTATCTTTAGATGCTATTTTTGACAGTATTTTTTTCCACTTGTCAGGCAATTTGATACTCATCATATACTCCCTTATCTGAACCTCCTAAACTATATTTACATATATATTACGCTTTGACAGATTATAGAAGTCGGATAAATAATTTTTTATCCTGATTGAAAGAAGTTCTTCATTCATATCATCCGGATCCCGGTCTATCACTATCTTATCCACATCTATATGATTTCTGTCATATGCACTCTCCCTCGTTACATTTACGGTTATCCCCGTAATCTGCCCGAATGTATCCGAGGCGGCATCCGTGTCTATCGTAACGGACGAATCCTTATATCCGGCACCAAGTCCGGTTACATATTCCTGTATGTCAGATTTTATTCTATCGGTGTACTCACCCACAACAATCCGGGAACGTTCCTCATCGGCAGCCTCAAGACCGGCTTTAAGCTCGGCTGACATTTCATCGACACCAGCCTGTAAATAAATTTTATTATAATCATCAGTCGCCCCGATAAGTTCTCCGAGCGGGCGTATCAACAGAATTACCATCACTATTCCTAGAAAAAGTTTGATATATTTAAGATATTTCCCATCAGGCACAAGGTTTTGTACCAATGTTGAAATTATATAGAAAATTGCGATATTTTTTACCCACTTAATAAGATACTCCATCATCTCACACCGTCCTGTTGGTTGAATAACACACTATTGCCATTGTAAGCAGAAAGAAAACCACACCGTACAATAAAGTCTTGGCCAGAAGCACTATACTTTCATATATCCCGTTGACCGCATTGGAAATTCTCTTATCTGATACCGGTTCAAGCATAGCTCCCGCGAACTTATATCCGATTGACATTGCAACCGCTTTGATGACCGGAATAAAACACAGCACTATTACCGCTATCATTGAAGCCATGCCGATTGAATTCTTGATAAGTGTGCCGGATCCAAGCACCAGTCCCGATACCGATGTCAGTACGCCGCCCACACCGGGAATCATCGATGCCGCCTTGCCAAGTGCCGATGTCTTTAAACTGTCCATAACCGGATTTATCATGCTTTGTATAATATTCATCCCTATTACACATGAAAGAAGTGCTTTTAGAATCCATTCAATTACCGTTTTAAGCAGTTCACATATACGCGTGAATACATTTTCCTCGGTAATATTGTTAATAAAATTGAACACCATATAGATATATATCATGGGAATGATAAAGTCACATAAAAGTTTCTGGATTATTACAATAAGTATGGTTATAATGCTGTAAAATGATGCCGCACTCGAACTTCCCGCCGCGAACCCGACCGAAAGCGTGTATATAGGTACAACCGCCTCCATAAATTCAAGAAGACTGTTCATCGCATCCGTTACAAGGTCCGCCGCAATTACATATCCGCTCATCAGTGTTCCCATAAGAAGCATAAATGTAATATAAAATCCCGTCTGTGCTATGCTTCCTTTTAAGAATGCCGATGCCACATTCATAAATACTGCTGCCGCCACGCCTATTATGACTATTCTGGTTATCAGGCTTTTCTGGGCAGCGAGTTCAGAAAAAAGTGAATCAAGAAGTGCCTGTCCCAGTCCGGTGATACTCTTATCCGTCTCTCCGGAGAAAAAAAGTTTTACCGTTTCCTTGAAGTCAAAATCGGTGTTGCTCATGACCTCATCAATCTGCGAAAAGTCATAATCATCCGGTTCCGCAGCCTTCACCCTTATAGATATGAGCGTAGCCACAGCCATAAATGCAATTATTAAAATCACAACCCTTTTCATATCATATACTGCTTTCTATTGTGTTTATAAGCGCCGTCACCACCGGCAGACTGACCGCAAGCAATGACAGTTTGGCAAATATCTCTATCTGCGATGCAACCGCCTGGTATCCGGCATCGCGGCACATCGATGATGCAAACTCAGACACATAGGCTATTCCGGTCATTTTGACAAGTATCGTGATATACCGGCTTTCAACACCTACATGCCCCATAAAACCGTTCACGGATTCAATGACGATTTTTATTCTGGCGGTAACATAACAGAATACGACCGCCGCTGTCACAAGTGCCACAAGCTGTGCATATTCACTGCGGCTGTTTTTCATGATAATCGAAAGCATGACCCCTGCAATGCCTATTACCGCCACTTTAACAATATCCATACCGCACCCCTTACAGTGAGAAAATATCCTTAATGCTCTGGAATAAGTCCTTGATATACGGTATTATCCAGAAAAGTACAAGCACAAGTCCCGCAAGGCTTGTAAGGAACGCCTGTTCCTCCCTGCCGCTGTGTTTTAATACCTGATAAATCACGGATACCAGTATTCCAACGGCAGCTATTTTAAAAATCAATCCTACTTCCACTTATGTACGCCCTCTCATATTATAATAATTGATATAACTACTCCAAGCATAACTCCCAGGCTTCTGTAAAGTCTTGTTTTGGCCGGCAGACATTTTTCCATGTCGCTTATCGCAGTCTCAACCTCCTGCATATATGCATCTATGACATTCTGCTGTGTCCTGCCGTCACTTAATCCCATACTGTTCCCCAACGCAACAAGCCGCTCTTTTTCAGCTGCGGATAAATGTGACATGACCAGTCCCTTTGTAAATTCTTCCTCCCACATCTGCCCAAACGGACACTCCTTAATTTCTGAATTTCTGTTTGAAAGTGACACAAGTATTCCGTTAAACGGTGCCGTAACACGCTGTGCAATACTGCCGGCTGCCTCTAACAAAGGTGTCATGCCGTACCCTATTTCCCCGCGCAGAAGAAACATTATTTTCTTTAATTCACGCAGTTCAAGAAGCCTGCGTTTTAAATCCCTGCTCAACACCCATCCGTACGCCGATGTTGAAAAAACAATAAATGCAATGCCGCATATTTTGGTAAATGTACTCATATTATATTTCCCTCCCCATCATATATCCCGGTTATGCTACCGATATGTTCCCTGTTACCTAACAGGATTATCCTCCCGAATACTTTTTCCCCAAGCAGTGGTTTTAATGGTATTTTATGATATAATTCCTCCATACTTGTCGCATGAACCGTGGCAATTATACGGCATCCGCAGTTTACCGCATACCGTATCGCCTGCACATCATCATCACTTCCGATTTCATCGACTGCGACCACTCCGGGACTCATGCTTCGTATAAGCATCATCATCCCCTGTGACTTCATACAGCCATCAAGCACATCCGTCCTCATCCCGACATCATTCTGCGGCACTCCCATATTACACGCAGCTATCTCACTGCGCTCATCTGCGATTCCCACAGTCATTCCCGCATGCCCCATGAAACCGTCCGAAATATTCCTCACGATATCGCGTAGCAGCGTTGTCTTTCCGCAGCATGGCGCTGATACTATCAATGTGTTATATATATCCTTACCTGTGCTTTCATACAATTTGTCCATGATCATATCCGAACAGCCCCGTATCTGGTGCGCCATCCTTATATTTACGGTACAGATATTCCGTATTGTTTTTATCGAACCGGCCTCATACACAACCCGGCCGCACAGACCGACTCTGTTGCCTCCGTTCATCGTGATAAAGCCTTTCTTGATTTCCTCCTCATATGCATACAGGGAATAATTGCTTATGTATTCGAGAGTTTCCTTTATATCCTCTTTCCCGACGATTACCGGCATGCCGTCCTTCGTGGCAATGCGTTCCCCTCCGCCCGTCGTGACAATGCGTTCCCCTCCGCGCATGCACACTATCATCGCTCTGCCGGTTCTGAGCCTTATCTCCCTTATGTCACTTATATTTTCCCAGCCCGCAAAAAAGCCCCGCAGTCTAACCGAAAGATAATTTATTACATTATTGTCCACGTCCATATGTCCAACCTCCTTAGTCATTTATATGTCCGACATGTCCGGCATATGAACGTAAATTATTTATATCAAATAGTTTATATTATTCCAGTGTTATCCTGTTATTGTCAAACTTCAACACCTTAAAGCTCTTATCAGATACATTTAGTCCGTCGCAATTTCGTAGAAAAAGCATATATTGATTCGACGTCTCAAAATTAATGAATCTCCTGACATCATCACTAATCAGACAATCTGCATTGTCTATCACAATAAAACTATTTCTACACTGTTTTATTGCTTCTAAAAAATCATCTGATTTGTAGTTAAATAGCTTAATTGCTTTATATTCTTCTGTCAATCTTATATCTTCAAGCATTTCATAAAGTACTGTTTTGCCTGTACCACTGTCTCCACCCACAAGGGTAATCCTGTCATCAAATGTCAAATCATATGAAAATGGAGCTGCTTCAAATGTAATATTCTTATAAATCATCCGCTTCTCTCCTTTCATATTCCTTACTCCACCATGCATTATAACCTCTGCCACCGGTAACTATATCAGAATCATTAAATCTGATTTTGGCATCATCCGGAATATCAAAAAGCGTCGGTCTTGACATATAAATCTTAATATTATCCATAGTAAAAATGATTCTAAGTACATTCTGACCACATTCCTCAACATTTACCACCTTGTCAGGATGCTTCACAATATTAAGCAACGTTTTGCAGCCCGATGATAAATTTCGGATTGTTCCTAATCCGTATTTGGTTTCAATATGCTTATCCGGTGTCAGCTTTGCCTTGTCAGCCTGCCAGATTAAATCAATTTCTTTTTGCGACATCTCTTCATTGCCTGTATTCAGGTTAAAGTACAGGTCATTCTGAAATATCCAATCTTTTGAATCTATCTTTTTAGTATATATATCTATCATTTGGCATTACTCCTTCAAAAAATCTTTCTAGATCATCCGTTTACTTAATTGCCGTATTTAATACCTTTCGTGTCATCATAACCTTTTATTATTGTATCATTTATATTATTTAGTTTCAATCCAAATTTAATTTTTCCAACTATATATTTTTTAGTCCAAAAATTAAGTGGAACATCCGTAATCCCGGACATTCCACTCAACCAACGTAATTTTAATGTTAAATTCTCTATACCGCATCCACGGACTTGGTCTTCTCTCCGAACCAGTATGTGAATACAGCTCCGGCCAGAAACAGTACTATTCCCACAATAATAACAACCGGTGAGAATGATGACGGATTCATCTTGTAGAAAATCGCAAACGGTGATGCAAGTACAAGACCGAGGATTCCAAAATAAGTGATGGACTCAAATTTCTCAAGGAGCCATGTTATTAACTTCGATATAAGAAGTATACCAAGAATACATCCTATTCCGAACGGAACAATAATCGCAAGGCCGTGTCCGATTTCCGAACCGTCAAAATTCTTCAATGCCACAATGAAACTGCTTATGGTTCCCATGATCGCCGAATAATAACCGAGCATCATAAGAAGGAGCGAACCGCTTATTCCCGGCACAACCATTGCAGCAGAGCATATTACTCCGAATGCAAATATCATGATTATCATCGGAAATGTTACTTTTATGTCGGTAGCGCCTACCGATGACGGATTGGCAACCGCCATCCATACCGCCAATGCCATAAATACAATGAATACAATTATATGGACTGCATTGATTCCCTTCTGTTCCTTCTTGAATGCCTTCTTCGTCTCACCGACAAGCTCCGGTATTCCGCCAAGGATAAGTCCGGCAAAACACATACATGTCTGGAAAGCAAATACCTCAAGGCAATAAGGTATGATGAATGAGAATACTGCGATTCCCACACCCATTCCAAGTATTATCGGAAGTAAAGCAATAAACGATTTCTTGAATTTCTTCGTAATGTTGTTTATCGAGGTGACCAGCTTATCGTAAATTCCCATTGATACGGCCATTGTTCCGCCACTCACACCCGGGATTACATTGGCAACACCGATAAACATTCCCTTAATAAAATCCAGTATAAATTTCATAATATATCCCTTTCCGTGGGTAACCCTGTTAACCACACATGTGCGTATTATATCACACACACATGCCGGCACACAATGGTGTTACACGTAAAATTTTATTGACATTACTCCACAGACTTCAAAGATTCGACCATCGGAATCCTCTTTAATCTCTTTGTCATTGCCAGATTTACCATAAGTCCAAATATGATCGTAATGGCAACAGATATAAAATATGAGTACCAGAATATCTTATGAGGGAAGATAACATCATCCATCTCGATTACATTCATAATGTATCTGTGCAGGAAAACTCCCAGCACCAGTCCTACAAGCGACCCGATAATGCTCAACACAATGTTCTCACGGTACACATACATTTCAACCTCATTATCATAGAAGCCGAGAACCTTTATGGTAGCTATTTCCCTTATACGCTCTGAAATGTTAACATTTATCAGATTATACAAAACCACAAAAGCGAGCAGGGCTGCCGATACTATAAGCACAACCGTAATAATATTCAGTGATGCAATCAGGTCACCAAAATTATCTTTGATACCTGAGAAATACGATATGCTTTCCATATTGAATTTTTTCATGATATCAGAACCAAACTGCTGTTGTCTGTCCATGTCAGTGCTTGTAAGATTGGCTATGAAGCTGTTGCGCGGTGCCGTTTCGCCGAAACATTTCTCATAATAGTCATCCTGCATAAAAACATATTGTCCTACATACATGTTAATTATACCGGAAACTTCCACTTCATAATATTTGTCATCCGATATACTGACATACAGGCTGTCACCGACACTGATATCAAAGTCTTTAGCCATCTTATATGAAATCAATGCGCCGTCATCCGGAATTTTGATTTTGTTACCTTTCTTATGATCGGTAAGGGTTACAAATTCCGCATATTTGTCGGCATCATCCACACTTACAAGCGTTATATTCTTGTTTGACGAGCCTGATGAAGCTCCGTCAATATTGGCAGTTCCGCTGTACTGGGTATCTATGTAAACATTCTCAACCATATCGGAGCTGTCACATTCTTTTTTGAAAGCATCCTTATCGGACCTGTCAGTGAACATACCGGAAATGTCATATGCAAGAATATCCTCATACTGTCCCACCATAACCGTGGCAACACTGTTTTTGATTCCAAAACCGGCCAGAATAAGTGCCGTACATCCGGCAATTCCAATCACAGTCATAAAAAATCGTTTCTTATATCTGAGAATATTCCGCGCCGTCACTTTACCGGTAAAAGACATTCTTTTCCAGATGAAACCGATACGCTCAAGTATGACTTTTTTGCCGTTTTTCGGTGATTTTGGGCGCAGCAGCATCGCCGGTTCTTCCGTTAATTCCCCGATACATGCCGCTATAACCGCAACAACCGTTACAAACACCGCAATAGCCACCGCCACTATGCACAAAGCAATCTGTGGTGCCGGCACAAGGCCGTCAACAGTATATACTGTATTCCACGCCGTGAATATAATGCCAGGAAATGTATTGAGTCCGACAAAACATCCTATCACTCCTCCTGTCAGCGAAGCCACGGCTGCATATGTGATATATTTCATTGCGATACGGAATTTATTATATCCCAGTGCCTTAAGTGTACCTATAATCTGGCGCTGTTCATCCACCATTCTTGTCATCGTTGTGAGACATACAAGTGCAGCGACAAGATAAAAGAATGCCGGAAAAATCTTGGCAATCGCATCCATTCTGTCTCCGCAGTTTCCGTAATCCACATATGAAAAATGTGAATTTCTGTCATACACATACCATTTTAACGGTATGCTGCCGTCCGAAGGTATCATCTGCCCGGCAGCGAGCTTCTCCATTGTATTCTCTCCAAGCTCCTTGACACGTTCCTTTACCGGGTCAGTCAGGTCAAAATATTCATCAGAATATGTATCAAGAGCAGCCGCCCCGTCTATGGCAGCATATATAACACTATATCCGCTGTCCTTGTAAAGGAGATTTCCCTTAAATTCATCCAGCGGTATATACATAAGATACTCAACCTTACCGTTTCCGACTGAAGCCGAATCATATTGATATGACAGATAATATGGTGTGGTTACTTTGCCGACTATCGTGTAAGTATCATCATTAAGTGTACTGTCAGTGATAGCGGTATCCGTTCCGCTTGAGAGATTGAGAGTGTCACCGACACTGAGTTCTCCGTCTCTCATTTCATAATACCTTATGACACATTCTCCGCTTTTTTCCGGCAATCTGCCCTCGACAAGCGTCAGTTTGTTAATCGGATCATCATTTTCCGGGTCATATGACATTATCTGAAATACTTTTTCACTTGTACCGACATCTGCCACGGCATTGGTCACATACGCACCTTCTGCCCGGCTTATTCCATCGGTATTTCCGACATCTTCGACATCTTCATCCGAAAATCCCACCGGAGAATATATCTTAAGGTCAAACAGATTTTCCCTGTCAAAATAAGCATCCGCAGACCTTTTCATATACGGGGCCGAGGCTTTAACGCCGACGAAGAAGGCCACACCTACAAGGACTATTCCGAATATGGATATAAAACGTCCGAATGTTTTCTTTATCTCGCGGATGGTATCTTTAAAAAGTGCATTTTTCATTACCATTCAATCCTTTCAACCGGTTCAGGATGTTCGTTGACATGTATGCTGTCAACTCTGCCGTTCTTTATCTTTATAACCTTATCGCCCATGGCGGTAAGTGCAAGATTATGTGTGATTACTATAACTGTCATGCCATTATTACGGCATGTATCCTGGAGCAGTTTAAGAATCGCCTTACCTGTATTGTAATCAAGTGCTCCTGTCGGTTCATCACACAGAAGGAGCTTAGGGTTCTTAGCCAGCGCCCTTGCAATGGCAACTCTCTGCTGCTCTCCGCCCGATAACTGGGCAGGGAAATTATTGCGTCTGTCCGCAAGTCCGACCGCTGCCACAGTCTCACCTATGTTCAGCGGATCACGACATATCTGCGCAGCCAGCTCAACATTCTCCGTTACAGTAAGATTCTGTACCAGATTATAGAACTGGAATACAAAACCAATATCATATCTGCGGTATGTGGTAAGCTGCCTTGAATTATACTTGCTCACATAGTCACCGTCCACAATTACATCTCCGCTTGTAGCACTGTCCATTCCGCCGAGAATATTAAGAATTGTACTCTTTCCGGCACCGCTTGCTCCGGCTATGACGACGAACTCACCTTTCTCAATCGTAAAATTCACACCGTCGAGTGCTTTAATATCAACCTCACCCATACGGTATATTTTCTTAACATCCCTAAATTCAATAAACGAAGCCATTTTAATCACATCCTTTACTTTTTGTTGATCTTCCGTATATGAAAAAAGAAGCTGCACATGTTATAAGTTCTGCAACCCAGAATGCATTCCACACTCCGGCAGCTCCGGCAATTCTGCTTAATATAAAAGCAGCCGGAATAATTATTACAACATATCTCATTAACGATATCACTAATGACGGAACACCCTTTCCAAGGCCTTCAAGTGCTCCTGATGCCACCACCGATACCGTAGAAACAACAAATCCCGCACTGATTATCCTCAGTGCCTCTCCGCCTTTGGCCATGGTTACCGGATTATCGGTAAAAAAACCAATCAGGCGGTCCGGAATCAGCAGACATATTACTGTTCCCGCAAACATTATCACCGCACACATTGCAAGTGTTATATTATATATTTTCTTAACTCTTTCTTTCTCACCGGCACCATAATTATATCCGATTATAGGACGCATTCCCTGAATGATTCCGTTGGCCGGGAGATACAGGAACGTCTGTAACTTATAATATATACCAAGTATCGTAACATACATTTCTGAATATGCACTCAATATTGCATTCAGTGCACTTATAAGAAGTGACGGCAGTGCAAGATTAAGAATTGCAGGAATACCTATTCCGTAAAGCCTTCCGGCAATCGCCGCATCAGGTTTAATATATTTACTCCTGAATTTTACACTTATCGGGCGCCTTATATAGAAATATAAATACACCGCCAATGTCACTGTCTGGCCTATTCCGGTAGCAACGGCCGCACCTCGTATTCCCATTCCCAATACAAAAATCATCACCGGGTCCAGAATTATATTAACAATGCATCCGCTCATAAGGCCGATCATTGTAACTTTCATCCGCCCTACGGACTGGAAGACCTTCTCAAATACAAGGTCTGCCATATTTATCACAGAAAAAGCAAAAACCGTTACCGCATAAGTCACACCCATATGTCTGATCTCATCATTATGTGTGAATGCCCTAAGAAACGGATTTATAATAATTGACGCCAGCACTCCCAGTACCACTCCATGGAGCAGTGACAGTACCATTCCCAGTGTTGCCGCACGGTTTGCCGTATCTTCATCCCCTGCGCCGAGAAAAAAAGCTATAACAGCATTAATGCCGACACCGAATCCTATTGCTACGGCATTGATAAAATTCTGTATCGGAAATACCAGTGAAAGTGCCGTCATGGCGTCTTCGCTTATTCTGGCAACAAAGAGGCTGTCAATAATATTATACAGCGAATTGACCATCATGGATATTACCATTGGCAGCGACATTGATACTATCAGCCCGAATACAGGTTTTTCTTTCATAAAAGTCTCATTCATGTCTTATCCTCTAAAGTCAGTTTACGGTTGATGCTATTATCGTCATCTTTCCGTCAATGTGTACCTTTCCGTATCCGGATGGGATTATAAAATGCATACCTTTCTTAATATATGTACCGTCAATACTTCCTTCACCGTCTATAACACTCATATTCATAAACGGATATACCATATTGAACGCAAATCCTTTCTCGGATACTATCTTGAACACTTTATATAATCTGCATGACTCAATTTCATACAACTCATCAGCCGGAATATTGATATAGTTTCTTACGCTTTTACCGGCATCCGGTGCCGGAACCGTAATCACATCCATACTCTGCTTTATGTGCAGTTCTCTGGGCGATCCGTTCATCAGTCTGCCATAATCATACACCCGGTATGTTATATCACTGCTCTGCTGGGTTTCTAAAAGCATACATCCTGCTGTTATCGCATGAACCGTTCCCGGCTCAATCTGGATAAAATCGCCTTTCTTAATAGGGACATATCTTATAAAATCATTCCATCTTCCGGCTTCTATCATGGAAACCAGTTCCTCATGTGTTCCGGCATTATGTCCTATAACAAGCTTTGCATTGTCCGGGCAATCTATTATATACCAGCATTCCGTTTTTCCATATGAGCCATTCTCATGTGTCGAAGCGTATTCATCATCAGGATGAACCTGAATACTCAAATCTTCTTTGGCATCTATTATCTTAATAAGAAGCGGGAACCTGTCACAGTCAATATTACCGAACAATTCAGGGTGTGAAAAATACACTTCCGAAAGTTTCTTTCCGTCATATTGTCCTCCGGTTATTGTGTCATCTCCTCCGGGATGCGCTGATATTCCCCAGCACTCGCCAATATCATCTCCATGCTCATCATATCCGAATACATCCCTAAGCCTTGTTCCGCCCCATATTGTATGGGAAAAGCATGGTTTCATAAATAATAATTCCCGCATCATTTATCTCCACAGACATTAATTTCGATTAAAATAGAAGCATAATCTCCCACAGGTCTTACAACCGGAAGTCCGGCTTTCATAAGAACATCTCCGGTATATTTAACTCCATTAACATTATATACCGCATCCGGTTCCAATCCGCATAACCTGATCAGATGTTTTCTCATATTTGGTTCGGCAAGGACCTGCACAAATGTCACCAGCGCACTTTTCCTGTCTTTGGATACAATTTCATAACAGTCATATCTTCCGTTTCCGGAATATGATGCAATTCTGTAATAATCGCCGGTCTGGATAAGCCTGCTGTATTTCTTATATAATTCGACCTGTATAGGTATCATATCAGTTTCTTCATCAGACAGTTTCGTCACATCCAGTTCATATCCGAAGGTTCCGCAAAGAGCCACTTCACCTCTTGTCTTAAAAGGTGTAACTCTTCCTGTCTCATAGTTCGGGCACGCAGATACATGTGAACCAATCGTAGAAACCGGATATACCATAGCAGTTCCTTCCTGGATTGCCAGTCTTTCAATTGCATCAGTGTCATCAGAGCACCATATCTGCGGGCTGAAATATAACATTCCGGGGTCAAATCTTGCACCGCCTCCCGAACAGTTTTCAAGCAGAAGACCTGGAAATTCTTCAAGCAGCCTCTCCTGCATCGCATATACCGCAAGAATCTGTCTGTGACAGATTTCTCCCTGTCTGTCGGCAGGAAGGTAATTGCTTCCGACATCGGTAAATGATCTGTTCATATCCCATTTGACATATTCAACATTAGCGCTTCTTAAGACCGATGCTATACTTTCATACACATAGTCCACTGTTTCCGGTCTGGTAAGGTCAAGCACATACTGATTACGCACCTGTGTGCCTTCTCTGCCATGGTATTCCATAACCCAGTCAGGATGCATTCTGTACAAATCTGAATCCGGTGAAACCATCTCAGGTTCAAACCACATTCCGAATTTCATTCCCATGGAATTAATTCTGTTAACGAGATGCTTAAGTCCGCCTTTTATCTTATTCTTGTTCACAACCCAGTCACCAAGACTGCTGTTATCACTGTTGCGGTGGCCGAACCATCCGTCATCCATAACGAACATCTCTATTCCTTTATCCGCTGCACGTTCTGCTATCTCTATAAGCTTGTCCGAATCAAAATCAAAATGGGTGGCTTCCCAGTTATTGATAAGTACGGGACGCGGCATATATTTCCATCCGCTTCTTATAAGATGATTTCTGTATAAATCATGGAATGTTCTGGTCATATGTCCCAGTCCTGATGCCGAAAAAACCATCACTGCTTCAGGTATTTCAAGCAATTCACCCGGTTCCAGTTTCCATTCAAAGCCTTCATGATTGATTCCTATGAACATTCTGTCATTATCAAACTGGTCCTTGGTGACACCAGCCTCAAAATTGGATGAATATATCAGGTTCATTGCATATACATATCCTGATTCCTGTGTACATCCTTTTGACACCATGGCAATAAACGGATTCTGCTGATGCCCCGGAATGCCACGCTGTGACTCTATCCCGGTAGTACCATATCCTATCGGTCTCGTGCATATATGCCGTTCTCTTCCCCATGAACCGTTAAGTGTCAGCAGTTCATATTCTTCATCACGGACATCAACACATGCCGACAACGCATTGGTAATATAAAATGCCTCATCTCCGATATTATATATTATAGCACTGCGGCATATTGCATCAGCATCGCCATACACACAGTAGTTTAACAGAACTTTTACACCGGCACACTCGTCTTTGAGCGTAATCTCCAATGTTTCGGCATTACTTCCCCATGTGTGCGGAAGTGATTTAAGACCTGTATCTCCGGCATACACCCTGTACGAATCAAATATAAGTTCAAGACCTTTTTGTCCCGCGCCATTACGTACTCCGATACATCCGCCTCTGAAATCACCGTTGTCCGAGCACGGATATTCCATCGCGAACCTTTCAATAAAAGGCCCTTTCTCTCCCGGAGTTTTAACCGGATCAAACGGCCACTCATCTTCTGACATAAGGTATCTTACATCCGATGAATTTAATTTTTCTCCATAATATACATGTCCTAGATAACCGTTATCTGCAACCGCCATTATATAACTTGTATTCCGGGTATCTATTTTAAATAAGTGTTGTTTCTTGTTATATGTGATCATCACTGTGCCTCCTTCGTCAAGATAAAATAGTCCACAAGCCACTTACCGCCTATATTTCTGAATATTATTCTGTAGTTAAATTCCTCTTCGCCGGATTCCATAGCTCCATCTTTGAATTTGTAAATCCGTCCATAATATCTGCAGGTAAAAAAATCATCTCCGTAAGATACATAATCCGTTACATCATGTTCAAGTATATCAACCGTATCCGGAGTCCAGCCCCATGCCGCTGATGTAAGGACCTCACTGATCATTCTGTATGCATCGGAGTCCTTCTCAATATATTCCGCAATTTCTCCGAATGATTTCTTCTTATAAAGAGTGTATATATAAGAATCCATTGCGTTCATTACATAGGTTTGTAAATCATCCGGCATTGCCGTGCTGCCCTGTCTGAAATCGTATACCGAGCCGTTAATAACAGATTTTAACATTTGTCCGTCGGCATTAATTGCAGCAATATTTCTGTTTCCAAACGTATATTCTATATGATATCTCGCATTATCAGATACACTGACACCGAGTGATTTCAATTTACGCGTAAAATCATCATCCGATACACTGTTCTCCACTATATATTCATCTGATAATTCCTGCATATTATACGCGACTTTGCACTCTGCCGGTACCCATATATCAATATCCGTATATTCTATTTCATCTGTGTCAAAAGCCATATCCTTTAAGGCCCATCCATGGAATCCGAATTCATCATTTTTGCCTGATGCTTTAAGTGATATTACAGCAATTCTGACATCACCGGCCATAATGTCATATCTCGGGATTGAATTGGTGTTTTTCTCATTTTCACGAAAACTCACACCATATACCGATATCAGATTATCAAAATATCTTGCATGGTTTATCTCCGGGTTAATGCCTTTCATTACATTCAACCCATATTTATCTATGTATTCAAGAATACTGTCATAATCAAGTCCGGACACAAATTCCTGCACATAATCCGTGGCACTTCCGGCCTGTTTTGCGCTGTCGTAGTCATTCTGGTATTTCTTGAGTTTCGTCCACACAATGGCACATATGCCAACGGCAATTACCGCAAGGATTATCGTATATGTTTTCATGAAAGAGCCAAACCGGCTTTTGGTTCTGTTCTTTCTCATGGATCCTCCTTATTACGTACAATAATTGCAGTCGGTACACCACGCGCACCATATACAGAAGATATTTTGTTATGTATTTCACCATCATAGTACAATACTGTTGACACGCCGCCGTCAAGGTTGGCTGCATTAACAGCACCAAAATCCAACATCTCGTTAATCAGATCATTCATCGATGCTCCGAGACTGTGTGCCTGTCTGCCGTCTATAATCAGAAGAAGTACCGCGCCGTCCGCACGCTGTCCGATTGCAGTTCTCGGATTCAATCCGCCGCCCATTCCGCTGACTTCAAGCGGTGTCCCATTCAGAATCAGAAAAGGGCCGAATGATACGGCATCTCTTATTCCTCTGTCCACAGCCTGCTGCCCCGTCATGTTGCCTATCACGAACACATTATTATTATCAAATCCTATAAGATCATAGCTCTCCGTCAGGCTGCCATACCTTAATGTTCCTTCGGACATAACAATTCCTCTCGGCGTACCTCCGTCTCCTACACCGCCTATATCTTCAAATCCACCGGCATTTGCAGCCAGTACGGCTCCATATTTATCGCATATAGCCGGTACGTTAATTCCCGGCTCTCCGCTGTAATCTCCCGAAACACCGACCATGACTCTCGAAGGATCATTTATAACTACCATAGTTCCCGAATACGTCGCCCCCGACACTTCGTAAAGAAATACACCGCCCATATCTTTGTACGGTTTTCTCTCTCCGTCATCCAAATCTTCCGGAATCATGCTGCCCGTATGATTCTGATTGTTAAATTCTATGAGTTCCGTATCTGAGATCTCATCCGTTGTTCTGACGGTATTGGCTGCCTCTATTCTCTCTATAGTCGATTTACTGACAACCATATTGGCCAGAAATCCGCCCATGCTCGATTCCCTGACCGACATTACGAATAAGTCCCTCGCAACCTTTGACGGTCCGTGCGTACATACCAACATAACGCCGTATATGCACACAATTGTCATTCCCAAGGTAACTCCGAGTATTGCAAAAAAGCGCCGTATCGCAATACACACTTTGCGAGCGGCACTATTTCTACTGTCTTTGCTATGTTTAATGTTCTTCTTATTAGTATCTATTTCCTTCATCGTATGTATGCGCACCCACTGACATGTTTCTTAATACTATTGTATCAAAAGACGGTGTTATTTACAAGGCTTTTCTTGTTGTTACTTAAACTTCACCATGTTCATCCTTACATACATCGACCCATCCTGCGGCTCCAGACACAGCTTCAAGTTCAGGTATTGTCAGTTTAACGGCACTATGGTCGTCTCCTGCCGCAGGGTATACCGTATCGTACCTCTTAAGACTTTCATCAAGATACACATCAATACCGTCATTAATTCCAAACGGGCATACACCACCCGGCGCATGTCCGATAACATTCTCAACTTCCTCAAACGGTATCATCTTGGCTTTGTTGTGAAAATAATCCTTGTATTTCCTGTTATCGATTCTTGCCGTTCCCTCAGTCAGGATAAGAACAGCTTTATCTCCCTGCATAAATGACATGGTTTTGGCAATCATTCCCGGTTTGACTCCAAGAGCATCCGCCGCCTCCATAACGGTCGCCGTTGACTGTTCCAATATAATTATATGATCTGCATAACCTTTTTCCTTAAGGTAATTTGTTGCTTTTGTTAATGACATCGTGTTTATCCTTCCTTGTGTACCATGCGTGTATTAATATATTGTGTTAGAAAATCGAATAATTTCTTATTTGTGCCGGCATTTACCAATTCTGACTCACTGTATTCCGGCAAAGGTATCCCCGGATTGCATTCGCCGCATATATCTATACCGATTATCCTGTAATTCTGCATAAAATATGACAATATATTTTCCAATACCGGCAGGCTCATCATGCCCTGACTCCAGTTCGTCTCTGAATATTTTAAACCGAGCACATCTTTGTCTATCGATATATATACCGGAAGATTGCTTATAATACCGGCAATTTTATTTTTATCTTTCCCGGACTTTATCTCTTCCGCTGAAAAAGTCAAAAGTTTTCCCTGCCCGTCCCGGTAATAAATCTGTTCTATATCATCCTCCGGAGGACCAATTAATACCAACTGTTTCAGGTACGGGTTATTTTCGAGAGTTTGTCCGGCCCAGTCGCCGCAGCTTATCATATTATCAATCATAGGCTTCTGCATATCCGTATGATGATCAAACACTACCAGAACAAAATCCTCATCAATTCTATCTGTAATTATCCCGGTAACATAATGATAATTACCCGAATCAAGAAAATGTATTCCGTTAATTCCATAAGGCTTGATCCTTGCCCAGATTTCATCTGCGGCACATCCGGAACAATATAAATCGCATTCTGTAATATCCGAGCAGTCAATCCAGTGTATTTTATTTCTATCTGGTATTTTCTCATCACAATAGACATGCGAAAAATCCAAAATCAAATTATTCATCCGGATTTCTCCATTCATCAAATATATTTTTTATACTCATTTTAATGTGAAATTAATGAGATATCAATACCGGCCTGCAATCGTCAGATAACGATATCTAACATTTGCGGCCGGCACATCAACAATATTCAGTTTTAATTAGACTCTTCCAGGAATCTTCTCTTACCTTCTTCAAATTCAGCAGGATAGAGTTTTCGGACTTCATCTTCATCGACCTTAAGACGAAGCATATTGATTACTGCCTTAGTTTTTTCTTCATTTGATGCTTCGTTTACAGCTTCAGCAATCATATTTTCCATTATTTCACACACGACTCTTTTTCCTCCTTCACTTGTTTTTAAGGATTTCGAATCTCTGTACACTCAAATACATTATATCCCAGTTACTGCACGGTTTTCAATACTTCTTTTATTTTATTCACCCGATAAGCCATACATATGATCTTCTTCAGTTATTTTGCGAATAACCCGGCATGGATTTCCAGCTGCCAGACTATATGGTGGAATATCTCTTGTCACAACACTTCCTGCACCAATTACGCACCCTTCTCCTATGGTAACACCGCCACAGACAACCACATTAGATGCCAGCCAGCAATTATCTTTTATGGTTATTGGTTTCGCATACTCAAGATTATAAAAACTGCCATCTTCTCTTTTTCGTATATTACGTTCTTCAGGTAATAACGGATGCATAGGAGTTGCCAATGTAACATTTGGACCAATCAACACGTTATCTCCTATATGTATTTCACCCACGTCTAAACAGGTAAAATTGAAATTAGCAAAGCAGCTCTTTCCAAAGGACGTATTACATCCATAATCAAAATAAACAGGTGCCTGCAAATACGGAAGCTCCTCTGTTTCCGACAATAATTCTCTCAATATCCGTGTTTGCTCTTCTGCGCAATCTTCATCCGTCAAATTATATTTTCTTGCTAATTTACGCGCATTCAGGCGTAATTGTTCCAATTCTTTATCTGATGAATCATATAACTCTCCACTTATCATTTTTTCTCTTTCTGTCATCTCTGGTAACCTCCAATTCAAGTGAATCTGAAATATAAAATCGGAAATCATGTTTTTTACAATACTCCTCTATTTTCTGAATCAGCTTACTGTCTGTTGTATATTCCAACAGATACACTTCTGCACCGTCTGCCTTACACGATTCCACATATTCGCAGAAATAATCTCTAACGTCCTTATTCTGCTCATAAAAGGTTCCCTTATCAAAATCAATACCGCTCCATACCGACTCCTGGTTCACGCCGGTCATAATATCTTTAGCAGTCCCATAACGTTCCCTATATTCCGTTACATAAACATCGCCGCCATTGATTATAACTTCTTTTCCGAGTGACATAACATCTTGCAGAATAACCGTAAGTCCATCAAATATACTTGCCGTGGTAGCATAATAATACACGTCACAATTATCAATGAAAAAACCATCAACACCTTTTTCATATAATTCACGGGCAAGGCTTCCTATAAACTTCTGCCAGTCCGGACTGGATACATCCATCCATTTCTCTTCTTCCCAATTCTCATAATCACCGAGTGCCAGTTTCTCATAATCCGCATAATATTCCCTGAAATTCTCGATTGAGCCAATATTAAGGTAGGTATATACGGTTACTTCATTTTCATGCAGAATCCCGATATCTTTCCGGGTAAAATACTGTGCATCAATCACAATTGTATCATATTCTTTGAACCTTTCCAGCGATGAGTCATCCGCATTCAGAAAAACTCCATAATCTTTTTTCTCTGGCTTTTTTGATTTATTATCTTTTATAAAAAATAAAAATCCACCGATAATAAGCAAAAGGACAAACAATAAAACCAAAAGCGTTATTTTTCCGCGTGATGTTTTCAACATCTGTTCATTTCCTCCGGTCAGCGTATTTTTCTGTATTTCAATGGTGACACCCCATATGTTTCCTTAAAACTTCTGATAAAATAGCTTACATTCTGATATCCGCTCTGCATCGCTATCTCCGTAACCGGGATATCCGTGTCCTGTAGCAGCTGCTTTGCATGCTCCAGCCGTAGATAAGCAACATACTGCGACAGCGTAATATGGAAATGCTCTTTAAAATATCGCGATATATATTTTTCCGAAAGATGAAACCTTTCCCCAAATTCCTTTAAAGATATCTTTCCGGAAAAATTCTGTTGAATATATGAAAGCATTTCTTTTTCTACAGTATTTCTGCCGCTTATGTCATTTTCGATTATATATTCTTTGTTCCACATTTCAAGGATGAATTGAAGAAGAATTATTTTTGTCTTTATCTGGGCTGTGATTTTCGATTCACTTTCATTTATTTCAATCAACTGCCCGCAGAGCTCTTTTGCCACATCCCCTATTCTGGGTTTTATCATCAGATGCCCGCTGCTTAATGGTTCGAGCAATTTATCATCCAGCGTATCATCTGTGCGAAAAGATATGTATTTTAACGGAAAAAGAAAAGTAAAATACTCCACATTACCGTTCTGCGTTCCCATAAAATGCAGGCTGCCCGGTGACACAACAAACGCCTCACCTGATTTCCCGGTATAGCTCTCTCCTGATATGCTTACAGTCAAAAGACCGCTTTTCACATATATAATTTCGAGTTCATCATGCCAATGTACCGGTATCTGAAAAGGTCTGCCGTTATTCCATATATGATACGTACTGAACGGATCATCCTTGGTACCATGTGGTTTATTTTCCTTTAAATCAAGATACATAATCCCTCCTGCAACTATACAAGGCTCTTACTTTTCCATTTTCCGCTTTTCCATCTGAGCACCATTCCTACAGCTCTCGCACACTCATCGGCTGCCATTGCAATATATGCTCCTATTGCCTGGAGCCCCATATTTATTCCCAGCAGATACGTTCCGCCGACTGCAAACAGATACATAAATATTGCACCCATTACAACCGGGAAAAGTGCATCTCCGCTGGTCTTCAATGCCTGGCCGTACACAAGATTAGTCACCCTTCCGAATTCAAGAAATATATCTACTACCAGAAGTTTTACCACAAGAGCTACCATCTGTGTATTATCTGTAAATATATGGACTATAAAACGTCCGGATAATGCAAATGTCACAGAAAAGCAGGTTGCTGTTATCAGACCATAAATCACCGCTTTTCTTGTTCCCTTGTCACATTCTTCATATTCTCCGGCTCCGATTCTCCAGCCGGTCATAATAGCATTGGCCTGAGCAAGTGCGGCTCCTACACAGTATGAAAAATTGGCTATCTGTATGGTATAAGAACGTGCCGTAACATTCATTCCATCCGAATCCATCTGATTCATAAAACGCACAACAAGTGTCATTGCCACATTATAAAGTGCTGTTTCCAGTGCGGAAGGGAATCCTATCTTAACAATCTGCGCAAGAATTTTTCGCGTTGAAATACGTTCAGGATTCTTCTTCGCTTTTATAAGTACAGCTCCCATTACTGCTACAATGATAAGGTTCACAACCCTTGATATAACCGTAGCAACGGCAACTCCCATTACGCCCCATTTAAAAACAAACAGGAATATCGAATTGAGTATTATGTTGATGACATTTCCGGCAATCGTACCTATCAATGAATGTTTTGTATATCCAAACACCCTGAGATAGCTGGAGAAAATAGGAATAAGCGCATTTAAAAAGCATGCTCCTCCAACGATTTTAAGGTATGTTTCAGCCGGCGCAAGTAAAGCCGGAGCAATGCTTACTATTCTGAGTATTCCGCCGGAAAAAAAAGCAAGAATAACAGACATCACTATGCCTATCGAAGCATTAAATATAAGTCCCAGCTGTCTGGCCTGATATGCAATTCCCAGCCTTCCCGCTCCGATATTCTGTGACATAACCGCAACCATACCTGATGATATTACGCCAAACATTATGATAAAAACACCTATGTATGTATTTGCCGTTCCCACTGCTCCTACAGCCTGGTCGCTTACAGACGATAACATAAGTGTATCGACCATGCCCGAAAGCATATATAATAATGTTTCCAAACATATTGGCACAGATAACTGTGTCAGTGTCTTTTTCTCAACTGCCATATTCTGCTCCTTAAATACTAATATAACATATATTGTCAATAATACGCTATATTTTCACATATTTCTTGTAGAATATTATGCAGAAATTGCACTATTTCCACCTGTTTCCGTTATGTAATTGCCGATTCCATTAGGGAAATTGTTCTGTTCGTTGTTTGTCCTCCGTAAAACCGGAAGTCGTTAAATGTGTGTGACTCTCAACGGAAATATCTTATAATGTTTTACACATATAAATCACATCGTCCATAGGGTTATAATAATAGGCTTCACATTCGAGTAAATCAGCTTACTGGGAAAAATATTAGTCTTAGCACAGAAGACTATGAAGAATTTCTGAGATGTTAACCTACTACACAGAGAAAAACTTTCTTCTCGTAAATCCTCTATAGCGTTTATTTCAATAGATTCTATACTTGATAATGTAAAGACTCTTCCTGACGGAACAAAAGAAGTTATTTTTTCTCCTTTAGAGCCTTATGAAACTCCAGAGGCAGTAGCTTCCTTGTGTGAAGCCTTCAAAAATGAATTAAGTAAAGGAATTGTTGACCCCCTAATTCTGATACCGTGTTTTATCCTAGACTTCTTATGCATCCATCCTTTTAATGATGGTAATGGTCGTATGAGCAGACTTTTAACTCTGCTTTTACTCTACAAGTGCGGATATACTGTTGGACAATATATCAGTATTGAAAAAGCTATTGCCGAGACCAAAGAAAGCTATTATGACACACTCGCTCTATCCGATTATAGATGGCATGAAGCCAAAAATGACCCAAAGGAATTTATCAAATACATGCTCGGAGTTATACTCTCTTGCTATCGTGAATTTGAAAATCGTGTAGGTTTTGCTTGGCAGACTGGAGCTAAAAGCACCTCTTATGACATCGTAAAACAATACGCTCATTCCAAAATTGGTACTTTCACGAAACAGGATGCTCTCATCGCTTGTCCAAGCCTTGGAAGTTCCTCTGTTGAAGCTGCTCTTAAAAAGCTTGTTTCCGATGGCACTATAGAACGCCTTGGGTCCGGCAGAAAGACTCACTACGTAAGAAAAAACGAATAAACTAAAATTTACTGCCAGTGGCCATTTACTATGATCACTGGCAGTAACATTTCATTAGTCATTTCCACAAATAATGGCTCAATCTCAATACCTGTATTATTTTCAACAACTGCTGTCACTTCTTCTGCTACTACTTCATTATTATCCATTTGATTGTAACTCCTACTAATTTTTTATATAGAAATGCTAACCGCACCACTATATCTTTTCCTTCCTACTTTCTTATAATGCTTATTATATCGGAAGAACAACAGAAAAAGTGGACTAATTGTTGTGAAAGAGAGATTTTATGTTGTGAAACGCAGTAAAATAGCATCTCCCCGAATCAACTTCCTAAAAAATGGCAGCACTCTCAAAAAAGAAGCACAATCTGCAAAGGAAGGATTGCTATTTGACATAAGGAACAAACTATAAGTGAAAATAAATTGAATTTTACTGAGAGAAATAGTATACTTATCCGTCTAATAAGTGAAAGGAGAAAGAACATCCTTTCAGGAAGGAGGCAGTCAATGGATAACGGTGCAAGTAGCTACCGCCGTTTCCTTGATGGTGATGAAAATGGCATTGTCGAGATAATAAGGGATTATAAAGACGGTTTAATTTTCTATCTGAACGGATTTACACAAAACATTTATGTTGCTGAAGAACTTGCAGAAGAAACCTTTGTAAAACTTGTAGTGAAAAAGCCGAGATTTTCCAACAAAAGTATATTCAAAACTTGGCTCTATACTATTGGGCGAAATGTAGCGATTGATTATTTAAGACATACCTCCAAAACATCCAATGCTCCGATAGAGGACTATCAGAATATGATAAGTGATGAGGAAAACCTTGAAAAATCCTACATACAAGAAGAACACAAAATTATTGTGCACAAGGCACTCGCAAAATTAAAGCCTGAATATCAGCAGGTGCTTTATCTTATCTTCTTTGAAGATTTCAGCAATACCGAAGCGGCAACCGTAATGAAGAAAAATAATCGTCAAATAGAAAACCTTGTTTATCGTGCGAAAATGTCACTCAAATCAGAACTTGATAAGGAGGGCTTTAAGTATGAAGAACTATAAAGAAATGGCTGATAGCGTATTTCAACGCAGCAATGAAATCATTGCAGAAAACAAAAGGAAAAGAAAAAATTTAATAGGAATTATCTCAGCAATATCGTGTGTCTGCCTTGTTGCTTTGATTGGCTTTGGCGGAGTGAAAAGTGGATTATTTGGGAATGTTGTTCCGAGTGAAAAACCGGGACAATCGACTGTAACACCGCCGCCGACAATACAGCAGGGACCAAATGACTATCCGATTGTTTTTGGAGAGGGAAATACAGTTGATTCGGCAATCATTGATTGGAATGGGAAGAAAATTGATATTTCGCTTCAAACAGCATTTCTATCCTATGATGAAAAGCACAGATTCGCTATTACCGCCAGCTATAATTATATTGACAGCCAATTTGTTTTTAATGGAAAGACTTTAGGCGAATATGAATCGGATATGCTTGAAGAAAAAAACACGCTCGGAAAACTATGGGGATTGCTGAAAGACGGCGATTATCTCCGATACGGTGAAAGCTTATATCAGACAGGAACGCCCGACGGGGAAAAATGGGATAAAGATTTTTATGATAAAACAGTAGCATCTTACGGAAAAGAATTTTTGGCAAGATATATTGTAAACGGAGAATTTCTTCGGGATAAGGTGAACAGCGACATTGAAAATTATCAAATGAACGCCGAAGCGGAATATGAAGAAGCACTTCAAGCATACACAACGGAAATGCTTAAAACGGCAAAACATAAAATAGTCGGACAAAATGTCGCGTGTGAAATATCCAGCAATGGGAATTATTTGATTCTCTACCCAACGGAGGAACAGTTTGCATCCCTTTCCTTCGAAAATTCAACTGAGTGGTTCTTTGGTCTTGAAGTAAAGAATAGTGATGCAGGACAAGACTTAATCGTAACGGAATAACCTGATATTTACAAAAATGAAATCATTTTTTAGGCAGATGCAAATCTATCTAATTAGCATGCTTAAAAATGCAAAATGGCAGGAAAGTACAAAACTTTCCTACCATTTTACTTTTGAGTCAACTATTATACAATGTTAACTTAATGACATTGCACATAACAGTCATTCCTTTTATATATACCCTTTTATATAAATGGCAACATATACACCGGAATGTAATGAACGCCTTTTTCCCATTTATAGTCCTTGGTATGGACCACATATTTGTCTCTAATCCGACTGCTGAATTTGTCGCAAAAAACATCCAGCGATTTATGACTGTGGTAATTACCGGATTTTACCTCAATCGGGCTTATTTTATCCCCTTGGGAAATCAAAAAATCAATTTCATACAAATGATGTGAGGTATCGCTCTCCATTGTGCAATAGAACAAATTATTTCCCTTTGCCAATAAAATTTGTGCTACAACATTTTCATATACATACCCAAGATTAGCATCAAGCTTGTCTGAGAGAAGTTTGTTATATATTACATTTTCAGTGTAATCCTTATCCTTAAAGGCAAGTGTTACAAACAATCCTACATCAGACGCAAACAGCTTGTAACGCGAGTTATCTTTCGCTAACGACATTCCTGCTCCCGGATCATTTGCATGGTATGCGATATTGACAGTAAATGAACTTAACATATCAGGTATCAGTTCTCGCACCTGTGCACTTCTAACCCCTTCTCTTGCATTAGCCAAAATATATCTGGAAGCGTTACCGCTAAGATTTGCCGGAATCGCATCATATATGTCACCTGCCAAGCCGCTTCCATCTATCTTAACAAAATCCTCCTCATACAAATCAACTATTTCTCTTTTTACCTCATCAACTACCTGAAGATTATTCTCTTCAATATAGGTTTCTATGGCTTGCGGCATTCCGCCTACGAGCATATACAATCTGAATATCCGCATCAGATTTCGGTGCATTGCATTTCCTGCCGACTTTTTGTTTTTTAAAAGAAGCTTTATTGTATCAGCAGTTATTTCATCACCAATAGCCCACAAAAACTCCTCAAAATCCATAGGATATATTGATATTTTACGCTCTTCACTTGGAATTAATATATCCTGCGTATTTTTTTTAATTGATAACAATGAACCCGTTTCGATATATTTATATCTCCCGTCAGCGACCAGATACTTAATTGCCTGTCTGGCTTTCGGCAATAGCTGAACTTCATCAAATATAATCACTGACTCATTCTCATACAACCTGATTCCTGTCAGCTGCTGTAATTGCAGAAAGAAAAAATCCAAATTGTAGGTGTCATCAAACAGTTCTATAATTTCCTTACTTGTCCTCTTCATTAAGATTGCCGCAGAAAATCCGAAGACCTGTAACAGTTTAGCCTTTGGCTAACTGCTATAGGCGAGCTACACATTAGAAATCGCTTTCAGCGAGGTGTAGCTCGCCTGTGCTTAGAACCGAACCTCCACACGCTTCTACGAAGCAGGTTTTCTACAAGGCAGACTGTTATAAATTTTCATCAGATTTTCAACCCACAATGAACCAAAACCGATAATAAATAACCGATAACAGACAAACCTTAGTCTTGAACATAAACTTCCGGATCACCATAAATTTAGGGAAGCCTTGTACGGAAAATATCCTAGTAAATAGAACATTCGCAATTCGCTTTGCTACTTGCTCATGAATGCAACTGTTTAGCAGTCGCATTCAAATTGCACGGTCTGGTTGTACTTATCCAGTGCCATCTGCATTTCCATAATTTTCGCAGAAACGCTCTCATACTCCTTCTTTATCAATTCCAGGTCATAATTGATATATCTGTACTCCGGAACAGAATTTCTGGATATATAGGAGTGCTGCTCTACTCTTGCCTTCGGTAGTTGCTTACGCATATGGTCAAGTACCGCTTTTCTCTTATTTAACTGAGCCATTTTGATAAGGATTGTATCAATGCTCATTTCTTCATCCCCAACCAAAACCTTAGCAGTAGCGTTTGACACGTTAAGCGCATGCTTGATGATGGCAATCTTTTCATCAATCTCCGCAATTGTAGCAGCAACCTCGGCATAGTCATATTCCGGCACCACCGGTTCCTCGTTATTAGCTACAACATATGTGCTGGACGCTGCTTCCTTGTTCACCCAAAAAGCCTTATCCTCCTCCAAGCTTCTAAGCATTTTGTTTGCATATGCTGATGTCATTTTCTGCATTCTATGTCTCCTCCGTTTCTTTCGTTTTCCTTCGTTCTGATATTAGCTTACTACCAAGCAAGCCATTTGTCATTGAACCAATAGTTTAAAAGAATTTCCCCTAAAACGAACAACATCCCCGTCAACGACGAGGATATCTTCAATACTTGTATGCAGTAATCTGCTTAAGATTACAAAATTGTCTAAGCTCGGTAATGACCTACCGGAAATCCATTTATAGATTGCCTGTGGATTTTCAAAACCCATGGCACTCTGCACGTCCTTTACGGTATAATCATTTTCCATGAGCAGCTTCTTAATCTGTCTCCCTGTTTCCTTTTGCTGAATTGACAAATACATTGGTTCCATAAGCTTGTACCTCCTGTAAATATCTCTTCCATCCCGAACACGATTTACCTAGGTGTCTATTATATCGTACTTTTAAGAAAAAATCATTAAACTTTTGGTTTAAAATTTTCTCAACACCTGACACATACCTTTTTCCCTGAAAAGGCAATTCCCAGTTTCTTAAGTCCAAGGCTTTCTGTATCTGCTTTACGGTAATGCCTTGCTTGTAAGTGTCTGTGCACCCTTCACGCTTCCGACAGTCATTGCTATCGTAAATGTCATTTCACACAGATATATAAGCGTCTGTGCCCAGTCAGCATAACTTCCTGTAAATGCCGGAAGCCCTGCATTGATAAATGCATTACATACCACAATCGCAAGTGCCATCGTTACTGCCTCAAATACACTGTGTAGATGATAAAGAATCCACAGATAATAATGATGATTGCAAGCAAAGCTGTAAGTATCAGCATTACCAGACTTTCACCAAATCCAAGTCCTTTAATGATATCTGCCTGTGTGCTGTCAATGGCAAGCTGCGTCGTTGTTCCGGCAGATATAAGTCCCACCAGATTTCCTATGGAAGTAAAAAATGCTTTCATGATCGTGACATTATTTGCAACAAACCATTCTGCAAGTCCCAGTCGGATAAGCATACGAAATATAGACTCAAACCTCATCTCATCTTTTACATCTATGCTTTCCGAGCAGAAACCGATAACAAAGAACAGCACAACAAGGGATGAGCCAACCGCTACAAAGACCGGCTCAATACCCTCAATAACTGCCCAGGGACCTCCGCCCTTGAAACTGACCGGTGACTGTCCAAGCATTGCAAAGACCAGGGATATCTGATTGTTCCAAAACCCAAACACTGCCTCAAGAAGTGCAAGGATCTTGTCTCCAAGCTTAAAAATATCCATACTTGTTATTCACCTCTTTCCTTTTACTAAAAGGGGAAATGCATTTCCCCAATCTTAGAAGCCTAAGAATGTCAGAACTGTTGAAATACCAGCCATCATGACACCTGCTACAATTCCTTTCAGTGCGGAGTTCATAGTAGATGAATCCTGCTGCTGATAGAATACCCCCATAAGTGCTCCGGATACTGCCGGAACAAATCTCTTCTTAAAGTGAATGAATCTGCTCTTCATGCCTTTCTCCTCCATCTGATTGTTGTTTGTTTTAATACTCTGTTCTTTTCTCATGTCGTTAATCTCCTTTTAGATAAAAAAATAAGCCAGCAGGGATAATCCCTAACTGGCTGTTGTTAAAAGTTACTCTATATAATCAGGCATAGCCTGTTGTAATGATTAAATCGGGCTTTTCCCGATGTGTTTAGCTGTAACCACCTCCTTTCAAGGCGCAAAAAAGCACCTTAACCTTAATTTGGCTAAAGTGCTTGTATTAGTTTGATATTAAATTGTTGTGAGTCCGACAAACTGGGATTGAACAAAATCGCTGCGCGATGGCC
>FR889228.1:38644-59708 GCA_000431815.1 Butyrivibrio sp. CAG:318 | reverse complement strand
TGGCACCGGAATTATATCTTCATATGAATACACATATTTTAGAGACAGGAGGAACTCTAAATGAAAAAAAATTATTTAAGTATTGCAATTATAATTTCTATGGTGTTGATGTTGACCGGATGTACCAGCCATAAAGCATTGCAGCAGGAAAGTAAGACCGGCGGCGCTGCAGAAACACTTACAACAGACAATGACGAATCAGACGTAAATGTTACAATTAAAGATATATCATATGATGATTTTATCGAAATGCGTATGGAGGATAAGATGCAATATGACGATTACGCGATTATTGTAGAAAATGATGCGCTCACTTACGAGCAGAGACAGAGGCTTTTGTGGGGAGATGAGCAGATAAATCTGACAGCCAAATCATTTTATCCTGATTTTGAAATCGGCTGGGCAAGAGTTGACGGGAAACTTTGCAGAACGTTTACCAATAAAGAATACAACATTACGGTAAGTGAGACATATAACTGGGATGAAAATAAAACGGTCTGGATTTCTAACCCGGATAAGACAGTCCAAGTTGATGTGCATGATATTTTTTGTGAAAATATGAAGGGATATGTTTGGGAAGAACGACTTTTTATGATGGATGTCACAGGTGATGGGGTTAAAGAAATTATTATACGTAATGATGTAAACGACTTTATGTCATTTCCAAGTAATGTAACGATAATAAATCCGTATACGTTGGAGAAGATAAAATTTGATAAGGACAGCTATGATCAGTATATCGAGAACAATATGACGGTGAAATATAATCGTGGAAGCAAGGACAATCTGATACAGTATGAGGTCAGTTCACAGAACGGAGACAGATTAGCCGGAGAAGTTGAAGTAAATGATGTCACGCCGTATGAGGGATGGAGTTATGAGACGGATTCGCCGCTTTCAGATTATGTTGTGATAAAGGATAATAAAATATATGTGTATGATATTTTGACCTTTGTGGATAAAAATATGCAATGTTATTATTTTGGCATCGCGCAAATAGAACTTAGGTATGATAAGAATACGAATTCTATGGTACCGTCCGGAGAAATATCATTAAGTAAATACAGTGATGAAACGCTGTATGAGTTAGACGAAAGTAAGAGAATTTATGATGAAAACTGGACTTGGAATAAGAATAATATATTGAGTTATTAAATAAATATAACAGAAAGGACAACATAATGAAACAAAGAAACATTTCCGTCTAATTATCCTTAAGATGTTCCAATAACTCTGCAGCCCTTGCTTTCCATGTGTGCAATGCAAGGGCTTTTTTGCGCCCGCCTGCGGCGATTTCCATGGCTGCGGATGTGTCATCAAGAATACCGGCAATATGTGAAGTCAACTCTGACATATTATTCAGATCATAGAAGCACATCTCGCGGCCGGTAAAGTTGTTATCGAGCCATAATGAAGGATCACTGAAGGTTACCGAACCGCAGAGCATTGAACTTAAGATTCTGTCGTGGCTGCCGTCACGAAACCATGGCATGACATTTACCGATATCTTTGAAAGTGCGGTTTCGTTAAGACAATATTCGGTCGGCATAAGTGCCGTGCTTTCAGGATGCGAACCGTCCGCAAGAGTTATTGCCTCAAAGCCCTTACCGATGATGTGCAGATTGAAACCGGCATCACAGATGGCGCGGATCACGCGCTCGCGCATATAGAATCTCACATACAAATCAATAAAAATCATATTATTCATAACCTGACGTATATCGGATGGCGAAGCGTCCGGTATATCATTTAATATGTGCCTGATACACACTTTTTCAATGGGCTGTCCGGGAGAGGATAGAAGCTCATCTATGATTCCGTGGTAGAAGCTGCTGTATTCTTTACCCGCACGTTCAATATACTTATCAAAATGAGAGCATGGCGTGAAATTTCCTGTGAATATAATGTCATATTTACGGTCGCTGTATGCAGGAATGTTTTCCGGGGCGGAACCGGCAAGCGTCATAAAAAACGAATGGCGGATTTCAGGATAATAGGTATTTAGATATTGCAAATGATACCTGTCGATGCAGACGACTGTCAGATTGTCATATCCGGAGGCATAATCATCCGCATGTGTCAACTGGTCGTGGTAGTACATCGGATGGTCAACCAGAATGTTTACTATATGTATATTATAATTATGCCATATCGACCGGCCGTTGACCGTCATATATTCATCTTCACCGGATATGCCTATACAATTGAAAGTGATGAGGTAAGTATCATCTGATATATGGCTACCGAGAGTGGCGACATTATCATAAAATTCGCGTGTATATGTAGTGTGACCCATTTTTTCAAGCTCCGTGGCAAGTGCCGTAGAGAAAAAAGAAAGTGTTTCGATTTTTCCGTTAATAAATATAAAATTCATGTCATTTCCACCGTAATAATAATCTGGTTTAATTATAATTTCAAAAAAACATATTTTCAAGCCGGCTTTTAATGTATATTTTTATCACGGAAAGCCATAATAAGACCGTGCGGAGAATATCCGCGTTATTATTATCAGGAGGTTTGGAAAATGACTAATTTAGGATGTTGTGTCGAGAACTGTGTCCATAATGAGGACAATATGTGCTGCAGAGGTAATATTAAGGTTGACGGACATAAGGCACATGATGCCGGAGAGACATGCTGCGCATCGTTTCAGGATTGCGGCTGCCATGGAGCAACCAATTCCACGCGCAGACCGAATGCCAAAATAGAGGTTGCGTGCGATGCATCAAATTGTATGTACAATAACAATATGATGTGCAGTGCCGGTCATATTGACGTGAAACATTCCGGCAATACCGTTCACGGCGAGACGGAATGTGCTACCTTTAAAATGAATTAGTGAATTAGCATGGAACGGGCAGAAGCTTCCTGAGGCATTCTGCCCGCTTTTTTCGTTATTGCAAAATAGTGCTTGCAAAATAATTGTTTTAATGTACAATTATATATGGAAAATTATGTGTGATAACGGAAAGGTAATATAAAATGATTTGTGCAAACAATGTAACATTAAGAATTGGTAAGAAAGCATTATTTGAAGATGTAAACATAAAATTTACGCCGGGTAACTGCTACGGACTTATCGGAGCCAACGGAGCCGGCAAATCAACTTTTCTCAAGATCCTTTCGGGACAGCTCGAACCGAGCAAGGGTGATGTGACAATGTCACCGGGCGAGAGACTTTCATTTCTTGAGCAGGATCACTTTAAATATGACGGTTATACGGTGCTTGATACGGTAATTATGGGTAATGAGCGTCTGTATCAGATCATGAAAGAGAAAGATGCTATATATGCTAAGGAAGATTTTTCGGAAGAAGACGGAATAAAGGCAAGTGAACTTGAGGGCGAATTTGCCGAGATGAACGGATGGGAAGCAGAGTCGGATGCGGCAACACTTCTTAACGGTCTTGGAATTGAGACGGATTTACACTACAAGATGATGTCCGAACTTAACGGCAGCCAGAAGGTAAAGGTACTTCTTGCAAAAGCTCTTTTCGGTAATCCTGACATCCTTCTTCTCGATGAGCCTACGAACCACCTTGACCTTGACGCTATCGCTTGGCTTGAGGAGTTCCTTATTGATTTTGAAAATACGGTTATCGTGGTATCCCATGACCGTTATTTCCTCAATAAAGTCTGCACGCAGATTGCGGACATTGATTATGCGAAGATCCAGCTTTATGCCGGCAACTATGATTTCTGGTATGAGTCAAGCCAGCTTATGATCAAGCAGATGAAGGAAGCCAATAAGAAGAAGGAAGAGAAGATCAAAGAACTTCAGGAGTTCATACAGAGATTCTCGGCCAACGCTTCCAAGTCAAAGCAGGCTACATCGCGTAAGCGTGCGCTTGAGAAAATCGAACTTGACGATATCAGGCCGTCAAGTCGTAAGTATCCGTATATTGATTTCAGGCCTTTCAGGGAGATTGGCAATGAAGTCCTTACTGTTGAGGGACTTACGAAGACCGTTGACGGTGTGAAGGTACTTGATAATGTATCATTTATAGTAAATCATGATGACAAGATTGCGTTTGTCGGAGCGGATGAACTTGCAAAGACAACACTCTTTAAGATACTTGCCGGTGAACTTGAACCGGATGCCGGTACTTACAAATGGGGAATCACGACTTCACAGGCATATTTTCCCAAAGACAACACAGAAATTTTTGACTGCGATGACACTATCACCGAATGGCTTATGCCTTTCTCACCGGAGAAAGATGTCACTTATGTGCGTGGCTTCTTAGGAAGGATGCTCTTTGCGGGCGAGGACGGCGTTAAGAAGGTAAGAGTATTGTCAGGTGGAGAAAAAGTCAGGGTCCTTTTATCGAAGATGCAGATAATGGGCGCCAATGTGCTTATTCTTGATGAGCCTACGAACCATCTTGATATGGAGTCAATTACTGCACTTAACAACGGACTTATCAAGTTCCCTGGAGTTGCTCTTTTTGCCTGCCATGACCATCAGTTCGTGCAGACAACGGCCAACAGAATCATGGAATTTGTTAACGGTAATCTTATAGATAAGATCACAACATACGACGAATATCTTGCAAGCGATGAGATGGCCCGCAAGAGACAGGTATATAATGCATACGGTGAGGATGAAATATGATAAATGATTTGTGCTGTACAATTTCAGGTTCAGACAAAATCATAGTAGACCATACGGACAGTTATAATCTCGGTGCGCGTGCAACGACAGCCGGATGGAACTTTTTGTATGCCTGTGAGGCTGACAGGCTGGGACTTCTCATTTATGAGATTTCAGAGTGCCGCAGGGCAGCCGCAGAGGGCGTAAGGCCGGAACCTTTGTATTCGGTATATGTGGACAGCTCGTATAAGACTGGTAATGTATTTGCGTTCAATGTCCGCGGCGTAAAGCTGGGCGGTCTGGCATACTGTTTTGATGATGAAGGAAATTATGAGACTGACGCATATGCTGAGCGTGTGCTCCGCCTTGAGGGCGTGGACGGTTCGGAGATATTCTATGGTATGCTTGAATCGGGCAGATATGACTGGAGTGACGATGTATCACTTAATATTCCGCATGAAGATTTGATAATTTATAAATTACATGTACGCGGATATACGAAGAATCGTTTTTCCAAAGTCTCCGATAAAGGAACTTTTAAAGCGCTGGCAGCCAAAATCCCTTACATTAAGGAACTTGGGGTAACGGCGGTTGAACTTATGCCGGCTTATGAATTTGTTAATTCAGGTGCCAATACTAATTTCTGGGGATATGACGGCGGTTTCTATATGGCTCCGCGCGGCGCGTACAGTGCCTCATATGGTAAGCACGGCGATTATACTTATGAGTTCCGCGATACGATCAAGCAGTTTCATAAGAATGGAATTGAAGTATACATGGAGATGTTTTTTCCGCATGGAACCGGAAGCGGTTATATAGATGACTGCGTCCGATATTGGAGGCGTGAATATCATATTGACGGTGTGCATCTGATATGTGATGATAATGCGGCCGGAATTCCTGCCGATGATGTGTTCTTAAAGGGCATGAAGATTTTTAGTACAAACTGGGACAATTATGGCCGGAATGATGATTTATATGAATACAATAACGGCTTTCTGGAGAGCGCAAGGCGTATTATCAAGGGCGATGAAGACCAGCTTCAGGGATTCCTGTATATGATGCGCAAGAATACCCCGGGCAGGCCGTCAGTTAATTATATAGCGTCCAATGACGGCTTTACACTTGCAGATGTGTATTCATATGACCGCAAGCATAACGAAGCCAATGGCGAAAATAATCGTGACGGTGCCAATTATAATCTGAGCTGGAACTGCGGAGTCGAAGGTCCTACCAAAAGGCGTAAGGTTGTTGAACTGCGTAATCTCCTCATGCGGAATGCAATTACTTTTGTCATGTGCGCGCAGGGAATTCCGCTTATATATGCCGGGGATGAGTTCGGAAACAGCCAGGGTGGCAACAATAACGCTTATTGCCAGGATAATGATACCGGATGGGTTGACTGGAATGCACTTAACAGAAACCACAGGTTCTATGATTTCGTAAGGACAATGATTGACTTCAGAAAACATCACGCATGTCTTCATATGGCTGATGAGGCGGGACTTACGGATTACAAATATTACGGACTTCCCGATGTATCATATCACGGAGTCAAGGCGTGGTATCCGGAACTTGAACATTACAGCAGACAGGCCGGAATTATGTATTGCGGCCAGTATGCCGGAGATGAGAATAATCTCTATATTGCATTTAATATGCATTGGGAACCGCATGAACTGGCGCTGCCGAATATTTCGGGACGGAGCTGGCAGGCGGTGTTAACTACCGGAACCGAAGAACTTCCGGATGCCTCACAGATTAATGAAGCAAGAACGGTATCGGTTCCTGCAAGAACGATCATAATACTTGAGGATGAAAAAAACAGTTGAAATATAAATAATAATATTATAAAATGATGTAAGACACATTCTAAGGAGGTATACCAATTTATGGTAACAGCAGGTGATTTTAAAAACGGAATTACAATTGAGATGGACAACAACATCTGGCAGATAATTGAATTTCAGCATGTTAAGCCGGGTAAGGGTGCAGCATTTGTAAGAACTAAGTTAAAGAATATCAAGAGCGGCGGTGTGGTTGAGAAGTCTTTCAGACCTACTGAGAAATTCCAGCTTGCCCATATTGATAAGTCAGCATATATGTATCTTTACAAGGATGGAGATATGTACGTGTTCATGAATCAGGAGAACTACGAGCAGATTACTCTTTCAGAAGATAATGTCGGAGATGCACTTAAGTTCGTTAAGGAGAATGATGAGTGTAAGCTTTGCTCATATCAGGGTGAGGTATTCGCTATCGAGCCGCCTATGTTCGCTGAACTTGAAGTTACAGAGACAGAGCCGGGCGTTAAGGGCGATACAGCAACAGGTGCTACCAAGCCTGCAACTGTAGAGACAGGTGCTATGGTTATGGTTCCGCTTTTCGTTAACCTTGGTGATAAGATTAAGATTGATACAAGAACAGGTGAATACCTTTCAAGAGTATAATCTGATATAATTACCCGATTTTTATAATCATTTTTTCATTCCGTCACCGTGTGGCAGTGTGAGGCCACGCGGTGCGGTATCTTTTTTTCTTAATTTTTTTGGAATCTGATTATTCCGATTTTATTTATTAAAGCATAATCCTTTGCCTGCCGGGGTTGAAATACAGAAAGGATTAGTATGAATTATATAGAATTTACAGAGACAGTATGTGGCAAGGTCCGGGAACTTTATCAGAATGAAGACTGCACGGTGGAGGTACAGCATACGCTTAAGAACAATGCGGTCAGTCTGTGCGCACTTGTTATAAGATATACCGGAGAGAAAGCGGCACCGGCAATATACCTTGAGCAGTATTATGATATGTATAAGGACGGTACTTCTGTTGAAGATATCGTAAAGGATATCGTCGAAGAATTTAAGGAGGCAATGGAAGGGTATGATATAATTTTGCCGGACTTAACAGATTTTGATTCGGTCAAAGACAGTATAGTATGCCGGCTTATAAATACGGAGAGCAATAGTAAAATGCTTGAAGACGTGCCACATAAGGAATTCCTCGATTTGTCAATAGTTTTTTATGGCGTTGTTAAAGATACCGAGGGTTCAATGGGATCGTTCATTATTTCAAACAATCTTGCTAAATTGTGGGGCGCGGATGCTGAATCACTGTATTGCATTGCAATTAATAACACGTACAGAATGTATCCGGTATGCATATCAAATATGTGTGATATCCTTATGGAATATATACAGATGGATCCGGATGCATTACCGGACAGCGAGTCTGACCTGATGGATAAAGAGAGCCTGTCTATGTATGTACTCACCAATTCGGTAAGAACCTATGGCGCTATAGGCATGATGTGCAAAGAAGCATTGCGTGCATTTGCAGAGAAATTCGGAAGCTGTTATATCCTGCCGAGCAGCGTCCATGAAGTAATTCTTATACCGGCATCCGGATGTGACAGGCATATGGCAGGAGATTTTGAAGGGATTGTGCAGGATGTAAACACGAGAGGCGTACCACCGCAGGATGTGCTTTCGTGGGGACCGTATTATTATGACAAAGAGTCCGATGAAATCTCAAAACTTAATAATATTATGCTGAATGAGCTGTTTGCATAATAAAATAAAGAAAATATGCGTAATTAAAAAATTTCTTGCAGTCATGAAAAAACTTTATTATAATGAATTACGAATAAATGATATTTCATCGTAAGGAGGATATTTCAATGTCGTATGTAGATGAAGTCTTAGAACTTGTAGTTGCTAAGAACCCGGCACAGCCTGAATTTCATCAGGCAGCTAAAGAAGTATTAGAGTCTCTTCGTGTAGTTATCGAAGCTAATGAAGAAGAGTACCGTAAGGATGCTCTCCTTGAGAGACTTGTAACACCTGAAAGAATTATTATGTTCCGTGTACCGTGGGTAGACGATAAGGGACAGGTTCAGGTTAATAACGGTTTCAGAGTACAGTTTAACAGTGCTATCGGACCGTACAAGGGAGGATTACGTTTCCATCCTTCAGTTAACTTAGGAATTATCAAATTCCTTGGTTTTGAACAGACTTTCAAGAATTCACTTACAGGACTTCCTATCGGTGGCGGCAAGGGTGGTTCCGATTTCGATCCTAAGGGTAAATCGGACAGAGAAGTTATGGCATTCTGCCAGAGCTTTATGACAGAGCTTTGCAAGCACATCGGTGCTGATACAGACGTTCCTGCCGGAGATATCGGTGTAGGCGGACGTGAGATCGGATTCCTCTACGGACAGTATAAGAGAATCCGTAACCTCTATGAAGGAGTTCTTACAGGTAAGGGACTTACATACGGCGGTTCTCTTGCAAGAACAGAAGCTACAGGATATGGTCTTCTCTATTTTACAGAGGAGATGCTTAAGTGCAATGGCAAGGATATTGCAGGCAAGACAATTGCAATCTCAGGTTCAGGTAATGTTGCTATTTATGCTATTGAGAAGGCACAGCAGCTTGGCGCTAAGCCTGTAACATGCTCAGATTCAACAGGCTGGGTATATGATCCGGAAGGAATCGATGTTGCACTTCTTAAGGAAGTTAAGGAAGTTAAGAGAGCACGTCTTACAGAGTATGCAGCTAAGAGACCGTCAGCACAGTATCATGACAAGGCTACAGAGGGAACCAATCAGTGGGAAGTTAAGGTTGACATTGCTCTTCCTTGCGCAACACAGAACGAACTTAACCTTGATGACGCTAAGAAGCTTGTTGCTAACGGCGTATTTGCTGTAGCAGAAGGTGCTAACATGCCTACTACTCTTGAAGCAACAGAGTATTTCCAGAAGAGCGGAGTTCTTTTCTGCCCTGGCAAGGCATCCAATGCCGGCGGTGTTGCTACATCCGCACTTGAGATGAGCCAGAACTCAGAGAGACTCAGCTGGACATTTGAGGAAGTTGATGCTAAACTTAAGAATATCATGGTTAACATCTTCCACAATCTTGACGATGCTTCCAAGAAGTATGGTCTTGAGGGCAACTATGTTGCAGGTGCTAACATTGCAGGTTTCCTTAAGGTTGCAGAGGCAATGAAGGCTCAGGGTATTGTATAAGATATCCATTAGGCGTATATAACGATTTTAGGACAGGAAGTGCATGATTGCACTTCCTGTTTTTGCATATAAAGGATTATTATGTTTGATATTAAAGATGGCAAATTAAAAATATCCGTAAGAACACTTGTTGAGTTCATCTGTAAGTCCGGGAATATAGACAACCGTTTTAAAGGCGTGACGGACAAGAACGCCATGGACGCGGGAAGCAAGGCGCACAGGCGTATACAGAAATCGATGGGGCCTGATTACCGCGCGGAGGTGCCGTTTAAATTTACCGTGCCCGGAGAAAATTATGACATTGAGATTGAAGGCAGGGCGGACGGAATATTTGAAAATGACGGATATGTCACGATTGACGAGATAAAAGGAACATACAGAGATATCAGATATATTACAGAACCGGTATATGTGCATGAAGCCCAGGCTATGTGCTATGCTTATTTCTATTCTGCGCGGGAAAACGTTGATGACATGAAAATACGGCTTACTTATGTGAGCCTTGATACGGCAGATGTGAAATATTTTGAAGAAATTATGAGCGCAGCCCGGCTTAAGGAATGGTTCGAAGGGATAATAACGGAATTGAGACGCTGGGGAGATTATCTGTATACCCATCATAATGAACGTGATAAATCGATTGAAGGACTTAAGTTTCCTTTTGACTACAGGCCGGGGCAGCGTGAGCTTGCCGTTAATGTATACCGGGCAGTAAGCCGTGGAGTTAATCTCTTTATACAGGCACCTACGGGGGTAGGCAAGACGATATCAACGGTATTCCCGGCGGTTATGTCAATCGGAAAGGGCATAAGTGATAAGATTTTTTATCTTACTGCCAAGACGATTACAAGGACGGCGGCGCAGGATGCGTTCGCAGTTCTAAGAAATGAAGGACTGGATTTTAAGACAGTCACGATAACGGCCAAGGATAAGGTATGTTTTCTTGAATCGGAGACGGGACCTGAATGTAATCCTGCAGCCTGCCCGTATGCCAAAGGACATAATGACCGCGTGAATGAAGCGGTGTATGATATAATAACCCATGAAAATGTGATCGACAGAGTGAAAGTGGAGGAGTATGCACATAAGCACAATGTCTGTCCGTTTGAATTCAGCCTTGATATAAGTTATTGGATGGATGGCGTGATATGCGATTATAATTATGCGTTTGATCCGCATGTATATCTGAAGCGTTTTTTCTCGGATACGGAGAAAGGAGATTATGTGTTTCTTGTGGATGAGGCGCACAATCTGGTTGACCGCGCAAGGCAGATGTACAGTGCCTCGGTTTACAAAGAGGATTTTCTTTCAATAAAGAAACTTGCCGGAAATTACAGCCGGAAACTTTCAAGAGCACTGGACAAGTGCAACAGAAATCTGCTCGAATATAAAAGAGTGTGCGATACGGAGTATATGACACTTGATGACGACGGCGATTTTGCTGTGAATATGCAGAGACTCGGCGAAGAGTTGACGTCTTTTATGGAGAAAAATGCGGATTTTGAGTATATGAAGGAACTTTCAGAATTTTTCTTTGTTGTAAATCATTATAACAGTATACGGGATGAACTGGATGAGAACTATATAATATATACTGAACATACAGAGAGGGGATTTATGCTCAGATTATTCTGCGTTAATCCGGCCGGATGCCTTGGCAGACGGATTGCGATGGGACGGTCTGCGGTATTTTTCTCTGCAACGCTCCTTCCGGTCAATTATTACAAAGAACTTCTTGGCGGAAGCAGGGAAGAATATGCGGTATATGCACGTTCACCGTTTGATGCTGAGAAGAGGCTGCTTGCGATAGGAAGTGATGTTACAAGCCGGTATACAAGGCGCAACGAGGCGGAATATATCAGAATCCGTAAATATATTCTTTCTGTGATACATGCAAAAAAAGGCAATTACCTTGTTTTCTTTCCTTCGTACAAGTATATGCAGGATGTGGCAGAGCTGTTCGATGAGATAACCGACAATGTAGATATCATGATGCAGTATCAGAATATGAATGAGGAAGATAAGGAGAAATTTCTCGGGAGATTTGAAGCAAATGAGAATAAGGACAAGTCGTTGCTGGGATTTGGTGTAATGGGAGGAGTGTTTTCTGAGGGAATTGACTTGAAAAATGACTGCCTTATAGGTACGATAATTGTTGGAACGGGACTCCCGTCCATCAACACCGAGGGCGAATTGCTGAGACGTTACTATGATGAGAAAGAAAACTGCGGATATGAATATGCATATATGTATCCGGGAATGAACAAAGTTCTGCAGGCTGCCGGCCGTGTTATCAGGACGGTTGATGACAGAGGAATCATAATTCTGCTGGATGACAGATTCCTTAAGAGACAGTATCTGAATATTTTTCCGGAGGAATGGCGGGATTACAGGGTTACCGACTGTAATAAAGTCGAACAAGAAATACTGGATTTCTGGCTCGATTAGGTGTATAATATTACGGAACATATTGTGCGGTGTATATCGCACGACTGAAGGAGTTAATAATGATACAAGAAATAGTTTCTTTACAGATGCCGGTTGAAGAGAGACTTGTAGTCAGAAAGAACAGGCTTGAACCGGAACATACAGATAAGAATACTAAGAGAATTTCCATAGTAACCGGAACACACGGAGATGAGCTTAACGGTCAGTATGTGTGTTATAAACTTATAGAGACAATTAATGAACATCCGGAATATCTTAACGGAATAGTTGATGTATATCCGTCAATTAATCCGCTTGGCATAGATACGGGATGCCGCGGTATTCCCATGAATGACCTTGATATGAACAGGGTATTTCCGGGAACGGATTCAGGGGCAATGGCGGAGCATATAGCATATAAGCTTACGCAGGATATAATAGGAAGTGATATGTGCGTAGATGTGCATTCGTCCAATATTTTTATCAAGGAAGTGCCGCAGGTAAGGTTAAGTCCGGAGAATTATGACAAGCTTCTGCCGTATGCCAGACTTATGAATTCTGACATCATATGGGCATTATCATCATCGGTATATCTTGAATCATCACTTGCGAATTGCCTTAATATGTTTGGCGTGCCGTCGCTTGTGGTGGAGATGGGTGCAGGTTCGAGAATTACGAGAGAATATGCCAGACAGACACTGGATGGAATTTTCAGGCTTATGAAAGAACTTGGGATATGGTCAGGTCCGGTTGATGAAGTGAAGAATCCGATCATAGCTAATCCCGGTGAGGTATCAGCCATACATGCATGCCGTTCGGGCCTTTTTATACTTGAAGATGCCCAGATCGGAGTCAATATAACCAAAGGATTTAAGATAGGCAAGATAGTAAGTCCGCTGACGGGAGAAGTACTTGAAAACATTATTGCACAGGATGACGGTTTTCTGCTTACTTTAAGGGAACATCCGGTAGTATATAAGGGAGCGATTATGGCCCGTATATGTAAGAACCATACGGCCGGCGAGGATAACGGTAAAGGCGGTGCATCCTATGTATAAAGAAGAGTTGTATACACTTGAAGGAATTTACAGAGATACATTTAAAATTAATGGATATCGCTTCGGCCACGGCGATAATTCGGCATGCATTGTAGGATCGTTAAGAGGTAATGAGTATCAGCAGACATACATATGTTCACAGCTTATAAAGGAACTGCGTAAGCTTGAAGAACATGGTCAGATTGCCGGGAATAAGTCAATACTTGTCATACCGTGCCTGAACCAGTATGCGATGAATATAGACAGACGGTTCTGGCCGCTTGACGATTCGGATATTAACAGAAAGTTTCCGGGACATATAGCCGGAGACACAACGCAGCAGATTGCGGCCAATATAATGAATATCATCAAGGGATACAGCTATGGAATACAGCTTACCAGCTTCTATATGCCCGGTAAATTTGTTCCGCATGTCCGTATGATGGAGACAGGATTCCAGAATCCGAGCCTTGCGAATCTGTTCGGGCTGCCATTTGTGGTAATAAGAAAGCCTAAACCGATGGATACAACAACGCTTAATTATAACTGGCAGATGAGCGGCACAAGTGCTTTTTCGATCTATACTAACTGCAGTGATTACATTGATGATGTGTCAGCCAAGCAGGCAGTAGCTTCCATATTAAGATTTCTCACCAGAATGGGTATTATTAAATACAATAATCACAGCGGTTATATAGCTGAGGTCATCAATGAAGATAATATGACACCTATTTTATCCGGCGCAGCCGGATTCTATAAGAGGTTATGTGACCCGGGCCAGACGGTATACCGCGGCGATGTAATTGGAGAAATAATAGACACGAGCAGCGGAGATGTTATCAAACAGGTAATTTCGCCGACTGAAGGCATGATATTTTTTGCTTATGCCGCACCGACAGTTATGGAAGATGCGGTTGTTTATAAGGTAATAAGAAGATTACATGAATAAATATAATTACACAACCAACAAAAAGGAGAATCCCATGAGCAACGTAAAGAGAGTTTATTCTGAGAAAAAACCTGAATTCGCCGTAAAGGCAAAGGAACTTAGCGAGGAGATAAGCAGTTATCTGAATATAGATACTGTGACCAATGTGCGTGTTCTTATAAGATATGATATTGAAGGAATAACCGAAGATACATATCGCAAGGCACTTGTAACAGTATTTTCAGAACCGCCGGTAGATATTGTGTACGAAGAAGATTTTGAACACAGACCTGGCGAGCACGTATTTGCGGTAGAGTTTCTTCCGGGACAGTTTGACCAGAGAGCTGACAGTGCCGTTCAGTGCGTTAAGCTTCTCCGTGAGGATGAAGATGTAGAGATCAAGACAGCTACCGTATATGCGGTTGAAGGCAGTCTTACTGACAGCCAGCTTGAGAGCATTAAGAATTTCTGCATTAACCCGGTTGATTCAAGAGAAGCGAAGATGGATAAGCCGGAAACTCTTGTCACGATATTCCCGGATCCGGCAGATGTTAAGATTTTTGACGGATTTAAGGATATGCCGGAGACCGAACTTAAGGAGTTGTATTCATCACTCGGTCTTGCCATGACGTTTAAGGATTTTCTTCATATACAGAAATATTATCATGACGAGGAACACAGGGACCCGTCGATGACGGAGATAAGAGTTCTTGATACGTATTGGTCGGATCACTGCCGTCATACAACTTTCTCAACTGAACTTAAGAATATCAGGTTCGGCGAGGGATATTACAGAAAACCTATCGAGGATTCTTTTGATAAATATAAGGAAACATTCGGTGAACTTTATGCCGGCCGTGATGATAAGTTTGTATGTCTTATGGACATCGCACTTATGGCAATGAAGAAGCTTAAGAAAGACGGAAAGCTTCAGGATATGGAAGTTTCCGATGAAATCAATGCATGCAGTATTGTTGTTCCGGTAACGATTGACGGTGTAACTGAGGAATGGCTTGTGAATTTCAAGAACGAGACACATAACCATCCTACGGAGATAGAGCCGTTCGGTGGTGCTGCCACATGTCTTGGCGGTGCCATAAGAGATCCGCTTTCGGGACGTACTTATGTATATCAGGCAATGCGTGTCACAGGTGCGGCAGATCCTACGGTTTCACTTGATAAGACGATGGCCGGAAAGCTCCCTCAGAAGAAAATAGTACGCGAAGCAGCTCACGGTTACAGTTCATACGGTAACCAGATAGGACTTGCAACAGGTTACGTTAAAGAAATATATCATCCTAATTATGCAGCCAAGAGAATGGAAATCGGTGCTGTTATGGGCGCTGCTCCGAGAAGCGCTGTTATAAGGGAAACATCAGATCCCGGAGATATCATCATTCTCCTCGGCGGAAGAACCGGACGCGATGGCTGTGGCGGAGCTACGGGTTCATCCAAAGCACATACGGAGAAATCAATAGATACATGTGGTGCAGAAGTCCAGAAAGGTAATGCGCCTACAGAACGTAAGATTCAGAGATTATTCAGAAGACCTGAGGTCAGCAGTCTTATCAAGAAATGTAATGACTTTGGTGCCGGCGGTGTATCCGTAGCAATCGGAGAACTTGCAGACGGCCTCAGAGTATCACTTGATAAAGTTCCTAAGAAATATGCGGGACTTGACGGTACAGAACTTGCTATTTCCGAGTCACAGGAGAGAATGGCTGTTGTCGTAGACCCTAAGGATGTGAAGGCTTTCCTTGAGTATGCGAACGAGGAAAACCTCGAAGCTGTTGAGGTTGCTGTAGTCACAGAAGAAAAGAGACTTATCCTTGAATGGAGAGGCAAAGAAATCGTTAATATAAGCAGGGCATTCCTTGATACCAACGGAGCTCATCAGGAGACGGATGTTGTTGTCAACATTCCGGAAGAGAAAGATAATCTCTTTAAAGCACCGGAAGTTAAAGATGTCAAGGCTGAATGGCTTAAGACGCTTTCAGATCTTAATGTATGTTCACAGAAGGGTCTTGTAGAGATGTTTGACGGTTCAATCGGAGCCGGATCGGTGTTCATGCCATATGGCGGTAAATATCAGCTTACCGAAGTCCAGACCATGGTTGCCAAACTTCCTGTCCTTAAGGGCAAGACTGATTTCGTGACGATGATGAGCTATGGTTTTGACCCGTACCTTTCATCATGGAGCGCATACCACGGCGCAATCTATGCTGTTGTTGAGTCCATGGCTAAGATTGTCTGCGCGGGCGGTGACTTTAAGAAAATAAGATTTACTTTCCAGGAATATTTCAGAAGAATGACAGAGGATCCTGCAAGATGGGGCGAGCCTATGAAAGCTCTTCTCGGTGCATTTGATGCACAGATGGGATTCGGTCTTCCGTCAATCGGCGGCAAGGACAGTATGTCAGGTACATTTAATGATCTTGATGTTCCTAATACACTTGTTTCATTTGCTGTTGATACCGGAAGCTATAATGATATAATCACGCCTGAATTCAAAAAAGCAGGCAATAAAATAGTTCTCTTTGAGATAGAGAGAGATGAATATGACCTTCCTGTATATTCACAGGTTATGGCACTTTACAATGCGGTTGCCAAAGCTATTGCAGACAAGGCTGTTGTCAGTGCATATACCCTTAATGCAAAGGGCATCGCGGAAGCAGTCAGCAAGATGGCATTTGGTAACAAGCTTGGAGTCAGGATTAACGCAGATTATGACAGCAGTGAGTTCTTTGCACCTAAATACGGATGTATTATTGCCGAGGCTAATCCGGAACTCCTTGATAAGATCGGCTGCAAATACACTGTGATCGGTGAAGTTACCGATGACGGAACATTCACATACGGTGATGCGGTAATAAGTGTCGAAGAGGCATTGAATACATGGAAGAAACCTCTTGAAAAGGTATTCCCGACAGTTGCCGTTAAGGGCGGACAGAAGCTTGAAACGCCTGTTTACAATGCAGACAGCATCTATGTATGCAAGAATAAGGTAGCAAAGCCTACGGTATTCATTCCGGTATTCCCGGGAACCAACTGCGAGTATGACAGCACCAAGGCGTTTGAAAATGCCGGAGCCAACGTAGTTACCAAGGTATTTAAGAACCTTACTGCAGCTGATATAAGGGATTCGGTTGACGAATTTGAAAAAGCAATCAATCAGGCACAGATTATTATGTTCCCTGGCGGATTCTCAGCAGGTGATGAACCTGACGGTTCAGCCAAGTTCTTTGCAACGGCATTCCGTAATGCCAAGATCAAAGAAGCTGTAGATAAGCTCCTTAACGAACGTGACGGACTTGCACTCGGTATCTGTAACGGATTCCAGGCACTCATCAAACTCGGTCTGGTGCCTTACGGCAGGATTACAGAACAGAAGGCGGATTCACCGACACTTACAATGAACACAATCGGCCGTCATATATCCAAGATGGTATACACCAAAGTTGTATCAAATAAATCACCATGGCTTGCAGGTGCCAAACTTGGCGGTGTATATGTAACACCGGCTTCACATGGCGAGGGAAGATTTGTTGCTGACAAAGAATGGCTTGACAGACTTTTTGCAGAAGGAATGGTAGCAACACAGTACGTTGACATTGACGGTAATCCTACAATGGATGAAGAGTGGAACGTTAACGGTTCATACAGAGCTATTGAAGGTATTACAAGTCCTGATGGCCGTGTATTCGGTAAGATGGCGCACGTTGAACGTAAGGGAGATGCTGTTGCGGTCAATATCTTCGGTGAGCAGGATTTGAAAGTATTTGAGTCAGGCGTTAAATATTTCAAATAGAAGAAAGGCAGATTAAATGGCAGCTAACGAAGAGAAAAATAAAGGCGGAACGCTTTATTCCGGTAAATATCTTGAGGAGCAGGAAATGTCTCCGAAGGAACTTAAGAAGCATAGGAAAGAAGAGAAAAAGGAAGCAAAGCGCGTTAAGGAGGCCAATAAAACGACTTTTCAGGTTGCAATGGAATATGTAAGGGTAATCCTTATAGGTGCACTGGTGGCATTCCTTTTATGCAAATTCGTAATTGTAAATGCCGAGGTGCCGTCGGGTTCCATGATTCCTACAATTAACATAAAGGACAGAATGATCGGTCTCAGAATGACATATTATTTTACCGATCCTAAGCGTGGTGACGTGGCAATATTCAAATGCCCTGCGGAGGGACCCGATTACGGCAAGCTGTATGTTAAGCGTGTAATAGGACTTCCGGGTGAGACTGTAACCATCAAAGCCGGTCAGGTAATAATTACGACAGCCGATGGAGAGACAATCTATCTGGATGAGTCATATCTTAACGAGACACCGAGGGAAGACCTTACGGTCAATAACCAGACATACATACTTGGCGATGACGAGTATTTCATGATGGGTGATAACCGTAATAATTCAACGGATTCCAGATTCTGGGGAAATGTTAAGAGAGACCGGTTCGTGGCCAAAGTTCTTTTCAAGTATTGGAAAGGATTTGAGATAATTAAATAGAATGACAAAGGGAACGGTTTGATGCCGTTCCCTTATTGTTTATCTTACATCAGCTTCAAAAAACAGTGCAATTGTTCCCGGACCGGAATGTGAACCGATTGTCGGGCATATAGTATTAATTATTATATTATTGATATTCAGGCGCTCCCTGATGAGTGAAGCGACAAATTCGGCATCTTCAAGGCTGTCACCATGGCTTATCATAATGACGTCATTATCGCGGCTTCCCATTGTAGCGGCCATCTTGTCCACAAGCGATACAAGGGATTTCTTACGTCCGCGTGTCTTGCCGATTGCAATCAGTCGTCCTTCATCATCTACATGGAGGAGAGGCTTGATGCCGATGATGGTTCCGATAATGGCTGTTGCCTTGGAAACACGGCCTCCTCTGTGAAGATGGAACAGATCATCAACGGTAAACTGGTGTGAAATATGAAGCTTAAGTCCTTCTATATAAGATACTGTTTCTTCATATGAGTGACCGGCATTCATGAAATTAACGGCCTTGTATACAAGCAGGCCCTCGCCCATTGATGCGCATAAAGAATCGATTACAGTGATTTTATGTTCCGGATATTCTTCATTAAGCTCGGATGCTGCAACGCATGTGTTCTGATATGAACTGCTGAGAGCCGATGAAAAAGAAATATGGATTATGTCATATCCTTCACGTAAGCGCGATTCAAAAATCTCACGGGATGCTTCCGGATTAGTGGCCATTGTAGTAGGCATTTCGCCATCCCTCATACGCTTATAGAACTCTGCAGGCGTAATATCCTTGTCGCCGCCGTATACTTCATTATCCCCGAAACGATAGTATAAAGGATGTATGTCTATATTATTCGACTTGCAAAAATCCTTCGGTAAATCGCATGTGGTATCGGATGTAATTATAAATTTGCTCATTATGTGCCCTCCGGGTTGAATCAGATTAGTTTTTGTGGTACTATTGTACCATAGTCACAGGTAAAATTCAATTATGTAACTATTTTCTATTTTTGCCCTAAAAATGTATTGACATACAATGCTTTTGATGATATATTATAGAAGTTGTGAAAAGAAGAAGAGTATCCGCTCTCACCTTGGCGCACTGGCGACCCGGGTTATAATACAGAAATATATGATTTATATGATCATTGGTGTATATATGCGGATAGTTATTCTATCAGCATATTTTTTTTGGGAGGTACACTACCATTAGCGAGTTAATGATTAATGAACAGATCAGAGACAAAGAGGTTCGTGTTATCGGCGAGAATGGCGAGATGATTGGCGTCATGTCTTCCAGAGATGCAATGAAGCTTGCAAGAGAGGCCGAACTGGATCTTGTTAAGATTGCACCGACTGCCAAGCCGCCTGTATGTAAGATCGTAGATTACGGTAAATACAGATATGAGCTTGCACGTAAGGAGAAGGAAGCCAAGAAGAAACAGAAGATAGTTGAGCTTAAGGAAGTGAGGTTATCTCCTAATATTGAAGCTAACGACCTTAATACCAAGATCGGTTCAGCCAGAAAGTTCCTTGAGAAAGGTAATAAAGTTAAAGTTACTTTAAGATTCAGAGGACGTGAAATGGCACATATGACAGCCAGCAAGCATATTCTTGATGATTTTGCCAAGGCACTTGAAGAGTGTGCGGTTGTTGAGAAACCGGCCAAGGTTGAAGGCAGAAGTATGGCTATGGTTTTAGCTGAGAAACGTTAAATATTATATGCACAATTTTAAGGAGGATTTTTATCATGCCAAAAATGAAGACAAGCAGAGCTGCTGCAAAGCGTTTTAAAAAGACAGGAACAGGTCAGTTAAAGAGAATGAAAGCATATAAGAGCCACATTCTTACAAAGAAGACCACTAAGAGAAAGAGAAATCTTAGAAAGGCTGCTCTTGTTGACAGCACTAACGTAAAGAATATGAAGAAGATTTTACCATATATGTAATTGGTATTGTAAGGAGGATAACTTAAATGGCAAGAATTAAAGGCGGATTAAACGCAAAGAAGAAACATAACAGAGTTCTTAAGTTAGCTAAAGGTTACAGAGGAGCCCGTTCAAAACAGTATAGAGTTGCAAAACAGTCAGTAATGAGAGCTTTAACATCTGCATATGCAGGAAGAAAGCAGAAGAAGAGACAGATGAGACAGCTCTGGATTGCCAGAATCAATGCTGCTGCAAGAATGAATGGTCTTTCATACAGCAAGTTTATGTTTGGTCTTAAGAGCGCAGGCATCGAGATGAACAGAAAGATGCTCGCTGAAATCGCTGTTAATGATGCTGCTGCATTCACAAAGCTTGCAGAGACAGCTAAGGCTAATCTTAAATAAATTTAATGATTTCAGGCGGCTGCCGGTTAATACCGGCGGCCGTTTTTTTTTGTTAAGAAATCTGATACGTTTCTAAGAATATTGATATTTCGTCCCTGATATTTACGGTGTTATAATCAACTCAACGGTTGAATAACCAGTAAATAAAAGGAGAAGGATTAAAATGAGAAAACTTATTAAGAGAATTGCTGTATGTGTAAGCGCATTCGCTCTTGTTGCAGCA
>FR889228.1:411-38626 GCA_000431815.1 Butyrivibrio sp. CAG:318 | reverse complement strand
TTGCAGCAGGAATTGTGGCCGGAAAGGCAGATGCAGTAAAGGCTGCGGAAATCGAAACGACAGCACATGTAATCGTAAAGGGCGCACCGGAAGGAGCCGATAAGATTGGTTTTAATATCTGGGGCGGAGCATGGGTTGTTTCGGATGAATGGGTAAATCTTGCAGAAGCTACTACAGCTCTTAAAGCATGGGGCTGGGGAGATACCTATGTAGGTAACATCAACATGACTCCGGATGCAAATGGAATGTACACATGTTCAATGAAGTTTGACCAGGCGCAGTTTGACGCAGCTACAGGTTACGGTGTACAGGCATTTATATATGGTGCTGAGAATGCAGCAGTTGCAGCAGATTACACAGATACACTTCATAAACTTCTTGCAGATGAGAGCGTATCAGACATCTATATCATCGCAGATTACACCAATGCAAACGGTGCTGACGGTGGTGTTATTACAATTCAGAAGGATAATCCTTTAGCTGACAACAGTGGAGATGAGGATAATAACACACCTTCAGACGAAGATAACAATACACCTTCAGACGAGGATAACAACACACCTTCTGATGATGATGTAACAGCAGGAGATGCAACATCAATAGTTATGCTTATTGCAGTTGCAGCAGTTGCAGCAGCAACAGTTGTTATTACAAGAAAGAAATCTGTAGAAGAGTAATTTTGCAGGCCGATTAATTACCATATATAAGCCAAAAAAAAGGAACCGTCATATATATTATGGCGGTTCCTTTAGTATGTGCATATAATTGATTTACATTGCTTTCATATTGGGATTATCGTTGGTGTCATCTTCATCAAAATTAAAATCCTTACCCGGAAGGATTGCATTGAGGATGATACCTACCAAAGCTCCGACTGCAAGACCGGAGAAGTCAATTGTAACCTTGCCGATCGTGAAGGATATGCTTCCGGCAGAGCTGTATTTAATACCGATTGAAAGTACAAGGATTAGTGCTGCAATTATTACATTACGTGATTTGGAGAAATCTACCTTGTTCTCTACGACGTTACGCACACCTACGGCTGAGATCATACCGTAAAGTATAAGGGATATACCACCGATTGTAGCTGTTGGCATTGCCTCGATTACTGCCGCAAACTTAGGACAGAATGAAAACAGAATAGCAAAACCTGCTGCGATTTCAATTACGAGTGGGTCGTATACCTTTGAAAGAGAAAGAACACCGGTATTTTCACCGTATGTTGTGTTGGCAGGGGCACCGAAAAGCGATGCAACGATTGTTGCGGCACCGTCTCCGACAAGCGTTCTGTGAAGACCCGGATCCTTTATGTAATTAATGCCGGTTGTCGAAGATATGGCTGAAATGTCACCGATATGCTCAACAATTGTAGCAAGTGCAATAGGCATAATGGTTATTATTGATGTTATAAATAAGGAAGAATTAAAATGTGCTCCAAATATGGAGAAAACAGTAGCTTCCTTGGCAACAGGAAGTCCGAACCATGCAGCATCTTTGATTGTATTGAAATCGACATCTCCGAAAAAGATTCCGGCAATATATGATACAACTACACCGATGAGTATAGGAATGATTTTGATCATACCTTTACCAAAAATGTTGCATATAATAACAACAACAATAGCAATAAGTGCCACCCACCAGTTGGCAGCGCAGTTATCTATGGCTGACTGTGAAAGGGTAAGTCCGATAGCAATAATGATAGGACCTGTAACAATAGGCGGGAAGAAACGCATAACTCTCTTGGCACCGAATGCTTTGATAAATGCAGCAAGGACAAAATAAAGAAGTCCGGCAAATGCAACACCTACGCATGCATAAGGAAGAAGTTCGGAATTGTCAAGCGCATTGCCTGCTGCATCCGTTAACGGAGCTATAGCGGCATAACCGCCGAGAAATGCGAAAGATGAACCTAAGAAAGCCGGTACCTTACGCTTCGTGATCAGGTGGAATAATAGTGTTCCGAGACCTGCAAAAAGTAATGTGGTAGAAATGCTCAATCCTGTAAGAATAGGAACGAGTACTGTGGCGCCGAACATAGCAAACATATGCTGTATACCAAGCAGCAATGTCTTCGGAACGCCAAGCTTACGGGCATCATAAATGCCGTCGTTGAATGGTTTATTCATTGGTAACCTCCTGTTGAAAAATGATTTATCAAAAATTATTCTAACATAGAAGATATGTAGTATCAATTATAAAATATAAATAAAATTAGTGATTATTTTGAGCTTAAAAGCTTGCATTTCAAAAAACATTGTGCTAATATGTATGAGTATTCCCTGATAGCTCAATGGTAGAGCACTCGGCTGTTAACCGAGTTGTTGTAGGTTCGAGCCCTACTCGGGGAGCTTTTAGCGGAACTGGTTAGCCAGTTCCGCTTTTTTAGTTACCTTTGCTCGAAAGTGGGTTATGTCTTTCTTCAAAAAACATATTGTTATCGGGCACAGGTTTATTGCCTTTTGTATAACGGCTTGTCTGTCTGATGTCGTCCACATCACATTCCTTTTGGATCATGCGTGCGGTGAGTTGTTCTGATTTGGGTGATTCTGCATTTTTTCTGATATCCATAACGCATTCCTTCCTATATAAAATATCCAATAATAATATGAAATAAAAAAACATAAAATATTCACAATTTTTTTGAAAATATGTGTTGACAAATGATAAGTCGAGTGATATTTTAATATTAGTTCAAATGTTAGCACTCCTATTGATTGAGTGCTAACAACAAAAAAGCATCAGATGGAGGTGATTACATGGAAATGGATGAGAGGAAAATCAAGATACTCAAGGCTGTTATCCGTAATTACCTTGAAACGGGAGAACCGGTAGGTTCAAGGACGATATCCAAATATACCGATTTGAACCTGAGTTCGGCAACTATCCGTAATGAGATGGCCGATCTCGAAGAAATGGGATATATAATCCAGCCGCATACGTCGGCGGGAAGAATCCCATCTGACGCAGGATACCGTTTCTACGTTGATAATATGATGCAGGAACAGCAGGATAAGTTAGACAAGAGAGAAGACGAACTTAATAAGAAGGAAGCTCTTCTGTTCGAGAAGGTTGACAGAGTCGAAGACTTGTTAAAGAATGTTGCAAAGACTTTGGCAGTCAATACGAATTACGCAACTATGGTAGCAGCTCCGCATAAACAGGGCAGAACCATTAAGTTTATACAGATTTCCCAGATAGAGAAAGGCAAGATTCTTGCCGTACTTGTACTGGAGGGTAATACGATTAAGAATTCCATCATCGAAAATGCTATGGAGCTTAATACAGAGGATTGCCTGAAACTGAACATTATGCTTAACAGCACAGTGGCAGGACATACATTGGAAGAGATTAACCTTTCGATGATATCCGGACTTACCACACAGGCCGGAGAATACGGAATGCTCATAAGAGATATCCTCGATGCCATGGCGGCAGCCGCGACAAGCGAGGATGACATTCAGATATATACAAGCGGCGCAACCAACATTTTCAAATATCCTGAACTAAGTGATAATACGAAGGCAAGCGAACTTATCTATACATTGGAAGAGAAGAAGATGCTTACCAATCTTGTTACAGATTCACTTGATCGGGATGCCGACGGAGATATTAAGGTCTATATCGGCGAGGAAACACCGGTTGAGAGCATGAAGGACTGCAGCGTCGTAACAGCGACATATGAACTTCGTGACGGAGCCAAGGGAACGATTGGCATAATCGGACCTAAGCGTATGGATTATGAGAAAGTCGTTGAGACTATAAAGAATATCAAGACGCAGCTTGATGATGCGTTCAAGAATTAGAAAGGTGGCGAGAATTTTGGCAGAGAACGAAAAGGATATTGAACTTGAAGAAGATAAGAAGACTGAAGAAAATGCCGAAGAAGTAACGGAGGCAGAGAAGACAGAACAGAAGCCTGATAATAAGACAGAGGAAGCTGATAAGAAAAATTCCAAGAAGAAAGATAAAAAGGATAAGAAAGATCAGCAGATAGAAGAACTTACAGACAAATACAGAAGAACAATGGCGGAGTTTGATAACTTCAGAAAACGTACCGAGAAAGAGAAAGCATCGATGTATGAAATCGGAGCAAGAGACATAATCGAGAAGATTCTGCCGGTCGTTGATAATTTTGAAAGAGGTCTTAATTCTATTCCGGAGGATGAGAAGACAGGTGCTGTCGCCGAAGGTATGGATAAGATATATAAGCAGCTTACCAAGGTGCTTGAAGATGCAGGAGTCAAGGAGATTGAAGCCTGCGGAGCCGAATTTGACCCGAATTTCCATAATGCCGTAATGCATGTTGAAGATGACAGTCTCGGCGAGAATGTTGTGGCGGAAGTGCTTCAGAAGGGATATACCTACAGAGACACGGTTGTAAGACACAGCATGGTTAAAGTAGCTAATTAACAATTTCAGTATAGTTATAGAAGGAGATAATTATTATGAGTAAGATTATTGGTATTGACTTAGGAACAACAAACAGCTGCGTAGCAGTTATGGAAGGCGGTAAGCCTGTAGTAATCGCCAACAATGAAGGCGTAAGAACAACTCCGTCAGTAGTTGCATTTACTAAGAACGGAGAAAGACTTGTAGGTGAGCCTGCAAAGCGTCAGGCAGTAACCAATGCGGATAAGACAATCTCTTCAATCAAGAGACATATGGGTACCGATTATAAGGTATCAATCGACGGAAAGAATTACACACCGCAGGAAATATCAGCAATGATACTTCAGAAACTTAAAGCAGATGCAGAAAGCTATCTTGGCGAGTCTGTATCGGAAGCAGTTATAACTGTTCCTGCTTATTTCAACGATGCACAGCGTCAGGCAACCAAGGATGCCGGTAAGATTGCAGGCCTTGATGTAAAACGTATCATCAACGAGCCTACAGCAGCAGCTCTTGCATACGGACTTGATAATGAAAACGAGCAGAAGGTTATGGTATATGACCTTGGTGGTGGTACATTCGATGTATCCATAATTGAAATCGGTGACGGTGTAATCGAGGTTCTTTCAACCAACGGTGATACAAGACTCGGTGGTGATGACTTTGACCAGAAGATTATGGATTGGATGATCGATGAGTTCAAGAAGGCAGAAGGCGTAGATCTTTCAACAGATAAGATGGCACTCCAGAGACTTAAAGAAGCAGCAGAGAAGGCTAAGAAAGAGCTTTCAAGTGCCACTACAACCAATATCAACCTTCCGTTCATCACAGCAACAGCAGACGGACCAAAGCATTTTGATATGAACCTTACAAGAGCTAAATTCGAGGAACTTGTAAGTGACCTTGTAGAAAGAACAGCAATTCCTGTACAGAACGCAATGAAGGATGCAGGACTTAATTATTCAGATATTTCAAAGGTTCTCCTTGTCGGTGGTTCAACCCGTGTACCATGTGTACAGGAGAAAGTTAAACAGCTTACAGGTAAGGAACCTAACAAATCACTTAACCCTGATGAGTGCGTAGCAGTAGGTGCTTCTATCCAGGGTGGTAAACTTGCAGGTGATGCAGGTGCCGGCGATATCCTTCTTCTCGATGTAACACCGCTTTCACTTTCTATCGAGACTATGGGTGGTATTGCAACAAGGCTCATCGAGAGAAATACAACAATTCCTACCAAGAAGAGCCAGATATTCTCAACAGCAGCGGATAACCAGACTGCAGTAGATATCAACGTACTTCAGGGTGAGAGACAGTTCGCTAAGGATAACAAATCACTCGGACAGTTCAGACTTGATGGTATCCCTCCTGCAAGAAGAGGTGTTCCACAGATTGAAGTTACATTTGATATCGATGCCAACGGTATTGTTAATGTATCTGCTAAGGATCTTGGAACAGGCAAGGAACAGCATATAACAATCACATCAGGATCTAATATGTCTGATGCTGATATTGATAAGGCTGTCAAGGAAGCAGCTGAGTTTGAAGCTCAGGATAAGAAACGTAAGGAAGGCATTGAGGCTCGTAACGAAGCTGATTCAATGGTATTCCAGACACAGAAAGCTCTTGACGAAGTAGGAGATAAAGTAAGCGCAAGCGAGAAAGAAGCTGTAGAAGCCGATCTCAATGCACTTAAGGCAGTAGTTGACAGAACAACTCCTGAGAACATGACAGATGCAGATGTTGATGAGATTAAGTCCGCTAAAGAAAAACTCATGAACAGTGCACAGGCACTTTTTGCAAAACTGTATGAGCAGAACCAGGGAGCAGCCGGAGCAGCAGGTGCAGGTCCTGATATGGGTGGAGCACAGACAGCTTCTGATGCAGGTTATACACAGGATGATAATGTTGTTGACGGAGACTACAGAGAAGTCTAAAATATAAAAGTCACAGAAACGTTTGAAGTTATCGGAGTGAGGGATAGCAATATTCCTCACTCTTAAGATGTTTGGAGGATCAGATTATGGCAGAGAAAAGAGACTATTACGAGGTCTTGGGCGTGCCGAAGGATGCGGATGAGGCTACATTAAAGAAAGCATACCGTGTACTTGCCAAGAAATATCATCCGGATACGAATCCGGGAGACAAGGAAGCAGAGGCTAAGTTTAAAGAGGCTTCGGAAGCATATGCTGTATTAAGCGACCCTCAGAAGAGACAGCAATATGACCAGTTCGGTCATGCCGCATTTGAAAATGGCGGTGGTCCGGGCGGAGCGGCAGGCTTTGACTTTGGAGATATGGGTGATATATTCGGAGATATATTCGGAGATATATTCGGAGGTGCAAGAAGACGTGGCGGCGGTAATGGCCCGAGAAAAGGAGCTGATGTACGTGTCAATGTCAGAGTTACTTTTGAGGAAGCTATTTTCGGATGCGAGAAAGAACTTGAACTTAATCTCAAAGATCCGTGTCCTACATGTCACGGAACCGGTGCTAAACCGGGTACTAATCCGGAAACATGTACGAAATGCGGCGGCAAAGGTCAGGTAACATATACATCGCAGTCACTTTTTGGAATGGTACGTAACGTACAGCCTTGTCCGGAATGTCGTGGCAAAGGTAAGATTATTAAAGAGAAATGTCAATCATGTTATGGAACCGGTTATGTATCAAACCGCAAGAAAATCCAGATTTCAGTTCCGGCGGGAATTGATGACGGACAGATCATAAGAATAGCCGGCAAAGGTGAACCGGGTGAGAATGGTGGAGAAAGAGGAGACCTTCTTGTAGAAGTAGTTGTTTCACGTTCACCAATCTTCCAGAGACAGGATACAACAATATATTCGACGGTTCCTATAAGTTTTGTGGATGCAGCACTTGGCGGAACGATAAGAATTAAGACAGTTGACGGTGAAGTTGAATATGACGTCAAGCCGGGTACACAGACAGATACCAGGGTGAGACTTAAAGGCAAAGGCGTACCGGTAATGCGTAATAAACAGATTCGTGGTGACCATTATGTGACACTTGTTGTACAGGTACCGGATCATCTGAATGAAGCGCAGAGAGAAGCGCTGATGGCGTTTGATGCAGCCATGAATAATGGAACCAGACGCGATGATAAGAAGAAACGCAAGAGCTTGTTTAATAAATAAACAGGAGTAAGGGCAGTTAATGCAATTCAATAATTCTCAGTTAAAAGCAGTTAAGCACAAAACGGGACCAATGCTTGTAATAGCAGGTCCCGGTTCGGGCAAAACTACAGTGCTTACGGCACGCATCAGAAATCTTATAGAAGAATATTCGGTTAATCCGGCCAATATTCTTGTCATTACTTTCACCAAGGCGGCAGCCAATGAAATGAAATCAAGATTCAATAATATGATGGGAAGAAGTACCAATGTAACATTTGGTACTTTTCATGCCGTCTTTTTTATGATACTTAGGGCGGCATATAATTATTCGGTTGACAGCATTATTAAAGAAGATGTACGGCAGAATATAATTAAGCAGGCGATAGAACGAAGCAGACTTGAACCGGATGATCTGAATGAAATGGTATCTAATATTACAGGAGAAATAAGCCGCGTCAAGACTGAAACGATAGATATAAATGCTTATTATTCGGCGTCGTGCCCTGAAGAAGAATTCAGGGATATATATAAATACTATGTAAAGACACTTAAAAAAATGGGACTTATTGATTTTGATGATATGCTTTTGTATTGTCATGAACTTCTTACGACAAGAAGAGATATTCTGGCAAAATGGCAGCAGAAATATCAGTATATTCTTATAGATGAATTTCAGGACATTAATAAAATTCAATATGATATAATAAAACTTCTGGCCAAACCGCAGGATAACCTGTTTATAGTAGGTGATGATGACCAGAGCATATATGGGTTCAGGGGTTCCAAACCGGAGATAATGTTGAATTTTGATAAGGATTACCCGGATACGGACAAGGTTATTCTTGATACCAATTACCGTTCAACGGGCAATATTGTATCGGCTGCAGGCAAGGTAATTGCGCACAATAAGGTACGTTTCGCCAAGAATATCAATACAGTTAATGACCCGGGCGATAAGGTTGACATTATTGAATTCAATACACAGGCAGAGGAATATGAGAAAATAATTGATAATATAAGAAAGGAAAGCGCTTCCGGCGGTAATTACTCGGACAATGCGGTTCTTTTCAGGACTAATTCAACCGCGGCCGGCTTTGTTAGAAAACTTGTTGAATACAGCGTGCCGTTCGTTACACGCGACGGGGTGCCGAATGTATTTGAACACTGGATCGCAAGAGACGTTATTACATATATGAATATCGCAATGGGAAGCCGGAAGAGAAGCGATTTTTTACAGATAATCAACAGACCTAAGCGTTATATAGGCCGTGATTATCTGGCAGATGCGGAAATATCGTTTGATAGTCTTGAGAAATATTATGAAGACAAAAACTGGATGATTGAACGCGTGGACAGGCTTAAATACGATATTCTGGCGATGGCATCAATGTCGCCCTATGCAATGATTAATTATCTGAGAAAAGGCGTGGGATATGATGGATATCTGGATGAATATGCACAGAGCCATAATATGCAGGTCAGGGAATTATATGATGTAATGGACGAGCTGATGGAAAGCGCCAGGAATTTTAAAACATTTAATGAATGGTTCGCATATATTGACGAATATGGCACAAAGCTTCGCGAAAGTTATGCAGCAATGGACAAGCAGAACGCGGTAATCCTTACGACAATGCACAGTTCCAAGGGGTTAGAATATCCTGTTGTCTACATAATAGACGCCAACGAGGAAATAACGCCGCATAAAAAAGCTGTTTTTGTACCGGAGATAGAAGAAGAACGGCGCATGTTCTATGTCGCAATGACAAGAGCAAAACGCCGCCTTAATATATACTATGCCAGAAAAAGGTATAACAAGGAAATTGAGGTATCCCGTTTCGTTAAGGAAATCATGGAAGATGGATTATCTTGAAAGATACTCCATGGCCTTTTTGATTTCATCCGGAACCTCAAGTCCTTTGGCTGCAAGAGAACGGCAGAGCAGACCGAAATGGTTCAGCTGTATTGCACAGTTTTTCTCGTAAATCTCGATTCCCTTGGTGTATGAAGGGTTCATTTTCAGCTTGTCGCGGATGTCTTTTACGAATGGGCAGTATTTAGACATGATAAGTCTTGAAACCTTGTTAAGTCTGTTGGAACCGGACGATTCGTAAGATATCCACTGCTCATAATCCCTTGCAAAAACTTCGCTGAAATTGTTGCGGGCACTAGTCATTGTTGATTTCAGTTTATCCTTAACAGGATCCGATAAATCCCTGTTTTTGCGATAGAATTGAAGGTAATCATAATATTCTGAGGTCAGTGATTTTTCACTTACATTATTCCAGTAATTTCCCTGAATACGCTTACATAATTCCCATCTGAAGTGCCCAAGTATGTTGTATATAAGACTTTCAGGCTTTACTGAACAGAATATCGGGAGCATAAAACGGCCGCCGGTGTTGCGGTTACGGCCGACGATTTCCTGCCACATGACGCCGTATGTACCGATGCACGGAGTGAGTATAATGTCCGGAAGGCATTCAATATATATGGATTCACGTGGAATGCCAAGTTTCTCATTAGTGTACATAGCCGAGCGGTAGAAAAGTGAAAAATCAATACTCTTAACATTATCTATAAACTTGTTGATATAATCCGCCGTGAGAAGCATATTGCCTAGAGGGGATAAAATATTCTCTTCAATCATAAACGGAACAAACGAACTGGCCTTGCCATATGTCATTCGGTTGGTCTGGATGAACATATTCTGAATCTCAAACCTTAATTTGGAGTCGGTGTCATTAAGGATACCCTGATCTTCTATTTTTCCGAGACGTATCTGCTCGCGTATATATTCATCGTAACTCTGGTCAAGATTATTGTTGGAAGGTTCCTTCTCACCCCAGAGGATATGCTTGAGCCAGTTATAAATAGTATATACACCGTTATCATTGCAGATGTTATCAACGAGAAATGATAATTTGTAAAGCTTGGTAAGGTTGTCCTTGCTTAAAAGTTCTTCATCAATATATCCAAAATTAAGAAACATTTTAACCGGTGCAGGAAGGTTATCATCCTGTACCGAATGCATAAATACATTGTAATATATATCATAAAACAATCTGCTCAGATGTCTGCGTAATTCGCGCATATCATCATCGGATGAAAGCTTCGCTGATGATGATTTGAATTTGTGCATTAATGAACCAAACTCCGAAATTGTATTACTGTCCGCCTGTGAATATGACATGATGGCATCAAACGAGCCGGTAAGTGCGTTCATAACTTCTTCTTCGTTGAAATCAAGATCGGTATCCCCGGAGAAAAAATCAGACGGAGCCATTGATATGGGAGCCTCTTTTTCCGGCTCTTCCGGGATATAATCCATATTAATTCCAAGAAAATCAGCCATTTCAAGACAGGCATCATTAATTGAACTTGCAAGTCTTGCACTTTCTGCCATTTCGGCGACATTGATAGCTGTGCCGGAAGAAAAATAGGCAGTCATAACATCTGACGGCACTGACGAGATGCTGTTATACTTATCGAGTTCCCAGCGGTTGACATGCGCACCTGAAGAATATGAGGAGTCCTTGAAACGGCATTTCATCATAAGTGAAAGGTAACATTTTATCAACTCCAACATGTGCGCGTTGTTCTTTATTACAATACCGGCCAGTTCCGGCTTGTGTTCCGAGAATACCTTTGAGAGGTCGGACATTGTGTTAAAAGGATAGGCCTCAATGGCACAGTCGGTTTCGGCTACATAAGTATGGGAATTAATTCCGTAATATGCATCGGTGGTTCCTACTATTTCTCCGGGACCGTATATAAATTCGGCAAATGAAGTATACGCTTTAAGTGTTCCGCCTATAATATAATATATGAATTCCGTATCGTTTCCGGATGACGCGAGGACCTCACCTTTGTTAAGATTAATTACACGGATATTATCTGACATATAATACCTCCAAAATACATTAATATATATTAATATAGTAACTTGAAATGAGCTATCAGTCAATAAAAATAGTGTACTTAATTGAAAGGTTGTGATATACTGTAGAAAACAAAATCTGAAGTTAAGGAGAAGGATATGGTTATTAACGATAAGAATAATTTTGTATCCATGGTGGCCAGACTTTTAAAGGGGCTTGGATATAGCGATGTTAAGGAAAATACAGCGGATTCCGCTATAGATATAACTGCCGTAAAGGACGGGGAAAATTATTGCTTTAAGTGCAGATATGATATTGATGCAGTAGGAAGTTCTTATATTAAGGATTTCGCGGCAGCATCCGGTAATTATGACAAGAGGGTTTTTGTGACTAACAGTTCATTCTTATCGGCGGCCAAGAAGCTTGGCGAAGAACAGGGTATTATCTTATGGGATCGTAATACAATTGACAGAATGTATATCGGCGTATCTGACAGTCTTGAGGATCGCAGGGAAGTTGTTAATGGAAGCAAAGCTCCGTATGTAATAGCGGGAGTAATTGCAGCAGTCGTGATTATTGCAGTGGTGTACTGGTTTATGTTCAAATAACAGCCGGAATAATATAACGCAGCCGGACGTGTATCGGAGAATACATGTCCGGCTGATTTATTTTATTGAACTGATTTATGATATTCGGATGCCTGTTCGCTATAGAAATTAATGACCGATTTATAGTCCGTTCTCGATTCGATCGAAGTGCACATATTATCGATTATGGTATTAAATTCCTCTTCGGTGCCGGCATATATCGCATTCCAGGAATATGTGCATAAATCGTTGGCAATTTCCCTTTTGCAAAGTGCATAATCGATAGGGATGGATGGCATCGTGTAAGATGACGCCGGGTACAGCGTGTAACCGCCTGCTTCAACATATGAATTTATGCTGTCATAACCGGTATCTTTGGACCATTGACCGAGTGTATTGTCATACGCTCCGTAATTTTTATCATACCACGGACTTTTTATTGTGGTGTCCCATGTAAGGTAATTATATGATACGTTGTCAAGACCAGCTATAAGAGTCGATTTGGAAAGTGTCGGACAGCCAAAATCAGGGAAGCCGTCAAGATAAGTTCTGTCATAATTATCGCCCATAAGGGTTGAAGTATTGGTCAGGCATTCATATCCGAAGTCTGTAATATATGGAAGACCTTCTGAATCGTAATCCCATGTCAGGGACTGCGGACCGTACGTTGTTGTAAGGATTCCGTCAGGAGAGAACATCCAGTCTATAAATTCAAAGCAGCGCTCAGGATATTTGGTATTGCTTGCCACGGACCATATATATTGCGAACCGTAAATGCTGTTCTGCGAACACTCGGGCTTGAAATCCGCGGCGACAAGCGGCATCATGCTTTTGCCCTGGGCAATATGTGTTGCGCTGTTATATCCGGATGCAAGCGTACTGTATAAAGAGAACACGGCATTGCCCTTTTCGTAGTCTTTTGTTGTGATGTCATATGTCTGCGACATTGAATCCTTATCGATGAGCCCCTTGCGGTAAAGCGAATTAAAAAACCTTAGTGCGCGTATGTATATTCCGTCTTTTGCCGTACATGACTCGTATGTATCGGTGTTGATATTATAAAATCCGGTGCCCCATTCTGTATATCCGTACATGGATGCTATTGCCGATGCACATGCAAGCATATTGTTGTCCCATGATGTAAAAAGGCTGATGCCGGTAACGTTACCGGAGTCAGATGATGCCAGACTTACCATATCAGAAATTACACTCTCAAAGTCTTCAAGTGTGTTGACTGACGGATACCCTAATGCAGAATATAAATCCCATCTGACATATGGGATAATGTCAAAATCACTGTGCTTATCCGTATCCAGGGAAATATTTCCGCTTATTCCGTATATTTTATTATTCTCGTTTAGAGAACGGGTTCTGGAAAGGGAATCCTGATAATGTTCATTAATGTAAGGCGCATAATTCTTAAGACAGTCCGCATATTCCCAGTCGAGCAGCGCTCCGGCGTTACATGCAGTGACGTAATTATTCTCATTGGAGAAAACTATGATATCTCCGAGAGTCCCCTGTTCCGTATATGCGGCAAAAGTTGATGAATCAGCTGATTTGAAAGTAAGGCTGATATCAAATTTATCTTTAATTACATCGGCAAACCAGCCGGTAACCTCGCCGGAAAAAGATGTGTTCTGGTCATATACCGTTAAAGAGGCGGTTCCGTCCGGATCCGGTGTCTTCATACATCCGGAAAGTGAAACTGCAGCAAATGCAAAGGCCATAACCGCTGCGGTGATATGTCTGATTTTCATAAGAGGAAGTCCTTTCTGCCTTAAAATTAATTCTGTCATGATATTTCTATCATATTCTATATATACGGTAAAATCAATTATTATTTATAAAAGGAGGGCAGCCTTACTGGTAATAAGGCTGCCGGATAGGAATGAAGAAAAAGGATAAAGCCTTTTCTTTTGGTTTGGTACAAGTACATAATAATACGAAATTAAGACCAAAGTGTGAACATAAAATAAAATAAATATAACATTTCTAAAAAAATAATGAAAAGAATGAAATGGGTGTAAAAATGTGCTATAGTAATGTGGAAAAATCAGAAAAGGAACCGGCATAATAATGGAAAAAACAGAATATATTGAGATTAATGGTGTAAAACATTTTTTTATAACATACGAATATAACGAGGATATGCCTGTTATTCTCTATGTGCATGGAGGACCGGGAATGGCGGAAACACTGGCCGGCTGGGAAATGGCAGGATATACAGAACATCTGTGCAGCTGGGTTTTCTACGATCAGCGCGGCGCGGGAAGAACATATTATAACAGTCCGGACGGACTTGTCACATATGAGGAGATTTATTCGGATCTTGAGAAAGTTGTTGAGATTGTTAAAGAACGCACCGGAAAGAAGCCATTCATAATGGCGCATAACTGGGGAACCATTCCGGCAATCAGATATGTCAGAGAGCATAAGGATATGGTGTCAGGGTATATAGGATACGGACAGGCAGTTGATATGCGCAATATTACCGCGGTAAGATGTGCCAGAATAAAGGAACTTGCCGGACAGACAGGCAGCAGACATGATGTCAGGGTGATAGATAAGCTGGCCGCAGCAACGGACAATACTTTTGAAAGAGACCGTCTTAAGAAAAGCCAGGTTACCAGACTTAATGTCCTTATGAGCAAGTATAATATTGCAAGCGGAATGGATAAGGAACTTATGAAGAGAATACCGTCCAGCAGACTTTATGATATGAAAGACCTGAATATAATGATGAACGGTCCTAAGATAAGTTTCAAACTCAGCGAGTATATGAAAAATATCAACCTCTTTGAGGAAAGTATGGAATATGATATACCAATGATGTTTATATCGGGAAATTGGGACTATAGCATGCCGTATACCAAAGTACAGGAATATGCCGGAAAAATCAAGGCCCCTGATGTCAGGATGTCTATCATAAAAGACACCGGGTGCTACGCGATGTATGACAGCCCGGATGAGTTCTGGAGTGAGGTGGCGGAATTTGTAAAAGCACATAGTGACATGTGATTCCGGATACGTATTTTTCACACAGTTTTCAGGATTATTTGTTGATTATTAAAGCGAAAAGAAGTATACTATTATAGTGATTAAGGGATATTTTATGAGGTAACTTTAACATGATAGGAAGCATTAAGGATTCAATTAAGAATAAAACAGCTATTGTCTTGTCGGCAACAATTGTGTTGGCGGCTGTGTTCCTGTTCGCAATTTTGTATTGTATTGTAGGCTATAGGAAGAACATACAGTTCTTCAGTGACAGCTATTATTATATATCGAATTCATCGACGACTTTATATGATTATAAGGCGAGCATGGAGAAATACTGTGACAGTCAGGATGATGCGTATCTGCAGGAGGCACAGACCAGGTTTGAAGAGGCAAAGCAAGCTTTTTCGGATCTGTACGGCAGAAGATTCGGATATGAAAGTGATGTGCGTGCGGTTATTGTTGATATGCAGGATGAATATGAAACGATAGATAAATACATGACTGTGATAAAACAGTCGCAGATTAAAGAACAGGCATGCGGCATGTATAATAATACAATATCATTGCATGTAACGGACATAAGCGACGGTCTTGATAATATATCATATGCTGTATGGCAGCAGGGTAATTCGGCATACAGCAGATTTACAATTGGAATAGGTATTGTACAGGTAATAGCGCTTATAAGCTTTATAGGACTGATAGCGTCAGGTATTTATTCTGTTTATTTTATCCGTAACAAGATAGCTGCACCGGTTGCCGATGTTTATGAGTGGACCAGACTTTTCAAGGACGGATATTGTGAGATGGCAGATCTGCCGGCTGTAAGGGATGATGAGGTCGGAAAGCTTGAGGAGGCTTTCAATATCGTCAAGGCTAAGCTGTTAGAGGCTAATAAACTTAAGGCTCAATATGATGAAGCTATAGAGCGTATTAATACTGAGGAACAGTATAAGAAGACTTTCGTGCAGCAGTTGTATGCTGAGAAGAGAGATAAAGAGGCGATAAGTACGGCAGCCAGACATGACGGACTTACCGGATTGTATAACAGAAGAACATTTGACGGACTTGTTGAAGAATTTTTTATCAGAAAGAAGGAAAATGCACGTGGTGCATTATATCTGATAGATATGGATGATTTTAAGAATGTTAACGATACACTTGGACATCTTGCCGGGGATGAAGCATTGAAACTGCTCGCAGGTGCCATGCGCGTAGTGTTTACCGATGCATATCTCGGAAGATATGGAGGAGATGAATTTATAGCCTTTATTCCGGCATTTAAGAACGAGGATGAGCTTGAGAATCACGCAGCGGAACTTTGTAAAAAGATGAATACAAGGTTTGAAAATGACCAGAAATATGTTAATTTGTCAGTAAGTGTCGGAATAGCAACTACCGATAATATATCTGAGTATTCGGAATTATATATGAAAGCTGACAAAGCCCTTTATTATTCAAAGGAGAACGGCCGTAACCAATACAAGCTGGAATCCAGAATGAAATGATGAATAAGGAGTAACAGTCTATGAAGAAATTTAAGCATGTTTATATAAGCACATTAGTCCCATTAGGTATTATGGGGCTAATTTATTTAATAGCATATTTAACGTGTGGTACAGGACTTGTAACTAACGACTGTTATGAGCAATATGTGCCTTTTTTTAACGCATACTATGATATAATACATGATAAAGGCAGTATGTTTTATTCGCTTACCGGAAGTATGGGATATGATTTCTGGGCGGTGTTCTCATATTATCTGGTGTCACCGCTGAATCTTATTATGCTTCCGTTTGATAAATCGGATATCATATATGTTGTCAATGTACTTATAGTCCTTAAGATTGCGATATGCGGAGGAACTTTTTCGGTATTTATAAGGAACCGTTTTCCGAAGGCCAGATGCAGCAGAATTGTTCTTTTTTCCGTGATATATGCATTAAACGGATTTGTTGCGGGTTATATGTGGAATATCATGTGGATGGATGGCATTATGTTGTTCCCGCTTGTGATAATGGGACTTGACATACTTATGAGAGAAGAGAATCCCAAATGGTACTGGTATACTTTATTTCTCGCCATGCTGATAATTAACAGTTATTTTATAGGATATATAAGCTGTATCTTTATATTCTTATATTTCTTTACTTATGATTTTAAGAATTTTAAGTCATTTATCAGAAAGTTTCTGACGATAGGTTTGTCATCACTGCTAGCGGTAGGAATCAGTGCGGTAATCCTTCTTCCTTCGTTTGGAGGACTTCAGGATACGTCAATATCATCCGAGACACTTCCGGCAATGGAATTTTACGGAAATTATGTTGACAGTTTTAAAAATATAATGGTTGCGGTTCATCCTGTCGGAATAGATTTTGACAGCAATCGTGCCAATCTGTTTATGACGACATTTGTATTGCTTATGGGAATTACTTACTTTACAACAGGAAGCGTAAAGGTGGGACATAAGATCCGCAACGGAATCCTGCTTGCAATAATGCTTTTCAGCCTGAATTCCAAGCCTTTGAATTTCATATGGCATGGAATGCACGAGCAGACGGGAATACCTAACAGATTTTCATTCCTGATTATTTTTATGCTGCTCACAATGGCATTCGAGGTATGCCATAAGAGAAAGAAACAGGTCAGGAAAAGTTCGATGGTGGCAGCGATGGTATTGCTCCTTGCCGGATATGCGGCTATGGCTTATTTCAACAATGATCTTATAATACCGGCGATAATAACGGGCGTGATACTTATTGTGTATTTTGTAATAATGGCATTTGTGTCCGGTAAGGCCAAGTTCGTGCTCATACAGGTATTTGTATACGGGGAAATTGTGGTCATGCTTCTGGCCGGAATATTTACCGTCAGCAGCAGGCCGATGGGTGATTACGGAAGATATATTAATGATTTTAATACTATTAATGCATCCAAGAGTGCAGGATTTTACCGTGAGAAAATCGATGAGGTGTATACTGCCCAGGAGGACAGAATGAATTATGATATGGATACTGACATCAGTAATATGTCATTTGGTACTATAATATCCGATTGCAGTTTCCTTAAGAACCTTGGACATCTTTCTATTGTGAATGAGGCAACGGTATATGGCATTAATTCAATGTCGCTTTTCAACACATTCAATAATTATGCATTAACGGAATTGTATTGTAAAACAGGCGCTACCGGAGGCATTAATAATGTCATGTATTTTGGCGAGAATGCATTTATGGATATGCTTCTCGGAGTGAAGTATTATTATACAAGATATTATGATGTTAACTCACCGGCATATGAGTTTGAGAGAGAAGTCGGAGATGTTAAGATATATGATAATCATTATGCATTGAGTACCGGATATGCCATTCCGGAGAGTTTTGCGGAATTTACTTTTGCAAACGGCGCTGATCCGTTTACGAATATGAATGATATGAGTAAAGCTCTCGGAGGCAGCAGAGTTTATAATCTTAACTCCACGAGGCTTATTGCCGATAATCTGGATTCTGATGGCACAAGAACATACGAAATTACCGCAGATGATGAAGAGATGCTTGTATATGTGCAGTCATCGGATATAAGAAAAATAGATATTACCGTGAACGGAAAGAATGTATACACCGGAAACAGGACGATGTCGGTTATAGATATCGGAAATGTGTCAAGGGGTGATGAAATCAATGTAATTCTTACATATACCCCGGATCACAGAAATGACATTACATCCCTTCTGTATTCGGCTTCAATCGATAATGGAGCCATTGCGGAATTATATGATAAACTTTCTAAAGAGATGTTTGTGACTACGGGATATAACAGTGACCACATTAAGGGCAGCATAGAACTTAGCAAAGCGGGTAATGTGCTGTTTACTATACCAAATGTCAAAGCGGAGAGCTTTATTCAGAAACTGCTTCCGGAGAAGGCTGCAAAGAAGTACGAAAAATGGTTCCCGGCCGGCGGATGGAAGATTAAGGCTGACGGACAGGAAATCGATGCCGGTACATGGAATGATGTGTTTATTATGTTAAGGCTTGATGCAGGAAAACATAATATTGAAATGGTATATGTTACACCGGGATTTTATGACGGAGCTCTGATTTCAGTTGTATCGGTAATTATATTTATAATTGCTCTTGCGATAACTCTTTCACACAGACGCAGCCGCAAGCTGAAAGAGGATGAGCATGATGCCGGAGAGATGGCAGTACCTGATGAAGTAAAGCCGGTAAAACATAAGAAAAATGACAAAGATGAAGATGGGAATTAGAGATTTATAATTTCAGCATTGAAAAATTCAGCCTCGGAGATATCATGTGTTATCATTAATATGGTATCTTCCGGGGTTTCTTTACGGACTGAATGCATCACGGCAAGCCTGGTAGTTTCATCGAGGCCCTTGAACGGTTCGTCCATTATAAGAAGGTCATGGGACGATAAGAGCGCACGGATAATGGCGACACGGCGCTTCATGCCTCCGCTTAAGTTACGTACTTTACGCGAAACACAATCGGATAATCCAAAGTCTGACATCAATCCAGGAATACGGGATATCTGTTCTTTGCTGTCACAGACAATCTTTATATTTCTGGATGCGGACATTCCTTCACACAGCCTGTCTTCCTGAAAAACGGCACTGATTTTGAAATCCTCGTCACAGCTTATTGTTCCGGTGTACGGAATAAGTCCCATGATGGCATTGATAAGAGAAGTCTTGCCGATTCCTGATGCCCCCATGACGGCATAGCATCTGCCGGGTTCTATGGTATAAGAAAAATCATCTATAACTTTATTATCGTCATATTGTACTGTGAGTGAATTAATTATTATGGGTTTTTTCATGTGAACTGCCTCCGAGTGAATTACTAACGATATGCAGCAATAAAGTGATCAATTTCTCACATGCCACACTTACAATGATGATGGTTATGGTCCATGCAAACAATTTCGGCGTTTCCAGATACAATTTAGCCTTATACAGTTCATTGCCTATGGAACCTCGTATAAGTCCGATTATTTCAGCAGCGATGCCTGATTTCCAGGCGAATCCCACAGCGACTGAAGCTGCACTTACGAGGGATGGCATTACCGAAGGGATAAAAATATACCGGATGCATTTCATTAATGACAACCTATACACTTTGGCAAATTCCAGCATTTTACGGTCTGTGTTTTTGAGCGCAGACAGCATCTGGGAGTATATTATAGGCATGACCATTGAGGCTGATATGAGCGTGGAAAGTGCTGATGATTTAAGCCACAACAGAGCGAGAATCACAAATGATGCCACGGGAACAGCGCGGATTACCTTGACCGGTATATTAATAAAAGCCTCAAGATAATAACAGCAGAAAGAAGGAATTGCAAGCATAATGCCTGAAAGCATCCCAATGATAAATCCTGCCATTATTCCACGCATCGAATATAAGATATCTGCGTAGAATCCGGATGTTGATGCCATGGACACCAAAGCGCGGATAACAGCATCCGGAGCCGGAAAAAAAATGTCTTTTCCGACAGCCAGGGAAACTGCGTACCAGATTATTAACCATATGGATATACATACAATTGTTGTTATTATCTTTTTGGCTTTCATATTATAAATCCTATTCAGCTACATAATAGATTCCGTCATCAGGGAGCTTTCCGCCGACTGCTTTAGGATTGGCGTCGAAAAGTACCTTAAGATATGATGAAACCTTAGTCTTCATGTCATCTCCCGTGATGAATGTCACGTTACATTCCGGAATGGCTTTCTTGGCAATGGCCGCTTTGAAAATGTCAAAACTCTCAACAAGCTCTGCCGTGTCTTCTACATTGGAATTGGCATATTCTGCAGAAGCCTTATACTCATCGAGGAAAGCCTTAAACTGTTCAGGGTGCTCTTCAATAAATGCTTTTCTTGCAATGAGAACTCCTGTTACAACAGTACTGTCTTTGTCTGCTTTTTCCCATTCTTTTGTAACATCAAAAGCAACTTTAAGTCCGTCAACCTTAGTCTGCGCAACTGTAACATAAGGCTGCGGAAGCATTGCAACGGCTGAGTCCATAGTTGCGATAGTTGATACTACTTCAGACGCCTCAGAACAGAATTCGATGGTTACATCCTTATCCGGGTCAAGACCGTTCTGTGACAGAAGATATCTTAAAGTATATTCCGGTGTTGTTCCCTGACCGGTTGTGTAAATTGTCTTACCTTTGAGGTCGGCGATTGAGCCAAGCTCCTCACCCTTTTCCACAATATAAAGTACGCCAAGAGTATTAACAGCAGCAATAACAACCTGTCCTTCAGTCTTGTTGTAAAGAACGGAAGCGAGATTACATGGAACTGCGGCTACGTCAAGGTCGCCCTTTACCATACCTGTGCTTATCTCGTCAGCGGTTCCGTAGATGGAGTAATTGTACTTATTAACGGTGTTTCCCGCATCTGAATCGGAAAAAAGCTTAACAAGTCCGATTGATGTAGGACCTTTGAGCGAAGCGATGTTAAAATCACATCCTTCAACCCTGGCCGGATCGGTCTGTGATGATGTTTTGCCGCATGCGGTAAGTCCGAAAATCATTGCTGCGACAAGAAACAGTGCAAGTAATTTCTTTTTCATAATATTTCATATCCTTTCATGTGTTCTGCCCGGTCACAGTCTGCATTGCTTTAGCCGTAACACCGGGAATGTTACCCAGTTTTCCTGACAAAGTGCTGATTGTGTCAGCCGGAGCGCACACAATAACGGATATTATGTTGATATTCTTTTCCTTATAGGGGATGCCAAGACGGCCTACCACATAACTGCTGTACTCATGCAGAAGGTCATTGACTTTCGATGCTTTGGAATTATCTTTGATAAAAATTCCGATGATTGCTACTTTCTCTTCCATAATAAATCCTTTCTTGACTTCAGGGAGTATCCCTTTGTTTCAGAAAACCTGTGTGGATATTGTACTACGGCGGCAGTTATTTGACAAGTGGGGAAAACAAAAACAGTGGCGGAAGGTGGTTAACATATGGTATAATACTGCCGATATAACATTTATTAAATAAAACAGAATGGAGTCTGTTATGAAAGTAGTGATTCTGGCTGGAGGCCTTGGAACAAGAATAAGTGAGGAGAGCCATCTCAGACCGAAACCGATGATTGAGATTGGCGGAGCACCGATTCTATGGCATATTATGAAATATTATTCATCATTCGGGTATGATGAGTTTATTATCTGCTGTGGGTACAAAGGATATGTGATAAAGGAATATTTTGCTGATTATTATCTCCACAGAAGTGACGTCACATTCGATTTCTCCAACAATAATGAAATGATTATACATAATAACGTCGCCGAACCATGGAAAGTGACGGTTGTTGATACCGGACTCAACACCATGACGGGCGGACGTCTTAAACGTGTGCGCAAATATATCGGAGACGATACATTTATGATGACGTACGGAGATGGAGTATCCAACGTCAATATAGATGAGCTTGTTAAATTTCACCATGAACACGGTAAGTTAGCTACATTGACGGCAATCCAGCCGGGCGGAAGATTCGGCGTGCTTGATATAGACTCAGGTGATTCGGTAAGAAAATTTACGGAGAAGGCTAAGGAAGACGGCGGATGGATAAATGGCGGTTTCATGGTACTTGAACCTGCAGTTATCGATTATATTGACGGTGATGCCACATTTTTTGAAAGAGAACCGCTTGAACGTCTCGCGGCAGACGGAGAACTTGCGGCATACAAACATGAGGGATTCTGGAAATGTATGGATACATTGCGTGACAAGGAAGCACTTGATTACATGTGGAATACCGGACATGCCGAATGGAAAAATTGGGAATAGGAGAAGTTACTTATGATTACACCACAATTAGAAAAAGATTTGGAATATACTTATGAGAGCTTGAGCAAAGAAGAGATTGCAAGACTTCAGGGCTCATCTATATTGATTACGGGATGTGCAGGATTCTTAGGATTTTATTTTGTGCATTTCTTTTATCACTTCAGACTGAAACTTAATCTTACAAAGGTAATATGCCTTGATAATTTTATGCTTGGATATCCGAAGTGGATAGATGAAATGGCAGCGGATGAGCATTTCATTGTTAAGAAGTTTGATATCATTAAAGATAATATAGAGGACATTGCGGAGGCCAAAAGTGCCGATTACATAATACATATGGCATCGATTGCCTCACCGATGTTTTACAGAAAGTACCCGATAGAAACTTTGGATGCCAATATCTGGGGCTTAAGAAAGCTGCTTGATTATTACAAAGAAAGAAACATCAAGGGCTTTTTGTTCTATTCGTCAAGCGAATTGTACGGAGATCCGGCACCGGAAGCTGTTCCGACACCGGAAAGCTATAACGGTAACGTATGTGCTACCGGACCGAGGGCTTGCTATGACGAGTCAAAGCGTTTTGGAGAAACTATGTGCATGCTCTGGGCGGGACAGTACAATATGCCGATTGGCGTTGTAAGACCGTTTAACAATTACGGACCGGGCATGAAGATTAACGATAAAAGAGTGCCGGCGGATTTTGCCAAGAATGTGATTGAAGGCAATGATATAACGATTCTTTCCAACGGTTCACCGAGCCGTACGTTTTGCTATATTGCAGACGCAATAGCGGGATATCTTAAGATAATGCTTTATGGAAAATACGATTATTTTAATATCGGAATAGAGAAACCGGAGATTACTGTCTCAAGGCTTGCTGAGATATACAGCGAAAAAGGCGCCGGAATATTCGGCTATTCGGGAAAGGTTGCATATGCGGTATCGGAGGATAAAGAGTATCTTACCAACAACCCACAGAGAAGATGCCCGGATATTACCAAGGCAAGGACAATGCTTAATTATAACCCTCGCATATATGTTGAAGAGGGCGTGGAAAGATTTCTTCAATTTATTAAGGAAAGCACGGAGGATAATCTGGTATGGTAACAGTATTCGGACTTGGATTTGTCGGACTTACGACAGCACTTGGATTTGCGCATCTCGGATATGAAGTTTACGGACTCGATGTTGATGAAGAACGTAAAAAGACATTACGAAACGGAAAACTTCCGTTTATGGAGCCGGGAATGGAAGAGGTTCTTAATAAACACCTTGGCAATAATTTCCATATAACGGATGATGTGGATTATGCTGTGGCAAACAGCGAATACATTTATTATTGTGTAGGAACTCCTTACGGTAAGGACGGAAGTGCCGATCTTACATATCTGTTCGGCGCAATAGACGAGACCCTCGCATCAATAAATGACGGCAAATTCAGGGTGCTCGTGACCAAGTCAACGATTCCGCCGTCAACAACAGCGGAGAAAATAGAGCCATATGTGCGCTCTAAAGGATATGATGTTGATCATATAGGTGTTGCCAACAATCCCGAATTTCTTCGTGAAGGACACTGTTGGGACGATTTTACCGGTGCGGACAGAATAGTTCTCGGCTGCAGTGATGACAGGTCAAGAAAGATGCTCACAGCTCTTTATGAACCGATGAATATCCCTATTAAATGCGTTACGCAGTCCACAGGTGAATTTATAAAATATCTTTCAAATACATTGCTGGCGACGATGATAAGTTATTCCAACGAGATGGCGCAGGTCGCCGATACGATAGGCGGAATAGATGTTGCCGACGCATTCAGGATACTCCATATGGACAAGCGCTGGGACGGTTGCAATATGACTTCTTATGTATATCCGGGCTGCGGATACGGCGGATACTGCCTGCCGAAAGATACATGTGCATTATATTCACAGTCATGTGCCAAAGGATATGAGCCTTTAATTCTCAAAAATGTAATAGATGTTAACAATAACAGGGCAGCAGATATAGCAAAGATTATAATCAGGGGTCTTGATAAGGATGCTGCCATAGGAATCCTCGGACTTTCATTCAAACCGGATTCTGATGATGTAAGAGACACTGCAGCAGCAAGAATTATCAGGGAGTTAACAGGACTTGGGTATAATACAATATACGCATACGATCCGGAAGCGATGAGCGAATTTAAGAAAAGATATCCTGATATCATGATTAATTTCCTTGATTCGGCAAGAGCGGTATATGATAAATGCGATGTTGCGGCAATTGTGACAGCGTGGGAAGAATTTAGGAAAGTTCCGTCGTACGGAAACAAGAAAATAATTGATTGCAGATATATGCTGTAATGAAGGAAAGATAAGGATGACACGATGGATAAAAATACTATCTTGGACATGGTCCGTCAATATTATAAAGAAAATCACATTAAGCCTGAATACAAGGAGGGCGACAGAATCAATTATGCCGGAAGGGTATATGATGATGAAGAACTGGTAAATCTTGTGGATTCTTCACTGGAATTCTGGCTTACCGCCGGAAGATTTACAAAGGAATTTGAAACAGGCCTGGCAGAATACCTTGATGTTCCATATGTATCATTGGTAAATTCGGGCTCATCAGCCAACCTTCTCGCAATCGCCGCACTCACATCACCGTTACTCGGTGACAGACAGTTAAGACGCGGTGATGAGATAATAACCGTGGCTGCGGCATTTCCTACAACGGTAGCGCCGATAATGCAGGTCGGTGCGGTTCCCGTATTTGTTGATATAGATATACCTTCATACAATATGGATATGTCAATGCTCGAAAAAGCATATTCTAATAAGACCAAAGCCGTATTTATAGCTCACAGCCTTGGCAATCCCTTTAATCTTAAGGCGGCCAAGGAGTTCTGCGACAGTCATAATCTGTGGCTCATAGAAGATAACTGTGACGGACTTGGCGGAACATATGAACTGGACGGTGTAACATATAAGACAGGTACGATAGGCGATATCGGAACATCAAGTTTCTACCCGGCACATCAGATGACTATGGGCGAAGGCGGAGCGGTATATTCATCTAATCCGTTACTTCATAAGATAATAAGATCCATGAGGGACTGGGGCCGTGAATGTGTATGTACGGGCGGACAGGATAATCTTTGCGGACACAGATTTGACGGACAGTTCGGAACGCTTCCTGCCGGATATGACCACAAATACGTATACTCACACCTTGGATATAATCTTAAGGTAACGGACATGCAGGCAGCAATCGGCGCAGCGCAGCTTAAGAAACTTCCGGGTTTTGTAAAAGCAAGACAGGAGCACTGGGATTATCTGAGAGCAGGCCTTGATGATATGAAAGATTATTATATTCTGCCGGAAAAAGAAAAATCCAGCGAACCTTGCTGGTTCGGTTTTATTCTTACAGTGAAACCGGAAAGTGGTAAAAACCGTAATGAAATAGTGAAATTCCTTGAAGATAACAATATACAGACAAGAAATCTTTTTGCGGGAAATATAACCAGACATCCGTGTTTTGAACAGTTCAGGGAAGGCGTTGATTACAGAATTGCAGAAACACTTGAAGTTACGGATCACGTTATGAATAACAGCTTCTGGGTAGGCGTATATCCGGGAATGACAACCCCTATGCTTGACGAAATGATTAAGAAGATCAAGGAAGCTGTACAATAATACTACAAAGACAGAGGAATATGTATATGGGAAAAATAGAGGTACTTGATTGTACGCTCAGGGACGGCGCATATATTGTTGAATCACGATTCGGGACAGCGGCAATCCGCGGAATTATCGGAAAACTGCAGAATTCCGAAATAGAAATTGTGGAGTGCGGATGGCTTAAGGACAAACCGCATGAAGACGGAACTTCTTTTTACCACATTCCGGATGATCTGAAAAAATACATGTCGGGTAAAAATCCGGCATGTACATATGTGGTTATGATTGACTGGGATCGTTATGATGACAGTGTCCTGCCTCCTTGCGACGGCAGTTCTGTCGATGCCGTAAGAGTTGTTTTCCCGCATGGCAGGATAAAACAGGCTTTAGCCATAGCGGAGAGAATCCGTGACAAGGGTTACAGTATATATCTTCAGGCAGCCAATACACTTGCATACAGTGAGTCAGACCTTTCGGAGCTTGCCGACGAAGTCAATAAATTCCGCCCTGTCGGCATATCAATAGTCGATACGTTCGGGGCAATGTATGAGGATGATCTGTTGTCAATAGCAGAAAGCCTTGATTCAATGCTGGATAACGGCATAAAGCTTGGATTCCACTCACATAATAATCAGCAGATGGCATTTGCCAACAGCATTGCCTTTGCTAATTTTTTTGCGGGAAGAGAACGCGATGTGATCATTGATTCAAGCCTGTGCGGGATGGGGCGCGGAGCCGGCAATGCCACAACGGAGCTTATCACGTCATATCTTAACAAGAAATATAATAAAAACTACAATCTTAATATAATACTTGACACAATTGACACATACATGGTGCAGTTTGAGGAGCATTACAGATGGGGATACTCGATACCGTACTTTATAGCGGGTACATATTGCTGCCACGTTAATAATATCGCATATCTTCTTAATAACCACAGGACGGGCGCGAAGGATATGCGCAATATAATAGAATCACTTGATCCTTCCGACAGATTGAAATACGACTATGACCTGCTTGAACAGAAATATGTTGAGAACCAGAGCAGGCTTGTGGACGATGCAGAGTCATTTGACGAGCTTAAAAACACTCTCGCAGGCCGGAAAATCGTGCTTGTTGCACCCGGCAAATCCTCGTCGGACAATGTCATGATGATAAACAGTTATATAAATGATAACAATGCGATATCCATTGCCGTAAACGCGATTCTTCCCGGATATGATTATGATTATCTGTTTTTCAGTAATGCTGTCCGTTATGATTATGCCAGGGAGACATTCAGGGCGGCTTTTGACAGGAATAAAAGAATTATATTATCAAACGTCAAGACTGTGCCGGATGCCGGTGAACTGATAATCAATTTCAACAGAGCAATAAAGAGAGGCTGGAAGCATTTTGACAATGCGGTAATCTGTATGCTTCGTCTGCTTGAAAAGCTCGGAGTAAAAGACATTGCAATCGCAGGCTTTGACGGATTTAAGACACTTTACAATGAGAGTTATGCCGACCCTTCGCTTCCGACATTAAGCGGCGATATCGACTATTCCGAACTCAATGATGAGATAAAAGATATGTATGATGACTGTGTAAAATGCTTTGGAGACAAGGTTAATATTGAATTTATTACGGAAAGTTATTTTGGGAGACAGAGATGATAAAAGTTTCAGATTACATAATGAATTACATAGCGGGACTTGGCGTTGACAAAGTATTCTATGTCAGTGGCGGAGGAGCCATGCATATGAATGACTCCCTCGGCAGCAATCCCGGACTTGAAGGTGTGTGCATGCTTCATGAGCAGGGTGCGTCCATTGCCGCAGAGGCTTATGCGAGAATCCACGAAGGCTATGGAGTATGCCTCGTGACAAGCGGACCGGGTGCGACCAATGCCCTGACAGGACTTGCGGGGGCATATATGGATTCAATTCCGGTGATATTTATATCGGGACAGGTCAAGCGCGCCGATTTAAGGGACACCCAGCATGTAAGACAGTTCGGAATACAGGAGGTTGACATTATTTCAATGGCTTCCTCATACTCCAAATATGCTGTACGCATTAAGGAGCCTGAAGATATCAGATATGAGCTTGAGAAAGCGGCGGCGATAGCGGTCAACGGAAGACCGGGACCGGTATGGATAGATGTTCCGCTTGACATTCAGGCCTCTGTAGTAGAGCCGGACTCATTAACGAAATATGACGGCGCGGACCTTAAGACATATCCGCTTTGCGAAGCTGATGTCATGACAGCCATTGAACATCTCAATCGGGCTGTAAGACCTGTCATAATTCTCGGACACGGCATAAGGCTTTCGGGTTCAACTAAGGCGGCGCTTGAGTTAGTCAATACGCTTGGAATACCGGTTCTGACATCATGGAACGGTGTTGACCTCATAGAAGAAAATCATCCGCTTTATTTTGGAAGACCCGGCTCGGTGGGCCACCGTGCGGCCAATTTCATACAGCAGACAGCGGATTATGTGCTTACACTGGGCACAAGGCTCAATCTTTTAAGCACCGGTTACAATTACGAAAGTTTCCTTAAAAATGCCTATCATGTAATGGTGGATATAGATGTCAATGAAATGAATAAAAAGAGTGTCCACCCGCAGTTAAAAATAGTATGTAACGTTGCTGATTTCATATCCGCGATGTTATCACATAAAGATACTGTCAGAAAAAAAGATTATTCATCATGGATCGATCATTGCAGAATGCTTTGTGACAAATATCCGGTATTCATCCCTGAGCAGGAAGCGCAATCCGGATATGTAAGCAATTATCACCTGATAAAGGCGGTATCCGATGCAATGACAGGTGATGATATATACCAGTTCACAAGTTCCGGTACAACGGTTGATATAGCAATGAAGACTTTTCAGATCAAGAAAGGGCAGCGGGCATTTCTCACAAAGGGTCTGGCGGCGATGGGATATGATATTCCGGCTTCCATAGGAAGTGCCATGGCATCTGGTAGAAGGGTTGTGTGTGTCACGGGCGACGGAAGCTCGGCTATGAATATGCAGGAGCTTGAGGTCATCAAAAGATACGGACTTCCTGTTAAGCTATTTATTGCAGACAACAAGGGATACAGCATGATATACGGCTCTCAGAACGGTAATTTTGCCGGAAGGCTTACCGGCTGCACCAAGGAGTCAGGACTCACCCTCCCCGACATGAAAAAAATAGCCGAGGCATTCGGAATAAAGGGAATGCACATCGACAATGAATCCAATCTTACGGAACAGGTAAGGGAAGTGCTTGATTATGATGGTCCGGTCGTATGTACATACAATGCCGACATCACCCAGAAAATACTTCCTAAGCAGACCAATTATATGCGTGAGGACGGGCAGATGGCAAGCAGGCCGCTTGAGGACATGATGCCGTTACTCGACAGGGAGGAACTGGCGGAGTGCCTGAAGGTGGAGGTGCCGGATTGAAAAAAGCGATAGTCACCGGTGCAACCGGATTCATAGGAAAGGCACTCTGCGAGGAACTTTTGAACTGTGATTATGAAGTAACCGCAATTGTCAGGCCGGGAAGCACACAGATTTACAAGTTAGGCAATATGCTTCAGACCGGAAGATTTAATATTATAGAGACAGAACTTGATGGTATTGAGGATGCAGACAACATTCCGACAGAGGCAGATGTGTTTTATCATCTGGCATGGAACGGCTCAGCCGGAAGTGACCGCGAGGATTTCAATATGCAGTATTGTAACATAGCATATACTGCCAAAGCAGTATCGGTTGCCGCAAGATGCGGATGCAGGGCATTTGTCGGAGCGGGAAGCCAGGCTGAGTATGGTGTGGTTCACGGAACGGCCAATGAGGACACTACAGCTCCCAATCCCTTTATGATGTATGGAGCTGCCAAGCTTGCGTCTTATCATATGGGACGCCTGGTTGCCACACAGAAGGGTATAAGGTTTATATGGCCGCGTATATACAGTGTATACGGAGTCGGGGAAAATGACGGAACATTGATGAGTTATCTTGTAAAAAGTCTTATTAATGGGCAGGTACCCGAATTATCACCGTGTACGAATATGTGGAATTTCATGTACATAACAGATTGCGTGAGGGCACTCCGCATGTTGGGAGAATATCCCGATGCCTGCGGTATATATAATGTTGCGTCCGGAGATACCAGACTGCTTAAAGATTATGTGAATGAAGCGTGCAGTATACTGGCTCCGCAAATCAGGCCCAGGTTTGGGGCAAAGCAGAGCAATCCGGACAGAACATTCTGGCTTGAACCGAATGTGGACAGATTAAGACAGACCGGGTTTGAATGTGAAGTAAGTTTTGAAGAAGGAATAAGAAAAAAACAGTCATTTCAGTCGTGAAATTAAAAGATTTATACGAGTCATCAGCAGACAATTATGAAATAGTGATTACTATAGGTGTAAGCAGGTGGGCAATGTTTGCAGTGGTTAATCAGCTTAAAGATATTGGAATTGATACCTTTAGTATATATAATGATATCAAAAGACGTTGGAATAACGGACTTGCTTTTGTAAAGAGCTACCTGTATACTTTAAAGAGTAAATGGAATTGACCCAAAAGCAAGTAAATGTAGAAAATCAGGCAATCTTCATCGCAGACGACATGCTTATTGTAGGATGCGATATAGGCAGCGAAACCCATTATATCAGGGCAATCGATGTCAGAGGAAGGGTACTGGGCTATGGGACATTTGAATTTAGCAATACTTCAGAAGGCTTTGAAAACGCTAGGGCATGGGTGCTGAAACTTGCAGCAAAAATGAAAAGAAACAGATAATAAAGGATGCTTTATTAGTTATACCCACGTATCAGCTATTCGGTACAAGATACCACGATATCTAACACTCCCGGCTTTTGTTTTGAGGTAAATAAAAATCGTCAAAGCCAGTAAAATCAATAGATTTGGGCTTGACAGTATAGGAACGAAAATCAACCTGTGATAAGGATTGTAGCAAAAAAAGAGGTGTGATATGAGAGAACAATTGATAAAAGCCATTGACTATGCAATCGATACAGATAATAAAATATATTTTAACGAGAAAAAAAATCGTGAAAGGATACTGGGGGCACGGACAATATGTGTTTTTGGAACAGGAGCATTTTATATTGGTTATAAACACTTTTTGGACAGGGTAGATTATGTATGTGACAGTAATCCTGAAAAATGGGGAAAAGTGTTTTGTGGATGTATGTGTATTTCGCCACAGGAATTATTTATGATGAAAGACGTAGCTGTTATTATTATGGTCAGCCAATATAGAGAAATTAAAAAAATGTTGGATGATAATAATATTAATAATTGTTATTTTGGTGATCTGTATTCCAATGTATACACAGAGTATCATAATGGTGAATGGTTTGCAAAACAAAAGAAGGATATATTGAAAGTATATGATTTACTGAAAGATAAAGAATCAAGGAGAATATATTCTGAAGTTATATGCCTACGAACAGCACCTCAGTATGCAATGAATATATTTGGAGAATTAGAAACATATGGAGAGTATTTTAATACCGGAATTATAAATTTGACAGAACATGAGGTGCTTGTCGATGCCGGCGCATATAATGGTGATTCTATTATTGATTTTATAAAAACAGTTAATGACCGCTATGATAAAATTTATGCATTTGAACTGGAAAAAAATAATTATCTTGAAATGAAAAAAAATCTGAAACCATATGATGTGGGTAAAATGGTTCTATATAATTACGGAACTTCTGATAAAAATCGGTTAATAAAATGTTCAGGCAATGGTGTGGATGTAAGAGTAACGGATAGTGGTGAAATTGCAGAATTAGTTCAAATTGACAAAATGATAAATGAAAAAGTAACATATATAAAGATGGATGTAGAAGGTGCTGAGCAAAAATCACTTGACGGAGCATCAAAGATAATAAGTAGCTATTATCCGAAGATGTGTATAAGTGCTTATCATATGTTGGAAGATTTGTGGCAGATTCCTTTGAAAATTTTGAAATTTAGTGATGATTATAGAATATACATGCGTCACCATTCGCCGTTAGCATGGGATACAGATTGTTACGCATTACCAGATAAGGAGAAATAAGTATGGGTATAGAAATGAATAAAGCTAATTCATTAGAATTTACACTGGCAATAGGATGTGCGCTTAACTGTAATTATTGCCCACAGGAAAAGCTAATTAATAGATATAAAGAACATAAGTGTAAAGTGATGGAATTTGATACTTTTACTAAAGCATTGACACGGATAAAACCGGGAGGCGGTGTCATAATAAGCGGAATGGTTGAACCTTTTCACAACCCCAATTGTGCTAAAATGATAAAATATGCATATGAAAACGGATATAAAGTAAGATTGTTTACTTCACTTACAGGTGTGACGGATGAAGATATTGATATTATCAAAAATGTAGAATTGGATGAGTTTACAATTCATATTCCTGATGAACAGTATAATTCTAAATTCAATATTACAGAAGAATATCTTAGGATTTTTGATAGGGTGCAGGCGCTTTTTAAAGATAGAATAAGTGCATATTCGGTTCATGGTAAAATTCATAAAGAAATGACAGGAAGGATTCTAAAGAATAAACCGATTGCAAACGTAATGTTTGATAGGGCCGGAAATCTTGAAAAACAAGGATTATTACATAAAAACGCTAAAGGAAAAATTAGGTGTATGGCTGGGTCCAAAACAAATATAGGAATATGGACGCCTGAAGTCCTTCCGGATGGAACTGTGACATTATGTTGTATGGATTATGGCATGAAACATGTACTTGGAAACATTGTAAAACAGAGTTGGGAGGACATTTATGCCGGAGCAGAATATCAGAAAATTCTCAAAGGATTTGAAGATGAGACAATTGACATATTGTGCAGAAATTGTACCGGTGCTGTCGGATTGGAGGAATTGCCATCATCGGTATTGAAACAGGCTGTATCTGACTATAAGGTAAATGGTAGGCTTGAAACTGAACTTGAACGAATAGCAGGAAAGATAGCAGATAGCGATAATATATGTGTATTTGGACTGGGAAGAATGTTTACAGATCAATATTTTTATCTGCTATGGAACACAGCAATAAATGCTAATGTTTTTTCAGATAATAATGAAGCTATATGGAATACAAGAATTAATGATATTACTTGCATTGAACCGTCCCAATTGTCGGAATATAATAATTTATTAGTAGTAACATTCGTGAAAAATGATTTTGCTATTAGAAATCGGTTAAAAAATTTAGGAATAACAAACATCATATCAATAATGGAAATTTATGATGCAATAAATAGATAAAGGAGAAGAAAATGGGAGAATTCGATTTAAGTGCGTATTATGGAAAAGTCCATTCAGGAGATATTGTTGATAATACAGATATTCTTGAATATATAAAATCATTTGAACAGGTGGTTTTGTGGGGCGCGAGTTATCTTGGTAGCGCAATGGGTAAATACCTGTTGGAAAACGGTGTGAATATAAAAGAATACTGGGATATGCGTTGTAATGAACTTGAGAAAGTAAACGGAATAAATGTTGTAATGCCATTTACAACACAGAATAAAGAAAACACATTAGTGATTTTTTGCATAGGAAATAATGTTATTAGAAGCGGATTGCTGAAGAATCTCAAAATTAATGGATATAGTAATGTTATAAGGGGTGATTATCTCTATATGGGAACAGTATGTCCTTTTTGCAATGGAATGGAGATTGATTCTAAAGTTTGTCAGGGAACTATGTGTTGTCGTTCTATTTTTTGCCAGAGGTTAAGCAGTATAGTTAAGAATCGTGGAAACAGTGAAAACCCGTTACATATGTTTAGCGTTACACTGATAGTTAATCAGAGGTGCAGTCTTAAATGTAAGTGTTGTACATCATATATGAATGAGTATCCATTGAATAAGAGAATCGATGTTCCGACAGATCGTATTCTTGAAGATATTGATAAGTTTTTTGATGCTATGGATAGTGTAGGAACTGTTACCGTAATGGGTGGAGAGCCTTTTATGCATCCTGATTTAAGTATAATAATAAGAAAATTACTAGAAAAGAGAAATTTTGGAATCATATCAATAGCAACATCTGGTACTTGGCCTATTAAAGAAGAACAGCTGATTGGACTTAATGATAAGAGAATCAATGTAAGTTTCAGTAATTATGAACAAAGTATTAAACCAAACCAGATAGACGTTATGAGAAAGAATGTTGAGTTATTAAAACAGCATGGTATAGCATACACAATGGGGGTTTATTTGCCTGAATGGTCTGTTCCATCTACATTATATGATTTGAATGACAGTGAGGAAACTATGATTAAAAAGAAAAAGGGCTGTATTATGCCACCTAGATGTATGCAGGTAAAAAACGGAAAATTGCATCCATGTGATTTCGGAACAGCACTTTATAGTATTGGAATAGCTGATTATGAGATGGATTATGTGGATATCGCAAGCAGTACATCTCGTGATGAATTGCGACAGAAGATTCGTTCATTCATTGATCAGCCTTATTACAGAACTTGTGGACATTGTGCCGGATTAATGGGACTCACGTCAAAAGCAGCTGAACAGGGATATATGGATTTTAAGAAACCCATAGACATGAATTTATTTAAATAAAAAGAAGAGAGCGAAAAATGGAAAACGAACCATTGGTAACAATTGCAATACCAAATTATAATTATGCACATTATCTTGAAAATTGTCTCAACAGTTTATTAAATCAGACATATAGCAATTTTGAAGTGTATTTTAGGGATAACCAATCTACGGATGATTCACTAAAAATTGCACTCGGTTATAAAGATAAATTTGCAGCAAGGGGAATATATTTCAACGTTTCAGACAATAAAAGAAACTTGGGAAGTGATATTAATTCAGAACTTGCAAGACGTGATGCAGAGGGCGAATATATATATACATTGGCAAGTGATGATGCAGTTAAGCCGGAATTTCTTGAAAAAACAATGAAGGTTTTTGAAGACCATCCGGAGGTTTACACAGTAATAACTAACCGCGAAGAAATTGATGAAAATGGAAAGATATATCATACAACACCATTTTATAATCGAAATTGTATTATAGACGGTGAATCCCAGGCCGCAGTTTACATGATGGCAGGGATAGCAATCCCGGCGCAACGCATAACTAGGACAAGCAATAAACTTAGGCAGTATGTTGGCAGAAAATGGAATGTTGCAGGAGATTGGTATATTAATTTTCTTTATTCCATGGTTGGAAATGTAGCATATATCAAGGAATCATTGGTACAATATCGTGTACATACAGGTAACGAAACTAATGAGTCAGAGAAAAATTTAATGGGTGTGTTTGAACATTATCAGTTGATTAATGCATTTGTAGATATATCAAAAGCATTTGGAATGACAAAGCCGGCGGCAAGGTACGATGAAGCAGTGGAGAAACTTGGAAGTATGTGCCTTCGGTATGCTTTGAAAATGTTGAAACTCAGTCTTAATGATGTGGCATGTAGATATTTACAATTGGCGCCCGTTTTTAAGAAAGATATTATAGATGATGTGATATATATAGAACTCAGTAGGATTACGAAGATATTAGGCAGTGAACTTGAATATGCAATAAATGAATTTGAAAATATATATAATCTGAACAGGACTGTATCATATGATCCCCCAGAGGGATTTAAACCATTATATCTTGAGTAGAGGAATTGATTTATGACAGGAGAAGAGTATCTTTCAAAACTCAATAATCTTTGGGAAAACATTAATAAAGATAATATAGATGAAAAAAAACAAGAAATAAATACACTAAGTAAAATAATTCCTAAAAGATTGAAATATTTTGCCGTGCAGGCAAGGTTACATCAATTGGAGGGAAATGACAGGGGCATGTATGAGGCGTTACAGATTCTTATGGAAAAATATTGGGGACTGTACTACTATAATGGATTGAAAGAGATATATGATTGCTACATATATAATTCTCAGTATTATAATGATTATGAAGATGTAAGAAGATTAGTATATGATTTCAGTCATATATCGTTGACCAAGGAACAGACACAATATGAACAAATTTTAAGACAGGGGATTAAATCATTTTATGAAAACGGTGGTGATTGTGCAAGCATGGAACAGTTGGCATCAATTATGTATATAAGAAACGATTATGTGATGTATGTTATTTTGAAATATGCAATTCATAAAATCTATGATAAAAAACTTTCAATTAGAAAATGGGTAAAAGATATTACCAATATTGGTTACCTGACAGAAAGACTTGATGATGATAGTAGCGTATATATTGTAATTGTTTCTGATAATAATGGAGAAATCTGTGATGTTCTCGCCAATGTGCTTGCTTTGTTAGAAAAAAAAGTATTTGTGATAAGGCAACCGGAAATTGTTGAAACATCAAAGAAATTAACCGAAGGTGAGATATTACGCATTAGCATTGAGAATAAAGAGGAATATGATGAATTTACAGTTTATCCGGCAGTAAAAGCAATGTGCGAGAATAATGAATATTGTGATAATACTGGAAATCTCATAAACTACATTAGTGAATCATTAACAGAAAATCATCTTGCTACATTGTTATGTAGTGGAGAGTGCTTTAATAATTTAGAAAAAGACCCGATTCTTAAAAAAAACACATCACGTTTATTTGGTTATAGAAATGACTATTACGAGACAGAAATGTCATTTGGGTGGACAGGAGATTATTTATCGTATATAAGTGTTATATATAAAAGTGATTTCAAGAAGGTTTTTATGAAGTCGCCTCAGTGTGATTTTTCAATTGTTATTCCTGCAAGAAACTCAGCATACACTTTGAGATATACTATTATGACTTGTCTCAATATAGAATATAGAGGATCATATGAAATAGTTATAAGCGATAATTCATCCGATTTCAATAGAGATGTATATAATCTTGTTCGGGAATTTAATGATGAAAAAATAAAATATTATAAGACACCAAGAAATTTGCAGTTGGCAAAAAGCTTCGAATTTGCATGCCTTAATGCAAAAGGTGAATTTATTATACCACTAGGTTCTGATGACGGAATAATGCCATATACGTTGACTGAAATAAATAAGATTATGGAAAAATATCCAGAAGAAGATATTATACAGTGGGAAAGAGGGTTTTATGCATGGCCGGGATTTAATGATGGTCAGCAAAATGAGTTCGTTATTCCACGAAAATATAATAAACTTAAATACGAAACAGAATATGTTTCAACTGAATACTTAATGGCACTTATTCTTAATGAACCGTCAATGATGTATTCATTACCATTAATGTATGTTAACTCTGGATTCAGAAGAAGGTATCTGAAGAGAATTTTAGAACGGACTGGCAGGTTATGGGATGGGATATGTCAGGATCTTTATATGGGAATTGTAAATATCACCATTAATAAAAGAATCCTTATGGTAAAATATCCAATGACAATTGCAGGTATGTCATCGACATCTATAGGGTGTTTATCGAACAAAGCAAATAGAACGGTAGAGCAAGGAAATACGGATAGTAAAGAAATTGTGTGTACTTCTAATATTGGAGGGTATGTGACTTCGTGTACAGAAAGGTTGATACCTCAACTTAGAAGTGATGTCAGCTCTCTTTACTTATCAATTTTAAGACTTGTTGCAAGAGGAGTAATCCCACAGACTTTTTTAACAGAGTTATTTGATTTTAAAAAATGGTTCATAGAGATAATAGGA
>FR889228.1:0-405 GCA_000431815.1 Butyrivibrio sp. CAG:318 | reverse complement strand
TGGTTCATAGAGATAATAGGAACTATAAAGAAGGAAGATGTATATTATGATAAATATATACATTACATACGTCATGTAGTAAAATCACATAATGAGGACTTTCAAAAATGGTTTGAAGAAAAGGTGTGGCCAATATTGATAAGACAAAGCGTTATGGAAACAAGTGGTAAAGAAAATTTACGCTCATATGATGTTGGCGTCAATGCTTATGGAGGTGTCATTTTGGATGCGTCAGAATATTGTGTTGAAAATATTCTAGACGCGGTGGAATTATTAAAAGATATGATTTTTAAAATTAAATGATGAATAAAATATCAGTGCAGACCTGACCAGGCATTCCATGCTCAAACCGGTCAGGTTTTCGGCGAAGTGTTACGATAAGCACTTCGCCATTTTTAGTTTGCG
>FR889227.1 GCA_000431815.1 Butyrivibrio sp. CAG:318 | reverse complement strand
AATAGAATACGATTACTGCAAGTGCAAATGGACCAGTGGGAAAGACTGTTAAGAAAGTACAAGTAGAAAATGAGGTTGTCACAAATGGTGGCAACCTCTTTCTATTAGCCAAAAATGAAAAAAAGAAGAAATTGGCTAATAGAAAAAAGCGAAGCAAATAGAAAATAATGTATAAGGCATTGGTCATAATCGGCTGATGCCTTTTTGTGCACCATTTTAAGCAGATATAATGATAGAAGCCAGCAAATAAAGGATGGCAACAGAAAGGAGAAGCTGATATGCAGGAACAGAAGAAGTATAACTTGGCGGATGGTAATATTCGTAAGCGTTTTGTAACGTACAAGCAGGCTGCAGAATTATATAGTATGGGAATGAATCGAATTCAGGAACATGCAAAAGTTGCAGGCGCAACCTACAAGATGGGAAATAAGGTGCTCATTAATACAGATATTTTTGAAATGTACCTTGAGCAATTTAGAATCCCGGGAGAATGTGAAGGAATGGCAAGAAGATTTACTCCGGATTTAGCTCGAATGTATGAATAATTTGAATATTTGTTTAACAAGTGTTGAACAATAAGGCATTCTATGATATAACTGTTTTATGATAATTCGGAGGTGTCAGTGCGTATGAATGTAAACGGAAGACCACAAGTTGAAAATCCAAAGAAAAAAGTGCTTGGTGTACGTGTGACTTCTGATGAGCATGAGCAAATTACGCAGTATGCCGCGGAACATCACAGAACCATATCGCAGGTAATCTTGGAGAGATTGGAGTTCTTGGAAAAGGAAACTCATTCGAACTAGATTGCTTAAGTAAATCTCTTTCCTTTCCTTATTATTAGGAAGGAGAGCAAACATGGCAAAAGTAAAGCAAAGAAAAGATTCAAAGGGGAGAGTGCTTCAAACAGGAGAAACCCAAAGAAAAACCGATGGGATGTATATTTACAGATATGTAGACCCATACGGGAAAAGATGTTATGTGTATTCAAAAGACTTGTTCATTCTAAGAGAGAAAGAACAAAGGCTGATACGTGACCAGATGGATGGATTGGATACGTATGTAGGTGGTCATGCAACGATTAACATGGCATTTGACAGATATATGAGTACCAAGTACAATCTGCGAGATACTACGAGGTCCAATTATATTTATATGTTCAACAAGTTTGTTCGAGATGAATTCGGTAATAAGAAGATAGTTGATGTGAAATACACGGAAGTAAAATTCTTTTACTATCATCTGATAAACGAAAAGAACATTGCTATAAATACGTTGGAAACCGGAGGTCGCATCGGAGAGATTATTGGTTTTAGATTGAAGGACGTAGACTTCAAGAACAGATGCATTAACATCAATCATGCTGTTACGTATTATAACCATCTTCACGCTGAAGAATATTTGTATTATAGAAAAAAAGAACTAATAGAGGAATTAGAAAAATGTATTGTAGACATTGATGCAAATAAATATTTGAAATTTAGTTGCGATAAGACTCATTTGGGCGAAATCTATTATGATCAGAAAGCTCTTAATGAGGAAATTGAAAAAGGGTTAAATTCAAAAGGTTGGAAAGAGTTAAAAATTTCATATTATGTAACTGAGGATGAAACTGTTTCTAAACAGATAGTGAAGATTTCAGATAAGGAAGTACAAAAAAAGATTATCGAGGAAAATGGGTTTGAAGCACTTTCTTCACATAATCAAGTGGATTTTGTAAAGGACAGGATTGCAGTTGAAGTGCAGTTTGGTAAATACTTTAGTGTTGCTTATGATTTACATGTAAAACATACTTTTTTCTATCTGAGAGATGATATAGAGGTTGGAATAGAAATTATTCCGACTCATAAGATGATGCTGTGTATGGATACCGGAGTTGCTTGGTTTGAAAATGAAGTAACTAATGTAATTAGAGAGGGAAGAAATAATCCTTCTGTTCCTGTTTATATATTAGGAATTGAATCTGATGATCATATTGATACAGATCCGTGTACATATACAAACAGTGAGTTGGTCGATATATTAAAACATTCGGATAAAGAAAAATTGAAATCACAGATGAAAAAATACAAGTGTGAGGATCAAAGAAAGTGGAATGTTCAAATACAAAAAGCAAAAGATAAGGTAGATGTTTTTCAAAATCAGATGGATAAGTTAAATGAAGAATATATTGAGTTAAAAAAGACTGGTTTGTATGATAATAGTGAAGAGTTAAAAAAGTTGGTCTCTAGAAGTGAGAGATTAATGGCTAAAAGAGATGAAGCTATGGACAAATACTATCAAATAATGGAAATGCCACCTGCAAGATTATTAAGAATTCAAAAAAAAGAAAGTGTGATGTAGAAAAATATGGAAATTAAAGAATATAAATATGTAAAGCAGGATGCTTTGAAATTCTTAAAAAAGCAAAAGGATAATAGCATAAAACTTATAATTACATCTCCACCATACAATATTGGAAAAGAGTATGAAACTGTGACATCCTTAAATGAATATCTATATAAGATGAAACCAATATTAAAGGAATTGGTAAGGGTGGTATCAGATGAAGGAAGTATATGCTGGGAAGTAGGGAATTATATTGATCCAGTAACGAGTGAGGTATATCCGTTAGATATCTATTTTTATAAGATGTTTAAGGATATGGGACTTCAACTTAGAAATAGAATAATCTGGCATTTTGGACATGGTTTGCAATGTGAAAAAAGATTTTCAGGAAGGTATGAAACAATTCTTTGGTTTTCTAAGACCGATAAATACACATTCAACTTAGATGATGTTAGAATCCCATCTAAGTATCCAGGTAAGAGAGCCTATAAAGGTGAGAATAAAGGAAAACTTTCAGGAAATCCCAAAGGAAAAAATCCAGAAGATGTATGGAAAGCAACCATAGAAAGACTTTATGATGATTGGGATTGTAAGGTATGGGATATACCAAATGTTAAATCTCGACATCCTGAAAAAACAATTCATCCATGTCAGTTTCCTATTGAATTAGTAGAAAGATGTGTTCTTGCATTAACTAATGAAAATGATATTGTTTATGATCCTTTTGCAGGAGTAGGTAGTTCTTTAATAGCAGCTTTAAAAAATGGAAGGCAAGCATATGGAACTGAATTAATGCAGGAATATATTGATATTGGGTTAGAAAGGATAGAAAAGTTATCTCAAGATATTTTAAAAACTAGACCAATATATCAAAAAATATATGAGCCATCAGGAAGAGATTCGGTTTCTAAATATCCTGTTGAGTGGAAGGAAAAGAGAATTGAAGAGTTGGAAGAGATTGAAAAGCAAATAAAAAAGGAAAAGAGAGAGATTAAAAAGGCAATCCAACAATAGTGGAATGGAGGAATTTTACGTATGAATAACTTAGATTTCTATGATATTGTGGATTCTGAGATAGATACATTATTGGATAAGTATTCGGAAGAAGAAACATTAAAAAATATGAATGAGATCAACAGTAGAAAGTCTTATGGTTTTCTACTTTGGTTTTTGGAAAACAATCTAAAAAATGAGATTACTCAAATTAATAAATGGAAGCCATATATCGTCGATGGTGATGATGACAACTCTTGTGATTTAATATTTTCCAATAAAGAGAAGGATGAAGAAGTTTTTTATATCGTACAAGCTAAGTGGTTTTCTAGAAAAAATTGTTCCGAAAGTAATGGAATGACAAATATCTATAAATCATGTTTGACGGATTTTAATATGATGATTAAACATCAAAAAGCTGAATCTCCAAACAATAAGAAGTTTAATGATATGTATAAAAAGCTTCAACAGCATGTTGACAATAATGGTAGAGTAAGGTTTTTGCTTGTAGCATTATGTGTTACAGACAAAGACTTTCGGATACAAGAATTAGATGAATATATTCATAGTCCACTGGTTGATACCCAAATATTTGATATTATTTCTATGAAAAATACATATATTGATTGCAATATGCGAGGATATGTGACAGATAATCCATTAGAAAATATTGATCCAATTAATGGGAAAATTACGATTTCAATTAGAAAAAATGGTGATTTGGTGGTAAAGCCTGACAATACGTTCATTTTTCTTTTAGGGGCAGATCATGTTTTTGAACTTTATGAAAAATTTGGAACAAGATTGTTCTTGAAAAATGTAAGAAATCCATTAACTGTTTCAGTGAATCAGAGAATGGAAGAAAGTGCTTCGAATGAACCTGGTAATTTTTTTGGATTTAATAATGGAATAACAGCAATTACAAAGAAAGTATATCCGTATTATGAAAAGAATTCAAAGAAGATTTCAGTATCGGGAATACAAATAATTAACGGAGCACAGACTGTAAAATCAATTGTAGAAGCCTATAAGAACTCAAGTAAAAAAAAGAGAAAAGAAATGGCAGAGAAATTGATAATTTCGATGAAATTAATAGTGGTAGATGATCCTCGACTTGAGCAGGACATTATTCAATTTACCAATACTCAAACTCCTATTGAACCAAGAGATTATCATAGTAACGATATAATACAGAGAGATATATATTATGATCTATTAAGGAATACGGATGTTATATATGAAAGAAAAAGGGGAGAATTTGAAAAAATTGATCGAGAGGCAAGCCGGATTGTAACCAATGAGGATATGGCTCAAGCATATGTTGCATTTTGCCTACAGAATCCACATTTGGCTAGAACTGCACCAGGCACAATATTTTCATCTGATGCAAATGTATATGATAAAATATTTAATGACAATTTGGATTATAGAGATTTGTATAATGCATATGGTGTATATTCTTTCGTAGATAAAAAAATAACGAAGATGAAAAATGCGAAAAAGGATAATTCTGTAATTGATAAACAATATAAGTACTTAAAAGATGCAAGGTATTATATTACAGCACTAATTAAGTTGGTTTATTCTGATTATGACCCAGAATTTAATGCTGAGTATGAAAAAACAAATACCAAGCACATAAATAAAAATGAAGAAGTTGTTGATAAAGGTTTAATGGCTAGATCGTTTTTGTTTAATAAATTGAAAAGTCATACGCAGGGAACATTAGATAAGGCTTTCTCTGTTGCATGTGAAGTGTTGAAGAAATATTCGGATATTTCAAAAAGTTCAAATCTTTACGGGTCGAAAAATGCATACAACAATATACTTGAAATTTATTATAATTCAGATGCTGATGTCGAATTTGTAGATGATATTGAAAAAGATGACTTGGACGAAGGCGAAGAGTAAAGTGTGGAGGATTTTCTATGAGTACATTTATTAAAGATTATATTGTCTCGCTTAAGAGACATTATCCAGTGCTTGAAAGCTATCAAGATTATCCAGTTTTAGAAATACTGTTTCTAAAGAAAAATATTGGCATAATATGTGGAAAATAATTTGAGGAGGGAATTATCCCTCCTTGTTTTTTATAAGCAACTTGCAATATAAAAAGTGCCATCTGATTTGTAGAGTGATAAACGATAGCACTCTGTTAATTCCTTATATAGACTAACTGCTTCGTTGTAATTCGCTTTCCATTCTTGAGCTTCTATATCAATAGCTCGTAATTTAGGAATATATGATGGTGAATAATTTGAAATCAGACCAGAATCAAGTGATTTAATAAGCTTTGTGTGTAAATCATTTGTATATATTCCCATCGTATTATTGGCTCGCCTTGAACCAACCATGCGAACAATTGAGGAGTTTTGGGATAGTGGTTTGTTCTCAAAAAAATAATTATTTAGTTCAACATTAAGATTAGTAACAAATGCAAGGGCTTTCCAATCAATAACACTCTTAATTGATAATTTTTCTTGTGCTTTTATGAATGCTGTAATATATGTGTAGTCGATGTTATCATTTGAATCTTTTGGAATGACCTCCTTTGCAAGTTTCTTATACGTCGCAGCTACTTTACCTCTATCATGCCTACAGAACCAACAGCTCCGAGAGCCTTGAAACCTAAATATCTGCCGACCAGGAGAGGTACGGAAAACTGTAACAGGATTTGGGTTATATTTCCGACTTTCTGGTTTTCCGATATTCCCTCGGAGAAAATCCCTTCAGCTTGTGAAATAATCGGCTGAAATAGAGCTGGTTATCGTAGCCTACAATCTTAGATATTTCATTGATGGAATAGTTGGTTGTCTCAAGCAAGACCTGTGCGTTGTTGACACGGAGCGCAACAATAAACTGCATAGGAGTAGAACCCGTGAACTTCTTGAAGCTTCGTATGAACCAACTGACGCTCATCCCCTTGGATGTCGCATACTCTTCTATATTGATATCACGGTTATAATTTTCGTTAAAATATGTCACGGCGGTATCCATCTCGTGGTCGAGATATTCATTTTTTAAGACCTGCTCTCTGGTAAGCTCACGTTGGAATATGATCAGAAGATGACGGAGCAATAATGTGAGCATTTCTTCGTAGTTATCCTGACAACGTTGTAATTCTATAATAATTCTCTTAAATATACGCTCATATTCCATGGATGTACCAACCGGGAATATTCTCTCGTTATCTGGAAAACCATATTTTCTTAGGATATTTTTTACATCACTTCCAGTAAAATGAATCCAGTAGACTTCTGTCTTATCTTTCCCATAGTATTCATATTTCTGAAGCTCTTTTGGACGGAATATGACAATGTTACCAGCGGGAACAATTGTTTCGTTATCAACAGTATCAAAATGAAAATGTCCGCATCCGGCTGCAATATATATAATCTGAAAATCAACACGTCCTCTTGGGCGATAGGTTGGCATCTTTGGGCGCTCAGACAAACGATAGATTCCGCAGCTACCGACAATCAGTGGTCGGCTTTTATCCTTAAAATCCATATGTGAACGGTTCAAATAACCGGTGTTCATGTACATAGGGCAGCACTCCTTTTCTGATTGATGGGATTATTGTACCATTTTGTGCATATTTTGTCCATTCTAGTTTATAGACATAAGGAATGGATTAAGGTAATATAAAGCTAACAAAAGCGAGAAGGAAAAAAAGCAGACAGTAAGGAGAAAACTGTTAGCAGTGTTACAAACAACAAAAAAGTGTATAAACTATATGAACGAAGGAGGATTATTTATGATCGTGCCACGTTACTATGAGGACTTAAGTGTATTACATGATAATACGATGCCGGCGAGAGCTTATTACATGCCGGCTTCCAAGCGGATGGATGACCTGGTAGAGCACAGAGAGCTGTCAGACAGAATGCAGCTTTTGAATGGTACATGGAAGTTTCAGTATTTTGACAGCATCTATGATGTGAAGGATGCCTTTTATGAGGATGGTTATTCGGTTGAGGGCTTTGACGAGATCAAGGTTCCGAGCGTATGGCAGATGGCAGGTTATGATACACACCAATACACAAATATCCGTTATCCATTTCCGTTTGATCCGCCATATGTGCCACAGGATATTCCATGTGGAGCTTATGTGCATACCTTTGACTATGCAAAGGATGCTGCAGCACCAAAGGCATATCTTAACTTTGAAGGTGTGGATAGCTGCTTTTATGTATGGTTAAACGGCACATATGTAGGCTACAGTCAGGTGAGCCACATGACCAGTGAGTTTGATGTGACAGATGTATTGCGGGAAGGAGAGAACCGGATTTCTGTGCTTGTGATGAAGTGGTGCGACGGTTCGTACCTTGAAGATCAGGACAAGTTCCGTATGAGCGGAATCTTCCGTGATGTGTATCTCTTAAAACGTCCGGAAAAGGGAATCCGTGATTATCGCATTACAACACAATTAGATTCAGACATTGCAAGGATAAATCTTACAGCAGCATTTTACGAGCCGACAGAGGTTCGGGTAAAGCTCGAGGATAAGAATGGAGCAGTTGTTTCCGAGGGTGTTATTCCTGGGAGTGGAGAATCGACTTTTGAGATTGTAGATTACACACTCTGGAATACAGAGAATCCGTATCTGTATACGATTATTCTGGAGACGGAGCAGGAGGTAATCGTAGACCATATAGCACTCCGCAAGATTGAGATCAAGAATCAGGTAATCTACTTAAATGGACAGAAGATTAAATTCCGTGGTGTGAACCGCCATGACTCCGATCCGGTCACCGGATTTACAATCAGCATGGAGCAGATCAAGACAGACCTTACCCTGATGAAGCAGCACAACTTCAATGCCATTCGTTCCAGCCATTATCCAAATGCACCATTTTTCTATGAAATGTGCGAGCGCTATGGATTTATGGTGATTGATGAGGCAGATATCGAAGCACACGGACCATTTATGCTGTATCGAAAAGATGATACGGATTACAACCGCTTTAAGCGTTGGAATGAGAAGATAGCAGATGATCCGGTATGGGAAGCTGCGATTGTTGACCGTGTGAAGCTGATGGTGGAGCGTGACAAGAATCGGTTTTGTATCGTGATGTGGTCTATGGGAAATGAAAGCGCTTATGGCTGCAACTTTGAGAAGGCTCTGGCATGGACAAAGGAATTTGATTCGCAACGTATCACGCAGTATGAGAGTGCCAGATACCGCAATTACGATGTAACCTATGATTACGGGAATCTTGACTTATACAGCCGTATGTATCCGGCACTTACTGAGATAGAGGAATATTTGGAAAAGGATGGCAGCAAACCATTCCTTCTGGTGGAATACTGCCACAGTATGGGAAATGGTCCCGGAGATTTTGAAGATTATTTCCAGATGATACAGGCAGAGGATAAGATGTGCGGTGGTTTCGTATGGGAGTGGTGCGATCATGCAATCGCCCATGGTGTAGCCGAAAATGGCAAGACAATCTATGCCTATGGCGGCGATCATGGCGAAGTAATCCATGACGGCAACTTCTGTATGGATGGTCTGGTATATCCGGACAGAAGGATACACACCGGACTTTTGGAGTACAAGAATGTATACCGCCCGGCAAGAGTAGTATCGTATGATGCAGCAAGTGGAGAATTAGTGCTTCACAACTATATGGATTTTGATGATCTGAAGGATTATGCAGAGATTACCTATGAGCTGTCACAGGATGGGCTTGTAATCGGGAAGGGGAAGCTTTCCGAAGTATCCATTTTACCGCATTGTGATGGAAGCACAACTTTAAAGCTTTCAATTCCGGAGAATGGAAAGGTATATCTGAAGCTGTTCTATAAGCTGAAGAAGGACATCCCGCTTCTTTCCAAGGCGTATGTCTTAGGCTTTGATGAGATAGATGTAAGCAGTAAGGGCGCAAAGAATCAGCAGGCAGTAGGCTGGCTTACAAAGAAAGTGCCTGATACGGGTATTCAGGTGCAGGAAAATGATACACAGATCAACATAAAAGGACGAGAGTTTTTCTATAGGATCAACAAACGGACAGCGCTCTTTGACAGCTTAACATTTGCAGGCAGAGAATATCTCAATCTCCCGATGGAACTGAATATCTGGAGAGCACCGACGGATAATGATATGTATATCAAGGCGGAGTGGAAGAAAGCACACTACAATGAAGCATATACAAGAGCATATAAGTCAGAGGTGATTCAGGGAAAGCATGGAGTAACTGTTGTAAGTCAGGCTTCGGTTGTAGCTCCAACCGTGCAGAAGATTCTTGATGTGATGCTCACATGGACGATTGACGCAGCTGGAAGAATTGGAGCGGATATCGCAGTGAAAAAGGATGAGGAGTTCCCGGATCTTCCAAGATTTGGTGTGCGGATGTTCTTAGATAAGAAACTTACAGATGCGGGGTTCTTCGGTATGGGACCGCAGGAAAGCTACCGGGACAAGCATAGAGCAGCAAGCCACGGATTGTATCGTCTGAAGGTCTCCGATATGCATGAGGACTATATCCGCCCACAGGAAAACGGAAGTCACTACGACTGCGATTATGTGGAGCTTGGCAACAGCCAGTACGGTATCACTGCCGTTGCAGAGGAAGATACATTTTCATTCAATGCGTCCTTCTATACACAGGAGGAGCTGGAAGAAAAGGCACATAACTATGAACTGATAGAATCGGACAGTACGGTATTCTGTCTTGATTATGCACAGAATGGAATAGGCTCTAACAGCTGCGGACCAGACGTGTTAGAAGCATACAGATTTGATGATAGATTATTCCGGTTCCGGTTTACACTGGTTCCGTATGTGAAAGGATAATGATGTAACTCGTTGACACAGCATTTAGAATAATATAGGCATCAGACGGTTTGACACATGAAATTCTAAACATGATTAAGATGAGGATTGATTCTATGGAAGAAAAAAAGTATTTAAAATGGTATAACAAAGTCGGATACGGATCCGGCGATATAGCAGGAAATGTAGTATATGCATTTTTAACATCCTTTGTGATGATTTATCTGACGGATTCAGTCGGACTTGCATCAGGTATAGTAGGTACGTTGATCGCAGTTTCCAAACTGTTTGACGGATTTACAGACATTTTCTTTGGCTCGATGATTGACAAGACACACCACAAGATGGGTAAGGCGAAACCGTGGATGCTTTACGGCTACATTGGATGTGCGATTACACTGGTATGTTGTTTTGCAGTTCCTACAAGCTGGGGAAATACAGCACAATATGCATGGTTCTTTATTGCATATACATTGTTAAATGGTGTGTTCTATACAGCAAATAATATTGCGTATTCTGCACTTACTTCTTTGATTACGAAGAACAGTAAAGAGCGTGTGCAGATGGGATCTTATCGTTTCATCTTCGCATTTTTTACAAGCCTTTTGATCCAGTCTGTAACCGTAAAATTTGTTGATTACTGCGGCGGAGATGCAGCAGCATGGAGAACGGTAGCAATCATCTATGCAATTATCGGTCTGATTGTAAATACAATCTCAGCGCTCTCCGTAAAAGAGCTTCCGGAGGAGGAACTTAACGAGGAAGAAGTAAAAGAAAATGAAGAAAAGTATGGACTGGTTCAGGCATTTAAGCTTCTTGTAAAGAACAAGTATTATATGATGATCTGTGGAACATATATTTTACAGCAGCTTTATGGTGCCATGATCGGTTCTGGCATCTACTACATGACATGGGTATTGAAGAACAAGAATCTTTTTGGTCAGTTCGCCTGGGCGGTGAATATCCCGCTTATTATAGCTCTTATCTTTACTCCGACACTCGTTGGCAAGTGGAATGGTATGTACAAGCTGAATCTCAGAGGATATATCATTGCCGTTATTGGCAGAGCGTTGGTTGTTGTAGCAGGATATATGGGAAGTATTCCTCTTATGCTGGCATTTACAGCCATTGCAGCACTTGGACAGGGCCCATGGCAGGGAGATATGAACGCAGTGATTGCTTCTTGTTCAGAGTATACTTATCTGACACAGGGAAAGAGAATTGACGGAACTATGTATTCTTGTACATCACTTGGTGTAAAGATTGGTGGAGGAATCGGAACTGCAGTATGTGGCTGGTTATTAGAGCTTAGTGGTTATGTCGGAAAAAATGCAACACAGCCGCAGTCAGCACTTGATATGATGCAGTTTATGTATTTATGGTTGCCATTGATCTTTGATGTGTTAATTATGATTGTTCTTTCCAGAATGAACGTGGAAGCTGTAAATGAAAAATTGAAAGCTGAAAAGGGAATTAAGTCTGATGAAGTAACAGACGCAACAGAGTATTAAGGTTTATATGTAATGAAAAGCATTGTCTGATTGAACATTCGAGAAAGGCAATGCTTTTTGTGCAAGAAGGTGTATATTTTGAAGGCGAAGACAATAATAGAGATAATTACTTTGTGACGAAGAAAATGCAGAACAGACTGCAATCAACGATAGTGCCCGGACCAAGAAACAGCAGCGGAATGTTTCTGTTATTCAGGATATTGGTGGGAATAATATTGTGGTGATTAATGATATTCGATTTAAAGGAAAACATTTTCGGGAAAATAAGGAGAGCAAGCATTGGAGAAAAGCAATGTATGGCTGGTATCGTTATGATTCAAGATTTGCAATTCCGGTATATAGAGACGATGAAGAGGTGGAGAGGTATAACATTTTTCATGCTTCGCTGATTGTAAGATATTCAGAGGATGGGAAACTGTATTTGTATGACGTAATAGACATAAAAAAAGAAACGAGCAACCCGAATATTCGAAAATTAAAACGTTAAGATGGTATTTATATATAATAAAAGTAGGGCTATGCTTACTTGCTGTAATGACGGTACTGCGACAAATGAGCAAAAGGAGATGTTAGATAATGGACATTGGAAACCTAAAAAATAATTATACTTTTTATGAAGGATATGAGGACTAGGATGAAATTGTTTTGTATATCGAAACAGACGAGGCTATTCATATTTGGGAAGGTTACTTTGATGATATTTTTGATACTCCGACTCTATAAAGAAAAGGTTTTTGATTTTGATGAAACAAAAGATGTATTTAATCTTATCGTATCTTTACTTAAAAAAGCAATAAAGAGAGGTGTGAATGTAAAAGCGGAAAGAATACTACTATTGCTATAATGCAGAGGTAAATTATAATACCTTGCAGCTTTCTTAGTAAATAGTTTAAAAATATTGTGAATTAATGCCCTTATAAACTAATTTGAGAAAAAAATAAACTTGACACAAATATACAATAATGATATATTGAGTTTATAAAATTGTCAAAATAGTTTAGACAAAACCCAAATTGATTGAATATGGAGGTGCTGGATTTGAATTTGTATTTTGAACTTTTGAAAACTCCGGTGTTTACGGTGGAAGATGTAAATAAGTATTATAATAATACGGACAGCGCACGTTCTGCAATCAAGCGGCTGATGAAGGAGGGTATGCTGGCAAAGATCCGCAACAATATGTATACATGCATAAGTGGGGAGACTGGAGCACCGGTTGCCAACCGATTTCAGATAGCAAGTAACATAACGCCCACTTCTTATGTATCACACCACACGGCTATGGAATATTACGGAATAACAGATCAGATATACTATGATGTTTATGTGGCATCAGAGACGGGGTTTCGGGAATTTGAATTTGACGGATATACTTATCGTTATGTTATTTCAAAAGATATGGAAGGGGTAGAGACTCCTGCATTTAGTGGTGGAATTCGTATTACGAATCTGGAACGAACTATTGTGGATAGTGTGAAAGATATGGATAAAATATCAGGAATGGAAGAGGTGATTCAAGATATAGGGAGCATCAAACGTATGCAGGAGAAGCGAGTATTGAAATATCTTGGTATGTTGTCAAATCAGTTCATGTACCAGAAGATGGGATTTTTGCTTTCTGCATATAAGGAAAAGATGGGTTTGTCGGATCAATTCTTTGATATATGTAAGAGTCGGATAGGAAAAAGTAAGCGTTATCTGACAAAGGATATGTCTGGCGGACGATATCTTGATGAATGGAAACTTGTGGTCCCGGAGAATATATATAATTTGAAAAATGGGGTGACGGAAGATGCCACAATATAATAGGGCAGAGCTTGGAAGATTGGCAGCGGAAAGCGGATTTGTAAGGAGTACTGGAATTCGTATGATGATATGAACAGACTTCTGTTAAGCAGAATATAAGAAATGCGTGTGATGTAAAGCAGAGACAATGGCAAATTACTTTCGTGCTAATATGTATTATCATATATGTGAAGGAACGAGGATTAGAACAAGCTGCTCATGGTGTGTATGTATCACCGGATACATGGACAGATGCTATGTACATCTTACATTTGCGTTGTGGTCAGGCTGTATTTTCTCATGAAACCGGGATTACGACTATGCAGACACCATTTGGGCATTCAATTCCGGTTTATGATATGGAGCGGACAGTTTGTGATCTGCTTCGCAGCAGGAACAATATAGAAATGCAGGTCTTTCAGGATGCCTTAAAGCAATATGCCAGACGCAAAGAAAAAATCGGCTGATGTTTCGCGGCACATAATTATGGAGTTTTACAAGGATTTTACAGGTGGCATACATCAGTATGGCAGTATAATTGCCTCTGTGAGATGCCGGGAGTATGCGATGACACAATCCGTTTGTAGGTTATTCTGCATACGATGGTGTGGAACACTGTGTCTATTATTACACCAGAGATACACATAAGAAATTTGAATGGCCGGATAAAACAATGAAAGCGGATAGGCTTGTATCTGCATTGCAGATATTAAAAAAGTAATTGTGATATAAAAATGTACAAATCTCTTTCAAAATGAATCAATTAGTGCTATAATTATTCCAAAATGTTGATGAAGCCCACATTTTTACTTTCTAAAATGTTGATATATGTACATTTTATCTTTCCAAAATGTTGATTGACTTACATCAACTGTAATCAAAAAGGTAATTCAGGGGGTTTGTTATGCTGAAAAGAAAGGCTACATCTTATATTAAAAACTGGTACGATACAAAGAGCAGGAAATGTCTTATTGTTCAAGGCGCCAGACAGACAGGAAAAACATATATAATAGAGCGCTTTGCAGAAGATAATTTTGAAGAATTTGTAGAAATTAATTTTAAACAAATGCCATCTGCTGCCGAGATTTTTGCGGGAGACCTTACCGTAGATAATATGGTTATGGCTATGCGGTTCCGTTTTCCGGGAAAGCAGATTATTCCCGGAAAGACTTTGATCTTTTTTGACGAGATTCAGGAATGTCAGGAGGCAGTAACATCACTCAAGTTCTGGGCTATAGATGACAGATATGATGTCATTGCATCTGGTTCTCTTCTTGGAATCGACTACAAACGGGCATCTTCCTATCCTGTTGGATATGTGGATTATTTGAAAATGTACGGAATAGATTTTGAGGAATTTCTTTGGGGAATGGGAATTACGGAGGACATGATAGATAATCTTCGCGGATATCTCCATTCAAAGACGGTCATACCTGAGGCAATTCATTCTCAGATGATGAATTATTACAGACAGTACATCGCAACAGGCGGGATGCCGGAAGTGGTTCAGAAATATATGGACACCCGGGATTTCAGAGAAGTTGATAAGATTCAGCGTAGTCTTCTGCAGGGCTATCAGTATGATATAGCACATTACGCAACACCTGAAGAAAAAGTAAAAGCAGAGAAATGTTATCTTTCTGTTGCCAGGCAGATGCTGGATAAAGAAAATCATAAATTTCAATATAAAGAAGTTGAACACGGTGGACGGGCGCAAAAATATTATTCAAGCATAGAATGGCTGCTGCGTGCGGATATGGTACATTTGTCCAGACGTGTTACAGACGTCAGATTTGATCTGGACGATTATGCAAGGGATGATTTTTTCAGAGCATATACAACTGATTTATCACTGCTGATGGCCATGAAGGATTTTTCATTAAAGCAGTATATTGTTGAAAATACACTGACAGGAAATTCCAAAGGTGGCATATATGAATGCGCAATAGCAGATGCCCTCTATAAGAAAGGATACCATTTGTATTTTTATAAAAATGAGACAACCAAACGAGAGATTGACATTATTGTTCAGAAAGACGGAGAAGTAGTACCAATTGAAGTAAAAAGCGGAAATACGCGGGCTAATTCCCTGAAATCACTTTTGAACAGTAACAGAGATATTCATTATGGATATAAATTTGCAGACAGCAACATAGGCGTAAGTGAGGATGGCATTATTACGCTGCCTCTGTACATGGCTGCGTTTATCTGATACGGACAGCACAAACTGCCAATAAAACTGTTGATACGCCCCATGTTTTTATTGCCCCACAGTGCTTTCCGGTACTATAATCATTATATTACAGACTAAGGAGAACGTGGCGTATGGTAAAAAGCATGACGGAGGGCAATCCTCTGAAACTTATTCTTAATTTTACAATTCCGCTTCTGTTGGGAAATCTGTTCCAGCAGACATATAATATGGTGGATGCAATCATAGTCGGAAGGTATATCGGTGCCAATGCGCTGGCGAGTGTCGGAGCCTCTTCATCGGTGCAGTTTATGGTACTCGGATTCTGCATGGGGTGCTGTGCCGGTTTTACAATACCGGTTGCCCAGCAGTTTGGTGCGAAGAACTATGACCGGATGAGAAGTTATATTTTTCATTCGGGAGTTTTATGTGTGATTCTTGCAATAATAATGACAAGCGTATGTGCCATTCTCTGTCCGCAGATACTTCATCTTATGAAGACTCCGGACAAGCTTTATGCGGATGCATATAATTATTTTCTTATAATAGTGCTGGGAATACCGTTCTCGCTTCTGTACAATATTCTGGCGGGAATACTGCGTGCGGTAGGCGACTCCAGAACACCTTTTATATTCCTTGCGGTTTCAACGGTTTCCAACATACTGTTGGATCTGCTGTTCATAATTGTGTTTAAATGGGGATGTGCCGGAGCGGCGGGAGCCACCATAACATCACAGGCTGTAAGTGGGATGTTATGTCTGATACTTATAAACAAAAAGTTTGATATATTAAAACTCAAACGCAGCGATATGAAATTGAACGGCAAAAATATGCTGACATGTATTACCATGGGAATTCCTATGGGATTGCAATATTCCATTACCGCAATCGGCAGCATGGTGCTTCAGGCCTCTAACAACAAGCTTGGAGAAGTGTACATATCGGCATTTGCGGCGGGAAGCAAGATAAAGCAGTTCGCCATGTGCCCTTTTGATGCCCTTGCGACGGCGGTTTCAAGTTTCTGCAGTCAGAATCTTGGTGCGGTTAAATTTGACAGAATAAGGAAAGGGCTTAGAACCGGTATAGTAATCGGCGTGATATACGGCATTTTTATCGGCGTGGTGACGAATATCTGGGGATACGGACTTTCTTCTCTCTTTGTGAAACGAAGTGAGACAGAGGTTTTGCTTGCCTCCGCTTTGTATGTCGGACACCTTGGACTGTTTTTCTGGGCAATCGGTTTTTTGAACTGCTGCAGGCTCACAATCCAGGGCATAGGGTATGCCGGCGCTGCCATTCTTTCGGGAATACTCGAAATGATAGCAAGAATTGTGGTAAGTTTTGTGTTTGTACCGAAGTTTGGCTATACTGCGATAACATTCGCAGATCAGTGCGCGTGGCTTGTTGCATGTGCGTACTGCATACCGATGGTTTTCGTGCTTATCCGGAGACAGGAAAGAAAGTGTACCAAGATATAATTTATACCTTTTGATATAAATAAATAAGTCAATTTATGAATTAATCTGCATATCCGGACGTATAATGTTACAAAACATTGGAAGTGTCCGGATATGCGTGGTTTAGCAGAATATTTCAGAAAACACAGAAGCAGGGTATTTATTTTTCTGCCGGTTGTGCTTGTGGCGGCAGGAATACTGGCATACATGCCATACTATACGATTACATCAGCATCCGGCAAGCTGGTCAAAAAAGAACTCCCGATATATTGTGTGGGAACAGAAGAGAAGAAAGTAGCATTGTCGTTTGATGCGGCCTGGGGCAATGAAGATACACAAACATTGCTTGATATACTGGCGGCATATGATGTACATGTTACTTTTTTTATGACGGGAGGATGGATAGAAAGTTACCCGGATGATGTGAAGGCAATTCTTGCCGCAGGCCATGACCTGGGAAACCACAGCGAAAATCATAAACAGATGAGCAGGCTGGATGGCGGGGAATGCATTGAAGAACTGATGGGTCCGCATAAGAAGGTAGAAGAACTTACGGGTTATAATATGTGTCTGTTCAGGCCGCCGTATGGCGATTATAATGATAATCTTATTAAGTCGGCCGAAAGCTGTGGTTATTATACGATACAATGGTCGGTGGACAGTCTGGACTGGAAAGATTACGGCGCCGATAATATTGTAAGTACCGTGCTGAATCATAAAAATCTGGATAACGGGGCGATAATACTTATGCATAATGGTGCCAGATACACCAAAGATGCGCTTGAACGCGTTATCGTCGGCCTGATGGAACAGGGATATACGATAGTGCCGATATCGGAACTTATCATAACAGATAATTATACGATCGACCATACCGGTAAACAGATTGCAGACAGGTAGAATAAGACCGCCCGCCGGCCGCTGTCCAAAATGGGATATATTGATATTGCTTTTGACAGCGAAAGAGTGTATACTAGACGTGTATTTTTAAGGATGGTCTATGATATGAATAAAATGATACACATCGCGGATATGCATTGTCATATTCTTCCGGGACTTGATGATGGCTCAAGAAGCATGGAGCAGACGATTTCCATGCTTAAGATAGCATATGATGAAGGTGTGAGACTGATAATAGCAACACCGCATTATCATATAGGCAGGATGATGGTTGAACAGAGTAAGATCGATGCTGCTATAGAGAGTGTCACACCGGTTATCAGGGATAATTTTCCGGATATGGAAATATATGCGGGACAGGAGATATACTATTATTCAGAAGCCGTTGAGGCACTTAATGATAATAGGGCCAGAACCATGGCCGGTTCAGGATATATTCTGTTGGAATATTCGCCGGATGAATCCTATGATGTAATAAGTTCGAGCATATATGAAGCTGAGACTAACGGATATGTACCGATAATAGCACATATCGAGCGTTACAGTTGTGTACACGACAGAACAGACAGAGTTGCGGAACTTATCGAATCGGGAGCATATATCCAGGTTAATGCAGGTACCGTGACCGGCGGTATGGGCAGGAGCAGTAAGAAGTTTGTTAAGAAGCTTCTCAAGGAGCATATGGTTCATTTCATATCATCGGATGCACACAGTGACCGTACCAGGGCACCGCGTTTTAGCGAAGCCGTTAAGGCACTCGGTAAGATTTGCAAGCCGGACTACTGTATGGAACTATTGTGGGACAACGCCATCAAGGTAATCAATAACGAGGAAATATAACGGAGATACTATGGGAAACATTAATAACAATGAGAACACAGCAGATAACAGCAGGACGGAAATCGATATAGCAGAGATTTTCGGCATGCTGGCACACAAATGGATAATTATTGTAGCAGCCGGGGTAATTGCTGCGGTGCTTGCTTTTGGCTATTTTCATTTTATAGCCACACCTAAATACACATCAAGCGCAAGCATTATGGTCATCAATCGTCAGAATACGGACGCAATCACAGCGACCGATCTTACTTCTTCGACAACTCTTTCCAATGACTATGTTGAAATTATTAAATCAAGAACCGTACTTGAACAGGTAATAGCGGATCTTGATCTTGATTATGATGTTGAGAAGCTCAGTGATAAAATATCAGCATCGGTTATTACGAATACGCGTAAGATAAGCATCAAAGTTACCGACGAGGATCCTATTCTTGCCAAGAAAATAGCCGACAGCGTTGTGAAAGCATCAAGTAAGCGTATATGTAAGATCATGAATATAGAGAATATGGTAAGCACCGTTGACAACGGAGACCTTCCGGACAAGCCGTCAAGCCCGGCAACCAAGAGGAACACGGTTATCGCAGCACTCGTAGGAATTGTGCTGGCAGCTGCAGTGATTATCATTGTCGGAATAAAAGATGACAGGATCAAGACTCAGGAGGATGTTGAGAAATATCTCGGAACAGGTGTTCTCGGAATTATACCTTTATTTGAGGCAGGGGCATCTCAGCCTAAGGAGACACAGGCATCCGCATCCAAGCAGGGAGGTAAGCAGTAATGGCAATCCAGAAGATTTCAATTAATAAATTTGTCAAGCCTGATTACAGGGCTAATGAAGCGTTTAAGAGACTTCGTACCAATATCCAGTTCAGCGGTTCCGATGTAAAAGTAATCGCGCTTACGAGCTGCGTTCCAAACGATGGTAAGTCGACGGTGTCATTTAATCTGGCAGTGTCATTTGCGGAAATGGGCAAGAAGGTTCTTTTTATAGACGCAGACCTTCGTAAATCCGTTCTCATAGGTAAATATAAAATAAGCAGGGCGGTTAACGGTTTTACCCATTATCTTTCAGGCATGAAGAGCATTGAGGAGGTAATATATTCTACTAACATAGATAATCTTAATATTATTTTATCCGGTCCGGTACCGCCTGATCCGGCGGAACTTCTGGAAAGTGACCGTTTCAATGATCTTATACCTGCACTCAGAACAGTTTACGATTATATAATAATCGATACACCGCCGCTCGGAAGCGTAGTCGATTCAGCAATCATTGCCAGCAAATGCGACGGCGTAGCACTTGTACTTCCTGCCAGGGAAGTAAGTTACAAATTTGCCGCAGACATTATCGATCAGATTAAGAAAACCGGCTCAAGATTTCTTGGTGTAATCCTTAATAAAGTCAATATGTCAAGCAAGTCATATTACGGCAAATATTACGGAAAGTACTATGGCAAGTATTACGGCAACTATGGTGAAGATAAGTAATATGAATTAGAGGGATTGTATTATGAAGAGATCCAAAATTTTAATGATAGCAGCTGCGGCCGTGCTGCTTATTCTTCTGATAACAGCGGTGGTCATACTTAAAGGTGACGGAACGGGGCCGTCGATTACGATTCCGTCCGGCATAGAATATCACAAGGGAATGTCAGATTCCGAACTGCTTAACGGCGTTACCGCCGAGGACAGCAAAGACGGCGATGTCAGTGATACACTTATCGTTGAATCTGTAATCATACTTTCAAGCGGTGACAGTGTCAAGATAACTTATGCTGCCAAGGATAAGCACAACAATATCACACAGAAGAGCATCATCCTTCCTTATAAAGCACCGGCCGAGGAACCAACGAAGAGCCCGGAGGCAACCAAGCCTGCCGATAATAAGGAAAGCAGCAAAGAGGCTGGCAATGAAACACCTCATGCACAGGAGGAGACCACTACCGGATATCCTGAGGAGACAACCCCGGTTCAGACAGAATCACCTGATGCTCCTGTATTATATCTTACGAAAATAGAAGACTGGATCAAGAAAGGCAGTCAGGTCAACTGGATCAAATACGTATCGGACATCACCGATGATAAGGATGAGCGGAACGCGCTTTTCCAGTCAATTATGATAGATAACTATCCTGATATGAACACGGTGGGGGATTATGATATGCAATTTTATTGCAAGGATTCAGATGGTAATTTTTCACCGAAAATCACATTGCATATACATATAACCGATTAACAGCGGAGGGACATGAGGTGGAAGAGAAAGAAATACTTAACGAAGTTAATGGCAGCGGCAAGGACAAAGCCCGCAGAATACTTATGTATATAGGCTGGGGCTTGAGCGCGGTTCTGCTTGTATGCGGGATAATGCTTATAAGCAGGGTGATGAAGCTTAATGTGCTCACTACACCATACATGGTAATTCTGATTGCCAGTGTTATAGTGGTAACAGGCGTTATTGCTTTTTTACAGAAATGGATGGTATCCGGCATTATAACCAAAATAATTGCCATTGCAATGAGTGTAATCATGGTAATCGGTTCCAGATACCTCGGAGCCACCAGCAAGGCACTTGACAAAATGTCCGGAATGAAGACCCAGATAGACAATGTGTGCGTGTACGTCCTTAAGGACAGCACATATGAGAGCCTTGACGACCTTAAGGATGCAACCTTCGGAATCTCACAGACCCTTGACCGCACCAATACGGACAAAGCTCTTGACATGATAGTGAGCGAAATCAAGACATCATTGGTTCCTAAGGAATATCAGGGCGCGATGCAGCTTATTGATGCCCTTTACAATAAGGAAGTCGATGCAATTGTCCTTAACAGCTCCTTCCTCTCAGTATTTGAGGGCGTAGATAATTATTCAGATGTCGAGGACCGTATCCGCAGCGTCTGGTCCGCAGATATCAAAACAGATATAGTAGATAACAACAATAACAACAATAATAACGAGGAGCCTACATCTGATCCGTATGATCAGTACAAAAATTTCCTCTATGGCGGCGATGACGTATTTACACTTTATGTCAGCGGAATCGACACCAACGGCTCGCCTATGGTGAACCGCAACAGCGATGTCAACATTCTCATAACCGTAAATACCAAGACCCGTCAGATTCTTATGATTAACACCCCGAGGGACTTCTATGTTCCTTTATCAATATCCAATGGCGTCAAGGACAAACTTACCCACGCCGGCTGTTACGGCATCCAGGTATCGGTAGACACCCTTGAAATGCTTTACGGAGTAAACATCGATGATTACATCAAAATTAATTTCACCGGATTTGTGGATGTAATAGATGAACTCGGTGGAGTGGATGTATACTCAGAGTATGATTTTATGCCAAGACATGGTACACAACACTTTACAGTGGGATATAATCATGTGAATGGTACAGAGGCACTTGGTTTTGTAAGAGAGCGTTATTCATTTGGCAGTGGAGACAGACAGCGTGGTAAGAATCAGATGGCACTCATAAAAGCAATGATTAATAAATGCGTGTCAACAGATACATTGTTAAATTATGAGAATATACTTGGGGCAGTATCATCGAGTATTGCAACAAGCATGACTACAGATGAGATAACAGGACTTGTAAAAATGCAGCTTTCAGATATGAAGGGTTGGGACATACAGACATACAGTGTGGATGGCAAGGGCGACAACCTAATGACATTCTCACTCACAGCACCGAACTATGTAATGGTGCCGACACAGTCAACGGTTGATATGGCAAAAGAATATTTAAGACAGATATATGCCGGAGAAACAGTGCAGGTACAATAATAACATCCGGTGGAGAGGAATAATGGATATGGAAAATGAACCAAGGATTAATGTAACAAGATCAACGATGCCTCCGTTAGAGGAATATGTTGAGGAGATAAAGCCTATATGGGAAAATCATTGGATGACAAATATGGGACCAATATATAAAAAATTTCAGCATAGATTGATGGAGTATTTAGGAGCTTCCAACATATCGATGTTTACCAATGGACATATGGCGTTGGAAATGTTGTTAAAATCGCTTGAATTATCAGGAGAGGTTATAACAACTCCATATACGTTTATTTCTACTACAAACGCTATAATCCGAAATGGTTTAAAACCGGTTTTTTGTGATATAAAAGAAACTGATTATACAATTGATCCGGATAAAATAGAAGAACTTATAACAGACAGAACAGTTGCAATTCTTCCGGTTCATGTATATGGTAATATATGTGATATACATAGAATACAGGAGATCGCTGACAGACATAACTTAAAGGTTATTTATGATGCAGCTCATGCTTTTGGAGTGAAGTATGAAGGCGTGGGAGTTGCTAATTTTGGCTATGCCTCGATGTTTTCGTTACATGCGACAAAGGTTTTTAATTCGGTAGAAGGAGGAATTGTATCGTTTAAAGATGAACATTTGAGGAAGAAACTTCACTGTGAGAAAAACTTTGGCATAACAGGAGAGGTAACGGTTGAGAGTATAGGTGCCAATGCTAAAATGGACGAATTCAGATCAGCAATGGGAATTTGTAATCTTAACCATCTTGACGAGAATATAGCGAAGAGAAAACTTGTATATGAGAGATATATACAAAATTTGAATGGCATACCGGGGCTGCGTCTTAATTATTATGATGACAAAATACTTCCTAATTATGCATATTTTCCTGTATATGTTGACAGAAATGAGTTTGGCTGCTCCAGAGATGATATCTGTAGCAAGTTAAAGGAACATAATGTCTATACGCGTAAATACTTTTACCCGGCAACAAATAATTTTGAAATTGTTACATCGATGTGTGACCATGGTAACACACCAGTTTCTGATGATGTATCATCAAACATAATTACACTGCCGATGTATGGTGAATTGGATTTTGAAAGTATAGACAGAATATGTGAAATAATTCGCAGTATGAAATGAATGGAGAGAAAAGAATGAAGAAGTTATTACTTTTAGGCGGTTCAAAATATTTATTGCCCGCAATAGAGGCAGCTCATAATATAGAGGGTGGAGTACACGTTATTACCTGTGATTATCTGCCTGATAATGTGGCACATAAATATTCTGATGAATATCACAATGTTAGTATTGTTGATAAAGAGGCTGTGCTTAATCTGGCACGCGAACTCAAGATAGACGGAATATTGTCATTTGCGACAGATCCCGGAGTAGTCACTGCAGCCTATGTTGCCGAAAAAATGGGACTTGTTTCATCTGCAAGTTATGAATCTGTAAGAATTATGCAGAATAAGAATTTATTCAGAGATTTTCTGGAAAAAAACGGTTTCAATTGCCCTAAGCATATAGGCTATGATAATAAAGAGGATGCCATGAAAGGCGTGAATGAATTTAGTCTTCCGATAGTTATTAAACCGGTTGACTCTGCCGGAAGTAAGGGCGTAACCAAAGTTACAGAAAAACAGGAAATAGAACAGGCAATAGATTGCGCATTTGAAAATTCTATTTCAAAAAAAATAATAATAGAACAGTTTATTGCCCTCGAAGGATGTCAGTCAGGAAGTGACAGCTTTGTTAAAGATGGGAAACTGGTTTTTGCAAGTTTCGATAGTCAGTTTTATGATTTGAATGCACCGAATCCATTTACCCCGGCAGCAATGTGTTATCCATCTAATATGCCGATGGAAAAACAGATTGAATTAAGAGCGGAAATACAGCGTCTTGTAGATCTGCTTGGAATCAGAACTACCATACTCAATATAGAATGCAGGGTTGGAACGGATGGTAAAGCATATCTGATGGAGGTTTCCCCGAGAGCCGGCGGAAACAGAGTGACAGAAATTCTGAGACTTGCAACAGGCACTGACCTGATTAAAAATGATGTCAGAAATGCATTGGGGTTAAGTGTTGAAGATATGACAGATCCGGTTTACGACGGCTCATACACGAGAGTTATATTGCACAGTTATAATAGTGGAACCGTTAAAGATATTGTAATAGACAAGCAGTTTGAAGAAAAATATGTTGTAGAAAAAGATATATGGGTAAAGCCGGGAGATAAGGTAAACGCTTTCACCGGTGCAAATCAGTCACTCGGTATTCTTTTTCTCAAGTTTCCAACATGGGAGATTGCAAAACAGTATGTGACCGATATGGACAGCTGGTTGAAAATTGTTTTAAATTAAAAGAGGTACATATACGATATGAAGGAAATCGGTGGATATATTCAATTAGATACATATACGGGAGAGATGCTTCATGAAGAAGGTATCCTGCTGAATAGTGGAAGAAACTGTCTTTTATATCTGGCAGAAGCTAAGCATATCAATAAAATCAGGCTGCCGTATTTTCTGTGTGATTCCGTTTACAACAGTTGTGTAAATGCCGGTATAAAGGTTAAGTTCTATCATGTGGATATGAATTTTATGCCTGAGGAACCCCAGAAGCTTGATGATGATGAGTGGCTGTACATTGTAGATTATTACGGACAGCTATCTGATGAGTGTATAGCATCCTTAAAGCAAAAGTATAATAGAATTGTATTAGATTACACTCAATCATATTTTCGCAAGCCTTTAAATGGTGTAGATACAATGTATACATGCAGAAAATTTTTTGGTGTCACAGATGGAGCAGTGTTATATTCTGATACCAAGCTGGAGCGTGAACTTGAAACAGATGAATCGTATTCGAGAATGGAATTCCTGCTTGGACGTTATGAGCGTGCAGCATCCGATTTTTACCCGGAATATGTTAACAACAATAAATTGTTTGCCAAAATGCCGGTAAGGAAAATGTCAAGGCTTACATATAATTTGCTTCACGCAATTAATTATGATATGACCGGAAAGCGTAGAGAAAATAATTTTAATGTGCTTGCATCGTTATTGGGTGCACTGAATGGGATTGATGTGAATTCTGTAATAGGACCGTTTGCGTATCCGTTATATGTGGAAGATGGTGCAGAACTGAGAAAATATTTGATATCTAATAAGATATATATTCCACTCCTATGGCCCAATGTGATCAAAGATATGCCGGATGACAGTGTTGAATACAGATTGGCCAATAATATTCTCCCTTTACCGTGCGATCAGAGATATGATGAGCATGATATGGAATATATTGCTGACATGATTTTACAACGGAGGAAAATTCGTGATTAATTTACAGGATATGAATATCCAACAAAAAATTGCAGATTATCTGGCTGATGAGAGACTGGATGATGTCAACGCATCAAGCCAGCCTGTTGTATATAAAGATACTTTGTATACGAAATATATCAAAAGAATTTTGGATATAGTAATATCATTCATTGCATTGATACTTACATTGCCGCTTAATCTTATACTTGGAATTATTACATATATCAAACTGGGAAGCCCTTTGTTTTTCAAACAGGAGCGTATAGGCCGGAACGAGAAACCGTTCACGCTGGTAAAGTTCAGAAATATGACAAATGCAACGGATAAAAACGGTGAATTGTTACCGGCACAACAGAGGCTCACTCCTATAGGAACATTTATGAGAAAAACTTCACTGGATGAGCTGCTTAATTTCTGGAGCATTTTTAAAGGTGATATGAGCATAATAGGACCGCGTGCATTACCGTTTTACTATTATGACAGGTTTAGTGACAGACATAAAGCAAGGTTTAAGGTAAAGCCGGGACTGGAATGTCCACCTTGGGACGAGAAACATATCAAGCGGACATGGGAAAACCAGTTTGAAAATGATGTATGGTATGTAGAGCATGTGAGCTTTAAAGTTGACTGTTGTATGATATTTAAACTTATCAGATATACATTTGACAGAAAAACGTCAATGATGCGTGCACAGTGCCGTAAAGGCAGTTTTTTAGGTTATTCCAAAGATGGGAAAGCAATATCAAATATAGATATTACAGAGGAAGAAGCAGAAAAAATAATATCCGAAATGTGATGAGGAAATAATATGTTAAAAAAGATTAATACGATGTGTTCAAAGGGCGCAGGATTTATATATGCTTGGATGAAATCACACAAGAAACATACAAAACGTATAGATAATAAAAGAATTTTGATTATATTCGGTGGAAGACTGGGAAATGCAGTACTGAATGTAGATGCGCTTCTTGAACTGAAAAAAATATATCCTGAAGCTGAAGGATACAGGATATGTGTCATATGCAGCCGGAATTTAAAAAACATATGCAGTATGATAGCAGATATGTCAGGATTTGAATTTCTCGATGTGTATTTTCCGTTTGAAGACGGAGGAACCAGATACCGTGATGTCAGAAGAACGTTAAATGCGTTAAAAGGAATGGAATTTGAGACTATAATAGTTAATCTCGCTCATATTATGCCGCTGGCAGGATATATTGTAGGAGCAGTACCGGCCAATAAAAGCGTAGGTGTGTTTGATGATATAAAACACGAAGCACAGGGACTTTCAAATATTGAGCATAATGTAGGAAATCTGAGATGGTATTTTGAGAGAAAGTATACAAACCCGATATATGTTCCGATTAACACGCAGGAAGTATGGCGTCAGAAATTGTGGCTGCATGAAATAGGAGACGATTCGTATAAAGTTAAAATTTATCATATTGACAAGCAATGCGACTACGATATACCTGATTCAAAATATATTACGGTAACACTGGATTCTTCATCTTCAAAGAAAAGGTGGAATACCGAAAAGTTTGCGGAACTTGTTAATCGTATAACGGATGAGACAGATTATACGGTATGTTTTACAGGTGCGCAGGAGTATATGGACTTATTTAAACAGTGCCTCGAAAAAATTACAAAACCTGAAAGGATACTGTGCTATATTGGAAAAACTTCTATCAGGGAATGGATTGAACTGATAAGAGGCAGTAGTCTGCATATAGGAGTTGACAGTGGCTCTATACACATTGCTGCATCGGTCGGAACGCAGTCGATATGTATATCGGGTGTATGGGACGGACACAGGGTAATGCCGTATATTATAGAGGAAAAAACAGACAATACAAAAGAGCCTATATGTGTATATATTGATGATGTGGATTCTATAGAATGTTATGCATGCTATCCTAACAAAGGTGTGATAGGTGGAGGCAATGATGAATGTATGCGGGACTGTATTGACGGTAAGCCATGCAGATGCTTATCACAGATATCAGTTGATAAGGTATTTGCAGCGGTGAACAAATGCATTAAAAACAGCTAAGTTATGCCAAATCAGGCGATGGAGAACAATATGAGTGTCAAGATAGATAAAATATCCATAAAATACTTATTATTATTTATGGGACTATTTACACCGGATTATATAATTCATATTTGGCCGATATCAAGGTTTTTTGATGCGGTAAAGGTGTGTGTATTTGCATATTGTATAATTGATATGATTTACTGCAAAGTAAAACCGGATAAATTCGTATTGTCTGTATTTGTGTTTGAATTCTATATGTTATGCATAACCTTGTTAAGGTCAGCAAATATGTTTACAATAATAAAACAGATGGTTGTAATTTCCTCAACTGCGTATTTGATATGCAGATTGGGAAAACAGAATTTTTGGCTGCTCATAAGAACAATGAGCGTGATGTTTAATGTGTATATGCTTATAAATACGATTACGGTGTTTATGTTTCCGGGTGCAATGTATCTGACTAACAGAGGCAAACCGGAGTGCTGGTTCCTTGGATTGGATAATACAGCAATTGTGTATTATATAATAGGAAATATCCTTTCTGCTGTTTATAACATAAGAAGAAAGAAGCCTTTATGGATATTCATAAGTTTCCTGCAGACATTTCTGTTTGTTTTCAAAAATGACATTGCAACAGGTAAAGTCTGCCTGATTGTAATGATTCTTATGATAGGACTGTCATACATTTTTAAAAAGTTGTTTTCAAAAATCAACGTGCTCAGATTATCTATTGTAGATGCTGTTCTGATGATAATGGTAGTATTCCTTAATACAAGTGCTTTTTTCAAGGATTTTGCTATGAAATATCTTGGAAGAAGTGATACATTTTCAAACAGAACAAATATATGGGCAGCTATTATGCACCTCATAAAGAAGAATCCTATATTCGGTTACGGAACATATGAAGGAGAAACAATGAGCCGTATACTTGGAATTGAAGGTATAACAAGTGCACATAACTATTATTTTATGATCTTGTTCTGGGGTGGAATGATAGCGCTTGCAATGTTCGTTGTGATTCTTGTAATAGCGAATAAGGGGTATGACGACAGTCGTACAAATATATTTCTTGCAATTGGTGTTTTTACCATCATGCTAAGGGCGGTGGTAGAGACCGGTGGATATGAGCTTATATTCATCCTGATAAGTGTATATTATGCTCAGTATCTGGCGCGCCCGAATAATATGCAAATAGGAGAAAAAGTTCTAAATGAAAATTAAAGTATCCAAAAAAGATGTTATATGGAATTATGCCGGTGTCATTGCATCTCTGGGAAGTAATCTCTTGATGCTGCCTATTGTATTGTATTTTCTTACAGGCGCGCAGGTTGGATTATGGTATGTTTTTCAGAGTATGGCAAGTCTGTCAACAATGTTTGATTTTGGATTCACTCCTACTTTTTCAAGAAATGTAGCTTATTGCTGGAGTGGTACAGATAAACTTAAGGCAGAAGACGTCAGTTATTCATGCGGCGATAAAGTTAATTATCATCTTTTAAAACAGATTATTTATACATGTAAGTATATATATCTTTTAATATCATTGGTGGTACTTATCGGTTTTTCATCGGTTGGAACAGTATATGTATTTCACGTGTCGTCAGCACTTTCGGGTTACGAACATAAAATTTCATGGGGAATATGGTGTATAGCATTATTTCTTAATTTGTATTATGGATATTTTGCCAGCCTTTTAAAGGGTGTTGGTGCTGTAGCAGAAAGTAATAAGGGAATGGTTTTTGCCAGATTGGCACAGTTTGTCTCATTAATAATATTGCTTGTTGCAGGAACCGGACTTATAGGTGTGAGCATATCCTACCTTATCTATGGAGTGGTATTAAGAGAGATATACAGATATTATTTCAATCATTATAATGATATCGGAGACAAACTAAAGAAAACAAACTATAAGCCGGATAAGAGAGATATATGGGATTTATTTAAAATAATATGGCACAATGCATGGAAAGAAGGAGCGGTTTCACTGGCTAATTATTTTTGTAATCAGATGGGCACGATAGTGAGTTCACTGTATCTTTCACTTGAAGAGACTGGTATATACTCAATGGGTGTACAACTTGCTTCTGCAATGGTAACATTTGCATATGCTATGTACACTTCATATCAGCCGTCAATCCAATCAGCCATTTCCAACAAGGATGACGAGACTGTGCGAAAAAATTTTTCTTATACCGTTTTTGTATATATTGCTATTGTTATCATAGGAACGGCAGTGCTAATCAGTGCAGGACCTGTCCTGATAAGAATTGTGAAACCGGAGATGAATATAGGAAGAACAGTTTTATTAGGAGTAACTGTGTATCAATTCATTCTTAAATTCAGAAATTGTTATACAAGTTATTTAAGTAACTCTAACAGAATTATATATTTTAAAGCATTTATGGTATTTGCAGTAGTCTGTGTTGGCCTCGAATTTCTCTTGTGTGGGGTATTCAATATGGGAATGTGGGGGCTGGTTGCAGCACAGATAATATCCCAGTTGGTGTATAATTTCTGGCATTGGCCGTTGGTAGTACACAAGGAGTTGAAAATGAGTTTTACCGATTTGATAAAATTAGGATATTCGGAGACAAGAAAGAAATTTATAAGAAAATCCGCGTAATTAAATGGAGGTATATATGAGCGAAAAGAAAGCACTGGTATGTGGAGACATAATGCTTGATACATATGTTTTCGGAAATACGAACCGTATTTCGCCTGAGGCACCGGTTCCTGTTCTGAATATAACCGGGCGCAAGACAAGATATGTTCCCGGAGGTGCAGCAAATGTTGCAGTAAATATAGCGGCAACCGGAATAAAAGTCGATCTTTTTTCAATAGCGGGAAGCGACAGTAATTGCGATATACTGTTGGAATTATTACAGAATTATGAAATAGGTTCTGAATACATATACACACTAAAAGACAGACCGACAACAAGTAAATTAAGATATATCGGACAGAATAACCAGCAGATTCTGCGTGTGGATGATGAGAGCACGGAAGATGTACGATTGGAAGAATTGGATGATATATTTAACAGAATCAAGAAGAATATAGACAGCTATGATATTGTTGTTATATCAGATTATAAAAAAGGATTCTTGACCTATGAAGTAACACAGAAAATAATAGGTATTGCACAAGACCATAATATTCCGGTGCTAGTGGATGTGAAGGATAAGAATTTTGATAAATATTCCGGGGCTATGCTGCTTAAGCCTAACAGGGAAGAATTGAAAATGCTTACGGGAATGTGTACGGACACTGTGCAGGATGCCGTGGAAGCTTCAAAATATCTGTGCAATGAAGCCGGCTGCCAATATGTATGGACAACTCTTGGTGCAGACGGAATGATAATTGTGGACAGAAACGGATTGATATACGGTATTGATGCCATTATGCATGATGTTTATGATGTAACAGGTGCAGGTGATACATCGCTGGCGTATTTTGCTTATGAATTTGTCAAGAAAAAAGAAGTCAAAGAGGCGATGATTGTGGCTAACTATGCAGCTGCAATTCAGGTATCCAAGGTTGGAACAAGCGTTGTATATCCTGACGAGGTCAGAAAATACATTGAAACAGACTCCCACATGGACAAAGAGAAAATAATACATAATCCTTATGAAATAGAGAATCTGTCATCTTATATAAGTGATAATTCAAACAAAAAAGTTGTATTTACAAACGGATGTTTTGACATTCTGCATATAGGACATGTTGACTATCTCCGAAAGGCCAGAATGTTGGGAGATTGTCTTGTCATAGGAGTCAATTCGGATGCCTCGGTTAAGAGACTGAAAGGCAATGACCGTCCGATAAACTGCCTGGAGGATCGAATGGAAATATTGGCTGCACTGGAATTTGTGGATTATGTAATTCCATTTGAGGAGGACACACCTTACAATCTCATTAAGAAGGTTATGCCGGATGTCCTGGTAAAAGGCGGCGATTATAATATTGAGAATATAGTAGGAGCAGATATTGTAAAGCAAAAAGGAGGACTCGTCACGACCATAGCATTTGTGGATGGAAAGTCGACGACCGGAATTATAAATAAAATAAAAGAGTAAGTATTTTATGATACGGAAAGGAAAGTTATGAGCATTGTTGTTACAGGAGGAGCAGGATTCATTGGAAGCTGTGTTGTAAGAAGTCTTAATAACGCAGGAATAAATGATATTATTATAGTGGATGATATTGCATCCACTGACAAGTGGATGAATATGCGTAATAAAAAATATATCGAATATGTACATAAGTCAGATTTTTTGCGCAGACTTGATGAGTATGAAGATATAACAGCCATAATTCACATGGGCGCACAGTCATCTACGACGGAAACGGATTTTGATTATTTGTGGAATAATAATTTTGAGTACACAAAGGCTTTATGGAAATATAGTGCGAAGAAGCATATAAGTTTCATATATGCAAGTTCGGCAGCTACATATGGTGACGGACACAACGGTTTTGATGATAAATCAGATATAGATGTACTTATGCCGTTAAATGGTTACGGATATTCAAAGCAGCTTTTTGACATGTGGGTGAAGCATCAGGCAAAAGAATTTCCGGCTCAGCATGTTGGCCTGAAGTTCTTTAATGTATATGGACCAAATGAATATTTTAAAGGCAGCATGGCAAGCATGATATTTCACGGATATAAACAGATTGTAAGCACAGGCAAAATAAAGCTTTTCAAATCATGCAATCCTGACTATGAAGATGGTGGACAATTACGTGATTTTGTATATGTCAAAGACATATGCAGTGTTATCATGTGGCTGCTTGATAATCCTCAGGTAAGTGGATTGTTTAATGTTGGTACAGGACATGCGCAGAGTTTTAGAGAACTGGGAGAAGCAACATTCCATGCACTTGGTCTTGAAACGAATATTGAGTATATTGATATGCCTGAGCATTTGAAAAAGAAATATCAGTATTATACCCAGGCAGATATGGAAAAACTTCGCAATGCCGGCTATGATAAGCCGTTTATGAATCTTGAAGAAGGTGCCTCTGATTATGTATGTAATTATTTGCACAGAGATTTTCAGGTGTACTAGTGAGCAGGTATGAACAGAGTTGTTTTTTTGGATCGGGATGGAACAATTAATGTTGATAAAAATTATGTCCACTCCGTAGAACAGTTTGAGTACGAAAAAGGTGCAGTTGAAGGTATGCGGCTGCTCAATGATGCCGGATTGAAAATTATCATAGTAACCAACCAGTCAGGCATAGCAAGAGGTTACTTTACTGAAGAAGAGTATGTGGATTTTAATAATTGGATTGTGGATGATTTACGCAGCCGAAATGTTGAAATCTTAGACAGTTACTATTGTCCTCATCTGCCGGATGCAGATATAATTAAATACCGTGTTCTGTGCAATTGCCGTAAACCGGCTACGGGATTATACTGGAGAGCACAGAAAGAACATGATATAGATATGGATAACAGCTTTGCCGTAGGTGATAATCTGAGAGATTTATATATCTGTAATGAGTCAAATGTGAAAGGTTATTGGATTACCGGAGACAGTCAGTCAGAGGTGTCATGTGGCAAAGGTGTACATAAATGTACAAGTCTGTATGACGCAGCTTTACAGATAAGATATATGTTGGAGGTGCATTATTGATGAATATTATAAAACAGAGAATAGCCGACAGTATTGAAACGAAACAAAGAATACTGGCTGATGATATGCTTGTCAGGCATATTGAAACGGCTGCTATGATGGTTTCTGATGCATTAAAAAGCGGTGGCAAAATTCTGTTATGCGGCAATGGTGGTTCAGCTTCTGATGCATTGCATATTGCCGGAGAAATAGTCGGACGTTTTCAAAAGGAAAGAAAATCATATCCGGCAATTGCGCTTAATGCCGATGTTGCGACTATGACAGCAATTGCAAATGATTATGGCTATGATACTGTTTTTGAACGTGCGGTAGAAGGCTATATGAAGTCCGGAGATGTAATTATCGGAATCAGCACGAGCGGTAATTCGGAAAATGTCAGAAGGGCGATTGCAAAAGCCTCTGAGCTTGGAGGAAAAAGCATAGCGCTTCTTGGAAAAGATGGTGGGAAAATAGCCGGAATAGCTGATTGCCCGATAATTGTTCCGAGTGACTGTACAGCCAGAATACAGGAGTCACATATAATGATAGGTCATATTATATGTGAGATAGCAGAATGTGATATGTAGAAGGAGGATTTATATATGAAAGATATTACAAATGAGATAATTGATTACCTTATAAGGAACAGAGTCAGTACTACAGAGGTAACAGATGCCATGGGAAAAACCGGTGTAATGCCCGGATTATATCCCATTAACAGGGGACAGTACAAGGCCGGTAAAATAAAATGGGTCTATGCTTATGATGAAAGCAACTGGCCGGTGCATGAACAGATACAGGACATTGAAGAAGATAATATCATATTGGTAGAAACCTTTAATTGTGGTGAAAGAGCAATATTCGGAGAATTAGTAAGTAAATATCTTTTACTTTACAGACAGAGCCGTGCGATTGTGGTCAAAGGTAAAGTGAGAGATGCAGCCGGTCTGATAAAAGAAAACTGGCCAATATGGTGTGAGGGCTTTACCCCTGTAGGATGCTACAACAGAAAACCTGATGCTGATATGGATGCTGAAATTATAAAAACACATTCGGAAATGTATGATGGTGCAATAGCGGTATGTGATGATTGCGGTTGCGTCGTAATTCCAAAAGATAAGATTAACAGAGAATTTCTCGAAGCGTTACAAAAAATAGAGGATCAGGAAGATATATGGTTTGACCGCTTGAATCACTATAAGGAAAACACGTTCGATATAGTATGCATGAAAAAGTATTTATCCGATCAGGACAAGTAACGGAGGAACTAACAGTATGAATATCAAAGGAAAATTTGTTACCTTGCGTGCTATGGAAAAGAGAGATTGTGAACTTATACGTGGAATGTTTAATGATCCGGACATGGAAAATCTTGTGGTCGGATGGGCATTCCCTGTTTCAGAATTCGCACAGGAAAAATGGCTAGAGACACATTATGGAGATAAAAATGACTTTCGATTTGTTATCGAAACGGATGACGAGGGTGCGGTTGGAATAGCGACATTGGTTGGTATTGACTGGAAGAATCGCCGTGCAACCCACGGTATTAAACTTGCACATAGCGAACAGAGGGCAAAAGGAATAGGAACCGATACAGTAATGGCGCTTATGAGATACGCTTTTGATGAGCTGCAGATGAGACGTCTCGATAATGCATGGTTCCCCGAGAATAGTGCATCTCAGGCATTATACAAAAAATGCGGCTGGAAGGAAGAGGGCAGGCGCAGAAATTATGTGTTCAAGAACGGAGAATACAGGGATCTGGTTCTTGGCGGAATTCTGGCAGAGGAGTATTATGAATTAATTCGAACAAATCACTATTGGGATTAATATCATCAATCAGTCCTAGGAGCTTATCTATGTTAAAAAAACACAAAATAGTTTTCATACTTGTCGCTGTCATCGCCATTTCGGCTGCAGTCCTTACTGTTCTGCCAATCGTGCTGACATTGCGCTGTGTTTCGTCCGATATTCTCATTACCAAATTCGAGAAGAGCATAGAACGAAACAACACTACCAAATTCGAACGTCTATTGACCGATAAGACTATCGCCGGACCGTTTGACACCGGTATGATTTCGTATTCCGATGCCGAATCGTACACGGTTCTTACCGAACGTTTCCATGATTTTGAGAGCGAAATCACGAGTGTGGCAGGCTCCAAGCCGGATTTCTCATGGTCCGGACAGGACACAGCCATACATCCTTCTTCAGACATTGACATACTGAATTCGCGGGGATATTCTGTCTCCGAATGCGTGACAGTAACCGGTAGCGTAACCGCAGCCTGCAACGGTACATCCGGCACCTGGACTTATGAGTTGACAATCGTAAAGCAGGGGCTGTACTGGTACATTGCCGACTGTAAATACAGCCGGAACTGAATATCCTGATACACATATAACATAAAATAATTAGTTGACCTGTCCGCGATATCATGCTATCATAAACTCAAAGCATAAATTTCAATCATTCTGAA
>FR889226.1:57379-100818 GCA_000431815.1 Butyrivibrio sp. CAG:318 | reverse complement strand
TTTAAATTTCCCTCCTACTCGATTGTTTAAGAAATTGTCCTCTTGCAACAGCTCTTTTTTTAATATATACTTATACTAATTACAGACTAATCGGAGGAGGTTTGACTGCTTATGATTGAGAAACCTGTTGAGAACAGTCACAGACTTAATTTGGATTCGAAGCCGTCAGCATGCACGAAGTGCCATGGCGAACTTCAGTATATCGGGCATGGACAGTACAAGTGTGATACATGTGGGAACATAGAGTATGACGACTTCGGCAAGGTATATAAATATATAGACGATAACGGACCGTCATCCGCGATTGTAATAGCGGAGGCTACAGGCGTGCAGATAGATAAGATCAATGCTTTTTTAAGAGAAGGCAGGGTCGAGATTCCGGAAGGGTCCGATGTGTATATTAAATGCGAGAGATGCGGAAGAGATATCAGATTCGGACGATTCTGTCCGGAATGTGCCGCGGCACTCAGCAAGCAGTTGAAGGGCGTATTTGAGGCCGGAGAAGTCCCTAAGAAGAAGTCACAGGGCGACGGTAAGATGCGTTTCCTGGGTAAAGATAAGAAAAGGTATTAAGATGGGAGAACGACGATGAAGAAGTATGGAATTAAGATTAAAAGCATAGTTAAATGCAATGATAAATTTCTGATAGTTGAGAGATGGTATGATGACAGAATTGAAGAACCGTATCAGTGGGAATTCCTGGATACGGATCTTGAGGATGACGAGCTGCCGGAGACTGCCTGCATGCGTGTGATAGCAGAGAGCACGGGAATTAATTCGGCGCGTATTGTATCCATGGCTTATTCATGGAAATACCAGCTAGGAGATAATAACTATCTCGGACTTGCGTTTTTGTGTGAAGTTCCGGACGAACCGGTTATGCTTTCGGAAGAACTCGGAGATTATAAGTGGGTTGAGGTTGAGGAACTTACGGACTATATATCGAAGCAGGCTATCATAGATGATATGAAGCAGGCTCAGGTGATTTAGATTACACATAATATAAGGAGACTTATTCATGGGAACACTTATACGTAATGGAAGAGTTATAGACCCTGCATCCGGTAAAGACGGCATTTATGACATCCTCGTTGAGGATGGAATGATTGCCGGCGTTGATGCCAGTATTCCAAAAGGAGATAATGACATCATAGATGCTGCCGGATGCTTTGTTATGCCCGGACTTGTGGATCTGCATGTGCATTTCAGGGAACCGGGATTTGAATATAAGGAGACGATTAAGACCGGAAGCATGGCAGCGGCACACGGCGGTGTGACGACAGTATTTCCTATGCCTAACACGAAGCCGGTTATTGACAGCGTTGACATGTACGATAAGGTTCAGACGATTATTGACAGGGATGCGGTAGTCAATGTGCATCAGGTTGCGTCGGTTACACTCAGGCAGCAGGGCGAGACGCCGGTTGATGTGGCTGCTCTTAAGAAAGCCGGCTGCATTGCCATAAGCGAGGACGGTAAATCGGTCATGAACTCACAGGTATACCGTGAGGCGATGAAGGCTGCAGCGGCTGAGGATATGCTTGTGATGGCGCATTGTGAGGATAAGAACCTTGTCAACGGCGGAGCACTTAACGAAGGTGTGGCGAGCCGCAGATACCATGTAAACGGAATAACCAATGCGGTCGAAGATGTTATTGTTGCAAGGGATATACTGCTTTCCAAGGAGACGGGATGCAGACTGCATCTGTGCCATTGTTCAACAGCGGACAGTGTAAAGCTTATAAAGGCTGCCAAAGACGAAGGCCTTAAGGTCACAGGAGAAGTGTGTCCGCATCATTTCATGCTTTGTGATGAAGATATAATAGAAGATAATGCAGATTATAAGATGAATCCGCCGCTAAGAAGCAGGGCTGATATGGAAGCTGTCAGGGAAGGCTTAAGAAACGGTACGATGGATGTGATATCTACTGACCATGCGCCGCATTCCGCAGAAGAGAAAGCTAAGCCGATAGGGGCTGCACCGTTTGGAATAACGGGTATTGAGACAAGCCTCTGCCTTACATATACGGGGCTTGTGCTTACAGGAATACTCACACCTATGCAGATGGTCGAGAAAATGAGCTATAATCCGGCGAAAATAGCGGGAATTGACCGTGGAACACTGCTCCCCGGAAGACCGGCTGATATTATAATCGTGAACGTTGATGATGAGATCGTAATAGACAGAAATAATTTTATATCCAAGGGCCATAATACACCGTTTGACGGATATAAAGTTAAAGGAATTGTCGAATACACCATTGTTGGTGGTAAAATAGTATACAAGAGAAGTTAAGGAGAACCGTAATGATTAACAAACTTATTGACAAAATCAAAAAAACAAACGCGCCTGTTGTGGTAGGACTTGATCCGATGCTTTCATATATTCCGCAGCACATTCTGGATAAGGCATATAAGGAATACGGCGAGACGCTTAAAGGAGCAGCCGAGGCTGTTTTTGAATATAACAAAGGAATAGTTGATGCGATATATGATATTGTGCCTGCAGTAAAGCCGCAGATTGCCATGTATGAGCAGTTTGGTGTTGAAGGTGTTATCGCATTCAAGAAGACTGTTGACTATTGCAAGGAGAAAGATCTTGTTGTAATCGGTGATATCAAGAGAGGCGATATCGGTTCAACATCAACAGCATATGCAGTAGGACACCTTGGAAAAGTTACGGTCGGAAGCAAATCATACGCAGGCTTTGATGAAGATTTCGTAACAGTCAATCCGTATCTCGGAACAGACGGAATCAAGCCGTTCGTTGATGTATGCAAAGAAGAGCATAAAGGTATTTTTATCCTTGTTAAGACCTCCAATCCGTCAAGCGGCGAATTTCAGGACAGACTTATAGATGGAAGACCGCTTTATGAATATGTCGGCGAGCAGGTTGACAAGTGGGGCAGCGACTGCATGGGTAACGGATACAGTTATGTAGGTGCGGTTGTCGGCGCAACTTACCCTGAGCAGGGCAAAATACTCCGTAAGATCATGCCGAAGAGTTTTATCCTTGTACCGGGTTACGGCGCACAGGGCGGTAAAGGCAAAGACCTTGTACACTATTTTAACGAGGACGGACTCGGAGCAATTGTTAACAGTTCAAGAGGAATTATCTGTGCTTACAAGCAGGAAGCATATGAGAAATTCGGTGCTGCCAATTATGCGGATGCATCCAGACAGGCAGCGATAGATATGATAAATGATATTAACACCGCAAGAGGATTATAAGATGAAATTTGATGAGACAGCTACAGTAGTAAGTCAGAATGAAATATCTGACGGAATTTACGATATGTGGATAGATACCGGGAATATTGCCGCAAATGCGGTTCCGGGCCAGTTCATATCGGTATATACGAAGGACGCGTCAAAGCTTCTGCCAAGACCTATAAGCATTTGCGAGACTGACGGTTCAAGGCTTAGAATTGTGTACAGGATTGCCGGTAAGGGAACTAAGGAATTCTCGGGATATTCCCAGGGAGAGAAAATACACATTCTCGGACCGTTAGGCAACGGCTTTCCGCTTGAAGCGGCAGCCGGACGGAGGGCAATCCTTATAGGCGGCGGAATAGGAATCCCGCCTATGCTGGAACTTGCAAAACATCTTGACTGTGACAAGGAAATTGTTGTCGGATACAGAAACAGCGATACTTTCCTTGATAAAGAACTTCAGCAATACGGAAATCTTACTATCGCATCCGATGACGGAAGCATAGGTACACACGGTACGGTCATCGATGCAATCAAATCCTGCGGCGTTAAGGGTGATGTGATTTTTGCATGCGGACCGACACCGATGCTTCGCGCAATCAAACAGTATGCGGCAGATAACGGTATCGAGGCATGGATTTCCCTGGAAGAAAGGATGGCGTGCGGAATAGGTGCATGCCTTGCCTGCGTATGTAAGTCGACAGATGTGGATTCACATTCCATGGTTCATAATAAGAGAATCTGTAAGGATGGACCTGTATTTAATGCTACGGAGGTGGAATTATAATGAAAACTTCAGTAAATCTTGCGGGAGTTGAACTTAAGAATCCCGTTATGACGGCATCAGGCACATTCGGTTCTGGAATGGAATATGCTGAATTTGCAGATCTTAATAAGCTCGGGGCTGTTGTGACCAAAGGTGTTGCCAACGTTCCGTGGCCGGGTAACCCGACTCCGAGAGTTGCGGAGGTTTACGGCGGAATGCTTAATGCCATAGGACTCCAGAACCCGGGGATTGATGTTTTTGCATCGCGTGATATTCCTTTTTTACGTCAGTACGATACCAAAATAATTGTTAATGTATGCGGTAAGTCCGAAAAAGATTATCTTGAGGTTGTTGAGCGCCTTGCAGACGAGCCTGTGGATATGCTTGAAATCAATATTTCCTGCCCGAACGTTAAAGAAGGCGGAATTGCATTCGGACAGAATGCGGCCAATATCGAACACATAACGGCAGCGGTCAAGAAAAAAGCAAGACAGCCGGTTATCATGAAGCTCAGTCCGAATGTGACCGACATAACCGAGATGGCAAAGGCGGCCGAAGCCGGAGGAGCGGATGTGTTATCACTTATTAATACTATTACCGGTATGAAGATAGATATCAACCGCCAGACTTTTGCACTTGCCAATAAAACGGGCGGAATGTCAGGCCCGGCAGTTAAGCCGGTTGCCGTAAGAATGGTATATCAGGTTGCCAATGCCGTATCGGTTCCGATTATCGGAATGGGCGGAATAATGACTGCCGAGGATGCACTTGAATTTATACTTGCAGGGGCAACCGCAGTTTCGGTCGGAACGGCTAATTTCTGTAATCCGCACGCGACGATAGACATAGTTAATGGTATCGAAGATTATATGCGTGCCAAGAATGTCGATGACATAAATGAATTGATAGGAATTGTTAAGTGATTGAAAGTAATAATCTTTTATGGTAAGATGAGAAAAGCGCACAGCCGCATCAACAGGAGGTTTTATTATAATGGAACAGTATAAGCAGGAATTTATAGAATTTATGGTGGATTGTAATGTACTTAAGTTTGGTGATTTTGTTACCAAGAGCGGAAGAAAGACACCATTTTTCATTAATACAGGTTTTTACAGAACCGGAGCACAGCTTAATAAGCTCGGCGAATATTATGCCAGAGCAATAAATGACAAATACGGAACAGACTTTGACATCCTTTTCGGACCGGCATACAAGGGGATTCCTCTTTCGGTAGCGACAACAATGGCACTTGATAATATGTACGGCGCAGAAATCGGCTACTGCTCTAACCGTAAGGAAGTTAAGGACCACGGAGATAAGGGCATTCTTCTCGGAAGCCCGATTGAAGACGGTGATAAAGTGGTTATAATAGAGGATGTTACAACAGCAGGAACATCTATTGAAGAGACACTTCCGATAATCAGGGCGCAAGGCAATGTTGATGTAGTCGGAATGGTTGTGTCCGTAGACAGGATGGAACGCGGCCAGGGAACGAAGAGCGCGCTGTCCGAGATACAGGAGAAATACGGATTTAAGACAACCGCTATTGTAACAATGGCGGAAGTAATAGAGCATCTTTATAACAGGCCTTACAAGGGTAAAGTGATAATAGATGATAAGATTAAAGCAGCAATAGACGCATATTATGCTCAGTATGGGGCACAGTAAAGGAGATTATCCCATGAATGAAAAACTGTTTAAATCAATTAAGAGTGCCGGTTCATGCGCTCTTGCGCTTGGCATTGTGACAATCTGCACAGGTATTGCAACAGGTGTGCTTATGATACTTAACGGAGCTAAATTATTGGCAGCCAAGTCTGACACATTATTCTGATAAGATGAAGATGAATATGGACAGGAGTACAGTGCGCAGATGTATAAGCATTATATTTTTCACGGCTTATATGTGTGTGCTGATATACTTTCTGTTTTTTGCGGAAAGTATGGGAAGAAGTTACACCCTTAGCACATATCATTATAATCTTATGCCCTTCCGTGAAATCAAGCGCTATATAGTTTATGCGGATGTGCTTGGAACGAAGGCAGTGTGGCTTAATATTGCGGGCAATGTTGTCGCATTCATACCGTTCGGACTTTTTATAATACCTGTTACCGGAAGACGTATCGGCATACCGGAAGCTATAGTGCTTGCAGCGGATCTTTCGATTGCGGTCGAGATTGTCCAGCTTATTGCCAGGGTCGGTTCGTTCGATGTTGATGATATCATTCTTAATACACTGGGCGGTGCGGCAGGAGTTCTTCTGTATAAGCTCTTTATAAGAATCGAAGGGAAGAAATATAATGGCCAGACATAAATATAAATTTTCAGACAAAAAACACAGTGTCGGCGGCGTGATTTCAACGGTCATGGCAGCTGTGTGTATAATTATCTTTATCCTTGCCGTGAGGATTTCATTCATGGCCAGGGGCGAAGGCGGTACCGTTGTAGGTTCATATGCGCTTACTGCATTGACAATAGCGGTTTTCGGATGCATTGTAGGAATAATGAGTTACAGGGAAAGTGACAGATATTACACTTTTTCATTCGCAGGTACATTGATTAACGGCATTATGGCAGTGATTTTGATAATGTTATTAATCGTAGGCTTATAAAAATAAACAAAAGGAGCATTTAAAATGGCAAAAGTAGGAATTGTTATGGGTAGCGATTCAGATCTCGGCGTTATGAGCAAAGCAGCTGAGATGCTTGAAAAATTCGGCATCGAATATGAGATGACGATAATCTCGGCACATCGTATGCCGGATGTATTTTTCGATTACGCCAAGAAGGCAGAAGAGAAAGGATTTAAGGTTATCATAGCCGGAGCGGGCGGGGCAGCTCATCTCCCTGGCATGTGTGCAGCCATCTTCCCGATGCCTGTAATCGGCGTTCCGATTTACACTAAGACTGTAGGCGGTGTGGACTCACTTTATTCCATAGTTCAGATGCCTAGCGGAATTCCGGTTGCAACTGTTGCAATCGACGGCGGCGCCAATGCCGGAATCCTTGCAGCTAAGATACTTGCAACATCTGATGATGAACTTCTTGCCAGACTTAAAGAATATAAAGAAGATCTCAAAGCCGGCGTTATGAAGAAAAAAGAAAAAATAGAGAACGTCGGATATAAGAAATACATGGAGGACAAATAAATGGATTACAAGAAAGCCGGAGTGGATATCGAAGCAGGTTACAAATCTGTGGAACTTATGAAAAAGTATGTTAAGGAAACAATGAGACCTGAAGTTATGGGAGGTCTTGGCGGATTTTCCGGAGCTTTTTCAATGGCAGCAATCAAGGATATGGAGAACCCTGTACTTTTATCCGGAACGGACGGAGTCGGAACCAAGATCAAGCTTGCATTTATTCTTGACAAGCATGACACAATAGGCATCGATTGTGTTGCAATGTGCGTTAACGACGTTGCATGTGCCGGCGGTGAGCCTTTATTTTTCCTTGATTACATAGCATGCGGCAAGAATGAGCCTGAGAAAATAGCTACAATCGTTAAGGGTGTGGCTGAGGGCTGTAAGATGGCGGGCTGCGCACTTGTAGGCGGCGAAACTGCCGAACATCCGGGACTTATGCCTGAGGATGAATATGACGTCGCAGGTTTCTCGGTTGGTGTAGTTGATGAAAAAGACCTTATCACTGGTAAAGACATTAAGGACGGAGATATCCTTGTCGGAATCAAGTCATCAGGCGTACACAGCAACGGTTTTTCACTTGTAAGAAAAGTATTCTCTATGACAGAGGAATCACTTAATACATATTACGATTCACTTGGAGCGACACTTGGTGAAACACTTCTTACTCCTACCAGAATCTATGTCAAGGCATTAAAATCAGTCAAGGAATCAGGCATCAAGGTTAAGGGCTGCAGCCATATCACGGGCGGCGGATTCTATGAGAACATTCCGAGAATGCTTCCTGACGGAATAAGGGCAGAGGTTCGTAAAGACAGTTACGAAATCCCTCCTATCTTCAAGATGCTTCAAGAGGATGGAGACATCGCCGAAGAAATGATGTATAACACATTCAATATGGGTGTCGGAATGGTACTTGCCGTAGATCCTGCCGATGCAGATAAGACAGTAGCGGCTGTCAATGCAGCAGGTGAGGAAGCTTTCATCCTCGGTAAGGCTGTTTCAGGCGAAAAAGGTGTGACAATATGTTAAGAGTATTAGTCATGGTATCGGGAGGAGGCACCAATCTCCAGGCTATAATCGATGCCATTGATAATAAAACAATACGTAACGCCAAAATCGTCGGAGTCATAAGCAACAATGCCGGCGCATACGCACTTGAGCGTGCCGCATCGCACGGCATACCGTCCGAGTGCATTTCACCTAAGAGTTATGCGGACAGGGCTCTTTTTAACGAGGCTCTGCTTGCAGGTGTAAAGAAATATAATCCTGACCTTATAGTGCTTGCGGGATTCCTTGTGGCAATCCCACCGGCCATGGTCGAGGCTTTTCCATACAAGATTATTAACATACATCCATCGCTCATTCCGTCATTCTGTGGCAAGGGCTTCTACGGCCTTAAGGTGCATGAAGCAGCGCTTGCGCGTGGCGTCAAGGTCACTGGTGCGACAGTCCATTTTGTGGACGAGGGAACCGATACCGGACGTATCATTTTACAGAAGCCTGTAATGGTTGAGGACGGCGATACAGCCTCGGTTCTCCAGAAACGTGTAATGGAGCAGGCTGAATGGATAATTCTGCCTAAGGCTATCGATATGATTGCCAACGGAGAGATTTAATCGAAAGGAGTCATTATGAAAGTACTTATAGTCGGAAGCGGCGGCCGCGAGCATGCAATCGCATTTGCCTGTGCCAAAAGCCCGAAGGTTGATAAAATATATTGTGCACCGGGCAATGCCGGTATCGCACAGATTGCAGAGTGCGTGCCAATCGGTGCCATGGAGTTTGACAAGCTTGTTGATTTTGCCAAATCAAATGCAATAGATCTTACCGTGATCGGTATGGATGATCCGCTTGTCGGCGGCATCGTTGATGTATTTGAGAAGGAAGGTTTACGCGTATTCGGACCGCGTAAGAATGCAGCCATCCTTGAGGGCTCCAAGGCTTTTTCCAAGGAACTTATGCGTAAATACAACATCCCGACCGCGGCATACGAGACATTTACATCTGCCGATGATGCATGCAGATATCTTGAAACAGCGGATTATCCGATTGTTCTTAAGGCGGATGGTCTTGCACTTGGCAAAGGTGTTATCATATGCAATACTAAAGACGAGGCAATGGCCGGTGTCAAAACCCTTATGACGGACAAGCAGTTCGGAGATGCGGGCAACACGATCGTTATCGAGGAATTTATGACGGGCCGTGAGGTTTCTGTTCTGTCTTTTGTTGATGGCAATACTATCAAGATCATGTCTTCGGCACAGGATCACAAGCGTGCCAAGGACGGTGACCAGGGACTTAACACAGGCGGCATGGGTAATTTTTCACCAAGTCCGTTCTACACCCCGGAAGTTGATAAATTCTGCAAAGAACATATATATCAGGCAACGGTTGATGCCATGAAAGCGGAAGGAAGACCTTTCAAGGGTGTAATTTTCTTCGGTCTCATGCTTACTCCGAAGGGACCTAAGGTGCTTGAGTACAACGCACGTTTCGGTGACCCGGAGGCACAGGTTGTTCTTCCTCGTATGAAGAATGACATAATCGACGTATTCGAGGCCTGCATTGACGGCACTCTCGACAAGATAGACCTTCAGTTCGAGGATAATGCCTGTGTATGTGTCGTTCTCGCATCCGACGGTTATCCGGTTGCTTATGAGAAAGGCAAGCTTATCACCGGTTTCGAGAATTTTGACGGCAAGGATGATTATTTCTGTTTCCACGCCGGAACCAAGCTCACCGATGAGGGCATCGTGACCAACGGCGGCCGCGTACTCGGCATAACCGCTCTCGGCAAGGACCTCAGGGAGGCAAGAGCCAAGGCTTACGAGGCAACCGAGTGGATTCAGTTTGAAAACAAGTATATGCGCCATGACATTGGCAAGGCCATAGACGAGGCATAAAGGATTATTACACGCGCGGAGATGTTCTTCAAGATGGGAAGGGTGTCGCCGCGCGTGAATTATATCAGACATAAAAAGGTGTAAAGCCTTGATGTTTCAATAAGACTTTACACCTTAGATAACGGTTAATTGGTTACGAAAATTTGATTAGTATTCAAGTTCTGATATGTCGATACCAAATGTTGACAACTTGACTTTGGTTATCTTAATCTGGTATTCAAGCTCCTTGTTGGAGCCCTGCTCATGAGCTTTAATTCTCATTAAGTTAATGTAATTATCAATGAGAATCTGCTTTTGCTCTTCAAGTGTCATGCTATCATCTCCCATAATTTCACCACCTTTTCAAGTGGTATTATATCATAGTGTAAAGCCTTATTCAATTATCAAAGTACACACATCGGCCGGCAATCTTCCGTCGGCACGCTCTCGCTTGGTTGACGGGCGCATCGGTACTAAGATTTCGTGCCGAAATCAAGTACCGGCGTCGTCAAACAGCCGCGGAAGATTGCTGTCCGATGTGGAAGAGTACGCGCGGAGGCAGTCCTTAATGTGCGAAGGGTGTCACCGCGCGTGAATTATATAAAAGTAAGCCCGGTGTAATTAAAATACTGTTTGATACAAAGCATTGAAAATTCAGAGTATTTCATACGAAATATCAGATTATAATTCGGCGTATGCCGTAGAAATTAAGTTTAAATGCTTTAATAGAAGTATAAGCGTATTGAACGCAAATGTCCAATGTTTTTTTAATTTGGTGAATTATATGTTACAGCCGGAACCGCCCCCAAAGGTGATTTATCACTTTTTTGACGGTTCCGGTCAATATGGTGAGAATGGATTATCATATAATACCCTGTCAAAGTAGTAAACTACCACCTCAACTCGTAAATTCTATTATTTGGGGATAATAATTTACGCCTTTTCATAATGAATCAATAATGATCGTATAATATTTCAAAATTAAATTCAGTGGTATAAGAGATACATTTGTCCCAACCATGGAGTAAATGTGAAATTTGTGGAAAAATATGGAATTATTTCGCCATTTGTTGAAATTTGTGGTAAAATTATTTATAATAATTTTATTAACAGGTTTTCGCCCGGATTATAGGAGTACATAGATAGATGTTGAAGATGTTTAGAAAAAGAAGGATAAATATAGCGACAGTAATAGTCGCTGTTATTTCCATGCTTGCTGTCGGAGCATATGGGATTAAGCAGACGATAGATGTTGTGGCAGCTGTGAATTTCGAGAAGTCACTGGAAGCATTTCCGGAATCATACAGGGACAGTCTGCGTGCATTGCATAAGGAACATCCGAACTGGACATTTGAGGCAGTGAATACGGGACTTAATTGGAATACGGTTCTTGCCAATGAATGCTATCTTACTAGAAAGCTTGTCCCGGCAAGCGGACACAGTATGTCGCTCGGACTCATGGATAATAGCAGATGGTATCAGACGCCGACTGCATGGAAAGCATATGATGAGATAGACGGAGCATTTAATTATGATAATAACGAATGGGTCGGATTTGATACAGGACAGTGGAATCAGGCATCACCGGCGGCAGTTTCATATGTTATGGATCCGCGTAATTGGCTTACAGAAGAATACATGTTTATGTTTGAACAATTAAGTTATAACGCATCGCATGATACGGTAACGGTTATCAATAATACATTAAAGGGTACATTTATGTATAATGCTAAATGCCCCGGGGCGAGTGGCAATAAAACCTATGCGCAGGTAATTGTCGATGCAGCTAAGGCGGCTAAAGTAAGTGCTGTTCATCTGGCGGTGAGACTTATTCAGGAAAAGGGAACAAGTAATGACGAATTGGGTAAAGGTGTTATTACCACGGATGGTAAGCACTTCACTCAGGCAACCGGCAAGGAGAAAACGATATATTATAATTTCTTTAATATAGGAGCAGCAGGAAGCGGAAAACAGACGGTAATCAACAACGGTGGTAAAGAGGCTATGTCCGAAGGTTGGACAAGTCCGTATCTGGCGATAATGGGAGGAGCTGTTAAAGTTAATAACGGATACATTGCAATTGGACAGGATACAATATATTTTGAAATGTTCAGCGTGGTTAATAAGGCATATTATTACTGGAAGCAATATGCTCAGAATCTTACGGCATCATTAACGGAGGGATGTAAAATATATACTACATATAAGAATTCGGGAATAACAGATTCGGCATTTGTGTTCAGAATACCTGTTTATAATAATATGCCGGAACAGGCTTGTCCGAACCCGGGATGGTATACGAATGGCGACGATACGTCATTGAGGGCGAATCCTAATACCAGACTTAAGTCGCTCACGGTAAATGGTGGCGAATTAGCTCTTACACCTACATTTAATCATGAGAAAACTTCATATAACGTAATGGTTTCATATTCTACGGAATCAGTCACGATAGCAGCGCAGGCTATCGCAGGGACTTCTACGGTAAGCGGAACCGGCAAGAAATCACTGAAAGTCGGAACCAATACATACAAAATAGTATGTAAGTCGGAATATGGTACGACAAGGACATATACATTGAATATTACAAGAGAAAAAAGTCCTGAAAAAAGTACATACTTAACAGCATTGAAGCCTACATCGGGAAGTTTGAGCGGCACATTTAATAAAGCAACGGGCAAATACAAGATGACTGTAAATAACAGTATATCAAGTATTGGTTTTACATACACAATGGAATCATCCGAGTCACTTGTTGAACTCAGATACGGAAAGCATACGATAAGCTGCAGTGACGGTAAAATAGCGGCACAGTCGTTGACGGTAGGAGTTAATACATTTTATATAGATGTGTATGATTCGGCTGATAAGTCAGGAGAGAAAACAACATATCAGGTGGATGTAACAAGAAATGCAGCAACAACTTTCGATAATAAGAAATTGCAGATTAACGGCAGTTACATCAACGGATTTACAATAGGTGAGAAAGTATCGAATGCAATCAAGGCGGTATCTGTGACAAACGGTTCCGTAAAAATACTAGATTCTGATAAAAAAGCCAAGTCAGACAGTAGCATGGTAGCAACGAGAGACTATTTTACTGTATATGATGCCGACGGCAAAGTGATGAAACAGTACCAGATAGTCCTATATGGTGATGTCAACGGGGACGGTAAAGTGGATTTGTTTGATTACATGTATCTTAAGAAACATCATTGGGTAAAACCGATTTTAACGGGAATTAAGTTAGAAGCAGCTAATATTTATTCCAAATCATCAGGAGTGGATTTGTTCGATATGGCTGTAATGAAGAAATTCCTCTGGAGAAACGGAACGATAACTCAGACACGATAGGAGATTAATATGAAAAGAAAAATTTTAAGTACAATAATAGTTCTTACTATGATTGTTGCGGCAATGTCAGCTGGTTTTACCGAAAAAGCATATGCTGCATCGGGAACCGGAACGATATCGGTTGATAAGACAAGTGTTATGGTTGGTGATGAACTGACTGTCAATGTCAATATATCATCATCTGCCACTATATATTATGCAGAATTTAATGTTAAGTATGATAACAGTCTGTTTGATTTTGTGAGTAGTACGCCGGCAGCTAAGACAACATCACCTGCGGGAACGATACCATATGAGGTTGATACTAATTTAGAAGGGAATCAGTCAGTTAAATCTATTTCTATTACCATTACACTTAAGGCTAAAGCAGTCGGAACTGCCAATTTTTCAATTGCTGGTGGAACAATAATGGAATTTGACGGCGAAGAAGAACCTACAGTGGTAAATATGAGTTACAGTGGAGCTTCTGTACAGGTTATGGCTGAACCGGAGACAGAAGATCCGACTTTTTCGGATGCAACACTCAGCAGCCTTAGAATAGCAGAAACTTCATTAAATAAGTCTTTTGCCAAGTGGACAATGAATTATTCATGCAGTGTTCCTTATGATGTCACAGCCATTCATATATCAGCTAAATCATCACAGGGTGGTAAGACAGAAGTTGAGGGACCTTGGGAAAATCTTGCAGTAGGAAATAATGTTATTACTGTCAAGTCGTATGCAAAGAGCGGTAAAGTCATGACATACACTATTAATGTAAACAGAGCTTCCGCTCCGGCTCCAGCTCCTGAAACCGAGCCGGAAACCGAGACCGAAACTGAACCGGTTAAGGATACCACAGTTACAATAGACGGCAAGGAATATGTTATAAGCAAGACTTTCCCGGAGGATGAAATTCCTGACGGATATACAGCCGGAACACTTGATATCAGCGGTGATACAATAGAAACCGTTACAAACGACGTTACGGGACTGAATCTTGTATACCTTACAGATGCCGATGAGAATGGTGCAATATATATTTATGATAAGGAAACCAAGACCTTTGAGAAGTATATTGCATTCAAGAGCGGAAAGAATGTTTATGTATATCTGGATGCATCACACGCATCAGAGAAACCGGAAGGAATGGCAGAAACCAAATGTGAGATACAGGGCACTGAAGTCAAAGTTTACACACCGGATAAAGACAGCGAATTTGTATATTTCTATGCGGTCAATTCTAAAGGCGAGCGCATATGGTATGTATATGACACTGTAGAAAAAACAATACAGCGAAGTAATAATACATCATCGCAGCCGGCAATATCCGATGATAATATGCAGAAAGAACTGGATTCACTTAAACAGGACAATGATAAGCTTACAGAGTCCAAGGCATCACTCGTAAAAGGCCGTAATATTACATTTATAGCCGGAGGAGTTGTGCTTGCAGCATTGATAGTGCTTGTGGTAGTTCTGGCTGCACACAAATCAGAAGAGAAACATTCGGTTGTAATACCTGATGAAGATGATTATGACTATGATAATGAAGATGACGATTCCCAGTCTGACAATGCCCAGGATGAGCCGGATGCATTGTTAGCTGCCGCAGAAGAGAATACAGAATCCGGATCAGCAGAAGAAGAACAGGCCGCAACGGAAGAACCGGTTCAGGATACCGAGGATGAAACCGAAGCACCTGAGACGCCATCTGAGCCGGAGGTAAAAGAAGACGATTTTGATGATGTCAAAGATAAGGTAACCCAGGCGGATATGGATGCTTTTGTTACCGAGGCACAGCAGGTTGATGATGAACCCGCACAGAAACCGTCTGAGATTAAGTCATTGAAGAATGATGAAGACGGGCTTGAAATCGAGACCGAAATCATTGACCTCGGAGATGATATATTTGATGACGACGAAGAACCGGCGGCTAAGGAGCCGGAAAAGGAGCCGGAAAAAGAGCCGGAAAAAACCGGGGAAGAGCCGGAAACAATAGAACTTGAGCCGTCTGACGGAGATGACGAGGAATTTTTTCTCTAAGATAAATAATTATTAAAAAAGTATTAAATCAGCGCAGAATCAGCAAAAGATATTGCTTTTTCTGCGCTTGTTTGTTATAGTATATGTATAACACAGACATATGGTTATGTCATAGGGAGATGATGATATATGATTTTTACAATTGACTTTAACAGTGATGAGGCATTGTATGTTCAATTATGTAACCAGATTATAATGTGTATAGCGAATGAGAAAATACACGAAGGTGATTCGCTCCCGTCGGTAAGACAGTTAGCCGATAATATAGGAATTAATATGCATACGGTTAATAAGGCGTATTCGGTTCTCAGGCAGGAAGGCTATATTAAGTTGGACAGACGGCATGGGGCAGTGATTGCACTGGATATAGATAGGATTAAGGCTATGAATGAGCTTACGGACGAACTCAGGGTTGTGGTGGCCAAGGCAATGTGCCGTAATATCTCGACGGATAAGATTCATGCACTTGTTGATGATGTCATAGCTGAATTTACAGGAGAACAGGAGGTATAATCATGTTATGTGAAAAATGTCAGAAAAATGTTGCAACATTTCATTATACAGAAGTGGTTAACGGCGTTAAGAATGAACATCATCTGTGCAGCAGCTGTGCGGCCAATACGGATGTAAGTTATTATTCAAGTATTTTTGATAATGATATGCATTTTACCAAGCTTTTGTCGGGACTTCTCGGCGCACAGGGTTTCTTGTCAGATAATGGGAACGATGATCCGGCAGTGAATGTGGTATGTCCGAAATGCGGCATGACATATGGTGAATTCATTGCAAGTTCACGATTCGGATGCTCTGAATGTTATGATGTTTTCGGACCGCTTATTGCGGGTACAATTAAGAAGATACAGGGTAGCGACCGTCATACCGGTAAGAAGCCGATGCTATATAAGATGCAGGAGCAGAAACAGATACAGCCGGAAGGAACCGCAGGAGTAGATGAACATGATATTGCTAAAGAAATAGATTTTATGACAAAGAAGCTTAAGGAAGCCGTAGCTGTGGAAGATTACGCCGAAGCAGCCAGATTACGTGATGCGATAGCCGAACTTAAGGGAAAGGAGCAGGCATGAATAAATGGTACGAAAGTAACGGCGCCAACAGTGATGTGGTTCTTTCAAGCCGGATAAGGCTCGCGAGGAATTTCTCAAATTATCCGTTTGCATCCAAGATAAGCGATGAAGACGGAACCGAGCTGGTTAATTCCGTTGTCGGAACATTTCAGAAGGATTTTCCGGACGAATACAGATATTATTTTATGAACAGCTGCACCGAGGCTAAGAAGAATGCGCTCAAGGAACGCCGTTCTATAAGCTCGTATCTGGTAAAGTCAAAGAACGGTGCCGTGATTTTGTCGGGGGACGAGGGAACGTCGGTGCTGGTTAACGGTGAAGATCATATAAGAATCCAGGTTATTGCCAATGGAATGAATATTCCGGCCTGCTTTAAGAAAGCCAACGAAATAGATGATTATATAGATTCACGATTTGATTATGCCTATGATGAACAATACGGATATAAGACCACATATCCGACTAATGTCGGTACGGGACTCCGCGCCGGATATACATTACATCTGCCGGCATTGTCGCAGACAAGAAAAATCACCCAGATAGGTACGGAACTTGGACGTTTCGGAATAAGAATGCGTCAGGTTTACGGTGATGAGGAAGACAGTTTCGGTAATCTGTACCAGGTGTCAACACAGAAGACGCTTGGACAGGATGAAAGGACGATCATCAAGGATTTTGATGATATTGTCCTGCAGATAATCAGTCAGGAACGTGAACAAAGAAGTGCTATATATGACAAGGATAAATGCCGCGCCGAGGATGTGGCATACAAATCATACGGCGTACTCAAATACGCGAGAAAGCTCACATTACGTGATGCGATGACACTTTTATCTGAACTTATGACAGGTCTTGCAATCGGAATTTTGTCAACGAAGGACGGTCATAATATTGATGTTAACCGTCTGATTATGGACATACAGCCTGCTGTGCTTAATAACTCGGCCGGCAAGGCATTATCGGTGGCTGAAACAGATATGTTAAGAGCACAATATTTAAGAAGTAACCTGCCCGAAATTGATTAATTAATAAATATATGAAGGAAGTGATTATATATGCAAAGTGGATTTACCAAGAAAGCAGAGGAAGCATTAAAGAATTCCGCGACAACAGCATATGCGTACGGACATTCAAGTATAGGTTCGGAACATATTCTTATAGGACTTATGCAGACGGACGAGAGCGTTGCACAGACAGTGCTTCTTAAGAATGAAGTCGATCTGGAACGTTTTGAGGAAATGGTGAGCCAGCTTATGCATCCTGATAATATGGCTGAATATTCGGAACCGGAGAGTTACACTCCGAGAGCCGCGGGTATTCTCAATATGGCAGCCAGGGAAGCCAGAAGGTTTAAAGCGCAGTTAGTGGGTACGGAGCATATTCTTATTGCCATGCTCAAAGATTCCGAATGTGTGGCTACCAAGTTGCTTGCAACCATGGGGTGCAATATACAGAAAATATATGTCGATGTGATGATGGCAGTCGGAGATGCGAATAATTACGGTGCTTATAAAGATGAAATAAGCAATAAGAATAAGAAAAAATCACCAACAGCCACACTTGATCAGTACAGCAGGGATCTGACCAAGCTTGCAACGGAAGGTAAGCTCGACCCGGTAATAGGAAGGGAACATGAAATCCAGCGTGTTATACAGATAAGCAGCAGGCGGACCAAGAATAATCCTTGCCTTGTCGGAGAACCGGGTGTAGGTAAAACGGCAATAGTTGAAGGCCTGGCATTGCAGATTGCTGAAGGAAATGTTCCTGACACCATTAAGAACAAAAGAGTTGTGACACTTGATTTGTCCGGAATGGTTGCGGGATCCAAATACCGTGGCGAATTTGAAGAAAGAATCAAGAAGATAATCAACGAAGTCCGTAATGCCGGAAATGTTATTCTTTTTATAGATGAGCTTCATACAATTATCGGTGCCGGCGGTGCCGAGGGTGCGATAGATGCGTCCAATATATTAAAACCGTCGCTGGCTCGTGGTGAAGTTCAGATAATAGGTGCCACAACCATTAATGAATATCGTAAGTATATCGAGAAAGATGCTGCTCTTGAGAGACGATTCCAGCCTGTTAATGTTGAAGAACCGTCGGAAGACGAAGCTATTGAGATATTAAAGGGGCTTCGTAAAGCATATGAGACTCATCATAATGTAACAATTACTGATGAGGCACTTACCGCGGCCGTTAAACTATCGGAAAGATATATCAATGACAGATTCCTTCCTGACAAGGCTATCGATCTTATTGATGAGGCGGCATCGAAGACAAGGCTTGGAGTATATGTAAAGCCTGAGAAAATAAGCGAAATCGAGCACATTATAGAAGAACTTGACAAGGATAAAGAACAGGCTGTTGTCAATGAGGAATTTGAACGTGCGGGAGAACTTAAGGCACGCCGCGTGGAACTTGCCGGTGAACTTGACAGCCTTAATACACAGTGGCAGAAGGAGAAAGACAGCCGTAACCTTGTTGTAGGAGAGGAAGAAATAGCGGATGTCGTATCTGACTGGACCAAAATCCCGGTTCATAAAATAGCTGCGGGAGAGTCAGAGCAGCTCATGAATCTTGAGAAGACACTTCACGAAAGAGTTGTCGGACAGGAAGAAGCTGTAAATGCAGTCGCCAAGGCGATAAGAAGAGGCAGAGTCGGTCTTAAAGACCCTAAGAGACCTACGGGTTCATTTCTTTTCCTCGGACCTACAGGCGTGGGTAAGACAGAATTGTCCAAAGCACTGGCTGATGCAATGTTTGGCAGCGAGGCTAATCTTATCAGGGTTGACATGACCGAATATATGGAGAAACATAGTGTATCTAAGATGATAGGCTCGCCTCCGGGATATGTGGGATACGAAGAAGGTGGACAGTTAAGCGAGAAAGTGCGCCGCAATCCATATTCGGTAATACTTTTTGATGAAATTGAGAAGGCTCATCCGGATGTATTTAATATTTTATTGCAGGTACTGGATGATGGTATAATAACTGATTCTACCGGACGTAAGATTGATTTCAAAAACACCGTAATCATCATGACAAGTAATGCAGGTGCTGAGAACATAGTCGCGCCAAAAAATCTCGGATTTAACACATCGACCGATCCTGACCGGGATTACAAAACAATGAAGAGCAAAGTTATGGAAGAGGTAAAACGTCTGTTTAAACCTGAATTCCTTAACAGAATTGACGAGACAATTGTATTCCATATGCTTACACGTAGTGATATAGCGCAGATTGTTGACATAATGGTAAATTCTATCAACAAGAGAATTGGCGAGCAGATGAATCTTCATATCGAACTTGATGATTCGGCCAAGGCGCTTATTGTTGACAAAGGATATGATGAGAAATACGGCGCGCGTCCGTTAAAAAGAGCACTTCAGACGCTTGTGGAAGACGAACTTGCCGAACAGATTCTCGAAGGCAGAATTAAGAATGGCGATAATGTTCACATAACATGCGCAGACGACGGTGATAAAAAACTGATTTTTTCTACAAATTAATGTAGCAATTAGACAGGAGATATATTATAATAAGATTACATTCTTTTTACAAACACAATCAGGAGGAACGGCAATGGCTGTAGTAAACGATTTGATCCACATAGAGGGCGATGGAACGATCAGTTTTGGTGATTATACACTTGATACCAAGACCAAGCTCGATAATGTTGAGTACAACGGAGATATCTATAAGGTTAAGACATTCAAGGAGATTACCAAGCTCGAGAGGAACGGAATGTTTGTTTATGAGTCTGTTCCGGGAACAGCTGTTAATAATTTTTCTATGAATGACGGTGCTGTCAGCATGAGAGTGGAAGGCAGTGAAGACCCTCAGATTACACTTGAACTTGAACCATCTACAGAGTACAAGGTATACGTTGACGGCGTAAGCATTGGCAGTATGACTACCAACATCAGTGGTAAGCTTGTCCTTTCAGTTACACTCGGAGGCGGTAATTCCGCAGAGGTTAAGGCTGTAAGAGCATAGAATGAATTTAATTTATGTTATTAAGGACTGTGTTTAACACAGTCCTTTGCACACCGGAAAGGCGGATATGGCAAAGGCTAAGAATATAACTTTTTTCTGTAAAGAATGCGGGTATGAATCATCCAAATGGATGGGGCAGTGCCCGTCATGCCAGGAATGGAATACAATGGTTGAGGCACCCGTGAAGGGTTCGGCACAGACCGGAAGTCATAATGTCGGTATAACAGGTATATCGGGGAATGCACCTATCAGGTTTTCACAGATAGATTCTAATTCTGAGGACAGATATACCACGGGATTCGGCGAGCTTGACAGAGTTTTGGGCGGCGGAATTGTCGCAGGCTCCATGGTGCTTGTGGGAGGTGATCCCGGAATCGGTAAGTCTACGATTCTGCTGCAGGTGTGTGCCAATATAGCAGCATCGCGCAAGGTTCTGTACATATCAGGTGAGGAATCGCCGGGACAGATTAAGATGCGCGCAGACAGAATAGGTAATATGCCGGATAATTTTACACTTATGTGTGAAACGAATCTTAATACAATTGATTCGGCAATCAGGGCAGAGAAGCCGGATGCTGTTGTTATTGATTCTATTCAGACGATGTATTGTGAGACATCGGATTCGGCACCCGGCAGCGTAAGTCAGGTGCGTGAATCTACGAATGCTCTTATGCAGATAGCTAAGGGACTCGGAATAACGGTATTTATAGTCGGACATGTGACGAAGGAAGGCGTTGTTGCCGGACCGAGAGTTCTTGAGCATATGGTGGACACGGTTCTTTATTTTGAAGGAGAACGAAGTGAATCATATAGGATAATAAGAGCGGTAAAGAATCGATTCGGAGCAACCAATGAAATCGGCGTATTTGAGATGTGCCATGAGGGACTCAGGGAAGTGCTTAATCCATCGGAATATATGCTTGAGGGTAAGCCTTCTGGCGAACCTGGTTCGGTCGTTGTATGTCTTATGGAAGGCACAAGACCGATCATGGTAGAGATTCAGGCTCTTGTATGCCATACGAATTTCGGAATGCCGAGACGTACAGCTGCCGGAGCAGACTATAACAGAATGAATCTCCTAATGGCAGTATTGGAGAAGAAAGCAGGAATGCAGCTTTCCGGATGTGATGCTTATCTTAATATAGCAGGCGGACTTAAGGTCAGCGAACCTGCGTTGGATTTAGGAATGGTAATGGCGTTGATATCAAGTTTTCGTAATATTCCCATACCGGATAGGACAATAGTGTTTGGCGAAGTTGGCCTTACGGGCGAGGTGCGTTCGGTGAGCCAGGCCAAGCAAAGGGTTGCCGAAGCAGTAAAGCTTGGATTTGAAGAATGCATTCTTCCGGCGGCATGTCTTAAGAGTGTGGGAGATATAAGCGGTATCAGGCTTACCGGGGTTAAATCAGTTTCCGAATTATGCAGAAAGTAAATATATTTACGGAGGATTGGATAATGGAAGAACATTTTTTAACAGAATTTACACAGATTATCAATAATCTGGACGAGTCACAGCTTAAGGTTGAGAAACATGCATTTGATGTAATTAATTCATCGGATACATCGCTTAATCTTGTCAAAGAAGGAATTACGAGCATTAATGACATTGTGGATGAGATTAACGGACTTAATACAATTGTTGAGGAATCAAAGGACAATATAAAGCGTCTTGAAGAATTGTCGGAGATGATTGAGAATTTTGCCGGCGTGATATCTAAAATTGCATCCAAAACCAATATGCTTTCTCTCAACGCATCGATAGAGGCGGCAAGAGCAGGCGAACAGGGCAGAGGATTTGCGGTTGTAGCCAAGGAAGTTGGTAATCTTGCAGCGCAATCGACAAGTTCATCCAAGGATATAGCTGATACAGTTCATGAGGTACATGATTTTGTGGAGACAATGGTTTCGATGATGAATGATATATATGAGCGTTCTGTGAAACAGAGCAGTAAAGCAGCTGATATAGGCGTTCTTCTTAATAAGATTCTTGAAGCAGCCAAGGTTGCCAATGATGAGTCACGCGGAATGGAACATGAAATAGCATATCAGAGAGATATTACCGATAATGCCAAAGATGTTATTTCCAAATGTAATAAATAATTTGCAAAATTGTGTAAATTTTTCTTGCAATTAAATCAATTATATGGTATAACTAACAAGTGATGTCGAGAGATGTCACTTGTGAATATAGGGGTATAGTTCAGCTGGTAGAGCGTTGGTCTCCAAAACCAAATGTCGTGGGTTCAAATCCTACTGCCCCTGCTAAATAGAGAACAGTCATCCAATTGGATGGCTGTTTTTTTTGTACTCATTTTTTATCTGTCTGCGAGCTGTCCCCTGTAGCGTAGTCAATTTCAATTCCCGGCTGGACATTATAGCAGAACACATTAAAACATATGCCGGTGCCGTTATCCTCAACAGAATAACCTTCAAGAAGTACACCGTCGGCAACCAGGTTGTCACCGTCAAATACCGGCGTGGCTCTGTAAAGTACATGATTGCCTGTTTCTTTAATATAATCTGCAGTCATGTCTTCAAATGGCAGCATTCCCTGCACATTCAGGTACCTTGTTCCTGTGATAAGATTCGCAGTGTTGGCATTTTCGCCGGTAAGCTGATACCCGATCAAGTGGCATCTGTTGTACAGATAATTGCCGTCAATGTTATCATATTTAATGGTATGCCACCCACTGGGACGCACTTTTCCGATAGGCCCGCGCTCCTCAGACGGCATCAGATCGCGGCCGATTGAAGCTATACATACACCACACCGGCCGAGTGAATCGAGATTACTGTAATATTCATATGATTCGGTTGTATAATCGGCCTCGGTGAAATACGGTATGTTGTTGTTAATGACGGCATATGCCTTTTGTGAATATGCCGGAACCGAATCCAGGGAGAAAGTCTCGGTCTGGTCTGAGCCTGTGCTGTATGTTTCGGTAACGACGGGAGAACAGGGCTGATATTTAAATATAAACAGAGACAATAATGCCGATATGATAAACGTTGATATTTTTGTGATTTTTTTCTTCATTTTGTATGAACCTTCCGGAAATTATCAAAATAAAAAGGCCTTGAACAATCAAGACCTTCATAAATAATGCGGATGGTGGGACTTGAACCCACACGATGTTGCCACCGGCAGATTTTGAGTCTGCTGCGTCTGCCATTCCGCCACATCCGCAAGCCATATTATAATATCACAGATGCAGACAAAAATCAATAGCTAAAAATACCTTTTGAAAAAACATAAAATTATTAAATAAACACTGTCGCTAAATGTCGAAAATTAATCACATTTGCGGCGACAGTATATTGCATTATTTTGCATTATTATTTATAATTAAATACAAGTCAATATTTTTTTATAGTTAGGAGGAGACTAATATGGGGAAATTAACCTGTGCAATTGCGGATGATAATGAAAGGATGCTACAGCTTCTTGAAGATGTACTTCACACGGACGAAGAGATTCAGGTTGTCGGAAAGGCACATAACGGGGAGGAAATACTGAATGTTATTAAAGAGAAAGAACCGGATGTGGTTCTTCTGGATATAATAATGCCTAAACTCGACGGACTGACCGTTATGGAGAAAGCCAATCAGGATACTGCCATAACCAAGAAGCCGGCTTTCATCATAATTACAGCGGTCGGACAGGAAGGAATAACAGAGGATGCATTCAGTCTGGGCGCATATTATTACATTATGAAGCCATTTGACAATAATACACTCCTTAACAGAATCAAATATGTGAAGACCAATATGGGAAGGCACCCGGCAGTTAATAATAAGAGCAGCCAGACACCTAAAAGCAACAGCAGGATTGAAGACGTGAAAGTAAGCCTTGAGGCAGATGTCACTGACATGCTCCACGATATAGGGATTCCGGCTCATATCAAGGGATATCAGTATTTAAGGGCTGCGATTATGATGGCGGTTGAAGATATGGATATGCTTAACTGTATTACGAAGGTTCTTTATCCTACAATTGCAAAGAATTTCCAGACCACGTCAAGCAGGGTTGAAAGGGCGATAAGACATGCAATTGAAGTTGCCTGGAGCAGGGGACAGATAGATATTCTGGATTCTTTATTCGGATATACTGTGAGTAACGGAAAAGGCAAGCCTACAAACTCAGAATTTATCGCACTTATAGCCGATAAAATCAGACTGGAATACAAAATGCGCTGACACGACAAAATCATTGTAAAATTTAACAAATAATTATTCCAATTATCAGAAAATTATGCTATTATGTACATGAAGAATTTGCCGTGGAGGTGGGTCAGATGAAGAACGTATTATTTATTGCTTCCGAAGCAGTACCATTTATTAAAACAGGAGGACTTGCAGATGTTGCAGGTTCGTTACCTAAATATTTTGATAAGACTAAATATGATGTCAGGGTTATGATACCGAATTATAAGTGCATACCTCAGAATTATAAGGATCAGATGCATTTCGTTACGAGTTTTTATATGGATCTGGCATGGAGAAGCCAGTATGTGGGTGTACTTGAGATGGAATATGACGGCGTACAGTTTTATTTCATTGATAATGAATACTATTTTAACGGATTTAAGCCATACGGATATATTCATGAAGATATAGAGAAGTTTGCATTCTTTAGTAAAGCATCATTGTCAGCACTTCCGCTTATTAATTTTAAGCCGGATATAATACATTGTCACGATTGGCAGACCGGACTGATACCGGTATATATGAAGGAGCGGTTCCATGAAGGGGATTTCTTCAGGGATATGAAGTCTATTATGACAATACATAACCTCAAGTTCCAGGGTATCTGGGATATGAAGGCTGTTAAGGATATTACGGGACTTCCGGATTCATATTTTACATCGGATAAGCTTGAAGCATTTGGTGATGCGAATTACCTTAAAGGCGGAATTGTATATGCCGATAAGGTAACTACCGTAAGTAACAGTTATGCGGAAGAAATTAAGACACCGTTCTACGGTGAGAAACTTGACGGACTTATGAGAGCCCGTTCAAATGACCTTGTCGGAATAGTTAACGGTATTGATTATGAGGAATTTAATCCGGAGACTGATAAGAGAATAGTACGTAACTATAATCAGGTTACATTCCGTAAAGAGAAGTTCAAGAATAAGATTGCATTGCAAAAGGAACTTGGCCTTGATGTCGACCAGAAGAGATTTATGATAGGTATCGTGTCGAGACTTACGGACCAGAAAGGCTTTGATCTTATAGCATATGTGATGGATGAACTTTGCGCCGAAGATGTGCAGCTTGTTATTCTCGGAACAGGCGAAGAGCGTTACGAGAATATGTTCAGACATTTTGACTGGAAATACAATAACCGTGTATCGGCTAATATTTATTATTCAGAGGATATGTCGCATAAGGTATATGCGGCATGTGACGCTTTCCTTATGCCGTCACTTTTTGAACCGTGCGGACTCAGCCAGCTTATGAGTCTCAGATATGGAACGGTTCCTATTGTAAGAGAGACAGGCGGACTTAAGGATACGGTTCAGGCTTATAATGAATACGAAGGAACCGGAACCGGATTTTCGTTTGCTAACTATAACGCTCATGAGATGCTTGGAATTGTTAATTATGCCAAGAGCATATTCTACAATAAGAAGCGTGAATGGAATAAGATAGTTGACAGAGGAATGCTCACAGACTTTTCGTGGAACAGCTCGGCTGAGAAATACGAAGAGCTTTACGACAGCTTATAAGAATTTACTTTTTTCATATTTTTTTCATCCTTTCTTTATAAGAAAAAGCACATATCATAACGGTATGTGCTTTTTCGATTATTTGATTTCTTTGAGTGACGCTGACGGCGTGATCGTCATTGAATAATTAGTGTGATATATTACAAAACCGGGCGCCTTGCCGGCTACCTTGCTCAGATGTTTCTTTTGAACATAATCGACATCCACTTTCTCCTGCGCCCGACCTTTGGAATAATAGGCTGCGAGCGCTGCGGCTTCTTCATATGTGGAATCCGGAAGTTCTCTGTTGTCACATTTGACAATTACGTGGGATCCGGGCATGTTCTTTGCGTGAAACCACCAGTCATTGCCGGAGGCTGTCTTGAAAGTCAGTTCCTCATTCTGGATGTTATTGCGTCCCACAAATATGTCAAATCCGTCCGAAGACACATAATGCCACGGCTTGCTTTGGGAACGTTCGGTTCTGTCCTTGCGGCCGGATGGATGTGACTTGATAAATCCGAAATTGACCAGTTCTTCTTTGATCTGAATCAGGTCATCATATGATGTGGCGATATCTATTGAGGTTGCGATTGACTCAAGATGTTCGATTTTATCCCCGGTCTGCGTTATAAGCTCCGAGAGAGCCTCATAAGTCCGTTTTAATTTATTATATTTTGCAAAATATCTTACACTGTTCTCCCTTGCGGTCAGATCTTTATCAAGAGGAATGGTAATCATTGTATTGTCGTAATAATTAAGTGCCTCAAACGAGGAACTTCCGTCCGGAATGTCATATCCGTATGTGTTGAGAAGCTCGCCGTATATGCGGTATTTGTCACGTTTGCCGGTATCTTTTAACAGCTTCTCCTGTAAATCATATTTCTTATAATTACGCTCAAGTGCCGTGTTTACAACTTGGCGCAGATCGGCAGAACGCTGCCTTATGCGTGTGACAAGGTTTTTGTCGGCATAGTATTTCTCAAGCATGGAACTTGCCGATTCACATGGAACAATGGTCATTCCTTCATACATGGAAGGCGTGACGACCATAAATTCCTTCGGAATATCATTGTCATATATTATATTATATGAAAAAACATTGTTCCGGATGTCGTCGATGGTATTGATGAATGTTCCGGCAAGGTGTGTAAGTTCATTTTCATTGAGAGCGGATGCCGGTGTGTCGGAGCTTATGCCGGCACGATAACAGATTTCATTGGCAAGCTGGGGGCTTATTCCGGTGTAAGAACCGTATATGGCTTTATCCGCAGCCGATGCCACACCGCCTATGAGAGCGGTGAAGGAGTCTCTGTCCGCATCGAATGGATTATGCTTGCCGGATGTGTTCGGAATAAAATATTCACGTCCGGGAAGGACCTCACGCACGGAACTTATGCCGGCATTGATACGTTTGATACTGTCTATTATATGATTATTATCATCGAGAAAAATAATATTGCTGTGCTTGCCCATAAGCTCAACAACAAGATGTTTGATACACAGATCACCCATCTCGTCAAGATGCTCTATTTTAAAATCAATGATGCGCTCGAGCCCCGGCTGTGTAATATCGACAATCCTGCCGTTATTGATATGCTTTCTTAAGAGCATACAGAAACCGGGTGCCGTAAGGGGAGCAGGTTTGTTTACTGATGTTATATATACAAGCGGCAGACTTGGATTGGCACATATGAGCAGTCTGTTCTGGCCTGTGGATCCTTTTATGGTAAGAATGAGCTCATCTTTTTCTGTTTGTGCTATTTTATTAATTCTTCCGCCGGAAAGAATGTTTTTTAATTCGTATGTGAGTGCATGTACCGTAATTCCGTCAAATGCCATTACAATTACCTCTGAAATCTATTTTTATAACGAAAGAAGTATATCATAAATTGCGTTAAAAGGCTAGTTGCAATGTAAAGACATAGATGATAAAATACAATAAATATATGGATGGAGGTCGCAACCAGATGATAAAGAGCATGACCGGATTCGGGCGGGCGGAAGCCTCAGACTCCGACAGGAAAATAACAATCGAGATGAAGTCGGTCAATCACAGATATTTTGAACCGGCTATGAAGATGCCGAAGAAACTTAATATTTATGAAGCCGGCATAAGAACAATACTTAAGAAATATATTAACCGCGGTAAGGTTGATATATTTGTGACTTATGAGGATTATTCCGAGAGTAAGTTCTGCCTTAAATATAACGAAGAACTTGCTAATGAATATATGAGTATATTTAATTACATGGCAGAACAGTTTGACATACCCAATGATATAACGGTATCGTCACTGTCACATTATCCTGAGGTTATTACTATGGAAGAACAGTCCGGAGATGATGATGCGGTATGGCATCTGCTTGAGAAGGCTGTTGAGAATGCCTGCGTACAGTTTGTTGAAAGCAGAATTACCGAAGGAGAGAAACTTAAGGCCGATCTGCTTGAGAAACTTGATTATATGACAGGACTTGTCGATGAAATAGAGAACAGAAGTCCGGGGATAATAGAAGAATACAGGCAGAGACTTGAGGATAAGGTTGCGGAGCTTCTTTGCGATACGCCGGTCGATGAGAATAGGATCGCCACGGAAGTTACGATATACGCGGATAAGATATGTGTTGACGAGGAAACTGTGAGGTTACGAAGCCATATAGAGAGCACGAAAGATGAACTTATAGAAGGCGGAAGCGTCGGACGTAAGCTTGATTTTATCGCGCAGGAGATGAACCGCGAGGCCAATACTATTTTATCTAAGGCGAATGATTTGGAGACATCCAATTGTGCGATAAGCCTTAAGACCGAAATCGAGAAGGTCAGGGAGCAGATCCAGAATATTGAATAACGGAGGACATATGGGTTTTATCAATATTGGTTTTGGTAATATTATTAACGACGACAAAATAATAACGATTGTTTCACCGGATTCGGCACCGGCAAGAAGATTCGTCCAGAATGCCAAGGAGAAAGATATGGTCATAGATGCGACACAGGGACGACGCACAAGAGCAATAATAACAACGGATTCAGGATACATTGTCCTGTCAGCGCTGCTGCCTGATACAATTGCCGGACGTGTGAAGAATAAGAGTGAACAATCCATCGGAGGAGAAAGCGATGAGCAGAGGTAAGCTTATAGTTGTTTCCGGTTTTTCCGGATCAGGCAAAGGTACACTTATGAATGAGATGATGAAGAGACATGATAATTATGCATTGTCCGTATCGGCAACGACAAGGAAGCCGAGACCGGGAGAGGTTGATGGTGTATCTTATTTTTTTGTGACAGATGATGAGTTCAGACGTATGATAGATAATAATGAACTTATAGAGTATGCCGGATATGTAAATCATTTCTACGGTACCCCGCGTAAATATGTAGAAGAAAATCTTAATGCCGGCAAGGATGTTTTCCTTGAAATCGAAATCCAGGGTGCGCTTAAGGTCAGGAAACAATACCCTGATGCGGTACTTATGTTCGTTACGCCGCCGGATGCGGAGGAATTAAGACGCAGACTGATTTCGAGAGGAACAGAGACAATGGACGTTATTAATGCAAGACTTGAACGGGCCATACATGAGGCAGAAGGTGTTGAGGCTTACGATTATATTGTAATTAATGATGTTTTGGAAGATTGTGTCGAAACAGTTGACAAAATCATAAAAAGTGAGCATAATAGAACGGATGAGCGAATATCTTTAATTCAGGCTATACGCAGGGATTTGAAGGAATTCCAGGGTAAATAGAAAAGGAGAATATACAACATGATACATCCATCGTATTCAGAACTTATGAATGTAATAAATAATGACGTTGAGCCGGGTGAACAGCCGCCGGTGCAGAGCAGATACTCAATAGTAATCGCGACGTCTAAGAGAGCAAGACAGCTTATAGCCGGAGCACCTGCATATATAAAGGATACCAAAGGCAAGAAACCTTTATCTATAGCAGTTGAAGAATTATATGAAGGCAAGATCAGAATCACCGGTGACGGTGGAGACGATCCTGAAGATAACGCATAATTGAACATAATAGAGATACTTAAAGTTATTGTCCTGGGCATTGTTGAGGGAATTACCGAATGGCTTCCCATCAGCAGCACGGGACATCTTATAATAGTCAATGAGTTTCTGAAGCTGAAAGCGAGCGATGCATTTGTTGAGATGTTTAATGTCGTAATACAGCTCGGAGCAATTCTTGCCGTCATTGTGCTTTATTTTAAGAGATTATGGCCTATAGATAAGAAGAAGGATTCAAAGGGACTTGAATGGAATAAGGATAAACTTATTCTCTGGGCCAAAATACTTGTCGCATGCGTCCCGGCCGGAATAATAGGCATCCTTTTTGATGATAAGATTGACGAGATTTTCTACAATCCTTATGTTGTATCAGTTACACTTATAATATACGGTGTGGCATTTATACTTATTGAGATCCGCAACCGCAATAAGGAATTTAAAATTACGGATGTCAAGGCAATGACATTTAAGACTGCACTTATAATAGGATTATTCCAGGTGCTTGCACTTATTCCGGGAACATCACGTTCCGGTGCTACAATAGTGGGTGCAATGCTTATAGGAACATCCAGAACAGCTGCTGCGGAATTTACGTTTTTCCTTGCTATTCCTGTAATGGCAGGAGCCAGCCTTGTCAAGATACTCAAGTTTGTATCAGACGGCACAGGATTTACACAGAACGAATTATATATGCTGATTATAGGAATGCTTGTGGCATACCTTGTTTCAATGCTTGTCATAAAGTTCCTTATGTCATATATCAGAAAGCACGATTTCAAACCATTCGGTGTATACAGAATTATACTTGGTATTGCAGTGATTTTGTATTTTACACTATCATAAAATTTTAACACAGGAGGCGTAGCCATGAAAAAATACACAGAGATGTCAGAGACTGAGCTTAAAGAACAGCTTGCCGTACTCACTAAAGAATATGAGGCAGCTAAGGCGAAAGGACTTAAACTTGATATGTCAAGAGGAAAGCCATCACCGGCGCAGCTTGATGTATCCAATGAAATGCTTGACATCGTTAATTCAGAAACAGGATGTGTTTCAGACAGCGGGACCGACTGCAGAAATTACGGTATTATGGAAGGAATCCCTGAGGCAAGACAGCTTATGGGCGATTTTTTAAGAGTACCTAAGGAAAATGTATTTGTATGCGGTAATGCAAGCCTTAACATCATGTATGACTGCGTGTCATCGGCTATGCTTTTTGGTATAATGGGAAGCACACCTTGGTGCCATCTTGACAAAGTTAAATTCCTCTGTCCTGTACCGGGATATGACAGACATTTTAAGATTACTGAGCTTATGGGAATTGAGATGATTAACATTCCTATGACGGAGAACGGACCTGATATGGATATGGTTGAGAAACTTGTGTCAAGTGATTCTTCAATCAAGGGTATCTGGTGTGTTCCTAAATATTCTAACCCGCAGGGCATTGTATACTCGGATGAGACGGTGAAACGTTTTGCCGCTCTTAAGCCGGCAGCTAAGGATTTCAGAATTTACTGGGATAATGCTTATGCACTCCATTATATATATGATGAGAATATTGAGATTCCGGAGATACTTTCCGAATGTGCGAAAGCAGGTAATCCGGATCTTGTATATGAATTCTGCTCAACATCCAAGATTAGTTTTGCGGGTGGCGGAATTTCTGCAATTGCTTCATCCGAGGCTAACCTCAAATGGATCAGCAAGAGAATGAATGTTGAGACTATCAGTTATGATAAGATTAATCAGTTAAGACATGCCAGGTATTTTAAAAATGGTGACGGACTCAGGGCGCATATGAGAAAACATGCGGAATTCTTAAGACCGAAGTTTGATGTTGTACTTGAGACTCTCGACCGTGAACTTACCGGACTCGGCGCAGGAAGCTGGATGAAGCCGATGGGCGGATATTTTATATCATTTGATGCTGTTCCGGGATGTGCCAAGGCAATTGTTAATAAGTGTAAAGAAGCCGGAGTTGTTCTTACAGGTGCCGGTGCGACATATCCTTACGGAAAGGATCCGGATGACAGCAATATAAGAATTGCACCGTCATATCCGACACTTGAGGAGCTTAAGCAGGCTACGGAGTTATTTACTCTTTGCGCTAAGCTTGCCACTGTTGAGAAATTGCTTGCTTAAGGAGGCTGCGGACATATGAATACATTTGGATTTATCGGAATGGGCAATATGGGACATGCAATGCTGAACGGTATTATGAATACCTTCGATCATTCCCAGATCATGTTTACGGATGTATCAGATATCGTAAGGGTTAGGGTGAACGAGGAGACAGGAATAAGAGTCTCACCTACCAACATTGAGCTTGCCAACAGTGTCAAATACATAATTCTTGCGGTCAAACCGCAATACTACGATGTTGTTATCGGCAATATCAAGAATGTGGTAACACCTGATAAAATTATTATTTCACTGGCACCGGGTATTACGATCAAGAGTGTACAGGATAAATTTGATTCAGATGTCAGGGTTGTAAGATGTATGCCTAATACACCTGCGATGATTGGTGAAGGAATGACAGGTGTATCTTATGATAAGAATAATTTTAATCTCGAAGAGATGGATACAATTTCACAGTTCTTCAAATCATTCGGAAATTTCAGGGTAGTTGAAGAAAGACTTCTGGATACGGTTACATGTGTTAGCGGAAGTTCACCTGCATATGTATATATGTTTATCGAGGCACTTGCGGACAGCGCGGTAAAATACGGAATGACCAGAGCCGATGCTATTGAATTTGCAGCTATGACTGTTAAAGGCGCAGCGGATATGGTTCTTTCGACCGGTGAACATCCTGCAGTTTTAAAAGACCGTGTATGCTCTCCTGGCGGAACTACGATTGCCGGAGTAAGTGCTCTTGAAGAGAATGGCTTCAGACATGCAGTAATTGCGGCTACCGATAAGTGCTATGAGAAATGCACAGGTATTAAATAGGAGTTTTGTTATGGAAGAAGTCAAAAGAATCGGTCGTGACCTTAAATACTCGGGTGCGATTGTTGATGTGTATACAGATCATATGCTGATGCCTAACGGCAATACTGCTGAATGGGATTATGTGGAACACCGTAAAGGAGCGGCAGCGGTACTGCCGGTACTGGATAACGGTAATATCCTGATGGTAAAACAGTACAGAAGTGCAGTTGACTGTATATCGCTTGAGATTCCTGCGGGAAGCCGTGATTCGGTTACTGAACCGACAATCGAATGTGCGTCAAGGGAACTCGAAGAGGAGACGGGATATCGCTCGGATAATCTGGAATTCCTGATTAATGTAGCCACAACGGTTGCATTCTGCAATGAACGCATTGATATATATCTGGCAAGGGATTTACAGCCGTCAAGACAGCATCTTGACGAGAATGAATTTCTGGATGTATATGAATATTCACCGGAAGAACTTGTGAATATGATATACAGCGGAGATATCTGCGATGCTAAATCAATTGCAGCAATTCTTGCATATGCCAATAAATATCTCAGATAGAAAGTCATAAAATCAGCCTCTTTTTCATATTATTCAAATATGGAAAAGAGGTTTTTGATTGACAGAAAATATATATGGCTTTTTCCTGTGGCGATAGTGATAGGAAGTGTTTTTACCAATATTGCCGGGTATGATGCAGTCAGTAAGTGGGATATTTTTTCGGAACCGGTTGTAAACCGCATTATAAACGCCGATAACACATTTGCTGAAATTGTGGGTTATGTGGCGCCCAAAAGGATAAGATTGTTTATAATTGTGTTTCTTATAAGCATATCTCCGTTCGGGAACAGGATGCCATATGTTATATGTTCTTACCTGGGATTTGGGATGGGTATAATATTATCCGCACTTGCAATGCAATATGGTGCGCGGTATCTCATTATTTTTCTGCTCGCAATTTTGTGCCATATGATGTTGTACGTTGTAGGAATATATGGTATATTTATAACATCCTGGTCCAAAGACATCCAAACGGTGTTAAGATATGGACTGGCAGCGGTAATTTTTGCGGCAGGGATAATGATAGAATCTGTGATGAATTATTATGTACTTCCGAAATTTCTTATGAAGATATGAATTTATCGCATAAGCAGTTATGTTGCACAGGAGAAATCAATGGACATTTATATCGAAGAATATCTGCAATATATGCAGACAGAGCACAGAGCTTCAGGCAATACTTTGCAGGCATACAGAAGTGATCTGACGAAACTTGGCAATTTTCTTGGAAATAATGGGATATATGATTGGAATAAGGTGACAATCATTAATCTGAATTCTTATATTCTTGCTCTTGAGAAGAATGGTACGGCGGCATCAACAGTATCACGTAACATATCATCAATCAAGTCTTTTTTTGCCTGGATGTTCAGACGCAGACTTATTAATGATGAACCTTCTGTTTACCTTAAGCACCCGAGGGTTGAGCCTAAGAGTCCGGATATTATTGAATCAGGCGAATTGGACAGGCTTTTTTCGGTTATCGATATGAACACAGCCAAGGGAGTGCGCGATAATGCGATTTTCAGGATTATGTGCAATACGGGAATAAGAACGCAGGAATTGCTGGAACTTAATATTACGGACGTGAATCTGATGACCGGAACTTTGATGATATATACACAAGGACATGAACGTGCTGTATGTTTTGATGATTCCGTGAAGTCTTCTTTGATGTTATATATAGGAGATATCAGAAATGACATCAACAAGGAAGGAAACAGCAGATTATTCCTTAATATGCGCGGACAGGCTATGTCCAGACAGGGTTTGTGGAAGATAATCAAAGAATACGGTGGGCGGATCGGAATGACGATAACGCCTCAGATGTTCCGGCACACATGTGCAGCGAATATGGCGGCAGAAGGCAGCGATCTGGCTGTGATTAAGAGAAAGCTCGGAGTTGCCGGAATAAATGCCATGGAAAAATATTCGGAGTATGCGCCGGATTGACTATAATTAAAGAAAGAGGATTTTAAATATGAGCAGTAATGACAGACAGCCATCCAGAAGAAAGAAGAAAAACAACGGTATTCCGATGCTTATAGCACTTGCGGTTGTAGCGGTTATACTTGTAGTGGTTCTTATAGTACTTATTACAAGCGATGGCGGAAGTAAGAAGAATTCCCCAAAAGGTAATTCCAAATTTGCACTCAAGAACGAGACATATAATGTTGAACTTGGCAGTGATATGAGTAATGTGATTGCCAACGAAATTGTAACCGGTGACGGCGGGTTGATCGCGGCAGCAAAAATAAATGCCGATAATGTTGATTTTAATAAGGTCGGTGAATACAAAGCAACAGTCACCAGCGGTGAGTACAGCCTTGATTTTACGGTTAAGGTTGCTGATACAACTGCGCCGGTTATTACACTTAAGAACGAAAGCGTTAATGTAATGAAATCCGGACAGGTTACAGCTGACAGCTTTATAGAGTCGGTTGATGATAAATCATCATATACAACCGGCGTGATTAAGGATGCCGATGCATCATCCCCTGCCGATGATATGCAGGACTCTGTATCATATGATACAACCGGAACATATACTATAGGTGTTGTTGCCAAGGATGAATACGGTAATTACGATATGAAGAAGGTTACCGTTAATGTGACTGATATTGACTACAGTGCGATCCTGAATTCCGGCGTGGATGTGACAATCCCGGCGGGCACTGATTTTTCACAATATAAGACTGATAAGGTTCCGTACGGATTCTCGACCACGGATGTTGATGAGCATAACAGACCGGGCGGATGTTCGTATTATGATAAGCTTTACGGCATGTATGCAGCTGATTTTATCCAGCCGTACAGTAACTATATCTACCTGACATTTGATGAAGGATACGAATACGGTTTTACTCCGTCAATCCTTGATACGCTTAAAGAGAAGGGCGTTAAGGCAGTATTCTTTGTAACGCTTCCGTATGCCAAGGATAATCCTGAACTTGTACAGAGAATGATTGATGAAGGACATGTGATCGGCAATCATACAACAACACATCCGTCGGGCGGACTTCAGCAGTACAGCGCGCAGAAACAGGTTGACGATATCAATCAGGTAACGCAATATATTAAGGAAAAATTCAATTACGATATGTATCTGTTCAGATTCCCGGAAGGATCTTTCAGTGAACAGTCACTTGCAATTGTGCAGAGTCTGGGACTCCGTTCGGTATTCTGGAGTTTCGCATACAGAGACTGGGTTGTTGACGACCAGCCGGATGTGGCAGAGTCACTTCAGGCTGCACTTGACAGATCTCACGGAGGAGCAATTTACCTGCTTCATGCCGAGAGCGAGACGAATACCAAGATGCTCGGAGATTTAATTGATGGTCTCAAAAAGAAAGGATTCGACTTCGGTTATTATGCGAAGATGGATTAGAATTATATAATATAATTTAACTGCCGGATATAATGTCCGGCAGTTTTGCTATATAAAAAAGCGTAACAGACAAAAATCTGTTACGCAATAAATGTAAGTTAACAATTCTCTGCTATTGTATAAAGCAGTTTCTCTGAATCATCCCATCCGAGACATGGGTCTGTAATCGATTTGCCGTAAATATGCTCACCGATCTTCTGTGAACCCGGCTCAATATAACTTTCAACCATAACACCCTTTACCAGCTTGCGAATATCGGAATTCATCCTGCGGCTGTGGAGCACATCCTCGACAATTCTTATCTGCTCAAGGTACTGTTTGTTGGAATTGCTATGATTCGAATCAACTATTGTTGCCGGATATTTAAGGTCGTGTTCTGCATAAAGTTTATTAAGAAGAAGCAGATCTTCATAATGGTAATTCGGTATGCACTGGCCTTTCTTGTTTACGGAACCGCGAAGAACGGTGTGCGTAAGTTCATTACCGGTTGTGGAAACCTCGGCACCCCTGTATATGAAAGTGTGAGGATGGCTTGCAGCATGAACTGAGTTAAGCATAACTTCATATCCTCCGCTTGTAGGGTTCTTCATTCCGACAGGAACATCCATACCGCTTGCGGTAAGTCTGTGCTGCTGGTCTTCAACCGAACGGGCACCGATTGCTACATAAGCAAGTGTGTCATCACAATATGTCCAGTTCTCAGGGTAAAGCATCTCATCAGCCGGGAAAAAACCAGTATTGGATATTACATCAAGGTGAAGCTTACGGATTGCTTTTATTCCTGCGATAAGATCCGGTTTCTTCTCCGGATCCGGCTGGTGAAGCATACCCTTGTATCCGTCGCCTGTTGTACGCGGTTTATTGGTATATACACGCGGAATGATGATTACTTTGTCTTTTATTTTCTCCTGCACTCTTGCAAGTCTGGTAACATAGTCAAGAACCGCATCTTCGTTGTCAGCTGAACACGGTCCGATTATAGCGAGAAATTTATCGGATGCGCCCGTAAAGACATCACGGATCTGTGCATCGCGCTCTTTCTTTAATTCAATCTGTTCTTTTGAGAGTGGAAATTCTGCCTTGATCTCCTCAGGAGAAGGCAGAGTCTTAATCAAATGGATACTCATTATGTCCTCCTAACAGTATAAAATCCTAACGAGTAAAATTTTAACACGAAAAAAAGTATAATGCTACATTTTTTTTGAAATAATATCCGACAATGTGAGTATTTACAGTTAAAACGGCTTTTGGTATAATAATTATTATCAAGGATATATGGAGGTAGTGGCTATGAAAAAAAGAACAAGCAGTGTCATGTGGGGAATATTACTTATTGCGGCAGCTGCATTTATAGTGCTCTCGGCATTCGGATTTATGCATGATGTGGGTGTTGTAAGTATTATTTTTACAATTGTATTTGCGGGCATAATAATCAGCAATATTCCGGCATGGAATTTTTGGGGAATATTTCTTCCACTCGCGGGAATATGTATAATCTATTCGGACGCGTGGGGAATACAGAAACTTTCACCGTGGCCGTTAGTATTGATCGCAGTGCTCTTAAGTATAGGGTTTTCACTTATATTTAAGACGGGAAGCCGTAACCGCAGCTATAACGGTAATGCAGCGCAGAATAATGCATCATATGCCGGTTACAGAACGGAATATATCAATCAGGGCGTTAATAATATTGTTAATTGTTCGACCAGGTTCTCGTCCGCGGTCAAGCATATCAGCATGAATAATTTTGAACGCGCCAATATCAATCTTTCGTTTGGCAATATGGATGTGTATTTTGATGGATGTAATATACCATCGGGACACGCGATCATAGATATCAACGGCAAATTCGGAAACCTGGTTCTGTATATACCGTCAGGATGGAATGTTGATGTACAGACCGGAACGATGGCCGGACGCGTGAAAGAGCGCAACAGACCTAATGTATCTGCAAATTCACCGGTAGTTACACTTAACGGTGTCATGCAGTTTGGATCTGTAGAGATACAATATATTTAATCTGATGATTTATCCGTCGGTGTCCGGCGGATAAATCTGCATATAAGGAAGGTGTTTGACTTATGAAACGTGTAATTTGGATCATACTTGACAGTGTGGGTATGGGAGAGGCACCGGATGCCGCAGCATTCGGTGATGCCGGAAGCAGTACGATACCTCATACATGGGAATATAATAAAGGGCTTAATATCCCGAATCTTCTTAAGCTTGGACTGGGCAATATTGACGGAATGAAGTCACTCCCCGTTATGGATGAAAGCCGGATTACAGGTGCCTACGGCCGTTCATCGGAAAAATCGGCCGGCAAGGATACTACGGTTGGACATTGGGAAATGACAGGTGTAATATCAGACAAACCGTTTCCGACATATCCGGACGGATTTCCTGACAGAATAATAAATGAATTTATCAAAGAAACAGGGGTTTTGGGGGTGCTTGGAAACTGTGTTGCTTCAGGAACAGAGATAATTAAGAAACTCGGTGCAGAACATGAACGTACCGGCAAGCCGATTGTATATACATCTGCTGACAGTGTTTTTCAGATTGCGGTCAATGTTGACTGCTTTCCGCTTGACAGCCTGTACGACATGTGCGCTAAAGCAAGAAAGATTCTCACCGGACAGGATGAGGTGGCCAGAGTAATTGCAAGGCCGTTTACCGGACATGACGGTAACTATGTAAGAACATCCGACAGGCGTGATTATGCGATATTGCCGCCGGATTATAATCTGCTTCACAGACTTAAGGAGCAGAATTATGATGTATGGGCAGTCGGCAAGATTGAAGATATTTTTGCCGGTTCCGGGATAACGCGGGCTATCCACACGAAGAATAATATGGACGGTGTGGATGTGACTGTCAGGCTTATGAAAGAGAAGTCGCATGGTCTTATCTTTACGAATCTGGTAGAATTCGATTCCTCATGGGGGCACCGCAGAGACGCGGCCGGATATGGAAAAGGGCTTGAAGATTTCGATGCAAGACTTCCGGAAATTATCGGCGCTATGAATGATGATGATATTCTTATAATCAATGCAGACCATGGATGCGACCCGACATTTAAGGGTACGGACCATACAAGGGAATATATTCCGGTGCTGGTGTATGGTAAGAATATCAGACCGGTTAATTTCGGCACAAGAAACTGCTTTGCGGACATCGGACAGACAATAGCGGAGTATGTTGGGGCAGAACCGATCATTACAGGAGAAAGTTTCCTTGAAAGGATTGCAAGGTGATATATATGAGAATGTATGATATTATACAGCACAAACGAGATAACAAAGAACTTTCGGGTGAAGAAATCCAATTTTTTGTTAAGGAATATACGGCCGGAAATATTCCGGATTATCAGGCAGCAGCACTTGCAATGGCAATTTTTTTCAATGGAATGACACCGGAGGAGACAGCGGCACTTACACTTGCTATGGCACACAGCGGTGACGTGATGGATCTTACGCCGATTAAAGGTGTTAAAGTTGATAAACACAGCACGGGAGGCGTTGGAGATAAGACGTCACTTGTCCTCGGACCGATGGTTGCGGCACTTGGAGTTCCGGTTGCCAAAATGTCGGGGCGCGGACTCGGGCACACCGGTGGGACGATAGATAAGCTTGAAAGCTTTCCCGGATTTCAGACAGGAATACCGGAACAGGAATTTTTTGATAATGTCAACAGAATAGGAATTGCGATTGCAGGGCAGACAGGAAATCTTGCGCCTGCGGATAAGAAATTATATGCACTCAGGGATGTGACGGCGACCGTCGAGAGCATACCGCTTATTGCAAGCAGTATTATGAGCAAAAAAATAGCAGCAGGGGCAGATGTTATAGTTCTCGATGTGAAGGTAGGAAGCGGAGCATTTATGAAGGACGAAGAAAGTGCGGTTAAGCTGGCGGATACAATGGTCAGAATAGGCGATAACGTCGGGAAAAAGACGATGGCAGTAGTCAGTGATATGGATGAACCTTTAGGATATGCGGTCGGTAATGCGCTCGAGGTTAAGGAAGCGATAGATACACTTGCCGGAAATGGCCCGCAGGATTTGTATGAGTTATGCCTTGAGCTTGGTTCACATATGGTTGCAGGTGCGGGCAAGGCACAGAATTGTGCCGAAGCAAAAGAAATGCTGGCCGGCACGATCAAAGATGGCAGTGCACTTAGGAAACTGGCCGAACTTGTGGAGGCACAGGGCGGAAACCCTGAGGCGGTTTACGATACAGAACTTCTTCCAAAGGCTTCAATCGAGTATGAATACAGGGCGGACGTGGAAGGATATGTCAGCCGTATAGTATGCGATATTGTCGGAACAAGTGCCATGGTTCTCGGAGGAGGTCGGGAGAATAAGGATAGTGTGATAGATTTGTCAGTCGGCATCGTACTTGAAGCCAAGAAGGGTGCGTATGTCCATAAGGGAGATGTGCTGGCCAGATTCTATGCCAATGATGAAAATAAGCTTTCTGATGCAGTTAAACGATTTGCGGATGCATATGTGATAGAAGATACCAAACCTGCTGAGAGCCGCCTGATTAAAAAAGTCATAATGGAGGCGTAAATTGTATGAATGAGAATATTGAAAAACTTCGTAAGATAATCTCGGAAAGTGACAACATAGTATTTTTTGGCGGTGCAGGAGTAAGTACCGAAAGCAATATACCTGATTTCAGGAGTGTAGACGGCCTTTATAATCAGAAATATGCATACCCTCCGGAGACGATACTCAGCCACACTTTTTTTATGAGACATACGGATGAATTCTTTGATTTCTATCGTGATAAAATGCTATATCCGGATGCTGTACCCAATAAGGCGCATATTGCTCTTGCTAAATTAGAAAAGCTCGGTAAATGCAAGGCGGTTGTGACACAGAATATTGACGGTCTGCATCAGGCAGCGGGCAGCAGGGAAGTGCTGGAGCTTCATGGAAGTGTACTTCGTAATTATTGCATGAAATGTTTAAGATTCTATGATGAAAGTGCAATCATAAACAGCACGGGCATACCAAGATGTGAATGCGGTGGAATAATTAAGCCTGATGTTGTTCTTTATGAGGAGGGACTGGATAACAATACACTGACCAAAGCGGTAAAATACATAAGCGAAGCAGATGTACTTATAGTTGCAGGTACTTCGTTAACAGTATATCCTGCCGCCGGTCTGATTGATTATTATCATGGAAATAAACTGATTCTGATCAATAAGTCCGCAACGGCCAGAGATTCCGTTGCGGATATTGTAATAAATGATGCAGTTGGCGAGACACTCGATTACTGTGTCAGGGATTTATAGATATTCATTACCGAGATCAACAAATACAGGTTCGTGATGGACGGCAGGGAGAAATACATCTATGACATCGGATGTGAGCATTCTGATTGATGAAGTATTAATGCATGGGTGACATGCAAAGTATTTTTCATTAAGCAGTTCCCTGTCAATCACGAGCTTAACCTTGTTATCGTGGTCGTTCATAAGACCCATTACAGTCACTGAGCCGGGAGTAAGGTCAAGAAATTCCTCCATATATTTCTCATCTGCAAAAGACAGTCTGGTGGTGCCAAGCTGCTTTGATAATATAGCAGTCCTGAATTTTTTGTTTCCGGGCATTACAACCATATAATATTCGTCACCTTTTGAATTCCTGAGAAACAGATTTTTATAAATCTTACATCCGAACAAGTGGTCTACTTCATCACAGTCAGCGATTGTCATTGCTGTCTCATGATCAATTCTTTTAAACGGTATTTTAAGTTCATCCAGCAGATCATATGTCCGTACCTCTTTGGCGAGACGTCTTTCCCTGGTGACGGGTCTTCCGTCACATACAAATAAATCCATTGTAATCGGTTACCTCCGTAAATTATTGAAATTATATTAGCATGAATATGTTTTTTTGTGAATATCTGATTGCCGGCGGAATATATTTTAATATCCGGATTTGGGAAAGGAGATCATGAATTGGGCAGAAAATTAACAACAATATTCAAAGTTCTGATTGCCGCATATTTGATCAGTGCGGTTTTGTTGGCGGTGGGAGCATTTATAATGTACAAAATGAGACTTGGTGACGGACAGATGCGCATAGTGGTCATGGTTATATACGGAATATCATCTATCGCGGCAGGTATTATATATGGTAAGGCCAAAAAAGAAAAAAGAGTACTTAACGGAGCACTGATAGGACTGCTGTATTTTGTGTTTTTATCGGTTGTGTCGTTTATTATAAATAAAGGACTGTATGATGATGTTAAGAAAGCAATAATATCATTTGTTATATGCATAACCGGGGGTATACTTGGAGCAATTATGAGTTAAAACAGTTGACCTTGCAGTGGAATATAGTTATACTTATTATATAAATAAACCTTAACGGAGGAATTCATATATGAGAAGCAATGCAGATAGGGAAATAAATGATATTAACAGAAACATACAGGCAGCACAGATGAGAATTAATGAGATATATGCAGCAATAGGACGTACATATCGTGCGGAAACGGAGAATCCGCAGGGTGCATATATACAGATGTTTGCCGATCTTAAGGCGACAGAGGAGCAGATTGAGCAGATGAATACCAGAGTGAAATTCCTTAACGGAATTGTGGTATGTACTAACTGCCATTCGGACAACTCCGTCAATGCAGCTTTTTGTTCGGTTTGCGGTTCGAGACTTCCTCATACAATGGTAGCCGATGGTGCCAACAGATGTACAAGATGCGGCAATATTATCAATCCGGGACAGATGTTCTGCGGAGTATGCGGAACCAAGGTCGAGAACATACCGGTGCAGCCGCAGCCACAGTTTAACGAAGCACCGGTGCAGCCA